>NZ_JBFAJT010000001.1:0-747060 GCF_040655335.1 Streptomyces sp. NPDC050439
GTGGGCCCGCCTCGCCGAACGCCACGAAGCGGCCCGGCCCGAAGCGGAAGCACTCCTCGAGTACGCCAAAACCCACAACGGGCAGTTGCCGCCCCGGTACCGTGAAACACCCGAATCGCGGGCAGCCTGGGGCCAGTGGGAGCAGAGCATGCGGCAACACCAAGGACACAGCGCGGCGTGAGCTGGCACTTCGAGCGCGACCCGCTCGCCCTTGACCTCATCTCCTCACTGCCCCACGAAGCCCAGTTCGCATTCTTCAACCTCCTCCCGCGCCTCGAAGCAGACCCCGACGCCGACACCCAGCCCTACGGCCTCGACGTCGAAGGACCCGTGCGGATGCGGCAAACCACCCTCCCCGGCGCCATCACCGTCCTGCTCATCAGCGACGAAGCCGGGCGCATCAACCTGGTCGCCGTCATCGGGCCAGACGTCGAAGCCTGAACGCGGGGGGTGCCCCTATGTCTTTGGTCGAGGGAAACGCGGGTGCGTTGGGCCAGGTAGCCGGGCAGCATGGCGCCGTGGCTTGCGTCATTGGCGGCGGTCGCGGCGAACATGCTGAGGCGTCGTTCGACCGCCCGGCCCCAGACAGTGACCCAGACCGCCTCACCCCCGGTCGCCACCCGGTCGACGGTGTCCGGGCCACCGCACCGGAGGTCAGCCGGCGGGCGGAAAAGATGCCCGAGCGATGGCGCTTCTGAACAGCCGGCCCAGATGCACGTCGATCGCAGCGAGCGCGTCCCGGGGCTCGATCACGTCGAGTTCGATCAAGGAGGTGAAGCCGGTGAGGGCGAGAAGCAGGTTGGTCTCGGTCGCCGGGTCGCGGCCGGAGTCGATGTGCCCGTCGGCGATCGCCTGACGGACCAACTGCTCGACGAGGGCCCGCCCTTGGACGAGGCCGTTGCGCGCCTGCTCGTGCACGGCCTGGTCGTGCAGCGCCTCCAGGACGTAGGCGGCGCTCATCCGGCTTGTCGCGCGGGCGTCGGCATGCAGGGGGAGCATTTCCGCGAGCGTCAGTCGCAGCACGTCACGGGGGTGCGGACGGTCACCAAGCTTTTCGAGCCCCTGCTCTACGCGCACCGAGGTCTGCTCGGAGGCGAATTCCATGGCGAAAGAGAGCATGGCGGTCCGGGAGGCGAAGTAGTGCTGCAGCTGCCCGAGTGACATGCCCGCCTCCTGCGCCACCACGCGCATCGTCAGCTGTGTGACGCCGCGCTGCTCCACCACCCGCCACAGTGCGCGGGCGATCGCTTCGCGGCGTCCGCGGTGATCCACCTGTTTGGGCATCGCCGGCCTTCACTCGTACCCGAGGACTGTCACTGTTTCAATACAGTCGACATAATACATCTGACCCATAATCCTGGGTTCCACTCGGGGGAAGGAAGCGTCATGTTCGAGCAGCCAAAGGTACGGACCACGGAAGGTGTGGTGCAGGGGCGCCGGCGGCAGGGGCACGCGGTGTTCCGCGGCATCCCCTACGCCCAGCCCCCGGTCGGAGCGCTCCGCTTCGCCGCGCCCGCGCCGCCGCACCGCTGGGAGGGGACGAGGCAGGCGGTCGAGTTCGGCCCCGTGGTTCCCCTGTCCCTGCCGATCGACGTGCCCCCGCAGGGCACCGACTGGCTGACGCTCAACGTCGGCACTCCGGATCCCGGCGCGGCGGGACTGCCGGTGCTGGTGTGGATCCCCGTGGGCGGCTACCTCTCGGCGGCGTCAAGCGACCCGATGTACGACCCGGCAGCGCTGACCGAGGCGGGAGTCGTCGTGGTGACCATCAACTGCCGCGTGGGCGCGGAGGGATTCGCGTTCCTCGACGACGTGCCGCCCAACCGGGGATTCCTCGACCAGATCGCGGCGCTGGAGTGGGTACAGCGCAACATCGCCGCCTTCGGAGGCGACCCCGGCCGGGTCACCGTGGGCGGGACGTCCGCCGGGGCGGGCTCGGTCGCCGCCCTGCTGACGATGAAGTCCGCGCGCGGCCTGTTCCGGCGGGCCATCGCCCATTCGGTGCCGGGGCTGCACAGCACCCCCGCGCTGGCACGGCAGGTCACCGCCGCGTTCGCGGACCGGCTCGGCGCGGCGGCCCCCACCGCGGAGGCCATGCGCGACATCGACCCATGGCGCCTGGCCGCCGAGCTCACCTCCTTCAACGCCGGCCTGCACGCGCACCGGGAGAGCTGGGGACGTCTCACGGAGACCGGCACCGCGCTGTGCCCCGTGGTCGACGGCGACGTCCTCCCGGAAACCCCCTGGCCCGCGCTGACCGGCGCGCGCGCGAGCGGGACCGAACTGCTCGTCGGCCACACCCGCGACGAGTTCCGGTACTTCAGCGTCATGAGCGGACGGTACGGCACCTTCACCGAGGAGGACGCTCACGCAGCCCTGGAACTGCACGCCCCGCAACCGGACGGCGCGCGGGCCTACCGTGCCGCGTTCCCGCAGGCAGGCCCGGAGGAGCTGGTGGAGACGGTGTACTCCGACGCCCTCTTTCGCATGCCGTCACAGAAGCTGGCCGAGGCGAACGCCGCAGCTGGCGGCACCTCGTACCTGTTCGAACTGTGCTGGGTTACCCCGGCCCTCGGCGGCATCCTGGGCGCCTGCCACAGCCTCGACGTGCCCCTGGCCTTCGGCACGCTGGACAGCCCTGTCGGCACCCAGCTCATCGGTGAGGAGCCTCCTCCCCAGGCCGTCGCGCTCTCCGGCGAACTCCGGGAGGCATGGGTTCGCTTCGTCACCACAGGCGACGCGGGCTGGTCCGCCCACCGGGCCGACGGGCACCTCACCCGCGTCCTGGACGTCGAGTCGAAAACTCTGCCCTACCCCGAACAGGCATCCCGCCACATTTGGGAAGGCCACTCCCCCGCCCCCTTCGATCACTCGTAACCGTCCCGGTCGGCTCCAGCGGCTGCGACGCCGCCACTCACCTGCCTGTCGGGGACAGCGCGAATCCGCGAACAGCCACACCACACCCGGCCCACCTGACGTCAGGTCCCACCCAACGGCGACGGCCGACATCCAGAGCCGGGAAGGCCGACGGGAAGGAGCCCGGAGCCACGGATGACCCGGCCGGGGCCCCGAGGGGCTCGCTCTCCGCCTCCCTCCGCCCCACCAGCCCGCGCCTCCGGCTCCACATCGGTAACCGGCGGATAGGCGATGTCCGGCCGTGCCCAGTGCCCGCTCTAGCGGCCGGGGCGTCCCTCAGCCGCAACTCCATCTGCACGCATTTCCCCGGCATCGCCGACGATGCCGCCCATGTGCTGACCGAGGAGGGTCGTACTGCAGAGTCCTGTGGTCGTTGCAGTGCCAGTTCACCAACTGCCACTGCTACCGAGGGCCCTGCGACCATCAGGCGCATCTCCGGCCCGGGGACGTCAAGAAACCTTTCACGGGTTCGACCCTCAGCACGTCGGTCACCACCGCACTGACCTGCCTGATCCGTCTCAGCTGAAAGGGGTCAGTGGCGATGGATCACGCGTCACGAGCGATCACGCCCGCGCGAGGGGTCGACGCGGCGTGCTTGCGGGCAGCGTCCAGATCCGTCAGACGGGCCACCAGCAGGCTGGCCTCCTGCGGATCGACGCGGATGTCGAAGACATCGTTGAGCAACTCAGGCACCACCGGCGGCCGGACCTCTTCAGTCACCGGGGCGCGCCCTGGGCGCTCCGTCGTCCATACCAACGCGTCGAGCGCGTCGTGCCGATCCGAGCGTAGCCGCTGAATGTATGGTCGCGTGACGAACGGGGAGCGGTCGTTCGTGGCCACGAAGTGGTTGCCCACCGCATAGTCGATGGCGTACTGCGGGTTCTCGGTGAAGACCTGTCGCACGGTCCAGCCTTCCGGCCCCTCCGGCCCCTCACCGCGTTGGTGCATCGCCCATCCCGGCGAACCGTGAGTGATGGTCTGTCGGCGCAGCAGATACGGCCATGGCCCGCCGTCGCTGCTGCCTCCGTCGACCAGCTCGATGGGCTCCAACGGACTGGCGCCGAAGCCGACGTCGGTCAGCCACCGCGTCCCTTCCAGTTCAACGATCAGCATCGCGTGCGTCGCCGGGCGGGGCCTGCTGGAATCCGCCCCGAGCTGCACCCGGCCCGAAACGGCGGAAAAGCGGAACCCGAGCCTCTCCAATGTGGCGGCGAAGAGCACGACGTGCTCGTAGCAATAGCCACCCCGGCCTCTGCGCACCAGCTTGTCTTGGACCGACGGCACGTCAAGGCGGACCTCGCGGTACAGGAAACTGTCGAGGGTGTCCCACCCCAAGGTCAGCACATGCGCGCGCTGTAGGGCCCGCAGTGTCTCGAGGGTGGGCGCCAAGTCGCCTTGGTATCCGAGGCGGGTCAGGTAGGCGTCCAGGTCAAGCTGTTCGCTGTTCCACATGCGAAGGTCAACAGGTGCGGCGGTGGTGGCTATTCCGCCCCGCAGTGGTCAGCACCCAAAGGGTCAGCCGCACGCCACCGGGAGCCTGCTTTCGGTGATGTGG
The DNA here is from genome assembly GCF_040655335.1 of Streptomyces sp. NPDC050439. Classification (NCBI taxonomy): domain Bacteria; kingdom Bacillati; phylum Actinomycetota; class Actinomycetes; order Kitasatosporales; family Streptomycetaceae; genus Streptomyces; species Streptomyces sp. NPDC050439. The sequence goes on from NZ_JBFAJT010000001.1 coordinate 4,472, forward strand.
CGGTGCCGGGTCACTGGGTGCCCCACGCTGCATCGTGCCGCCGGTGCCCGGGGAGGTGTGAGCTGCTGCAGTTGCCCAAGGATCTCGGCCCGGGCCGAGATCCTCGGCGAACGAGGCCCGCTCCGCGTGCGGTCTCACCCCCCGAGGAGCCCGAGCTATTTGGTGCGCCGCTCGGCGGTCGCGACAACTTCGGCATCGTCACCGGGATGGAGATCTGTCTCCTGCCGCTCGCCCATCTCCACGGCGGGGAACTCTACTTCGCCGTCGCCGAGACGATGCTACGCACCTGGCTATCCCAGCTCCGCGACTGTCAGCGGCGCGGGACGCGTGCCCCTGTCCTCGTCGGCCGATTCCCGGTAGCCGTCGTTCACGGCGATCAGCTCCTTGGTGCCGTCCCCGCCAGCGTGCCCGCGGGGCGGGGCGCCGGTCAGTTCTCGGCACGGTAGGCCGTCACCGTGTGGTCGGAGTCCGTGAGGAGGATGCCGACATACCCGTCGCTGAAGTACGGCGCGATGCCCAGCTGGTCTTCTTTGCCTGCGCCCGTAGTGGAGTCCAGGACAGGCCGAAGCTCTCGGCTCCCTAAGAGCGTCAGACCGGCGCCGGTCCAGAACACGATCGCCGCCACGCGTGAACGCCCCTGGCGGGCCGGGCCGGGCGCCCACCTGATGACCGGCACCGCACGGCTCACCACCCCACCCACACAGCCGGCACAGCAGCCTCGGTCCGCTCAACGCCGCACCACTCCCGGCGCCCGTCCCGCACCGAGCGCCGGCCGCGCCCACCACGGCCCAGGGCACCGACGAACCGACCTACGCCGCCCCACCCCGACCACAGCCCTACTACTCAGGCATGGCGATGCCCGGCCCCTGGTCGCGGTCTCCTGGTCGGCACTCTGCTCAAGCCTCGCTGGTTTCCTCAGCAGCAATCACGGGAGCCCGGCAGACCACCACGGCCACGACAGAGGAGTGCCGGGATGGGGCCCGCGTCGACAGACCGCGGCCCGGCCCTCCAGAGGGGGGCCGTCGCGTGATCAGCCCCGCACCGGACACTCTCCACCTGCGCCATGGAAGTTCTCTTGGGCAGGGTCTACGACTGCTGGCGGCGCCGCCCCTGACCGCGCTACGCCGCTGGCGTCCGACACTGTGGATGTCAGCCGTGGATGTCAGGCGCCGGGTCTGCTGCAGGGGTGGGTGACAGGTGTGGTTATACGGTCCGGAGGGCCGGTGTGGTCATGACGGTCTCGAATTCGACGAGGGTCAGCCGACCGAGCGCGGCTTGTCTGCGGCGTCGGTGGTAGATCTTCTCGATTGAGGTCACGATCGCGATCCGCAGTTCCCGACGGGTGGGCCACTGCCGGCGGTCGAGGACGTTCTTCTGCAGCAGGCTGAAGAAGGTCCATGGCCGCGTTGTCGCCGGCCGCCCCAACTCTCCCTATCGAACCGGTGATCTGGTGGCCGTTGAGCGCCCTGACGATCCTGCGTGGAACGCGTGGAGGGGCCCGGGTGCTATGTCTGCACCCGGGCCCCGAAGGAACTGCTACACCATCTGCCGACCCTAGTCCTGCGCCGGCCTTCTGTTTCCGCTGACCCGACCTGAGTGGCGTCGGGGTTGCGGGGATCGCGGTTGCTTGACCGGAGACCACCTCACTATCGATGTCCTGCGGTACCCGGGCCCAAGACTTCCGCCCGGGCGATCCTGATGGCGCCTGGCTCCTCCGTTCTTTCCCTCTGAACCAATTCCTCTTACCGAAAGGGAACTGCATATCGCTGGTACTGCGTACTGCTGGTGGCCTTTCATAGCGCCACTCTTCGACAGCCAGCCCCGTCGCCTCTCCTGCATCAGCCCTGGCTTAGAACCCCACTGCCGAACGTCCCGGCACGCGCGCCCGCAGCCGACGCCTTCACCGAGGTACTGCCCACTGACTTCACTGCGGTCCTGCGAACTGCACTTACCTGCGGTACTGCTCACGGCAGCCCCTGATCACTGCGGGCCACCCGGTCCGGTCGTCAGCCCCGTCGCCGTCCTGCAACCGCTCTGGCTTCGAAACTCCACCACCGCACCGTCCTGCACCTGCACTTGCTGGACTGCTGCCCGGCAGTTCATCCCTGCCGGGCCCTGCTCGATCTCCGTTACGAGAGAAACCATAACCACACCGCCACCCAATGTCTACTCTGGCCGACATAGATTTTCGGCTGTGTGACGGTGGGGAAATCGAACGGAGCAGGCGCGGGGTTGGCGGGCCGTGTTCCGGACAGAGGAGCGCGCAGGGGACATTGACGATCAGACCGGGGGCCTGTGTGATGCACGCGGGTGGCGGGTTGAGCTGGTGCTCACCTTCTGGCAGACGTTTAGAGGAGCGTGTGCGCGTGCGCCGCCACGGGCGGCGGGGGCAGGCGAACATTCCTGACCTGCATGGCGGCCAGGAGGCAGGGCTGCGCCATTTCGAGCGCGGCGCCCGGGGGCTTGGGCTGCTTCATCTGCGGGGCCGTGGATCGCTGGTGCACCTCATGTGTGGGAGGGGTCGAGGTGCTTGGTGTCGGTAAGGGTGGCCCATCGGTGGGTGAGGCGGCGGCATGCGTCAAGGAGTTGGGGTGGGTGCAGGTCGGCGAGGTGGGTGTCGAAGGTGGCGAGGATGCCGGCGATGCCGGCCCAAGACCAGGCGCCGAGCGTGAGGCGGCAGTGCTCGGTGTCGAGATGTTCCACGACGGAGCCGCCTGGTGCCCAGCGGGCCACGACGTGAGCGGGCAGGTTGAGTTGGGCGGAGCCGGTGCACGGCCAGGCGGCCAGGGTGTCGCCGCGGTCGTGAGTGCTCATCACGAAGTGGGCGAGGTCGGGGTGGGGTAGGGCGCGGGCAGTGAAGTGCTCCCGGGTAGGGCGGGGGTGTAGTCGATCGACGCGGCGCACGGTCCATGCGTGGTCGGTGAGGTCGTAGGCGACCAGATACCAGCGGGCGGCCCAGACGATGAGGTGGTGGGGCTCGATGCGGTGGGCGGGCCGGTAGTCGGGGTCAGAGGGCTTGGGAAGGGTGTGGTCGGGGCGCAGTGTGTGGGTGATGAGGAGGTGATGGTGACGGATCGCGGTGCCGACAGCGGTCAGGGCGGCCGGGTCGGCAGGGGGCGCGGAAAATTCCCAGTAATTGTGCAGGCGGGTCAGGCGCATCGATTCCATGAGGGCCCGTAGTGCGGGGGGCATGACCTGGTGCAGGGCGGTCAGGGCACGTGCCGCGTCGTCGCCGAGGCCAAACAGGGTGCTGGGCGCGGTCTGCAGGGCCACAGCGAGGGCGAGGGCCTGGTCGTGGTCGAACTGCAGGGGCGGCAGGGTGTCATCGGATCCCAGGCGGTAGCCGCCGTCGGGGCCGTGCAGGGCGGTGATTGGGTAGTCGAGCGCGCGCAGGGTTTCGATGTCGCGGCGGATGGTGCGTGCGCTGGTCTCCAGCCGGGTGGCGAGCTCGCGCGCTGTCCACTGCCGTCCTGATCCCAGCAGGGACAACAGCTGCAGGGCCCGGTGTGAGGTGTTCGCCATGGCCCCACTGTGGCACCGGTAGCGGCCACCGGGTGTCCGCTACCGGTGTCAGGGTAACTGGAGTTCGGGGAGCGGCGGTGGAAGGGGAGGGTCGGGCAGAACCAGCTCAGTCAGGCCGGGGCCGGCGCGGGCTGGATGTACTTCGCGTCCCGGGCCAGCAAGTACCGCGGCCTGGCCCGCGCCCACGTCCAGCACGTCCTCACCGCGATGGCCTGCAACGTCGACCGCCTCGCCGACTGGATCGACACCGCACCCAGAACACGACGCCGGGCCACACACTTCCGCACTCTGTGCTCAACCACCGCATGAGCTACTCAACATCACCAGCAGAGTCATGCCGTGTCTCTAAAGGGTGTCCCGTATGGGGTGGGCGTTATCCCGTGAAAGCCAAGTTATGAAGGCGGGCGATGCCGAGCATTGCGTGATGAACACCGTTGGCCTTGAGTCTGCAGTCCCCCAGGATCGTCCTAGATTTTCGTAGCTGGTGACCGGCGTGGTCCTGTGGTCAGTTGAGCGGGATGCACCGGCGACGGACAGCGTGTCCGGCGCGCCGAAGGAGCGCAGGAAGCAGTTCGGCTGCGCGAGTTCTGGTGATTCAGTCGGTCAGGGGCTGATCGTTGACCTGTGCAAGGTCGAGCAGGCCGGCACAGCTGCGGATCCGGGCCTCGAGGGCCGGCATCTGTGGCAGCCACTGGCCAGTTAGCCGAGCAGTAGCTTTCGCTCGCCGTCGAGGTGGTCGGGGGTGGGTGCTCAGCAGTCGGGTCGCGCGGCGTGGTGACAAGGTGTCACTCCGACTTCTGGGCCACGTAATCCACGTTCCCGTCCTCGTCGACCGATACGAAGCTGTTCACCCACCGAAAGCGCCATCCCTTGTCGTCGATGCACTCGTGAATCCGTGACTGACACTGGTAGCGGGTGGGCTCCCCGACCCTCTCGACGCGGATGAGCCTGGGCATCCGATCACATCGCTGCGGGCTCAGCTTGTCGTAGTGCCAGCCGGCCGTCTCGTAGACTTTGCGTGCCGTGAGCACTCCGGTAACCGGTTCGGCCCGGTACTCGGCGGTGGTCCACAGGCCCCCGTCGATCTTCGTGAACCGGACGTTCCACACCACATCGATTCCCTCGTACGACACCAGGCAGCGCTGCGACCTCTTCTCGCCTCGGTCGGAACCGACTGTCTCGCACGTGCCGGGGCGGACGTCTCCGACAGCCCCGGCCATGCGTACCGTGTCACGCATCAGACGGCGCATCACCTGCTCCATCAGCGAGGGGCGCAACTTTTTCGGTGGCAGGGCAGCCTCGATCTGCTCGTCGGTGAGGTAATGGCCCGGGGGCACGGTCCGCGGCGATATCTCCACCGCAAGCCGCGTCCCCTCGACATCGGGTGAGGCAGGCCTGTTCTCCGCCGCGCAGACCGATGGCGGCCCCGAACAGCCACCGATCAACACGGCAACGACACAGGCGGCTGATGCTGCGACGACACGTCTCATGCAGTTTGGATACCACGATGCCGACCACCGGATGCGCACCGCGCGAAACCATCGGCGCCTGGCTTGGCGGGCAGTCCCTCACGCGCAGCAAGGCCCAAGCACTCAGCCACACTCGTCCCCCGGGGGCCCGACAGCCCTCGATACCAGGCCACGTCCGATACCCCCTGCCCCGCGTCGATTCCCCGCCCCCTTGTTGGTGCTCTTCAACGGTGCTGGCATAGCCCCTGCGAGCAGACTCAGGAGGCTACATGCACGTCAAGGCGCACAGGGATCCATCAGCTTCGACGGTGTATGGATCACCATCACAAAAAAGGAAGTCGACAAGACGGCACGGGAGTTCCGCCTACGGGCCAAGGACGTCACCGGAACACGACTCAAGCCCGCCACCCGGCTTTTCCGCACTACGTCCAGTTCATCCTGCCCGGCTCACCCCCGACCAAAGAAACCCGGAGCCTCCTCACCGGCGGACGCCCCCGTACTCCGATCCCCACAGCCCATCCATCCCACCCGCAGCAACGACGCCGCAGCCACACTGATCACAGTCATCGAATAGCCCCCGGGCCTAGACAGTCCACCGCGAACCAGGCAGGGCAAGGGGAAGAGGCGCGGCACTTTCCCGCCCTCGTCCAGGAGCCGCTTGCGACTCCCCACCAGCTGCCGAACGCCCCTGACCAGAGTTGATTCATTAGCCCGCCACTTTAGGCCAAGCAATCTTGAGGGGCGCAGGTGGATCCTTGGCTCTTCTGCAGCCACAGGATGATCAGGATCACGGTGCCGATGAGGGAAGGATAAGTAAGAAAGCAAACACGGTGAGTTCCCTCTCTCGCAGCCGCCGCACCGCGACCGCGAGTGAGGGAATGATGAACGCGAAACTGAACATGTAGTAGGGAATGAGACCGATCCCCACCGAGGTCGGCGATCATCTTCAGAGTCAGGCTGATGAGAGCATTGAGGGCCGCGAACACCCAGAAAGCTGCCCTCGGCGATACAGCCGAGATATCGAAGCGCCTTTTCCATCCACGTAGAAAGGATGGGTGAACTCTTGCGCTCCGAAACGGCCTTCTGCAGCGTGCTGCCTGGACCTCCCCCCTCTGCAGGACATTGATCACTGAACCTGACCGTAGGTTCAGCGACGGGTTCTGACCGCCCCGGGGTTCTGACCGCCCCGCGGAGGTCCGTCCGCTGCGCTCGCGGGCATCGGCCGCTTATCGGCTTGGCCCACTTACTGACCTCTTCGGGATGTTGTCGGAGGGGGTGACGGGTGGTGATCCTCGCGGTAGGCCGGTGGTATGCGGTACGCACAGGGCGGCGGGCTGACCGCCGAGCGACGAAGCTTTCGGGAACAGATCCGGTTCGAGGCCGGTAAGCGGTTCGCGCGTGGTGAGAAGAACGCGGCGATCGCGAAACAACTGCGGGTGAGTGAGCGGTCGGTGGAGCGCTGGCGGCGGGCCTGGCGCGAGGGCGGGAGGGCCGCGCTGGCCTCGGCGGGACCGCCGAAACTGCCCAAGCTGGATGATGACCGGTTCGCCGAACTGGAAAAGGAACTGGCCCGGGGGCCGGCCGTGCACGGCTGGGAGGACTAGCGCTGGTCCCTGGCCCGGATCCGGGAACTGATCCTTCGACAGTTCGGCCTGGAGGTTTCGCCGGCGGCGGTATGGCGGCTGCTGCACCGGCACGGCTGGTCCTGGCAGTCACCCGCCCGCCGGGCCATCGAACGCGACGAACACGCGGTTCATCTGTGGAAGAAGGGCGTGTGGCCGCAGGCGGAATGACCGCGGCGGCGCAGGGTGCCTTCCTCGTCTTTGAGGACGAGGCGGGCTTTGGGATGACCGCGTCGCGGGCCCGCACCTGGGGACGGCGCGGGCAGACGCCGGTGGTGCGGGTGCGCAGCCGGTCCTGGCGCCGCTACTCGATCGCCGCCCTGTGCTGCTACCGGCCGGGCGAACCCTCCCGGCTGATCTACCGGCCGCGACGGCACCGCAAGCACCGCGGAACAGGCCGTAACAGCTTCGCCTGGACCGATTACCGTGACCTGATCGTGTGTGCCCACATCCAGCTCAAGGCCCCCATCGTCCTCATCTGGGACAATTTGAACACCCACCTGGCTGCCGGGATGCGTCAGTACGCACAGGAACATGACTGGCTCACCATCGTGCAACTGCCCTCCTATGCGCCGGATCTGAACCCGGTGGAGGGTGTGTGGTCGCTGTTGCGGCGCGGCCCGCTGGCCAACATCGCCATCACCGACGACGACCACCTCGAACGAACCCTTCGTCGCGGCCTGCGGCACATCCAGCACCGCCCCGACCTGATCGACGGCTGCCTCACCGGCACCGGACTCCAACTGACCCACCACCCGACAACACCCCGAAGAGGTCAGTAGGCGACGCCCGGGTGGTTCTGCCCCCAGCAAGATCACCCGAAGTCTTCATGGGAGTTAAGCCCTGGGAGCCGGCACTCCTGCCGCCCCCAAGTCCTCACCCACACCCCAGGAAGGCACTTTTATGCGCCCCATCCGCCGCTCCGCCGCCGTCATCGGAGCAACCGCCCTCTTGACCATGGGCGGCGCCGCCCTGGCAGCTCCCGCCCAGGCCGCTGAATCCGACCCTGCCGCCCTGACCACCCTCCTCCAGCCGACCGACGACGAGGCAGAGGAGGCCGACGAGGCAGAGGAGGCAGAGGAGGCAGAGGAGGCAGAGTGCCCCACGGAGACCTTCCAGGCGCTGACCTGCTCGCTCAACAACGTCCTCGGCGACCGCGGCCTCAACCTCGGCAACCGCGACATTCTCGGCCTCGGCAGCCTCCTCGACGACCTCCTCGGCGGCACCCGATGAGCTGCGCCGTGACATGCTGAACGGCCGGAAAACCTGGCAGGCCATGGCCGCAGACGGATCCCGGCGAGCACAATCCTGACCTGTCCCGGAAGGCCCGCCGCCTGGTACGGACGGCGGGCCTTTCAGCTATGCGCTAAGAACTCCTAACAAATAGCCCTCTCGGCGCCTTCTGCTTCCTTGTTCCTCGGTCCGGCCGCATACGCCAATGGAGGTGCGATCGCTTGGGCATCGGCTCCCTCGCCCACCCATAGCCCGATGAAGAGCGTGGCGGTCGCCTCAAGGAGTCCCGCTCGTTCGAGACCGCCGCCGGCCACGGGCTCGCAGCCGACATCCCGCACCAACGCGCATACACAGGCCAGTGCTGTCTCGCTGTCTCCGCAGACCGGAACGGCCAGTCGCCGCCCGTCGAAGATGGGCGGCGACATGCGCCACACGTCCTCGTGGCAGAGGTTGAACGCCTTGATCACGTGAGCTTCCGGTGCGGACGCGGCCAGTTGCTGCGCGGCCGAGGGTCCGTCCTGTGTCAGCAGCCGGAAGCCCGGCCCCACCGGATTGGAACAGTCGATCAGCACCTTGCCGTCCAGGACCGCCCGCAGTTCCCCTGCCACGTCCGCCCCCTCGCCGAAGGGCAGTGCGGCCAGTACCACCTGGCCGAAGGTGGCCGCCGCACGCAGACTGGCAGGCTTCGCGCTGCCCCCGAGGCGCGTGGCGAGCCGCTCCGCCTTGTGTGCATCCCGGCCTCCGATGGCCACTTCGTGCCCGGCCCGCACCCAGTGGGTGGCGAGCGCGTCCGCCATGTTGCCCGTGCCCAGTACGCCGATTCTCATCACGCATTCCCTCCCAGGACCTGCTTGGACTGTTCACAACGACGCTAGAGGGCCTGTCAGGCACCATTTGGTACATGACGACCGACGCTTTACTCGCCGACTGCCGTGCCCGCCTCGCCTTCGACCTTCTCTCCAACACCTGGAACGCCGTGGTGCTCTGGGCACTGCGTGACGGTCCCAAGCGCCCAGTCGATCTACGCGAGCAGATCGGGGGTATCAGCTCCAAGGTCCTCACCGAGACGCTGCGGCGCCTGCAGTTCAACGGACTCGTGGACCGGCAGGCCCACCCAGGGGCAGTAGCGCGGGTCGAGTACCAACTCACCGAACTGGGGAAGACTTTGCTGGCCCCCATCGACGCTTTCGGAGCATGGGCCTTCGAGCATGGCGATGAGGTCATGGCCGCCCAGGAAGCCACATGCACCGCCACCCTCCAATCCTCCTCAGAGTGAGCGCAGGCGCCGCCAGCAGATGAGGGCGCATCCAAGGGTGAGGAAGGCTTCGTGGATGTCGTCACGGATCTCCCAGCGGATCCGCAGACGGCGAAACCAGTGCAGGTGGGCGAACGCGCGCTCCACATGCGCCCAGCCCCTTCCGAACCGGAGATCACGCCACAACCGGAATCGAAACAGCTGCCATGACTACACCACTCGGCGGGACATGACCCGGGGCGGGGTCGGGCAGTCATCGATTCCTCGATCCGGTGGGCGGTGGCGGGCGCAAGGGGCTTGCGCGGTAGGGTGCCGGGTCAGTCAGAGCACGAGGTGCAGCGGCCGTCGCCGGCGGGGTCGGCGCGGCGCGATGTGGGTCCGGTGCACGCGCTGCACAATGGCCAGTCGAGGCAGGCCGGGCACAGGTCCTGTCCTGCGGCACGGGAGGGGCTGCCGCAGCCGGCGCACTCGGCCAGCAGCCGGCGGGCGAGCACATCGGCAACCGACCGCTCCGCGGCGCCCGTTGAGGAAGCCGCCGGATCAGCTCCAGGCCGGTGCGCGGCCGCGTCATCGGGCGGAGCAGTAGCCTTCGCGGCGCGCAGACAGGCAGCGACGATCGCGCCCGCCGTGTGACGCATCGGCTCGGGCAACGGCCGGTCCGCGATGACGTGACGCGGTTGCCCGGCCGTCCAGCCCGTCGCCTCCAGCACTCCCCCACAACGCGGCCCTGATCGGACAGCGCCTGACCGGTCAGCAGCAGTCCGGGCCGGCGGGCACCGATCGCCCGCAGCAGCCGCTCACCCTCCGACGGCCTCAAGGGCCTGTGCGCAGCGGGCGTTAGCTCCTGTACCCCAGCCTCGGGATGGCGGCGGCTCGGGAGGCGGCGGCGCGTCGAATGCGCGCTCGCGCGCGTTACGGACGGACGGACGGAGTTGGTGTTCTGGTTGATGGTCTTCTGAAGACTGGTGTTCTTTGATGGGCGATCAGCCAACGTTGGACAATCCAACGTAGGAAAACCCGACTCTGGTTGCGACCTGCGGCTTTGCGCGATGACGGCCGCGGCGGGCGCCTCCTCACCCCGCAAGTCGTACCGAAGCGCCGGAACGTCAGTAGGGGCGTAGATGACCTCGCCCAGTGTGCCGTCCTCACACCCCTCGCGGATGAGGTAGCCGAACGCCTCCAGCTCGATGAGTTCTGAGCGCACCGCGCTGCGTCCCTCTGGACCGCACCGGGCGAGCTCGGGCAGCGTGATCCGCCACCCGTCGCGGTGCGTCGAGAGCAGCCCTAAGATCCCCTTGGCCTTGAACGAGATCCGAGGATCCCGGAACAGCGCGTTGGCGATCTGCGTGAAACGCTCGCCCGCCATCTCACCTCGCCTGATCCCCACGCCGGACCCGTTCACCGCCGTACTCCGGGCAGAACGGCGCCGGTGCGTACGAGACGAGGAGCCACTGCGGCATGCCAGGGGCTGGAGGGAAGCTGGGAGTGCCCGGGGTTCATGCTCGGAGGCAACCCGCCAGACCCGACCAGACTGTCGACCACTGACCCCGACCCCAACAACGAAGAGGTCACAACACGCCCGGCCACGGTGGTCGGCCCGACCACCGACCACCCCCGGCAGCGGAAGCCACAAACTCGCTCAACGACAGGGCAAACAGCACCCGTTGTCGACCGATCTACGCGCCCTCGCCGTCGCCGTTGCTCATCGCCGTTGCTCATCGCCATCGATGGCGATGGCGATGGCGATGGCGATGGCGATGAGCAACGGTGACGGCGAGGGCCAGACGTGACCGATGAGCGATGAACGGTGAGCAACCGGCGACTTGGGCGATGAGCGACGGGCGACCTGGGCGGTGACCGATGACCGCCCGCCCATCCCGATGGCCTTGCGCGGGCATCGTTGACGAGGTCTGGTGCGCACCCCGATCCGTCGGCGCAGATCCGGCGGCCCGCTCCCGACCAAGCCGACCGGGGCGGTGGTAGCTCCCGACCACCGCCCATAACGCCACCCCTGCCCAGCAGGATCCTCAGCCCCGACCACGCAGGTCAGCACACTGCACACACAGCGACCACCCAAGGCACATCTGCCTCCGTCCACCGCACAATGCGTAGCCGACAGCGCCTACCCATCACGGCGCCCCCATCGCCCTCTGCCTTGGAGTGACCGCCACGGCGATGGCCGTCGGCCGACGCACGAGCGGCGGACGACGGCGACGGCGACGGCGACGAGCAACGGACGTTGCGAAGCGATGGCGATGAGCAACGGACGATACGCGAGCGACGAGCGGCCAACGCGCGATGACCGATGCCGGCGCCCCACCCTGGGGCCGCTGCGCGCGCATCCGTCGACCCCGATCGCCACTACCCGCTGCCCGCGCCGGAGGTGGCCTGGGAGGGAAGATACCGAAGGCGACCTGGAGGGGTGGTAGATACCGACCACCATCCTCGGGCCCACCCGACCACGTGGCCGTCAGCCCCGACCACCCAGGTCAGCACATCGGCCAGCACCAGCCGCAAAGGCCAGGCGCCGCACCCGCTCCTCTACGGCGACACGAGGAAGGGTGGGCAGCGCCCCATGTGAGGCGCGCCGGTGGTAGATACCGACCACCGTCCGCACCACCACCCCGACCACCCGGCCGGCAACCCCGACCACGCACATCAACACGTTGAGCACGTGGCATGACCGCACCGCGGTTCCGCAAACTGCGGCATCGGTGAGTGCGCAAGTCGCGGCAGTCGCACCCGGTCGGTGCGGGTGCCTGCCGGTAGAGCCGGCAGGCACCCCACACACGGTCCGCGTGTCCCCGGACCCACTCGCCCGGCGGGCCCCCCGCGGCGGTGGTCGGGGTCCGTGGTCGGGGATGGTCGAGCCGACCACCCCCGACCACGCGATTCGTGACCTGTTCGTCACCGTGGTCGGGGGGTGTGGTCGACGGTCTGGTCGGGGCGGCGGGTTTCCTCAAAGCGGCAGCCCACGAGCTCTACCGGGAGATGCCCCATGCTGCGATCCGCTCCGCCCCCACTGATGTGAAGAACCCGCCGAGGGGGCGGCCGGTGTCGCGCTGACCCAGATGCGGCGCGAATCCAGCTGAGCCGCGCCGGCGTCTGGGACCTGATGGACGGACCGCCCGCCCTGGCCGTCGCCGCCGCGCGGCCCTCACCCCACGGTCTCCCCGAGCTTCTAGAAGGAGCGCAGCGAGCAGTCGACGTCGGTGGCCGCTCCCTCGTGCTACGTCGCCGAGTTCGTCGATGCGCTGCTGCGCCGCAGCTACGAGGCGAGCAGCACGGCGACGCGTCGTGCGCGGTCATTGGCCACCGACATCATGCTGCCCTCACAGACGGAGGATGCGCTCGCACCCCGGCGGGTGACGCCGACGCGCGGCACGCCGGTTAAGGGCGGGCAGTGGTGGGTGACGGCGGCCGTGCCGTACGCGGATGCGGTGCGTTACTTCGCCATACCTGCGATCACCCCTGCGGGCGGCGGCTCGTTCGTCGTGACCGCGGCACCCGCCCTGGTCGCCGCTCCGGACCTCCACCCCCGTTGCCGGAGTCCGCTTACAAGGTCAGCGTTGAGGAGAGGCCGTTAACGACGACGGGTGAGTTCTTGGCCGCGTATCTGGCCGGACGCGGTGAGGTCAGCAGAATTCTCACGCCGGGCGTGAAACTGTTGGCCGTCTCCCCCGCGGCCGCCGACTCCGTGGATGTGCAGGATCTGGCCGCGCGGGAAGAGAGCGCGACCGGCGAGAAGGTGCCGCGGGACGGCTCCCGGGTGCATGTGTGGGTGAGGATCGAGGCCCGCGACGTGTCCGGCCGCTGCCCCCTGGCCCCTGGCCTACGAGCTGGCCCTCTCCTCGCGCGGCGGCCCCTGGGAGATCGCCGCCCTCGAAGCCGGCATGAAGATCGCGGTGGGCGGTGCGCAGCGGTGGTACGCCCTCCACCACGTTGAGATGGCGGGCGTGCTGGCCGTCCTTGGCAACTCCTGGATCGGCACTGCCAAGGACCGAGGATCCAAGAGGGAGGGAGATCCGATAGATCCACGCGGAGGACTTCGCGATGCCCACGCATCTGGTGCGAGAGGGCTGACGACCAGCGGCGAACCAATGGCGCGGCATCCGACATGCGCCCCGCACCCGGGTTCGGTCACCGGCTCGACACTCCCCTCTGTCCCGCCCCTCCCATACAGCCGCAGGACATGCGTACACCTCGCCCCGGCGGCCGGCTGGTCCGCCGCCTGGGGCAGCGCCAGAGAAGAGTCGAGGCCGACCGGTGGATCGCCTTCCGCTCGCACTTCGGCATCGAGAGCCTTTATTGCCGGCCCGGTATTGAAGGCGCCCACGAGCAGGTCGGAGTCGAAGGGATGATCGGCTACTTCCGCCGCAACCGCTTCGCCCCTGTCCCTGAGATCTTTGCGCTCGCCGGAGCTGAACAAGAGGGTCAAGCAGTGGGACCGGCAGGACGACGCCCGCCGCATCGGCTTCAGGCCAAGACGGTCGCGGAGTACTTCGCACTCGAACGGCCGCCGCTGACGCCACTGTCCGACGTGTCGTTCGAGACGGGCCGGCGGCTCTTCACCCGCAGGGTCGACCGTTACGGACAGGTCCCGGTCCACCACCGCTACTCGGTCCCAGCTCGGCGCGGGCCAGGGTGTGCGCGCGCTCCAGTGCGACGGCAGGAGCGCAAGGGATGTCCGGCTGTACGCCGGTGCCCTCCCAGTTCGTGCCGGAGAGAGGGTTGATGGCACGGCCGATAGGGATTGAGGCTTCCAGATGCGGGTGCACCGTCCAGCCCTCCCGGGGGTGGGCGCCGCCGCGGGTGCGCTCGCCGACGATGACCGCGCGGCCGAGCTGCTGCAGGTTGTAGGCCAGTTCCTCGGCGGCGGAGAACGTGTGGTTGCTGGTCAGCACATACACCGGCTTGCTGCCGCCGAAGCGGGCGCCGGGGACGTGCGGCTGGCTCCAGGACTGTTCGATGCGTTCGCCCTCGCGCCAGTACATGGAGTTGAGGTGAGTGCGCTTGTCCAGCAGGTGGCTGCAGATAAAGGCGACCGTGTCCGGGTCCCCGCCCCGGTTGGCCCGCAGGTCCACGATCAGCGCCCCGGCGCGGGAGGCCAGGGCGAGCGCGGCCGTCAGGGGTTCGGCGGCCCACTGCAGCGGAAACAGCATCGGTGCCAGCTCCAGTACGGCCACACCTGCGTCGAGCGATGCCACCCGGGGCACGCCGCCCAGCGAGGTGTCGAAGTCCCCGCGTATGGACTCCAGGAGCGCTGCCCCCTGCTTCTGGGGCACTTGGTCGGCATGGTGCTGCAGGCTCAGATGCCGGTCGCCGTTGACGGACTGCAGGTCCGCGGTGACCAGCCGGGCGAACTCCTCGGCGTCCTCAACGGCGTAGGCGCCCTCGGCGTGGCGCCGTTGCAGCAGGTCCGCGAGCTGCCCGGCTATCTCTGGGAAGACGTAGTGCTCGGTCAGGAGCCGGACCAACTCCTCGATGACAGGGCCGGGCTGCAGCTTCGTCACAGTCGTCATGCCACGGAGTAGATCACCGCGCTCGCGAAAGCGTCCATACGACAACATCGGCCGACACATCACGGACCAGTTCCCCCGTGACGAGTAGCTCTCTCTAGTGCCGTGACCGGAATGGTTTGCCGGGTTGATGGGGTAGCCAGGCGGTCATATTGGGAGGCGTTTCGAATAGTCGCTGCGTAGGGTCTGCCGGATGACGCTCTCTCATGACGTGGCCGGAGACGGTCCTGTGGTGGTGCTGTTGCATTCCGGGGTGTGTGACCGGCGGATGTGGGATGTGCAGTGGCCGACCTTGCTTGATGCCGGCTACCGGCTGGTGCGCTGTGATCTTCGGGGCTTCGGCGGGACTCCTGCTCCCGACCGGCCTCACAGCGACGCCGAGGACGTGCTGGAACTCCTCGACGCTCTTGGTGTCTCGCAGGCGGCGTTGGTGGGATCCTCGTACGGCGGGCAGGTTGCCTTGGAGATCGCCGCGCGTTGGCCAGACCGGGTGCACGCCCTGGCGTTGCTCTGTTCTGCCGTTCCGGGGCATGAACCGTCTGCCGAACTGGGGGCGCTCGGCGAGCACGAGGAGGCGCTGCTCGATGCGGGGGACATCGCTGGCGCGACGGAACTGATGGTTGACACCTGGCTGGGTGCGGACGCCGACGAGACCGCCCGCGAGGCGGTACGCCTGATGCAGCGGCACGCCTTTGAGGTGCAGCTGGCCGCTGGTGAGGAGTTCGAGCCGCTTGAGGCCCAGGTTGATCTGGCGGCGATTAGGGCTCGTTGTCTCGCCGTGTCGGGCAGGCACGATGTGGCGGATTTCCGACAGATCGCTGCCCGGCTGCCAGATCTGCTCGTGAACGCCGACCATGGTGAACTGACGTGGGCAGGTCACCTTCCCAGCCTGGAGCGGCCGTCTGACATCGCCGATCTACTAATCGCCTTTCTGCGGCAGACGATCCCTGTCGGTTGAGCCCGCTTGTGGCATGTTCTGTCACCCAGCGTTGATGAGTGGTCGTCCGCCCCAGCGGATGCCCTTCTCGCTGCGGACGCGGGCCCGCTCGCGTCGCTGCGCGGCCAGCACGTCGGGGTGACGGGCGTTCTGGTTGCGCCAGCGCAGGTATCGGTGCAACTCCTGGGTCTGGACGGTGTGGTTGGGGAGGTGGGAGTTGGCGAGAGTGAACTGCCGCAGTGGTCCGAAGTGCAACGGAATTGCTGACCCAGAAGGCTAGCGGAGGGCCGGAAGAAGGCCTGCTCCGGGCCAGAGCGCGCGACCGCCCTGCCTGGTGCGCAGGTTCTCGCTGAGCGTGGCCAGGACGGCCGCGCGCTGCTCGGGGCCGTGGGTCTCACGCTGTCCGGTCTGCGGGTTCAGGTTGATCACTCGGGCCTGTGGGCTGCTGCACACCAGAGCCCGCTCCAGAGCGGGCAGCGCCAGGTCCACCGAGTCGCACGAACCGAAGCGGGCCAGGGTCAGCAGGTCGTCCAGGACGTTTTCCCAGTGAGCGGTCTGCTCCCATCCGGCGCCGCCGTCGAGTTCGTGGGTCAGGGTCGCCAGCGGCACGATCTGCCCGTCAATGCGCCGCCCGGTGTGCAGGAGGCGGTGCATCCGGGCGCCATCGGGCTGACGCACATGCGGGTGGAGCAGGGTGTCGGCAGCGACGATGGTGGTGTTGACCTCGCGCAAGCCATGGGGCGGGTAGTAGGGCGCGTGGGCGAACAGAAAGTAGATCTCTTCAGGCACGCTGTCTCCTTCGAAGGGAGCCGCAGGGCGGCGATGCGGGGGTGCGGACTATGGTTTCAGCGGCGGCCGCGGGCTAGCGGCGTGGCTCGGGGTCGGCGGTGGCGGTAGGCGTATCGGTCGGAGTGTCGGGGGCGTTGCGGGTGGGGGTGAGGTGGTCGGCCTGGCAGGCGAGGTGGGCGAGCAGGCTTTCCAGGGCGAGCCACCGACAGGTGGTGTCGGGGGTGCGGTCGGGGGCCGTGATGATCGTGGCGATCGACCACAGCGCGCGGTGGCCCAGCTGTGCGGCGTAGTCGAGTTCGGCGCAGGGGTGCGCTGCGGCGGCGCGGACGATGCAGGCGTGCTGGGCGGTCAGCTTCTGCAGGTATTCCAGGGCAGGCGGGGTGTCGATGATGCAGGCATAGCCGCGGGCGCGGGCATCCAGACGGGCGGGTACTTGGTCGACGAGCAGCGGCAGCAGAATCGCCAGCGGTAGCCCGATGGGCACCGGCAGGCCGTGCCTGATCGCCCACGCCATGCCCGGCAAGACGGCTACCGCTGTCAGGAGGGTGGTGCTGGTGACTGATCCGCCGTGGTCGAGGTAGAGGCGGATTGGCGGGCGGCGCAGGAGCCAGCGATGGGCGCACCGGTCGCGCAGGAAAGGTTCGGGAGACCGAATGGCGATCTGCAGCACCTGTCGTGGTGCAGCGTTGGGAGTGTCGGGAGTGGCCGCGCTCCAGCACCGCCAGCCCCAGGGGGTGCGTTCACGTGACCGGGGCCCTCGCAAGCCGGGCCAGCGGTCGGGCGGAGTTGGTGTCGGGTGCGGCTGGGCGGTCATCGGCTTCCTCGTTCCGGTGAGTGGTGCAGCGGACGTGGGCGTACGCGGCCGGGGGCTTGGGTCAGGTGGCGCACAGGGTGCAGCGGCCATCCCCCTGGGGATCGGCCCGGCGCGGTGTGGGGCCCGTGCACGCCGTGCATGCCGGCCAGTTGAGGCAGGCCGGGCACAGGTCCTGGCCCGGGGCGCGGCTGGGGCTGCCGCAACCGGCGCACTCGACCAGCGCCCGGCGGGCAACCGCATCGGCGACCGATCCCGCCGCAGCATCTGTGCGTGTCGGGGTGGGTTCGAGCGGCGGCGCGGCAGCGTGGTCGGGTGGGGTGGTGTCCTGGATGGATCGCAGGCGGGCGGCGATGATCGCGCCGACCGTGTGGCGCAGCGGCTTGGGCAGCGGCCGGGCGGCGATGACCTGACGCAGTTGCTGCGGCGTCCACCCCGTCTCCAGCAGGCCCTGCACGACGCGGCCTTGATCGGTGAGTGCCTGGCCGGTCAGCAGCAGTTCAGGCTGCCGGGCACCGATCGCCTTCAGCAGCCGCTCGCCAGCCGACGGCCGCCCACCCTTGCCTGCCGGGGGCACCTGCTGGCGTCCCTGGGGCTGCTCGGATCGCTGCGAGGGGGCTGCGCCGGCGGGCCCGCGCGCATGCGCGTTACGGACGGACGGACGGACGGAGTTGGTGTTCTGCTGGATGGTCTTCTTCAGACTGGTGTTCTTTGTAGGCCGATCACCCAACGTTGGATGACCCAACGTAGGGAAATCGCATCCTGGTTGCGCCCTGCGGCTTTGCGCGATGGCAGCCGCTGCAGGGGCGTCCTCGCCCAACAGGTCGTACAAATGGGCCGGCGCGTCGGTGATGGCGTAGACGACCTCGCCCAGCGTGCCGTCCTCACGCCGCTCGCGCTCGCGGATGAGGTAGCCAAATGTCTGAAGCTCCTTGAGCCCGGAGCGCACCGCGCTGCTGCCATCAGGACCGCACCGGGCCAGCTCGGACAGCGTGATCCGCCACCCGTCGCGGTGCGTCGAGATCAGCCCGAAGATCCCCTTGGCCTTGAACGAGATCCGCGGATCACGAAACAGGGCGTGAGCGATCTGCGTGAAACGGTCTCCCGCCATCTCACCGCGCCGGACCCCGACGCCATACCCACTCACCGGGGTCCTTTGGGCATAGCGACACAGATGCGTGCAGGACAGTGGGCGGCACTATGCGGCGCGGAGGCAGCGTCAGGCCAGAGGGTGTGGGGATGGGGGTATCCGTGAGTCATGCCCTGAGGCAACCGGCCAACCCCGACCGCGCCGTCGACCACCGACCCCCGACCACGGTATCGATGACGTCACAATGGCCTCGGGAGACGGTGGTCGGAGCCGCCCAAGGACCAGCCCAGCGCTCCATCGGCGACAAAGACGGCGTCCGCCGCACCATGGTCGAGATCGACGCCGAGGACGTCGCCGTCTCCCGCACAGCCGCCCCCGAGTCCGGCGCCCGCTGAACCGCCTTTTCGACGCATCTCTTTCTCGCCGCCCGAACTCAGCAGCCCCATGTCGATGGTGTGGTCGCATGTCCCGCAAGCGCCGTCGAACACAGCGCCAACCCGTCACCGCATCCGCACACTCCACACCCCTGTCCATCGCCACCGCGAGCGAGGACCGATCACACGACGGCAGCGATGACCGACCGTGATGGGCAAACGGACAGATAGGGTCACAGCGATCCGCGATGGGCCGCCGACGGGAACGATGACCGTCGGCCGATGGCAGCGGTGGCGAAAGGCACCCCATGGCGCAGTCATCGCCGACGGACTGCGCAGCCGTCACCATCGCGCGCAGAGGGCCGCCTGATCGCACGGGCGATGGCCATGCCCATCAGCGCTGCGCGACGAGCCGTGTAAGGGTGATGACCGCCTGCGCCGGAGCGGTGGTAGATACCGACCATCGCGCTCGGCATCGCCCCGACCATCAGTCCGTCAGCCTCGACCACAGCAGGTCAGCGTCCCACGCAGACAGCTTCAACCCTCCGTGCCACCCTATGCGCACGCCGCTGGGGCGAGCGGTGAGCCCGGCGTACGCAGCCACTCGTTGCCCAGCCCGCGTGCCGCCCTCGCATACGGCCCGCGCGCCATCAGCGACTCGACGGCGCTGAGCGATCGATGACCGATGACCGATGCGTGACGGCCGACACCGACGGACGATGACCGACGCGATGAGCAACAAGCGATGAGCGTGCGCTCTGAACCAACACCCTTGGCCATCGCTTCAGAGCGCACACGCTCGCCGCCGATCGCCGCGGTCCCGCAGGGGCCCTCGCGGGCGGCTTCCCCGCGACGGCGTGGTGGTGGTAGATACCGACCACCCCTCTCGGCTGTACCCCGACCACCACGCTGTCAGCCCCGACCACCCCAGGCCAGCGCCCCATGTGCAGAGCTGCAGCCCACCATGACATCACGGGCGTACGCCGCCGCCCCAGCACGCGCCATGCCTGCGGTGGTCCGTGGCGCGTGCGGACTCCGCGCCCCACCCACGCACCCGTATCGGCTGCTGCCCACAGCTCTCCTCTGCCCCTGCCCCTGCCCCTGCCCCTGCCCCTGCCCCTGCCCCTGCCCCTGCCCCTGCCCGGCAACAGTGGTCGGGGCGGTGGAGCGGCGGCCCACACCCCGACCACGGCATTCGTGACCCTTTCGTCACCGTGGTCGGGGGTTCCTGGTCGACCAAACGGTCGGGGTGAGCGGATTACCTAAAGGCATCTGCCAACTCCACGACTGCTTCCGGGAGATGCCGCATGTTCCGATCCGCACCGCGCCCAACTGGCGGGAGGAAGCACCCGGTGGCCGCCGGGGTCGCGCTGACCCAGATGCGGCGGCGTGTTCAGGTCGGCCGCACCGGTGTCTGGGCGGCATTGGCCGCCGGCCCCCTTGCCCTGGCCCTCGCCGTCAACCAGCCCACCCCCACCATCGCCGCTCCCCCCGCCGCCAAGCCCGAGCGCACCGAGCAGATGACGTCGGTAGCTGATCCCTCGGGCTACGTGGCCGAGTTCATCGACGCGTGGCTGCGCAGCAGCGACGACGAAAGCAGCCCGGCCTCCCGCCGGGCGCAGTCGATGGCCCCCGGCGTCACCCTGCCCACGCTCAAGGACGATGCGCCGGTGCCGCGACGGGTCACCCCCGTGCGCGCCACACCGGGCACGGGCGGGATGTGGTCGGTGACGGTGGCCGCGCAATACGCGGACGTAGTGCGCTACTTCGCCGTGCCCGCAATCTTGGCTGCCGGCGGCGGCTCGTTCGCCGTGACCGCGGCACCGGCTCTGGTCGCCGCGCCTGGCCCGCATCCGCTGCCCGAGTCCGCCTATGGCGTCACCGTCGGGCAGGGGGCGCTGACAAGGACGGTCGGTGAGTTCCTGTCGGCGTATCTGGCCGGCCGCGGGGAAGTCGGCCGGTATCTCGCGCCGGGCGTGAAACTGTCCGCCCCCTCCCCCGCGGCCGCCGCCTCTGTGGAGGTGCAGGAGGTCGCCGCTCGTGAGCAGAGCGCGGCCGGCGACAAAGCGGCACGGGAGGGCACGCGGGCGCATGTGCTCGTGACGGTCGAGGCGCGCGACGCATCCGGCCGCTGGCCCCTGGCTTACGAGCTCACGCTGTCCTCGCGGGGCGGCCGGTGGGAGATTGCCGCGCCCGTGGCAGTCACGAAGGTGGCGTCGGGCGGTGAGCAGCGGTGAGCGGCCTCCACCAGATGGTGTTGGCGGGGAAGTTGGATGAGCTGGGGGACTCCTGGATCGGCACCGCACAGGACTGGGGCACCAAGGGACTGCAGGCGGCTCTCATCGTGATCGTCGTCGTGATCATGGTTCAGCGGTTCTCGCTGAAGGCCGGGATCGGCGCATTGATCCTCATGGTGATCGCGCTGGGCCTCTATTCCTCCCGTAATGACCTGGCGGACATGTTCGAGGACGAGGTGAAGAACCCCGCCAAGGGGGCACCGGCCTTCGACCGCCCCTACCGCGACGGTGATCTGCTCACGACGCGCGGTGGGGAGGAGCGGAGGTGAGCGCATCCGCCGCGCCCCGGACGGCGCGCTTCTACACCGCCGCGCGGCGCCATCCCTGGGTGCTGGGCAAGCTCGCCGACTGGCGCCTGCCGCTGGGACCGTACAACGCCGCGCAGATCGGCCTGGCCGTCGTGGGCGGTTTCGTCCTGGTCAAGACGCTCTCGGTGTGGAGTGTGCTGGCGCCCCTCCCCGTCGCCGCGTGGCTGGTGGGGATCTGGCTGCTGCGCCGCCCCAAGATCGGTGGCCGGCACCCGATGGCGGCCGCGCTGGGGATGGTGGCGCTGTTCGTGCAGCCCCGCGGGGGGCGGATCGGCCAGCACGCGGCACGTGATCCCCGCGCCTCCCGCCTGGGCGGCGGGTTCACCCTCGAAGACTTCGCCACCCCCGCCCCCGCCCCCGCCCCCGGCTCCGGCCCGGCTCCCACGCGGCCCGTCGCGGCGCCGAGACGCTCACGCAGCCGAACCGTTGGGGCACTTGGCGCCCGGCCCGCACGGCGCGTCGGCCCAGTGCGCATGGAGGGATCCCGACCGACCCGACCCGCCCGGGCCCCGCAAGGGGCCGCGCCGGCAGCGGCTGCAGCTCCTGCGGCAACGCTCCTGGCCCAAGCCCGCCTCCAGGCACAGAGCCAACTAAGGGGTGCGTGATGCGCGTTCCCATCCGGCACATCGCCGGGCATCTGCTGTGGTCGACCCACGGCCACGTGTGGGCGCTCTACCGTCTGCACCCCGGCCCGGATGCCCAGGGCCGCAGCCAGGAGACCATCCCGGGCACCTATGTGCCCCCGGCCGTCCGCGATGAACTCCTGGCCAAGATCACACATTTGGTGCGGTCCCTGTCCGGCGCCCCCCGCCTGTTCGGGCTGTGCGCGCAGGTCGACCCCGCCGAGATCGCCTGGAAGATGGCCGAGGGCCTGGAAGACATCGGCGCGGAAGAGGGCCTGACGCCCGCAGCTCGCCCCTGGGTGGACCACCTTGATGCCGCACTCGATCTTCTGCAGGGCCAGGAGATGCACCAGCGCACCTGGTGGCTGGCCGTCCCCCTGGACGCAGACAACCAGGGCATGAAGGCCGCGGGCGCACTGTGGGCGGAGGTTGCCGACACCTTCGGCCTGCGGGCCGCTGCGGTGACCCGCGCGGAGGTGAGGGCCTGCCGTGAACAGGCCGGGCAGGTTCAGGCGCAGCTGGCCGGCGGTGCTTCCTTTCGCCCGGCCCGTCCCGCGGAGATCGTGTGGATGATCCAGCACGCGGTGCACCGGGGCCTGGCCGAACCGCTGCTGGGCGAGGCGGTACTCAGCGACCTGTTTGGCGGTCAGGTCCGCGGCGGGCTGCTCCGCTCCCCCAGCTACGCCGATCTCGGCCAGGTCCGCCTCCAGGAGGGTGGCACCCAGGCAGCCGTCGGGGCGGGTCCCCAGGAGCCGGCAGGAGGGGCACGCGGGCGCGGCGGCACGGCCGGCCGGGGCCGGTGGTGGAAGACGCGGTCACCATCGCCGCTGCGACGGCGCTGGCTGCAGGTCGAAAGCGAGAGTGGCATCGGCTACCAGGCCCACCTGGCGCTGGCCGAGTGCCCGCCCGCCGTCTCGTGGGAGGCCGCGGACCTGTTCGCGCAGCTGGAAGTCCTGGATTTCCCCGTCGACTTCACCATCGATCTGGCCCTGCTGCCCGCGGAGAAGGCCCGCGCCCAGGTGCAGCGCAAGAAGACCGAGCTGGTCGACCAGGCCGATCAGTACGCGGCGCGTCCCACCGGCATGCCCGCCTCCCTGCCCGATGCCGCCCGCGACTTGGGCGAGCTCGACGCGCGCCTGTCTCGGACGTCGGTGGAAGTGGAGGTGCAGGCCATCACCGCGTTGACCGTGTGGGGGCCCACCGCGCAGCTGTGTGACGCACGCGCCCGGGCCCTGGAAAAGCTCCTGGCGGGCGCTGACTACCGGGCGGTGCGGCCCGCCGGGTTACAGGTTGATCTGTTCACGTTGGGGCTGCCCGGTGCCGTGCGTACGCATCGGCTCAAGGAGTTCACCCAGCATCAGGTCAGTGAGGACTGGGCGTTGTCGGGTGCCTTCACCCACTGTGAGGTCGGTGATCCCACCGGGATGCTGCTGGGCTTCGACCTGGACTGCGGCACCACCCGCCCCGTCCTGATCAACGTGGCCGACGCACCCAAGCAGGACGCCTCCGCCTCGCTGGGCGTGGTGGGTGATCTGGGCTCGGGCAAGAGTGTGCTGCTGAAGTACGTCTGCCAGTCGGTCGTGGACCGGGGCGGGCGTGCCATCTGCATCGACCGCACCCCGGTCCGTGAGTGGGCGTCCTTCGCCAAGGCTGCGTCCCCGGGCCGTTGCCAGATCATCGACGCCGCGCAGGCCGCCTTGTCCATCGACCCGCTGCGCCTCTTTCCCGGCGCCGAGGGACGCCACTACGCGCTCAGCTATTTGACCTTGCAGCTGGGTATCGGGCCGATGTCTACCTCCGGTGAGGTCCTGCACCACGCCATCGAACAGGCCGCCCTCTCGACCTCCCCTTCGATGAGCGGCGTCGTGGAGGTCCTGCGCCAGATGGCCACCGCGCACAGCGGCAGACGTCAGGATGCCGCCGCCACGCTGGCTGGACTGTTGCGCCTGGTGGAACAAAACCCGCTGGCGCGGATGGTGTTCGATCCTGCGCTTGCGCCGGTGAGCCTGGATGGCAGCGGCGCTTCCGATTTCATCGTCATCACCACGACCGGGTTGAAGCTGCCGCCCAAGCAGGCCTTTGAGCACGCCGAGATCCTGCACCAGCAACCTTTGGAGGCACTGATCGGCCGCGCCGTGCTGTATCTGATCGCGGCGATAGCCCGCCAGGCAGCCTTCTCCCTACCCGAACGGTTCTGCATCGTCGCCCTGGACGAGCTGTATTGGCTGACCTCCTCCGCCGAGGGCACCGCCCTGGTCCACGAGATCCTGCACGATGGCCGCAAGCACGGCGCCGGACTGGCCGCAGGCGCCCACGATGCCAGCGAACTGGGCCCCGACCGTGGGCTGATGGCCTATCGCATCCTGGCCCGCACCACCGAGCGTGAGCGGGCCTGCCGTGGCCTGGACTTCATCGGCCTGGACGCAGCAGACAGCGAGCTCGTGCGGAGGGTCACCTCCGGCCTGTCCCCCGTCGGCCATAAGGACCGCGCCGGCGAAATCCTGCTGACCGGTCCTCGGCAGAACACTGGTCGCATCAAGGTCGCCATCCCCGAGATTCCCCGCATCAAGTCCCGCATCACCACCACCCCCGGCATGCGCCCTTCCCCGCGCGCCCGCCCGGCCGGAGGCGACCTGGCCACGAGCGCCCCGGCCGCAAAGGAGTCGGCGGCCGCCGCACCCAAGGAGCGCCGATGAGCCGCCGTGCAGGTCCGCGCACACCGCGCCGTCGCACCACGGTGCGGCGCACCCCCCTGGTGCTCGCCTTGGCCGTTGTGTGCGCGGTCTTCCTCGGTGTGTGTGCGGCATCTGGCGCACGGTGTGCGCCCGACGGCGGCGGGCGGGGCGGGGTCTGTGCACGCATCACCGGCCCCGCTCAGGGTGCGTGCGAGCGCGCCGGGCCCGCCGCCACCAGGCCGCAGGTGCAGGCGCCGACGGGACGGTGGCTGCTGCTGCCGACGGCGGCCGCGCTGCCGGCCGCCGTCGCCCTGCGTCCTTGGGGGTGGGCCAAGCGATGGTGATCGCGTGGGGCAGTGGGCGCGGCAGGTGGCGCACAGCGCTGCATGCGCTGGCCCTGGCCGTGGTGTTCCTCCTGGTCAACGCCCAGGTCGCCTACGCGGCCGATGGCGGCGGCGACATGATGGGCCCGCTGAACGTGGACAGCTCCGAAGGGGTGCCGATCAACGGCTACGAGCTCTCCGCCCAGGGCGGCTCGATCTTTTCCGTGAAGACCCATGCGTACGCATTCATCATGAACGGGCTGTTCACGCTGCTGCGGCTGGTGGTGGGCCTCGCCTGCTGGGCCATCGACTTCGCGCTGCGTTTTCCCCTGATCACGATGCTGGCCGATCCGGCACAGAAGCTTTCCGACACCTACGACGCCATCGTCGTCGACACCCTGGGCCTCAAAGGCCTCCTGCTGTCCTGGGCGTTCATCTTCGGCGGGATCCTGCTGGTGCGCGGCAAGGGCGGCAAGGGCCTGGGGGAAATCGTCCTCACCTTGGTGATCGCCGCGTTCGCGGCCTCGGCGTTCGTGCGCCCGGACTACCTGCTGGGACAGGACGGGCCGTTGGCCCAAGGCAAGCGGTCCGCCTCGGAAGTCGCCCAGCTGACCGTGGACTCCTACGACTGGGGCGGAAAGATCGCCAGCGGCGACGCGGGGCCCTGTGGCGGAGGCCTGTCCGGTCCGGCGCTGGAGAAGTGCTACCAAGAAGAGAACAAGAAGTCGCATTCGGCGTCCCGCATCACCAAGCCCATTCAGGACTCTCTGACCAACGTGAGCGTGGTCAAGGGATACATGCTCGTGCAGTACGGACGCATCCTTGACCCGGCCAAGGCTTCGGACCGCAAGGCCTACGCGCTGCACCTCAAGTGGGTCTCTGGCGGCTACAAGCCCACCTCAGCGGCCAGTAAAGCAGACCGCAAGCAGGCCAACGACGCGTGCAGCAAGATCAAAGGGCCCGCTCACAAGTACTGCGTGAAGGGCAAACTGAAGAACCCTGCGCCCGATCAACCCCCGACGAAGGGCGTCGCGCTCACTCCCGGTGATGCGCTGTTGGACGCGGCCACTCCCGTCCTCGACTCCCAGGACCAGCAGTTCGCCGCGTTCCTCAAGGAGTTGGAGAAGGCCGGCGCGGTGGGAAAGTCGGCTGCCGCGTATGCCAAGGAACCCACCGGCTGGCGCACCGCGGGTGTACTGCTGCTGTTCGCGGCCGCGCTGCTGATCTCCGCGATCCCCTTGTCGGCGGCGTTCGTGCTGCTGGGCCTGCAGGCCGCCGACGCAGCGGCGGCGGCGGTCGGCTCGGTGCTGCTGGTGTGGGCGATGCTCCCGGGGCCCAACCGGCAGGCCGCCTTCAAGTGGCTGGCCCTGCTGGGCATTTCGGTGGCCGGGATGTTCGCGATCTGCACGTTCTTGCCCTCCTACGCCATCGGCATCGATGTGGTCCTCACCGACGGCCCCGACGTGCCGGCCGAACGGCTGTTGGCGCTCAACGCGCTGGCCCTGGCCGCGCTCGCCTTCCACCGCAGACTGCTGGCGGGCATCACGTCGGCCGGGCAACGGCTCTCGCTGCGGATGCGCTACGCGAAGATCGGCGGCACCCATCTGCCCGGCGACGCCTCCGAGATCGGTGCCGCCCTGGCCGTGCATGGCAGCGGCGCTATGGGGACGGGGGGCGGGTACGGTCTGCGGGCACTGGGCGCGGGGTATGAGCGGCTCGGGACGCGTCAGCGCATCATGCGTTCGCTGGCCGCGATGGCCGATGGCACCGGCATGCCCCTGGACACGGGACGGCTCCTGGCGGATGCGGGCGCCGAGGCCTCTCGCGGGCTGGCCCCCTTCGCACTGGCCGCCACCGGCGCCGGCATCGGCGCGCGCGGCGCGTGGGGCCTCCTGGTCGGGAAACGACCCGACGGCCCAGTCCTTCAGCGGCTGCGCAAGCCCACCGCACAGGGCGATGCCCCGGGCAGCGGCCCGCCAGACGCCACTGGCTCCGGTCCCGGTGGCGGCACCAACGGCCCCGCAGGACCGCACGGTCCGCGCCGCGACGGACCCCCGGACCGCTACCGGGACACCGACGGCACGATCACCAACCAGAGGTCCGGGGAGGTCCTGCATGACCAGCACAGTGACCGCACGCTGCTGTCCACGCGCGCCCATAACCGCCTGGTGAGGCTGCGCGGTTACCGCCTCTTGCACCGCGGCGGACGCATCGCCTACGGCGCCAGTGTCGGGCTGCCCACCACGACCCGCCGGGCGCGTCAGCAAGCCTCCGAACACACCCAGGACGCCAAGCAGCAGCTGCAGGTGTGGGGCAACACCCTGCGCGAGGACGGACGCTCGTGGCGGCCCCACGGCCAGCCGCCCGCACCAGGTGGCCGCGACGGCGCCGCCCTGTCGCCCTCCACGCGGGCGCTGCGCACCGCCCCTGTGCCCCACGCTGACCCGGCGCGCCGGCCTCGCACCGACCCCTCCGGGGCAGCCAGGGGGCCCGCCGCGGGCGGATCCTCTCCCGACGCCGGGCCCGATCGCCGTGCCAGCGATCTGAACCTGGGATCGGCCGGGCCCATGCTCTACCCCCGCAGCGGCCGGGGCGCCGGGCCCGGGTCGCCGACCGCCGCACCAGGCCCGGCGTCCACCGATCCCGCCGACATGCGGCGCCGCGCCGAGACCGACCCCGCCGAGCTGCGCCGCCGCTTCATCGAGCGCTTCGGCGGAGCCTCGGGCGAGAGCGAACGCCAGCGCATACGCCAGGAGCTGCAACACCGCTACAGCGAAGACACCGACGCCGATGCTGATGCCGACGGTGAAAGTTGATGCGCCCCACCCGCCTCAAACGGCCGCGCCGGCGGCGCGCGACGTGGGGGTGCCTGCTGATCGCCCTGTCGACGGTGCTCGTCTGCGCCCTGCCCTTCGCCAGCATGCTGTCCGCCGCCGGGCAACTCGCAGACCAGGAGAAGGAGAGCGACATCGCCACCACCCAAGGCGGCAGCGCCGCGGGCATCGCGCCCACCATGCGCGCCGCCTACAAGACAGCCTCGAAGCTGATCGGACGCCATGTGCCCACCTGTCAGGGCATGTCCTGGCCGATCCTCGCGGCCATCGCAAAAGTCGAGTCCAACCATGCGGCCGGGCGTACCATCGCCGCCAACGGCGACATCCACCAGCCCCGGATCTTGGGCGTGCTGCTCAACGGCTCCGGACAGGGCGGCAACACCACCACCTTCCCCGACACCGACGGCGGCAAGTGGGATGGCACCGCCCAGGGCGAACGGGCGATAGGCCCGTTTCAGTTCCTGCCCTCGACCTGGCAGAGCAACGGCCGCGACGGCAACGGCGACAAAGAACGCGATCCGCACAACGCCTTCGACGCGGCGCTGGGCGCGGCCGTCTACCTGTGCGGCAACGGGCGCGATCTCAGCAAGCCCCGCCAGCTCAAGGCGGCGATCTTTCAGTACAACCGCTCCCGCGCCTACGTCGCCCATGTCAGCAACTGGATCGCCCGGTACCGGGCCGCAGCGACGGGCTCGACCAAGGGCATGGGCCTGGACGGGGTTGCGGGCAGGGCGAAGAAGGTGCTTGCCGCGGCGCTCGCCCAGCGCGGCACTCCCTATTCGTGGGGCGGCGGCAACACCCAGGGCCCCAGCACCGGTGTGTGCTGCTCGCCCAGCGGCAAGAGCGGCGCCCACATCACCGGCTTCGACTGCTCAGGTCTGACCCAGTACGCCTTCGCCCAGGCCAAAATCAACCTGCCCCGCGTCGCCTCCGCCCAGGCCGGCCGCGGCCAGCGCATCACCAAGAAGGCGCTCCAACCCGGTGACTTGGTGTTCTACGCCTACGCACCAGGGGCGGACGCCACCATCTACCACGTCGGCCTCTACACGGGCGGCGGACAGATGGTCCATGCGGCCCGGCCGGGAACGACGGTCCGTCTGGACCCCGTGGAGGCCATGCCCGGCTTCGCGGGAGGGGCGAGAGTCCTGTGAAACCGACACCTGCCGCACCCCGTTCACGGCCGCGAGGCCCCTGGCTGCTGCTGGCCAGCACCGTGGTTCTGGCTGCCGTCGGCTATCTGCTCCTCAGTCCCCCAGCGCCGCCGCCCGCCCCGGCCGGTGGCGGAAACGCAAGCCGGCCCAGCCCGCCCGGCACCGGCAGCCCGCCCCCCGCCGCCGGTCCTTCCCCCTCGCCGTCCCCGCCACCACCGTCGATGCTGCCGCCGCCCGGCGAGGGCCGGGTCGCGGATCGCCAGATCCAGCGTCTGATCGAAGAGGCCTGGCCCGCCGATCTGCCCGCACCACAGGAAAACCAACTACGCCACGACGCAGCGGAGCTGCTACGCGCGGATGCCACCGGCCTGGGCCGCGACCGCTTCCCCACCGTGTTCGCCGACCGGCCGGCCACAGCGGTCGCGCCCGCCTTCAGCCGCCTGCGCATCCAGGCCGCCATCGCCCGCAAAAAGAGCGGTGGCCAAGCGGTGGTGCATCTGGTGTGGGCCGCCGCCGACCGGGGCGGCACCTACAGCGAGGGCCGTATCAGCGACTTCACCTTCCACCGACCGAAGGGACACCGCTCGTGGACTCCGCTTCCCCACCTCCGGACCTGACCACCCCCCGGGCCTTGGCTCTCGTCCCATCAGCCCTCCAGAGTGCGGTGGACGGACTGCGGTGGCTGGCCGTCCACTGGCATCTGTTTACCCTGCTGCTCCTCGTGGCCTACGTGGCAGGCGCCTACGTGGTGCGCCGCCTGGCCGCGAAGGCCTCCCAGGAGCGCATGGCCCTGGAGTGCACCCCGGCCCGGCACTTCGACCCCTCGCACGAGGAGATCTTCCGCCGGGGCGTGGAGCTGACCCGTGCGTGCACCGCGCTGCCCTGGTGGGCGCCGCGCCGCGCCAAGAGCGTACGCATCCGGCTGCGGTCCGATGGCCGCTCCTCCTTCGCCTACCGGCTGGAGGGTCCGGCCGGCGCCGAACGCCTGCTGACGACCACCCCGTTCGGGCCGGGGGTACGCGTGACCAAGGCCGCCCCGCTGACCGACACACCCCGCGCCCACGAGGTGCGCGCCGAGTTCCTCCTGCGCGGCAACCCCGTCGCCGCCCTGCGCGAGGTGCCCTTGCAGCCCGACCCGCTGCAGCCGCTGGTCGACGCGGTCGCCGACCTGCGCGCCGACCTGGGCGACGTCGCCGAAATCTGCATCGACCTGCAGCGGGCCCCCAAGTGGGCGCTGCGCCACCGCCGCTGGCTCCTGGTGCACCAGGCGCGCCGCACCGAGCAGCGCCAGGCGGCGCGCACGGCACGGTGGATCAACCGCGACAGTGCCCACCTGGACGATTCACTCATCGGCCAGCTGCGCCAGCTGATCACCCCCAGCCCTGACGCGGGGCGCGCGGGCGGGCGCCTGGTGATGTCCGCTCCCCCGGTCCGCGTCGACCGCGCCGAGGCCCTGGGCAAACTCGCCGAGGACTCCCATCTGGTCCGGGTACAGATCCTGGTGCGCTGCGCCTCCGGCATCGAAGGCCGCGCCCAGGCCCGGCTCGCCCGGGTGCAGGCAGGACTTGATGTCTTCGGCGGCTCCGCCCGCTGGGCGATGAAAGGCCTGCGGATCGGGCCCTGGCGGCTGGGTGCCGACCGGTGGCCGCACCGGGGGCGCTTCGACCTGCGCTGGCGCACCGGACAGTGCCTGCCCCCGGCCGTGAACTGGCTGCGGCTGGAAGAACTGCTGGGACTGCTCAAGCCGCCCACCACCTGGTGCCGCATCCCGCTGCTTGCCGCCGATCTGCCCACCTTCGTCCACGGAGATCCCCGACTGCTGCTGCAGGGCTGGTATCGCAGCCCCGACGGGCGACGGCGCCTGGTGGCCACCCACGCCGACCAGACGCTCTTCGAAATCGGCGTCGGCAAGGCCGGTGGGGGCAAAACCGAACGCGCAGCCGCTCAAGCGGTCGGCTACGCCCATGCCGGAGGCGGCCTGCTGTTCATCGACCCGCATCACGACTCCTGGCGCCGAGTGGCGCCCTTCCTCGCCCACGAGCCGATCATGCAGCGCATCGCGCGGATCGACCTGCGCGCCGCAGGCCGCGGCCCCAACCCCGCACTCAGCGCCTGGAACCCGATCGGCATGCACCAGGGCACCCGGCAGACCTATGAAGTCGTCGAGGATGTGGTCGACGCTTTCGCCACCGCCTTCGGCTGGGACGATGCCAACGCGCCGAGGGCCATCGCCATCTTCACCGAAGCGCTCACCATGCTGACCACCCTCAACCAGCAGGCCTGCCGCACCGGACGCGGCGAAGACCAGGCCACCCTCTTCCATGTCCGGGCCCTGCTGACCGACCCCGAATTCCGCGCCAGCACCCTGGCCGCCCTGACGCCCGTCCTGGGCGACGAGACACGCGCCTGGTGGCACAGCACCTTCCCCACGTTCCCGCCCGAATCGTTCAACGTGCTGCTCAACCCCCTCGCCCGACTGGCCGCCAACCCCATCACCCGCGCCTTCCTCGGCCAGCCGCAAGGCGTCTACAACATTCGCGCGGCCATGGACCGCAGCATGATCGTGTGGGTGAGCACGGCGGGCAACGGACCCACCGACCGGCTGCTCGTCACCCTGATCAACCGCGACCTGCTGCGCGCCGGACGCTCCCGCGTGGATGTCCCCGAACAGCAGCGCAAACCCTTCCGCGGCTACTTCGACGAGCTGATCACGCTGGCCAGCGCCGGAGGCGACTCCATCGCCGCCATGTTCGAGGACTTCCGCAAATACAAGATCCACCTGCTTGCGCTGACCCAGCTCCTGTCACGCCTGCCCACCGCGGTACGCCACTCCCTGGTCCAAAACGCCTCCACCCTCTCCACCACCCACGGCTCCCGCGCCGCCGTCACCCCCCTCACCGAGGAATGGGGAGAGCGGCCCAGCCCCGCCCAGGTAGCAGCCCTTGACCAGTACGACCACTACAGCTCCTTCACCATCGACGGCCGCCAGGTCGGACCCGTGCTGATCCACGGCCCCCGCCTGGAGGAGGTCTTCGCCGACCAGCACCGCCAGGGCCGACACCACATCGAAAACCTGGAACGGGCCGCCGACCACAACGCGCAAGCACGTCCCCTCGACCAGCTCACCGCAACCGCCGACACCCAACTGACGCGCGTGAACGCCTTCCTCACCGACCACACCCCCACCACCGCAGCCCTCACAACCACCAAGAACAAGGACTACCAATGACCGCCACCACCCCCAGGAAACAAACCCCCTCCCCCTTCACCCCCAGTCCCCGCGAGCCGCTGCCCCACCAGCTGCTGGCAGCCCTCGCCCAACACCGGATGGCCACCACCGCCCAACTGCACCAACTGCTGCGCCCCCACGCGAGCCGCCAGAGCCTCTCCGCGCCCCTGACCCGGCTGCGCCGGCAGAACCTCGTCGACTTCACCGTGCTGCCCAGCTCCCACCGCACCCGCGCCTGGTACCTCACCCCCCACGGAGCCCGACTGGCCCGCGACTTCCCGCACCAGCGCGGACGCCCGCCCTACCCCATCACCTCCACCTCGGCCGCCTCACTCAAGACCCCCCACACCCTCACCGTGCTCCGCGCCCACCTCGCCTTCGTCACCGACGCCCGCCACCGCGGCGACGACCACAGCCACCTGGACTGGACCCCCGAAACCGCCCACCCCATCGGCGAGGGCCAACGCCTGATCGCCGACGCCCTCATGCACTACGTCCTGCACCGGGACGACGGCACCCGCACCAAACTCCGCGCCCTCATCGAAGTCGACCGCGCCACCATGAGCTCCGAACGGCTGGCCACCAAACTCATCGACTACGCCCGCCTGCACACCCACACACCCCCCGCCACCGGCCGGCGCAAAACCCACAACAGCCCCGCGCCCGGATGGCAGCGCTGGTACCCCGTCTTCCCCCGCATCCTGTTCATCCTCACCGGCGCCGCACCCCGCACCCTGACCCACCGCATCCAAGACCTGCAGGCCATGGCCGCCGAACACCCCGCCGTCACCCAACTGGCCCTCAACGTGCCCCTCGGCGCCGCCCTCCTCGACGACCTCGAAACCGTCGGCCCCTCCGGCCCGGTGTGGACACCCCTCGCCGGGCACAGCACCCCGCGCTCATGGACCCAACTGTGACCCGACCGCCCCAGCCGCCCCGCGCGCGGCATCCTGCAACCGAGGGCGTGACGCTCCACCGCATCAGCGCCCCTCCAAGCAGGACAGCTGCCCGATCCGCTGGCGAGCAAAAGGCCCCTGTTCACTCGCCCCATGGCAGCTCCCGCCCAAAGCCTCTACGGTCAACGGCGCGATCAGCGCGCACCATTACCCCAACTCAGGCCAACACTCCGACCCGGCGGAAGAGGCCAGCGAGGCGCCGGGCATGGCACGACCCCGGCTCTCCCACAGGCAAGAAGGAACCGGGGTCGCAGCGGCAGGCCGGGGGAACCAGCGCCTACCACTCTCCCCTTCCAGGCCAGGGGAGTCGAGCGAGCGGGACTGACGGAGTGAGGCCACGCCAGCCCCGCTCTGCACTACGTCAGCGAGCCAGCCTCACCCACCACACGATCAGTGATCGCGGCGCTGAAGAACTGAAACGCCGACAGCTCAGACCTGGTATCTCGCGTCGTGCCCGCATGTTGGAGACACCACAACTGCGCCGCATCCGGGTCAGCCGTATCCAGCGAGTGATGACTACAGACGAGGCGCTTGCCGACGTGCCGCACGCTCACCCCGGCCATGGCCCCAGAGTCCATTAGAGCGGTAGGTAGCGGCCCCGCGGCAAGCTGCCCTCGCTCATCCGAACGACTCCGCCGGAAGGTGCGGTCCATCGTCGTCACCCTCGTCCGCGTCGTCCCAGTCGAATTCGGACAGGCGGTCTCCTCGGCTCTCTGCAATCCGGTGAACTTCACGGAGCGACTCGGTCAGCCGAGTGGCCACAAAGCGGACTTCCTGGGGCGTGGTCTTAGGGTCGGCGAGCAGGTCGCCCGCGTGCGCCAAAAGGTCACCCGCCATCCCGAGCTGGACGCTCTCGATGTTGTCAGCCACCTTCGACAGGAACCCGGTTGCACTGCTAACCAGGTAGCAGGGCTTGCCTTCCAGCGTCGACCACGGCAACCGCCGCGCCACCTGCATGTGAGAGATCATGCCGTCATCACCACGCCGTGCACAGTCAGCCACAGCGCACGCCGCCGTCTCCTCTGCCGACGCTCCTCCTGTCGCCGCTCGAAGGCGGCCAAGCACGGGCGTACGAGCCCGATGTCGTCACCCCGCAGCACCGGCACGCGCTGCAGAGGCCCGATTGGCGCGTCGACGGATGACATTGGTGAGGGCGGTTTGGGGAAGCAATGGCGACCCGGAGCGGGAAGCAACAGCCGCTTCAGCGGCTCGATGAAGTGGCCGATACCGTCATTCATGTCGACCTGCTCTTTCAGGTTGTCCATGCCCCCGGCCGTTAGCGCGGTCGCGGGGGTCCGTCGAAGACAGAAACCTCATCGAACCGTTTGGGGCAGACCTGGCGGAGGAGCCGGACAGGGGGCCAGGGAGGGGCCACACTGAGGGGAGGGAGGGGCCAGCGGATGAGTGGTGACAGGCGACAGCAGTTCGGCGCATACTTGGCACGGCTGCGACGGGACGCTCACAAAAGTCAGCGGCAACTCGCCGCGACACTCTGCGCGCTGTCTGGAGTCCAGTCCGTGACACGGAACGAGGTCTCACGGTGGGAGCGCGGAGAACGCCTCCCAGAATTGTGGCTCTCCTTCATCGCCGAAGTCCTGAAGATCCCACCGGGCGACCTGGAACGGGCCGCCGCCTACGCACGCGGAGATACCGAGGGACCTCCCTTGGGCCCTGCCGCCACCCTCGCCGAACTCCTCCCGCCAGGCAACCCTTTGGATCCACTCTCGGCGAGCACGGGCCGCAACATCGGCGCCGACGAGGTATCAACTCTCGCTGCACGCGTCCACGGCCTACGACTCGCCGATGATGTGCTGGCCGGGGGCGACCTGATGGGCGCCGCTTTCCGGGAACTCAACTCGGCGTTGCAGTTGTACCGGGAGAGCACACACACCGAGGTCATCGGCCGTTCCCTGCTCGTGCAGGTCGGCGAACTGGCCCAGATCGCTGGATGGATCGCCAGCGACGCCGGGCAGCACGGCCAAGCCGAACGGGCCTATCGCATAGGGATCACAGCGGCTAGGCAGGCCGGCGACACTACCTTGGTCGGCAATCTCGCAGGCAGCCTCGCCTACCAGCTCAGCAACACCGGGCAGGAGCGCGCGGGCGTCGACCTCGCCCGCGCTGCACTAGACGAGGCGGGACCGGACGCACCGCCCGAGACCCGCGCCTTGTTCTTCGATCGCCTTGCATGGGCGCACACGCGTGCAGGCGAGGCCCAACCTGCCGTGCGCGCCCTTGGTGAGGCACACGATGCCCTCTCAGAAGCGCGCGATGACGCAGCGCCACAATGGGCCTACTGGGTGAGCCGTGAAGAGCTGGAGGTGATGGACGCCCGGGTCTTCACCGAGTTGCGTCGCCCGCTGCGAGCTGTCCCGTTCCTGACGGACGTTCTTGGCCGGTACGACGCCACGCATGCCCGTGAAGTCGCCCTGTACCGGTCATGGCTCTCCATCGCTCTGGCCGACGCCAATGAACCCGAGCAGGCCGCACAGGAAGCCCAACAAGTCGTATCGCTGTCCTCCAACGTCGCCAGCGAGCGCACCGCCGAGCGCTCCCGCATCGTTCTCCGACGCCTACAGGATTTCCAGCAAGTACCCGAAGTCCGCGATCTGTTGCACGATCACGGTCACCTGCTCAACGGCTAGATGGATTGATCAGGAACGGTGCTGACAGCCATAGCGCCTGATCATGGCGAAGACCTCCGGTGTAGTGGACGAGATCGGAAATCCGGCCTCGTCCTCGAAGACGATGTAGGCCCCGAGCGCCGCCGCGGTGCTTCCACCTGCGGCCATACGTCCTTCTTCCAGGGTTCGACGGCGTGTTCGTCCCGCTCGAGTGCGCGGCGGGCCGGGCTCTGCCAGGACCAGCCGTGTCGGTGCAGCAACCATCACACGCCGGCGATCGAGCAGCTGATCTGGAACCGACGCTCGATCACCACCCCGACCCGCTCCAGGGTCCAGCGCTGGTCTTCCCAGCCGTGCTCGGCGGGTCCTTTGGCCAGTTCGTCCTCCAAGACGGCAAACCGTTCATCGCAGACCTTGGGCAGCTGTGGCGGACCTTTCGACCTCAGCCCTCCAGGCCGCCCTCGCGCCATGCTCGACGCCACAGCTCAACTGACCGTTCACTGACCCGCAGGTCCGCAGCGATCAAGGAGGTCTTGTCCCCTCGAGCGAACCTTGCCCCTGCCTCCAGTAGCAGCACCTCACGCGCAGCCCGCCGATCATCGGTCAGGCCCCCACCCGCCGCATATCTCATAGAACCGGCATACCGCAGGGACCAAACGTTGTCGCCACCGAAGACACCCCGAAAAGCTCAGTAACAACTTACGGAGAGCCCATGTACATCGTCCGCCCGGCCACAACCGTCGATATCCCCGCCGTCCGCACACTTGTCCTGGCCCGCTCGGCGTGGCTGGAGGAACGGCAGATGCCCTCCTGGCGGGCGAGCGCGGACGCCGTGGCTGGGCAGGCCGAGAATCCGGACGGGTCGATGTGGCTCCTCACGGAGGAGACTTCCGGGCGGGTCATCGGGTGCACCACGATCCAGCAGGAGACCCCGCCCTGGGGATGGACAGAACAGGAACTCGCCGAGCCTGCCAGCTACCTCTACACGACGGTGACGGACCCGGCCGATCGGGCACAGCGCCCAGGAACACTCCTCGCGCTCTGGGCGGTGAACCGCGCGTCTCGTGAAGGGCACGCGTGGGTACGGCGGGGGTGTATGTTCCCCAGCCTGGTCCGCTACTACGAGACCCAGGGCTTCGCGCTGATCCACCAAGTGCAACGCACCCACCATCTCGTCTACCTCCTGGCCCGCAAAGCCGAGAGGCTGACCGAGGTCACTGCCGCCATTCGCACACAGGACCCCGCGGCCCTCTTGGCACCGCCCACCGCCCACGCGCCCGAGCCGCCGCCCAACGCCTGAGCACCGGCAGAAAGTGCCCGTCCCTACCATGACGCCTTCATAGTCGAGTTGGCTCCGGCCGCTCCCAGCTGGTGTGATGTCGCGCTCGATGCCGCCCCGGGCCGTGCGGAGCCGTCACACCGCAGCCGAAATCGACATCGCGACGAGCACCCAGCGGCGTCCTGCAATCCGCCAGGGGAAGTACCGGAACCCACCCGAGTGATCGAACACAGCATCACGGCACGCCGCACCGGACTACACGCGGACAGTCCCCGGTTTTCGAAATTGAGTTCTAGATTTCGCCCCCGTGCGCCCGTGACGGGGACAGCGGGCGCCCTATTACCCGATCACCCCGCACACCAGCCCCTGGAGCCCTCATGCATCCCGTACGCCGTCCTGCGCTTGTTCATCCTGCGTTCGAAACGCTCGCGGCTTCCTCGGTTGTGTCCGCTCGTGCGGCTGCTTGCCGCACGGCCCTTCTCGCTTACGGGGCACGATCGGATACGAGGTGCCTGGCATGACGGACTCCGTACAACTTCCCACTCCTCTCGCCTCCTGGGCGGAGCAGGTTCCGGG
This sequence comes from Streptomyces sp. NPDC050439, assembly GCF_040655335.1. NCBI lineage: Bacteria > Bacillati > Actinomycetota > Actinomycetes > Kitasatosporales > Streptomycetaceae > Streptomyces > Streptomyces sp. NPDC050439. The sequence goes on from NZ_JBFAJT010000001.1 coordinate 41,968, forward strand.
CCCCGTGAATGCTGTGTACAACGCCTCGCACAACCGCGAGAATTCGCAAGTGTGGCAGGTCGTGTCGCGCGCCGGGCTGCACTACCTGAAGGTGGCGCCCGAGCCGGTCCTGTACAGCCGTGAGACCCGCGCCTATCGCAAGGCGGTGCCCATCCTCGGCTGTGACAACGCCCCTCAGCTGGTGGACAGTTCGGCCGACCTGCTCGCACTCATGTTGACCGCGGCGCATGGTGAGCCACTGAAATCCGAGGAAGCACCCGAGCGACGGCGCGCCGCCCACCGGTAGGCTGGCCAGCTTCTGCGTCGCTTCCACGATGCGTGCCCCGACCACCTGGCCCAGAAGGCAGCGACGAACGTCATCCAGAGCACTGTGGCCGGGCTGGACCAGCACATCGAGCAGGAAGACGACCTCCTGTCGGCCGCGGAAGCCGCCACGCTGCACCGCCTACTGAGCGCGCTGCCCGAACTTGGCATCCTCCCCTCCGGGTGGCGGCATGGGGACTTCTGGGAGCGCAACCTGCTGTGGAACGGCCGCCGCTGTGCGTTGATCGACTTCGAGCGGAGCGATGTGTGCCCGCTTGGAGATCACGGCGTACAGGACGGCGCCGAAGGAGATGACCACCAGGGCCACGAGCGTGGTGATCACGGCGGTCTCCACGACGGGGGAGCGGTTCGGGCGCCGGGTGCGATAGCGATCCCAGCGGCTCACGTGATCCGCCCCCAGTGTCTGACCGGCGAGGACACCGGGGTCCGGGGTGCCTCGCCGGGGTCTTGAGGCCACGCGGTGCGGGTGTAGGCGTGGAAGTGCTCGCCGCGTTCGTGCGGGGGCAGGGTGCAGTGCACCACGATGCTCGCGCCGTGGTCGTCGAGAGTGTGCTCCGCCCAACACAGCGCGGCGATCACCGCCCGGTCCCGCTCTCTTGGTGCAGGGTCAGGACGGCGCCGGTGACGCGTGCCACCAGGCGCGTGCGCTCCCACAGCTGGAAGTCGGTCAGCCTCTCGCACGTCTGGTCCAGAAGTGCGGCGGCCTCACCGCGGACCGCCTGAGCGTCCTGTTCGCCCAGCGCGCCGGCCGACTGGGCGAGAAGTTGGCTGAGATGACCGCGCAGGAGACTGACCATCTGATCCAGGTCAGGGCGGGGAGGGATGGCAAGCGTGGGGGCGAGCGCGGCCGCGACCGTCTCGCGGACCGCGTCCGCGTTCACCGGCGCACCGGGCGCGGGTTGTCTCGTGTCGTCGGTGATCGTCATCCGGGTCTCCTCCCGAGCGGTAGTGCCCATGCTTCTCGGGAGGTTGGGAATGTGGCTTCCCGTCGATGGGTATCCCCACGATGGGTAGGCTCTGCCCTCTGCTCATGCCGCACCCTCAGGGTGATCAATGCAGGCTCAATAGAGGCCCCGACTCATGACCACCTACGTACCGCCGACCGCTCTCCCGGCTGCCGTGTTACAGCGAGAGGACATGCAGGCCGCGATCCGTGCCCACGATTTCGGCAAGGTGTTCTCTCTGGCCCGCGCGGTCGCCCGCATCAGCTTTGCGAAGATCGCCGTCGAGTGCGACATTAAGCCCGAGCGCGTGGGCCAACTGGCACGCGGCACGGGCAGCATCACGTCGTTCGGGAAGATCTGCGTCATTGCTGATGCGTTACGTATCCCCGGTCATCTGCTCGGTCTGGCCCCGCGCGCCTGGGAAACCGGCACTGAGCAAGGTGGAGAGCACGTGCGACGGCGCGACTTTTTCAAGACCTCGGCAACCGCAGGACTGACCCTGTCCGCGCTGACCGCGCTGGCTCCGCCGCTGTCTGCCACGTCCCGCCTGAGCCCAGCAGTGCCGGTGCAGTTGCGGGAGCGCACTGCACGCCTGCGCCGCCTGGACGACGTCTTGGGCGGCGGCGACACCTACCGCCTCTACCTGCGCGAATACCAGACCACCAAGACCCTTCTGCGCGACCACACCTACAGCCAGGTAACGGGCAAGGATCTGCACGCAGTGCTCGCCGAACAGTCCCAACAGGCAGGCTGGGCCGCCTTCGACGCGGGCCAGCACGCAGACGCCGCCGGTCTCTACCGAGACAGCCGCCAGGCCGCCTGCGAAGCCGACGATGCCGCCCTGGCCGGTAACGCGCTGGCGTTCCTTGCTTACCAGCAACTCGACGCTCGCCCCGAGAAGGCGCTGGACATAGCGGTCCAGGCCACCGTGACCGCCGGGAGGTCAGCTCCGCCCGCCGTGCGGGCACTTCTGAACGAACGCCTCGCCTGGGCGTATGCGGTCAGCGGGCAGCCCGCCGACACCGAACGCGCGCTGGCCGACGCCGAACAGGCCGTCCACGAGCGGGACCGGGAGCGGCCCGTGGACTGGGCGGCCTGGGTTGACGCCGACGAGCTGGAGATCATGAAGGGCCGCTGCTGGACCGAACTGCGCCGCCCTCTGCGGGCTGTCCCGATCCTGGAAGCCGTTCTGGAGCGATTCGACGACACTCACGCCCGCGACAAGAGCCTCTACCTGTCCTGGCTCGCGGAGTCCTACCTCGCGGCCGGAGAGGTGGAGCACGCGGCGACCATCACCGGCCGCGTCCTCCACCTGTGCCACGGCGTCAACTCCGTACGCCCCCGCCAGCGCATCAGCTCCACACTGAACGCGCTCGCCGCGCACCGGGGCCTGCCGGAAGTCGATGGAGTGCTGGAGCAAGCCCGCGCCTAGCTCAGCGTCTTGTCCACCCACGCCCGGAAGCCCGGCGAGGAGTCCACGTACGCCGTGGCGGTCAGCTCGGGGCTCTGCCAGGGATGGTGCTCCAGCACAGCCGCCTCCAGACGCGGGTAGAGATCGGAGCGGGTCTTCAGCAGCAACTGGTACTCCTCGCCGGTGCCGAACTCGCCGTCGTGCCAGAACGCCGAGGTGACGGGGCCGATGATCTGGGCACCGGCCGCTAACCGCTGCCGGACGAGGTGGCGGGCCAACTCGACGGCCTGGCTACGAGTTTCGGTTGCGGTGGCTACTTGCAGGTAGGAGCTTTGGAAGTCACTCATGGGCGCGACCTTAGCCGGAAGCAGTATCTCTTGAGGAGGGAGTCTCAGGAGCCGCCTGCAGGCGCACTAGGGAAGATCCACCAGCACGGTTCAGCGCCCCGCCCTCGATCCGACCCGCACAGACGTCGCACGAACTGTCATTGGCGAGCCCGGACGGGCCGCCTTCGATCCGCCCTGCAGCACGCGTTGGCCTCAGTGAGCATCCTGGACGGCCTGAGACGCAGCGCCTCGTCTATGCACCGTGTGCTGCATAGCGACGGCGTGCATCGCGGGGCCAGTCCTCAACGCCGTCTCCAGGCTTGCGAACACGCACACTCCCCGCACCCGGCCCGCGTCAGAATCACGCCACTTTTTCCCGCCATCTCACAGCGGTAGCCCCTACTTTGCTCGGGAATTGGCCCGCCACCCCCAGGCGCTGACTGTCGCCACGGCAAGCGGTAGCTGCCGATCGAGAAGAGCCCTGAACGGCGGAACGAAGCAATGGAAGGTTCCGCTTTACTTGATCCACGTCGCTCCATGCATGCCTCTACGTCCCCCTCGGCCACCCTCCACGGCGTGAGCCTCGCCTCCCCAATCGTGTACAGCGGTACATCCCCATGCCATTGGCGCGAACACAGGTAGCGGGATACGCAACTGCGTCGCAATTGAGGCGCACGACGCCCTGAAGCCAACGGCGTCCGTGCGTCCTCGTCCTGTGCAGGCGAAACGCTGTCCGCGGGAAGAACAACAGCCGAGGCCCTCCCCCAGGAGGCGACCCGCGCAGCCCATGAGTGACGCACGATGCCATCCGTCTCCAGCACCATGGCCTCACGGCAGCTCGTCTCAACCGTTCGTGCCGCCACGCACCGCCTGCGCCGGGGGGATCCAGACAAGATCAGAACGGGGCGCCATCCTCCGGATTCGCACCCTGCCTCAACGTTCACCTTTGCACTTCCTCGAGCTTCTGGTTTGCCACAGACCTAGATAGCCCAGCGCTTCAACTACCCGTAGTGCGTCACCTGTTGTGACTGAATTTCCACCAACTTCCGTAGTGGAGCGGCGGGAACAGGGTGACCTACGAGTACGTCGAGCCATAGTGTGACCGCCAAAGAATGCATCACCGCAGCTTGTACCTGCCGCACGCTCCCCAAGTGCATTGACCATGGCCATGGGAGGTGACCGGCTCACCATCACGCAGAGCAGGGAGACTCAGTGACACGAGCAGCACACCAGCGGGCATATTTCGACGTTCGCACCAGGAAAAAGGCCCAGTCGATCACTCTGGTCCTCGCCCTGTGCACCGCAGGCGTACTCACCTCCTGCACCAGCGGCGACTCGGACACGGACTCCAACAAGGATTCCGCGCCGCCCAGCACGTCGGCGGCCATGGACACGCCCGCCATGAGCGTGGACCCGCAGGCCAAAGACAAACAGGCCGTCCTCGAGGTGTACAAGCGAATGTGGGAGGAACAGGTCAAGGCTTACGCAGCTGCGGATCTCAAGGGGACCGAACTGAAAAAGTACGCCACGGCAAGTGCCTACTCGCGCGCCAAATTCGACGTCGAGGGCTTACAGAGGAAGGGCATTTTCGCCAAGGGCAAGCCTGGACACGAAACGAAGGTGACCAGCACCGATCTCGAGCGCCAGGTCCCCCGGGCCGAGCTCACAGACTGCCTCGACACCTCCACCTGGAAGTACTTCTACCGCAAAACGGGCAAGCCGGTGCCCCTGCCCGAGGGGAACCTCAGCCGATACGTGACCACTGTCAAAGCCGAAAAGTGGGGGAAGAAGTGGATGGTCTTAGAAATCGAACCCGAGCAGCGCGCCTGCTGACCAGGGTCGTCACCCTGGCGTCTGTCACCGGCCTGGCCGTGACTGCAGCCAAGACCGCCCAGGCCAAGCCTCCCGAGACCGGCAAATGTGTGAATGGGCCGGTCACGTACATCATGTGCAAGGCCGGACAGGAAGGCAGTCCGCAAGGTAAGAACGGCGGAAACTTTCGCCAATCCGGGCCTGGAAAGGGAAGCACCCACGGCAAGAAGAAGAACGAGCGACAGGACTGCAAGGTCAAGAAGATGGATCCACAACCCCCCAAGGGCAGTGCACTGTGGGAAGGCCACAGCGGCGGCGCAGTCTATGAACGTGAGTGCCGCTTCTCTACAGACGGGGGTATCGGAACCATCCCCATGCCCTTTTGGGCTGCAGAGGCACCACCCGCTATTGACCCGGAAGTCTTGGCACAAGAGGCCGTGGACAAAATGAACCTGGTCGGCCCTGACATCGCCAGTCCTCGTACGGCGGGCAGGTACACGGTCGGGGTGCCGATGTGGATGTGGGTGGACACTTCTCCCACCACGTTCGGCCCCAACACGGCGACTGCTACCGCTGGAAACGTGACGGTGTCGGCCACAGCGAAGGTCGCCTCGATCCGCTGGTCGATGGGTGACGAGAAGAGCGTCACCTGTCAGGGCGCGGGCACCAAGTACAAGGCGTCGTACGGGATGACCAAGTCCCCCGACTGCGGCCACCTTTACCGCACCTCATCCAAGGACCATGCGGGTGGCCACTTCAAGGGCACCGCGACCGCGACGTGGGCGGTGGACTGGCAGGTCACCGGGGGCGCCGGTGAGCAGGGCGCATTCACCGAGGTCCGGGAGAGCAACTTTGAGGTGTCCGTGGGTTCGATGAGAGTCCTCGACTAGGCGGGATGGCAGGGACGTGTTGAAGAGCATGACGAAGAACAGGGCGTCGGTGCCTGCCCCGCCTGGCGGGGAGGTGATGCGCCCAGACCTGGAGGTCATCGATCCGGAGCCACCGCGTCGCAGGCGTCGCTCGTTCATAGTGGTCGGTTCGGTAATGGTGCTGGCAGGGGCGATCGGGTTCGCCGGGCTGCTGAACGCCTCAGGTGAGCGCACTGACGTGCTGGCGCTGGCCCGTGACGTGCCCGCCGGGCAAAGGATCACCGCCGAGGACCTGCGAGTGGTCGCCCTGCCAAAGGACCCGGGTCTCAAGCCGGTGTCCGCCGCGCAGAAGGACACGATCCTGGGTCGCCGTGCCTCGGCCGCGCTTTCCCAGGGATCACTGCTGACGTCTGCTCAGCTCACCGGCCGGGGCGGTCTCAAGCCGGGAGAGTCGCTGGTCGCCGTCGAGGTCAAGCGGGGCATGGCGCCGGTCGATGCGCTGCGGCCCGGAGCCACGGTCAGCCTGGTCACCCGCCCCAAGGAGGGTGAGGCCATCGCCAAGGAGCCCGAACTCGCCGAGGTTCGGGGCCGTGTCGTCAAGGTCGGTGCGCCCGCCAGCAGTGGTGACGCCGTCGTCCAGGTCGCCGTGCCGGATGCGGACAGCGCCCTGGTTGCTTCGGATGCCAGCGCGGGCCGGGTGGCGATCGTGCTGAAGACCGGGGGCTGAGGCCGCGATGTCCGTGATAGTGCTGGTCGGCGGCCATGGGTGCGGTGTCACTGTGTCCTCGCTGGCGCTGGCCCTTGCCAGCGCCCGCCCTTCCCTGTTGGTGGAGGCTGCGGCGAAGCAGGCCTCGATCCGTACCGGTTACCGGCAGGGAGCTTGGGGCGGTGATGTAGGGCTGTGGCACCTGGCCCAGGCCCACCTGCAAAACCAGCTGGCCGAAGCATTCGAGGCGCACCTGCGCCCTTTGGATGCTGACGGCAATCGGCTGCTGCTGCCGGGGCTGACCGATCCCACCCAGGCCTCCGCGCTGGCCGGGACGTGGGAACCGTTGTCGTTGCTGCTGCAGGCGATGGACCAACACGCCGGGTATGACGTGGTCGTGGATGGCGGGCAAGTCGTCGTCGATGGCGGCGGACTCCATCCCACGCTGTTCCCGGCGGTGCTCGCGCACCGGGCGGATGTGGTGCTGTTGGTGGTGCGCAACTCCCTCACCTCGGTGGCGCAAAGCCTTCCCGTCGTCCGAGTGCTGCAGGGCGAGCTGGAGCGGCGGGGCAGCGGCGCGGATGCGCTGCGGCTGCTGGTCGTCCACGAACTGCACACGTCAGCGGGCGGGTTGCGCACCGATGCCATCGCCAGGCGGTTCGCTGTGCCGGTGGTGGATCTGCTGCCGTGGGATACGGCGGCAGGCACCCTCTTCACGCACGGCTCGCAGCGTCCTTTGAAGCTCATGAAACTTCGCCTGATCAAGCAGGCCCGCAAGACGATGCAGTCCATTGGTGTGGAGGTCCACACGCGCCGTCGCGCACTGGACATGCCTGCGGCTCCGGTGAGTTCGCCGGTGGTGGCCGGGGTGCTGCAACGGCTGTCTTCCACTCGGGCGGTCCCACCGGTGCCGCCGCAGGATCCGCGTTTGGGGGTGAGTGTCCGTGGCTGAACGGTACGGCGTATCGCCCGCCCACCCCGCTACGAACGGCACACCGCGGTTGCAGGACGTGCTGAGTCAGGCGCTGCGGCCCACCGCGCCCGGCGCATCAAGCACCCAAGGCGCGGCGTCACACGCTCTGCACTCCGCGGTCGCGCTGACGTCTGCGGCTCCCGCGGCCGTGGAGGTCACCGGGGGCGGGGCGCTGCCGGCCTCCCCGCAGGACATCTCTGGTCTGCGGGATGCGGTCAGTGATGACATCGTCGCGGCCGACGATCAAGAGCCGCTGCCCAACGAGAGTGCCCGTCGCGAGCGGGCGCGTTCCCTGGTGGCCATGCGGGTCGCCCGCTGGGCTGTCGATCAGGCCCGTCTCCACACCGCGCTGACACCGACGCAGGTCGACACGCTCTGCCAGGCCGTCTACGACGCGCTCTTCCACGCTGGTCCGCTGCAGAAGTACCTGGATGACCCGGACGTGGAAAACGTGGTTGTCCTGGGTGATGACGTGCAGGTCGACTACTACAACCGGCCCACCACGAAGGTGGCGCCGGTGGCGCAGAATGACGACGAGCTGATCGCGCTGATCAACCGGCTGGCCTCCAACTCCGGGCACCGTGAACGCCGGTTGTCGGCCTCGTCGCCGATGGTCAGCTTCCGGCTGCCGGACGGTTCGCGTGCTGAGGCCACCACGCTGACCCCGGTTCCGTTTTTAGGTGTCCGCCGCCACCGTGTGCTGACATCCAGCCTGGAGCAGTTGCAGGAATGGGGCACCCTCTCCCCCGCGCTGTCCGCCTTCCTGCACGCCCTGGTGCTGGCAAGGAAGAACGTCCTGTTCGCCGGGGACATGGGCACCGGCAAGACTTCCCTGCTGCGCGCCCTGGCGCAGAAGATCCCCGTGGAGGAACGCGTGGTGACCCTCGAATCCGATCGCGAGCTCTTCCTGGACCAGCACCAAGGGGGCGCCCAGTTCCTGGCGATGGAGTCGCGTGAGTCCAACGGCGAGCTCGTGGACGGGCACCCGGTCGGGGAGATCAGTGTGGAGCAGATGTTCCCGCACGCGCTGCGCATGCTCTCTACGCGCGTGATCGTGGGTGAGGTCCGTGACCGTGAGGCGATTGCGATGCTGCAGGCGATGAGCGCGGGTGGCGCCGGTTCCATGTGCACGCTGCACGCCGCCTACCCCAACCTGGTGCTGCCCCGCCTGGTCACCCTGTGCCGGGGCATGCACCGCGACGACGTCCACGAACTGGTGGGCACCTCCATCAACTTCGTCGTCTATCTGAAGCAGATCAACCAGACCCGCATCGGCGGGCGCCGGCACCGGTTCGTCTCTCACGTTTTGGAGGTCCAGACCGGCGAGGGCGGCCACCCCGCCATTCAGGAGATCTTCGCCCCCAGCGGCTCCGATCCACGTGGGGTGCCGCAGCTCGCGCCGTCCTGCATCGCTGAACTGGAAGGCCTGGCCGGGTTCGACCGGCGCTGGCTGACCGTGCCCCAGTACGGGGCCTGGCCCGCGCCGCTGGGTCTGGTCCACGGCAAGGAGAGCGCCGCATGAGCAGCGATCAGTGGAGTCTGCTGGCCGCCCTGTGCCGCGCGCTGATCGTGGGCGGTCTGCTCGTGGCCCTGCGAGGCGCGACCCGTGTGCCCGTGGTCGCGGCGGACCGGCCGCCCTCTGCCTGGGTCGTGCGGTGGCAGGCCGCGCAGACCGCGCTGCCTGAGGCGTGGGCGCGCCGCTATAGATTCATCGTCCTGGCCGCGGCGCTGGCCACGGTGGGATCCTGGCTGATCTGGGCCCGCCCCGTGCACGGGCTGCTGGCGGGAGTGGCGGTGCTGGGGATTCCCTGGATCTGGAACCCGGCCGGGACCAGCAGTCGGCAGATCGTTCGCCTGGAAGCCCTTGCCGAGTGGATGCAGCAGCTGGCCGGTGTGCACGAGTCCGGCGGCACCCTGGACAGCGCGATCACCGCCTCCGCTACCCGCGCCCCGCACGTCATCCGTCCGCAGGTGCGGCTGCTGGCCGCACGCCTGCGCGTGGGCGGCAACCCCAGCCTGGCGTATCGGCAGTTCGCCGACGCCTTCGCCGATGGCGCCGTGGACAACGCGGTGATGCTCTTCCTCACCCACGCCCAGGACCACGGCCCCGGTTTGAGCCGGGCCCTGCAGTCCATGGCCAGCCTCACCGAGCAGGAAGCGATCTCCCTGCGCAGCCTGGACGCCAAGCGCGCCCAGGTCCGCACCGGAACCCGCTGGGTGTCCATCATTTCTCTGGCCATCGCCGCGTACATCCTCACCAACCCTTCCTGGGGCGAGATCTACCGCACCGCCTCGGGACAGCTGGTGATGCTGGTCCTGGGGGCGATGTTCGCCGGCGCGTTGATGGGGATGCGCAGGCTTGCCCGGTCGCGGCCGGCGCCGCGGCTGCTGGCCGCGCTGCCGACGGCTGCCGGTGTCGGTGCAGGGCCGCCCAGCGCCCAGGCCGCGGCGGCACGGGAAGCGAAGCAGAAGGCGAAGGGGGCAGTGCTGTGATCTCGCCTGGAGCACTTGCATGCGGTGCGGTGGTCGGCGGCGGGCTCTTCCTGCTGGTGCGCGAATTCTTGCCCTCGCGCCCCGACATGGACGCGGTCCTGGACCGCCTGGAGAACACCACCCCGGCCCCTGGCCGCACCACCAGCACCGCCTCCCCCTCCGGAGGTGCGCGACGTCGCCGGCCGGAGGGGTCGGTATGGGAGCAGGCCGGGGAGCAGATCCTGGCCTCGCACGGGCACCGGCTGAGCGTGCCGCGCGCCGATCTGGAGCTGCTGAACAAGTCGGTGGCCCACCACGTCGGCACGAAGGTCCTCGGCTCGCTGCTGGCCTTGGTCATGGTGCAGGTCGGCGGCCTGCTGCTTGGACTGTCATGGGCGCCGCCGCTGCTGGCCTCGCTCGCCTTCGCGGCGTTCATCTGGTTCGACGCGGATGCCACGGTGCGCCGCCAGGCGAAGGCGGCGCGCCTGGAGGTCCGCTACGCCATCGCTTCCTTCCTCGAGCGCGCGCAGCTGGAGCGGGGCGCGAACGTGGGCCCCGAGGCGGCGGTGCAGCGCACCGCCGAGGTCGGCGACCACTGGATCCTGACCCGCATCGGCGCCGCCCTCAAACGCGCCGAACTGGCGGGCATCCCGCAGTGGGAGGCCCTCAAGCAGCTCGGGGATCAACTCGACATTCCCGAACTCTCCGCGCCTGCAGAGTCGTTTTCGTTGGCAGGGGCGGGCGCCTCGATCCAAAAGACGCTGGCCACCCAAGCCTTGCTGCTGCGCCAGCGGCTGCTGACGGACCGGGAGGCGGAGGCGAACTCTGCCTCCGAGCGGTTGGTGGTGCCCGGCACGGTGCTGTTCACCGTCGTGCTGGTGATGTTCGCCTACCCGGCCTTCAGTGCCCTGACCAACATCTGACGATCAACCCGTGGCGCTGTGGGGCGTAGCGGAAACGAGGGGACACAAAGATGAGGTTCAACGTGCTCGACCGGGCCGCCGTGCGACTGCACACCGCATGGCTGACGCGCGTGGACAAGATGACTGGGCACCGGCGTGACGCCGGGATGGAGACCTTGGAGAAACTGATCCTGGGGGCGGTGGTGCTGGGTGTGGCTGTCGCGTTCGGCACCGTCTTCAAGGACACCTCCACCACGCTGATCGACCGGTTCAAGGCCGCCGTCGGCGCATGAGGCAGGCCATCGAGCGGTGGTGGCGACACCGGGTGCAGGCCGCCCACTCAGGGCGGCGTGACAGCGGGATTGCCACCCTGGAGTTCCTGATCATCGCGCCCATTCTACTGTTCATCTCCCTGCTCGTCCTGCAGTTGGGGGTGTTCTTCCTGGCCAGCACCGCCGCCCACACTGCGGCCCGTAAGGGCGCACAGACGGGTGCCGAGTTCGAGTCCTCCCCCGGGGCGGGGGCGGAGCGTGCCCAGTCCTGGCTCGGTCAGGTCGGCGTGGTGCAGCAGGCGCAGGTCAGCACCGCGGGATCCACGGGCGAGCGGGTGCGGGTGACCGTGACCGGGGAGGTCATGAACTTTCTGCCGTGGGATCTGCGAATCGAGCGCAGCGCCGAGGACACCATGGAGAGAAACCAATGACGACGAAAAGGATGCACGCCAGCCCTGGCCAGCACCGGCTGGCCCACCGTATCCGGGACGCCGTCACCGCCCGGGCCACGGACAGGGGCGGCGACCGGGGCTCCTACACGCTGGAAGCCATTCTGTGCCTGACCGTGCTGGTGCCGATCCTGAGCATCATCGCCGCGTTCGGGCTGGCAGGACTGGGCGACAGCACCGCCGCCAACGCGGCCGCGGCCGCCGCCCGCGCAGCCAGCGAGTCGGATAACCCCGACACAGCGCAAACCCGCGGCCGCCAGGCCGCGTTGGACTCCTTGGGGCAGGCGCAGCGCACCTGCGCGAGCTCGGACATCGTGGTGGACACCAGCAGCTTCCCCGCGGATCCGGGTCAGCCGGGCTCGGTCACGGTCCGCGTGGACTGCACGATCCCCCTGGCCAAGCTCGCAGTTCCCGGCCTTCCGGGATCAAAGACCCTCACGGCAACCCGGCACAGTGCCGTGGACCGGTACGTCGACCGAACTGGCGATGGGGGCGGCCCGTGAGCCCCAGAGAGCGTCTGGCCTGCGCCCTGGGCCTGAACGGTCGCGTGGACAGGGAGCGGGGTTCGGTGACGCTGTACTTCCTCGGCTTCGCCATCCTCATGATTGGCCTGCTGGCGCTGCTGGTCGACGGTGGCCGCCTGCTCATGGCGTCCGCGGATGCCGAGGACGTCGCCGCCGAGGCAGCCCGCAGCGCCGGGCAGGAAATCAACGGACCCGACGCCATCCTCGGTGAGGGCACCCGCGCCGACCCGCACAAGGCCGTGGCTGCCGCGCAGACCTTCCTGGCCGACGCCGGAGTTACGGGCACGGTCACGGTCGCGGAGGACGGACAGAGCATCGACATCACCGTGAACGACACCTACCAGACGCTGCTGCTGGGCGGGTTCGGCTACCCCAGCATGCAGGTCACCGCGCACGTCGACGTCACGCTCGAACGCACCGACCCCGGAGCCTAAAAGATGCCCCACTCCCCCAGCCCTCCTCCTCTTGCCGTGCGTCTGGTGCGTGCGGCAGGCAGCCTCGCCGCGCTCCTGTTGCTCCTGGTGGGGGTGCCGGGGGTGCTGGCCAAAGCGGGCACTCTGCCAGGCGGTGTGCCCAGCGGTTCGGATATCCCCGATGCGCTGATGTCCCCCGACGACGGCCACATCCTGTTCACCGTGCTGACCGTGGTCGCGTGGGCGTTGTGGGTCTGGTTCGCCCTGGGTGTCCTCACCGAGCTCCCCCACTTGCTACGGCGACATCGGCGCGCGCCGAAACCGCAACGGCGCGTGCTGGGTGCTCCCCAGCGGCTGGCGGGTTTCCTCCTGGGCGGTCTGCTGGTCTTGCCCGCGGGAACCGCGATGGCCGCACCTGCTCCGGCCATCGCCGCCACGGCACCCGTGCAACCAGCCACAGAGACCGCCGCCCCCGCACAAGGCGCAGACGCCGGCCAGACCGCGGCCTCCGCTGGCGGGCCGGTGCACGTGGTGGGCGAGACCGGTGAAACGGTGTGGGACCTGGCCGTGGAGTATCTCGGATCCGGCCCCCGCGCTCAGGAAATCCGCGCCCTGAACCCGCACCTGCCCGACACGGCGCTCCTGCCCGCCACAACAGCCGTGCAGCTGCCCGCCGATGCACGCCTCCCGCAGCCGGAGCACGCCGCCAGCACTGCGGCCAGCTCCGACCCACAGGTGCAACTCGCCGCCAGCGGTCAGCCGATCCGTGCCGGCGATGACAGCGGGCCGCGCCAAGAGCGCACGCACACCGTGCGAGCCGGTGAGTCCCTGTCCGGCATCGCCGAGGACGAGACCGGTGACGCCGCGCGCTGGCCCCAGCTGTATGAGGCGAGCAGGAACCAGGATCAACCGGGCGACCTGCCTCGGGTGAGCAACCCCAACCTGATCTTCCCCGGCCAGAAGATCACCGTCCCTGCGGCCGACCCGCGCTCAGGGGACCGGTCCGACACCCCCGGGGACACCCCCGGTGGCGAGAGGGACGTTCCGCAGGAGGACACCGGCCAGGACCAAGACGGGCAGAAGGACGGCGGGAAGGACGATGGCAACGATGCGGGTGGCGCCGACAAGCCCACCGAATCGGCCAAGCCCTCTCCCTCCCCTCCGGACCGCACGTCCCAGCCGTCGACACCGCCCTCCAGCCGGGACGGCGATAGCCCGTCGGCCGCCCCGAGCGCGCCGTCGAGCCCTGCACCCTCCACCCACGGTCCAGCTCCAGCGGAGGCCGAGGGGTCACCGGGCGTGCTGGTCACCCGCATGGCCGGGGTCCTGGTGTCGCTGGCGGCCGCGGTGACGCTGGCCCTGTCCATCCGCCGCATCCTGCAGCGCCGCCGGGCCAAGCCCGGCGAGCGCATCGCCATGCCCGAGGAAATCTCCCCGACCGAGGCCCAGATGGCCCAAGCAGCCGATCCTGCAGGCCCGCTGCGCCTGGACCGGGCCCTGCGCACGCTGGCCCATCACGCCGACCGTGCGGGGCAGCCGCTGCCCGCGTTGCGCGGCGCGCGCCTGACCACCACCGGCGTACAGGTCCTGCCCGAGGACCTGCACGCCGCCCCGCTCACCCCCTTCACGGCGGGTGTCGGCGGCTGGTGGGTATGCGAGAACACCGTCGAACTCCTCGATGAGCAGGAAGCAGCGCCCGTCGTGGCGCCCTACCCGGGCATGGTGACGATCGGTGCGGACGAGTCGGGTCACCTGGTGCTGCTGAATCTGCCGCACGCCGGCGTCATCCTGTTGGACGGCGAGCAGGACCAGGTCGAGGAGGTCCTCATTTCCCTGACCCTGGAGGTGGGCATGAGTCCCTGGGCCACGGATGTGGAGGTTGTGGTGGTCGGCTTCGGGGAGGGGCTCAACCATCTCCTGCCGACGTCGCGGATCGCGTACATGCGCGAAAGCGTCCATGCCGCACGCGACTTCGCCGAGCGACTCTTGGAGGCCCACCAGGAGCCGGAGGAAGCACGGACCCCCTATCTCATTCTGTGCGCGTCCCACCTCACGGCGGACAGCGCCTGGCAGGTTGCCGAGACGCTCGACAAGGCGTCCGGCGTGCTGAAGGTGGCGCTGCTCGCCCCCGCCTCATCTGCCAACCTGCTCTTTGAGCAGACCGAGGTGATCGACGCGGCGAGCGATCAGCCGCAGCGCATCGACATCCTGGGGACCACCGTCACGCTGCAGCGCCTTCAGCGTCAGGCCGTCGATGAAATCACCGCTGCGCTGGCCGTCTCCGGCCAGGACGCTCATCCCGCTGAGGGCGTCTGGCGGGATGTGCCCTCCGAATCCCAGACCTCGCACGCGGCCCGGGACACGGCGGCCGCCCGTCCGTTGGACGAGACCGGCGAGGCCGTTCACGTCCCCGAACCCACCCACCGCGCCCCTGCCAGCGTCCCGGCGGCTGGACGCGCCGGCGGGCAGAGCACGGAGGGCGCTGAGGGCCTAGGTGTCTTCCCGGCGCTGCTGGCGGCTTCCCAATCCCCGGCTGCCATCAGCCTGCCGGGCCCCCTGACGGCCCCCGGCGGTGGTGACAAAGCAGCCGAACCCGGCCCCCGCCCCCAGGTGGAGCCTGACGCCGACGGGGCCGTCACACCAGAGCCCGACCCCCATGCGGCAGCGCCGGGCGACCCCGCCCTACACCCCGATCCCGGCGTACCCTTCATCCGCGTTCTGGGGCCGGTCATCATCTCTGGTGTCACTGCCTCCCGGCACGGCACCCGCGAGGCTCAACTGGCCGCACTGCTGCACCTCAAGCCGGGCCGCGACGCGGACACTCTGTGCGCGGACATGGACCCGGCCAGCCCGTGGTCAACCGACACCCTCAACGCACGGATGGGTGGGCTGCGCCGGAGCCTGGGCAAGGACGAGGACGGCGCCTCCTACGTGCCGCGCCGCGCCATCAAGTCCGACCCCTACCTGCTGTCCGAGAAGATCTGCTGTGACTGGCACCGCTTTGAGGACTCCGTCGAAGCCGCCCTGCCGCACGGGCCGGCCGGGCTGCCCCAGCTGGAAAAGGCACTGGACCAGGTTCGCGGGCGGCCTTTCGGCGCGCAGCCGCTGCCCTGGAGCGAGCCATTGCGACAGGAGATGGCGATGCGCATCGTCAGCATTGCGCACGCCGTGGCCACCTACCGGCTGGCCCCCGGTTCCCACCATGACCTCACCCTGGCCCGTCGGGCCGTTGCCACCGGTCTCGAGGTCGACGACACCGCCGAGCTCCTCTACCGCGACTGGTTCCAGATCGAGGCAGCTGCCGAGAACCGCAGTGGGCTCAACGCCGCCGTCTCGCGTTTGGAACAGGTCAACCTATCGCTGGGGCTCCCCATGGAGATCGAGACCGAGCAGCTGATGCGCAGACTCCTCGATCACACCAGAACCGTGCAGGAGTAGCCCACTTCCCGACCACCAACTGCGCCGGGGCGCGGCCGATCACTTCCGCACCGGCTACTGACTCCGGTGACCGCATTCCGGCCAAGCTGTCGGCCACTGCATCTGCGAGGGGGCGACGGGCACAAGCATCGGACAGAGTCCTCGCTCCCGGACCCCGGGCGGGGGCTCGCCGCGCACACCCCGGAGGCCAGCGCACGCGCGCTCGCCACCTCCGCGACGGCTTGGGCCGCACGGAGGGAGTTTGGGGCTCCGGTGCGCTTCAGGCGTTCATGGCTCGGGGCAGGAGTCTGAGGGGTGCTGATTCTGACGTGGGCCCAACTCCCCATGTGCCAGCGACAGGGGACTTGTCCGGGGTGCGGCGGCTGGGCCGCACGGCCAGGAGTGTTCCTAGGCAGTGTCTTCAAATGATCACCGCTGGCGGATCATGGTGTTGTGATACGTCGTCATGAACTGTTCGATGCTGAGTGGGAGTTCGTCCGGCCGCTGCTGCCCGAGTCGTTGCGGGGGCGTAAGCGGCTGGATGACCGCAGAGCCGCCCGACGCCGGCTGGCTCTCCTGTCAACTGTCCCGGCGCGCGCCGCGTTTCGGTGTGCCGCACCCCGAACGGAGCCGCCCCGAACCTGGCCTGCCCTCCGGGGCGGCGGCGGTCAGGAGGCCGCTCATGAGACCGGCGGCGAAGGCGGCAGACCGGCCCCACCAGGTTGAGGCAAGGATTCCGTTTCTGGGGGTTCACAGGTGTGCAACCCTCGCGTCACCTCGGCTGTCTCCTCTCTGCGGGCCCTGATCAACCTGATCCGAAGGGCCACCAGTCTCAGGAGGAACAGTGCGTCGCTCCCTCGTCGTCGCCATCGCGGCCGCCGCCATCGCCGCGCCGCTGGCGGTAGGCACCGCCACCGCGTCCGCAGCGCCCCGGGCGAAGGCGGCCAAGGCCCCGGTCGTCGACTTCAACAAGGACGGGTACGCCGACCTGGCGCTCGGAGCGGCGCACGCGACGGTCGGCGGGAAGCAGGAAGCCGGGTACGTGGCCGTGGTGTACGGGTCGAAGGGCGGCGCCGACCAGGCACGCCGGAAGGTCGTCGACCGGTCCAGCGCGGGGGTGCCCGGGGACGTCAGCAAGTACGGGGCCTTCGGCCGCGAGCTGACCGCCGCCGACCTCGACGGGGACGGCTACACCGACCTGGTCGTCGGCGCCGGTACAGGTGGCACCGTGGTGCTGTGGGGCTCCGCCGCCGGGCTCACGGACGCTTCCGCCCGACTGCCGGGCGCGGTCGGCTCCCTGGCCGTCGGCGACTTCGACGGCGACGGGCACCGCGACCTGGTGACGCATGAGTACAAGGCCACGCCCGAGAGCGGCGCCACCGGCATGACCGTCTCGTACGGGCCGTTCACGCGCGGCGGCGAGGCGGCCAGGAAGGACGCGATCGGGTTCGAATCGTTTGCCGAGCTGGACGGGTTCGTCGCGGGCGACATGGACGGCGACGGCGTCGACGATCTCGTCACCAGCCACGGCTTCGAGGACCGGGCGTTCGGCAGCCGCTTCTGGAAGGGCGGCGCGTCCGGCCTCGGCCACACGTACAAGGGGCTCAAGGCCTCCGTGGGCGGCGCCGTCGCGGACGTGGACGGTGACGGCTACGGCGACTTCGTCACTCGCGACAACGGCCCCTTCAACGACGACAACGAGGGTGACAAGGGCACCGTCCGCGTCGACTACGGCAGCAAGAACGGGCCCGCCGCCACCCGCACCGTGAAGATCACCCAGGACAGCCCGGGCGTCCCGGGCGTGGGTGAGGAGGGCGGTTACATCGGTGACGACTACTACAGCGGCGACCAGTTCGGCGCCTCGATCAGCGCGGGCGACGTCAGCGGCGACGGCTGCGCCGACATCGCCGTCGGCGTCCCCGGCGAGGACGTCACCGCGAGCGGCAAGAACGTCCGGGACAGCGGCAACGTCGTCCTGCTCAAGGGCGCCAGGAGCGGCCTGAGCGGCAAGGGCGCCCAGTCCTTCACCCAGACCACGCCCGGCGTCCCCGGCGCCTCCGAGAAGGGCGACAAGTTCGGCGCCGAGGTCTCGCTCGCCGACGTCAACGGCGACAAGAAGGCCGACCTGACCGTTACCGCCCCCGGGGAGGACGGCACGTACCGGGACTCCGGTGCCGCCTGGGTGTTCAAGGGCGCGGCCACCGGCCTGACGACGGCCGGGATCAGCTCCTTCGGCCCGGCCGCGCTCGGCGCCCCGGAGAAGGACGCCCGCCTGGGCTCGCGCCTGGCGCGCTAGGTTCTGTCGTCAAATGTCACGCCCACATCAGGAGCGATGCCAAGGTGACGGCTGCTTCGTAGGACCGGGCGGTCTTGTCGTAGCGGGTGGCGATACCGCGCCACTGCTTGAGGCGGTTGAAGCACCGTTCCACGACGTTGCGGTGCTTGTAGACCTCACGGTCGAAGCCCGGCGGGCGGCCTCCACGGCTGCCTCGCCGGGCCCGGTTGCCGACCTGGTCGGCCCGCTCGGGAATCGTGTGCGGTATGCCCTTGCGGCGGAGCCAGGTGCGGATCACCTTCGAGCTGTAGCCCTTGTCGCCCAGGACGTGATCGGGCCGGGTGCGGGGCCGCCCCGGTCCGATCCGGGGCACCCGGACCGCTTCCATCACGGCGGTGAACCGGGTGCAGTCGTTGATGTTGCCACCGGTGACGACGAAGCCGAGCGGACGGCCCCTGCTGTCACAGACCAGGTGAATCTTGCTGGTCAGCCCGCCTCGGGAACGGCCAAGGGCCGGGTCGCAGAGCCCCCTTTTCGAGCTCCGGCCGCATGCTGGTGGGCCCGGACGACCGTGGAATCGACCGACACCAGCCACTCGATGTCGCCCGCCGCGTCCGCCTTCGCCTGCGCAGCCCGCAGCATCCGGTCGAACGTCCCGTCCGCCGCCCACCTGCGAAAACGCGTATGCAGCGTGGCCCACGGCCCGTAACGCTCGGGCACGTCCCGCCAGGCCGTCCCGGTCCGGAACTTCCACACGATCCCGTTCAGGACCCTGCGGTCATCCAGCCGCTTACGCCCCCGCAACGACTCGGGCAGCAGCGGCCGGACGAACTCCCACTCAGCATCGAACAGTTCATGACGACGTATCACAACACCATGATCCGCCAGCGGTGATCATTTGAAGAAACTGCCTAGCGCCGGAAGCGGTCTGGCCCCCGCGCTCGTGCGCACCGAAACGGGGGCGATGTGGGGCGATGTCGTCGCCCCACCAGCGGAGACTGCTGCTCCGGTGATCATGGAGCTAGCCGCGCTACCGGACCCGCCCCGACGTCTGATCGGGGGCAGCCAATCCTGCGACTTGTTGACGTCGACCGCCAGGAAACGGGCGCCATCGGCTGCCCCCGGCAGCAGCAGACCGGCCCGCACCTGACGCAGTCGCGGCACGTCCGCGTCGTTCCCTCGGTTCAACGCCGCCTACATCGCGCAGGGTCGCATCCTGCGAAGTGGTGTACCGCCGCAGCCAGTTCGCCACGTTCTCGCAGGTGAGCGCCATGTGTAAGGCGCACGATTACACCACTCGGCGGAACACCACCGCGCACGATGCCTAGCCACGAGCCTGCGCCCCTTGCGGGGCCGCTCGGCGGCCTCCTGCTGGTGGCCGGCAGCCGCCACATCGACGCCCCGCGGGCGGGGCTGTGCCACCGGAGCAGACCCCATCGGCCCAGCCCCGCATGCACGTCGCGTGTCGGCCTGATCGACTGGCATCTGTCGGCGTCAGGCCACCCATCCGGGCACTGACGCTGTGCCCTGCGGCTCGTCTCTCCTTGGGCAGTGCAGACGAGCCGCACAGCATCTACCAGGCTGCGGCGCCCCTCCCCCGCCCGCCGGCACCCATCACCGCACGGGTACTCGGATACGCGGGCACCGCCTGCGCACCTACCCCTCGATCTGGACCTGGTCGGCCTGCGCTTTCTTCTGCCCCCGCTCCGTCACGAAAGAAACCTGCTGCACCTCCTCCAAGGTCTTAAAACCCTCCGCCTGGATCGCCTTGAAGTGCTGCTGCGCGGCCGAGTCCTTGACTGCTACTTCATCGCGCTGCTGGCCGCCCACAACGGCCGAAGCCGGGACATCCAAACCCGCCACACGGAGATGGGCGAAGTCGTGGCCACCGGGGACAACCGGTTGTTGCTGGAGAGCACCGGCAGACGCACCGTCGGAAGGCCGGTGCCGTGGAGGGGGCATTCCGCCAAATCCCCGCAATGGTGCGCACCGCCGCTCCCGCGCTGCAGGACGCACTGCAGGTCTTCGGCTCCGGCACGCCGCTGGTCAACGAGCCCGTGCGACAGAGGCAGGCGTGGGGCCCAGCACCCCGGCGCGGCCCTGCCCGGCCGGTCCGACGCCCACCGACAGCATCTGCCGCTTCGCAATGCCGCCCGTACATCGAAAGTCGCCTGCGGATGCATTGACCCGCTGCGAACTTGGCGCTTTCATCGCGTGAGCCCCGCGCACAACAGTGCCGGGCGTCACCCGTGATCGGGCACGAGGGCTGGAGAGCGGCAAGGGCCGTGCTCAAGCCAAAGGGGGAACCATCTGATGAGACCCGCGTTAGGGATCTGCATGTCCGTCGGCCTCGCGGCCGTCCTCACCTGTCTCGCCTCTCCCGCAGGGGCGGCAGGCGACGATCCGGCTGCGCGTACCGAACGGATCAGCGTCGCACCCGATGGCACCGGTGGGAACGGGCACTCGGTGGATCCGAGTGTCAGCGCGGACGGGCGCGTCGTCGCCTTCGTGTCTTCGGCGAACAACCTGCTGCCCGGGACGGAGATGCCCAACAACGTCTTTTACCGGACGGCTCCCGGTGCGCCCCTCCAGCGTGTGGAGATGCCCGGTGAGTCGACGATGGCGCCCAGGGTGTCCGATTCGGGGCGCCATCTGACGTTCACCTCGTGGTCCGCCACGAACCAGAAGTACTCCGTGCACGTGATGGATCTGCGCAC
The DNA here is from genome assembly GCF_040655335.1 of Streptomyces sp. NPDC050439. Lineage (NCBI taxonomy): Bacteria > Bacillati > Actinomycetota > Actinomycetes > Kitasatosporales > Streptomycetaceae > Streptomyces > Streptomyces sp. NPDC050439. The sequence goes on from NZ_JBFAJT010000001.1 coordinate 62,774, forward strand.
CGGGCGCACCCAACCCGTCGCGCCCGCACTCCCGGGAGGCTATCGCGCGTACTACGGCCCGGCCCCGCTCAGCGCGAACGGACGCTACCTCGCCTTCGTGGCCAAGACGGCCGCCGACGAGGACGGGGTGACCCGCTGCCGGATCATGCTCCTGGACCGCCAAAGTCAGCGGCTGTGGCGGGCGGGACCCTCCACGACCCGTGGCTGCCAGGACATCTCCCTGAGTGCCGACGGCCGCAAGGTGGCCTATCAGGTCGGCTATGCGGGGCCGTCCGACGACGACCAGGCGGACATCCTGGTCTACGACCGCGTGAGCGGGAAGACCGTGCAGGCCGATGTCACCCATGACGGGGCACCGGCCGACAGGTCGGCGCAGGCGCCGGTGCTCAGCGCCGACGGCTCCAAGGTCGGCTTCAACTCGGCGTCCACAAACCTGGTCCCGGGCACCGACCCCAACGGAGACACCAGCACGTCCTGGAACGCCTTCGTCCGCGATCTGCGCACCGGCACACTCCAGCGCCACGACGGCCACTCCCCCACCGATGTCACCTTGGTGTCGGACCTCTCGGCGGACGGCTCGAAGCTGCTCCTCAACACCGCCGACGCCAACCGCGTCTCCCAGGGGCTGATCCTGCGCGAGGTACGCACCGGCCACGAGGAGCTGCTCTCGCCCGGCCAGGACGGCAAGCCCGTCACCGTGGGCCGCGCCGCACTGAGCGCGGACGAGTCGACGGCCGTCTTCGACTCCTACTACCCCGGCCTGGTGCCCGCCGACAACAACCTGATCGGGGACGTCTTCGTGCGCACCCTGCGCTGAGCAAACGCCCACCCCGGTGCGTGCCCAGTGGCTCGCACCGGGGCGGGCCGTGCGGTCACGACATCGGACAGTGGCAACGCTGCATCGAGCGCGCTTTGCGCCTGTTGAGCGTCATGCCCGGGGCTACGGCCGGGCCCTGGGGGTTGATGCCCGCGTGGTCAACGGAGCCGACAGCAGCCGTCAGGCCCGGTCAGCGATAGTCGTTGAGCCAGTCGCCCGGGATCAGGTCACGAACACGGTCGAGGTCTTCCGCCGTCCGGCCGCGGGCCAGAACGGCCGCGCCGTCGTCATCGCGCACAAGGACGTCGTGCCCCAAAAACCACCGTGTCTCCTCACCAACAGGGTATGCCGGGAACGGCAGTCGGACGAAGTTCGTCTCCAGCAGCTCGAAACTGTCACCGTCCGGGTCGAGGAAGTCGCAGAGCTCCTCATCGCCCTGCAGGGACTCCGACAAGATGATCTCAACGAAGCACAGAGAAAGACGCTCCAACCAGACCTCCCACCGCTCGGCGTTCTTGTCGGCAAGGTCAAGTCGCATGAGCACCGCAGGGTCGTCATCTGGGAGGCTGTCGAGGAGGATGCCCCAGGAAGCCGCTCCCTGGTTCTCGTGGCGGAAGACCAGCGCCTCCGTGGCGTCATCGACATACAGCTCTGCCGGGCTGAGCAGCACGTCATGGTTGCTGGTCAGATCCCGTCGACGTCCGAACAGCAGATACGCCTCGCTCAACGCCATCGGCAGCCGGACACTCAACCTCTGCTCAGCAGCCTCGACATCGGCTTCAGTCCAGCCGTCCTCGCTTCCCAGGGACGCGCCGACCCAGTGGGCGGCGAAGCCTTGGATGAAGACCCATGCACCACTGCGGCCTTCGACGCCTCGGGCGAGCGACGCCGCCAGATCGAACTCTTGTGTCATGCCAGGACGATATCCGTCCCGCTCACCAGCCCACTTCACAGCGTGACCACCACACCAACAGCGTTGGCCATAGTGGAACAGGCTCACCACCGCGTAGGGAGCCAAGCCGGACACGTGCTCGGGCGATGTGAGGACCCGTTCACCCCGAATAACCCGAGCAGCGACCGAACGGACCCGCCTGCAAGTAGTGAAACGAAACTCTTGATGAACAAGATGGTCGAAGTCACAGATGGCGCACAAGGGTTGCGTTCACATGCCATCTCTCCGATCGCCCCCTCCCCCACCACCACGAGGATGTCGACTCCCCATGCCCTGCAACCGACTTGCGCACACTGACCCACACACGAGTGCTGGGAAACGCACCTTGCACGACATCGAGCTCCCCAGTGCCTGAGCGAGGCCGGGCCCGGCAGAAGACGGGCCGGTGGCTCCGCCTGCCTGCGCCAGGGCGAGAGCCGGGCGGAGGACCTCTGTCATACCTCCGTGGTACCCATGTCCCATGAGCCAGTTCCGCGACTTCAACCTCAAGCTGCTCGTCATCGAGAAGCTCATGTACGGCCCCGAGCCGCTTCTGCCGGTCTACGACCTGCCCACGCAGCTGGCAGAGCGGGGGATCGCCGACCCCGCGTCTTACGTCCTGGAGAACGGCTTGCACGCGGAGGTGCTGCCGGAGCCCCGGGCCCATTTCGAGGCCCTGGAGATCCCTGCCGAGCTGCTCGCCCGCGTCGAGGAGCTGTGCTTCGACGCCGGGGCGGATGTTTTCCGGCACTGCGCCCCGGCCTGGGACGGCGAGGACGACCTGTTCGATGTCCGCTCGCTCGACGACCTCGCTCTGCTGCCCAACCTGCGGGAGGTCACCTTCGTGGAGGACGGCGTCCTGGCGGTGCAGGATGCGGACAAGGTCTTCGCCGCGTCCGGCATCGACACCGACTGAGCCCGGGCACGCTTCGTTGCCCGCCTCCCTGGCGGGCCCTCGGGCCCGCCAGGGAGGCCACGCACCACCGGCACACGCCTGCAGATCCCACGGCTGCTAATTCCCTGCTGCACCCAACCGCTCTTGCAGCAGCACCGCGTGCACACTGTCAGCCGGGACTCGGTTGTCATTTCATGTCCGGCGAGAGGTACGAGACCCTCATCCCCATCCCGCAAGAGAACGCAGACGGTTCATACAACCGGCTGCGGCGGGACGTGTGGCCCGCGTTTCTCGTGCGGGCGTCGCGTCGTCTGTGCTCCGCTCTGGCGCAGCGCAGTTCCTGGCCGCGCTTCACGCCGGGGGCCAAGTCCAAGGTCGGAACCCCACACCGGGGCCGGTGCCTTGCGGGAGGCGCTGAGAGGCAAGCGTTCCCGCAAGGCACCCGAGGCGGCCGGGAAGCTCAGCCTCCAACCACAGAGCCGCAGCCCCATCGCGGCGACGACGCAACCTGCGGCCACAGCCAGTATGACGCTCCGGCCCACCCGCCACCGCGCGACCTAAACCCTTCGACGACTCAGGCCCCACCCGCAGCGGGGAGAGTACACGGATCTCTTCAGGGAGAGATCAACTTCTTTCGCGTGCTGCATCACTCGCGCGGCCAGCACCCCGACAGGGCCCCGGCCTGGTGATCACCCCTACGTGCGGCCATTCCCGAGCTGCCTCCGCGCATCACGCTGCATCCGCAACGCCGCCTGCCTGCTCCGGCACGCGTCAATCCGCATCCCACGCGCCCGTGCCCGGGCTGCCGCAGCCCACACACGCATATCAACCGCACGCTCCCGACAACTCGCCGACTCAGAACCGCCCATCACCCCGCTCCCTCCCGGACCGCGACCGCCGCACGCCTCAAGTCCCGAACCACGAACCAGGGCCAGAGCAGGAGACTCCTCGCTTCCGATACCCCCCCTGCTCTCCTACCCTCGGACAGACAGCAGGGCTCACGTCCTGCGCCGCAGGCTCCCAGCCCCCGAGCCGCGGACCAGGCCGGCCGGAGCTGCCTCACCGACAACACAGCTCCGGCCTCCGCCCTCCCGGCGTCACAGCAAGCAGGGCAAGAGTTGTACGCAGTCCTACCCCAACGTCAGGAGGGCACCGCGCGGGGCCCATCGAGGGGGAGCCTCGGTCCTTCGCGCCCCCGGCCGCGGCCGCACCCGCGCGGCGGCGGCCGGACCCCTCCAGCCTCCCACCACCAACCCACCCTGTCCCCCGCCCCGGCACAGTCACCGACCCTTCCCTCACTCCCCTGTTGTGCAACGGGTTAAGGCCGGTTGCTACTGGAGAGCAAACACCAGACGCACCGCGGGAACGCTGTGCACAGCCGCTCCTCGCGCCAGGACGCTGCGGGTCTTCGGGCCCGGCATGAACACACTGCCCGCCCAGCGCATGTGCCGCGTATGGCCTCGCGTACGCGAGGTGCTTAGCGCTGCCCGCCGGCGCCCGTTTTCCGCTGCACATAGGAACTGACCTACCCGGCGCATCGCGGACGGCACAGCGTGGCGCGAGCAACCAGCCGTTCTCCGGGCCACCGGGGAGTAGCTGTCTGCATCGGGAGGGCTTGCCCGCGGACCACGCCGGCAAAGGCCATTGAGCGGGAGCGGTGACACCAGTACGTTCGAAGGTCCCACATCATCTCTCGCCAGTGTGGAGGAACAGTGCTCAAAGGCATGACGGCCGTCGTCACGGGCGGATCCCGGGGGATCGGCCGGGCGATTGTTGAACGCTTGTGTCGTGACGGAGCCGACGTGGTCTTCAACTACGCCACCAGCGGTGAAGCCGCGGCCGACGTCGTCCGCGTCGTTCAGGCGGACGGTGGCAAGGTCCGGGCGGTGTGCCTTGATCTGAAGGAGCCCGACGCGCCGGAGCGGCTGATGGAAGCCGCGGAGATGCATCTCGGCGGCCTGGACATCTTGGTCAACAACGCGGCGATGGCGTTCAGCCCGGCTCCGCTCGCCCAGACCGAGGTGGAGGTTTTCGACAGCGTGATGGCGGTCAACACCCGCTCTGTCTTCCTGACGATGCGTTACGCCGCCAGGCAGATGCGCGACGGCGGGCGGATCGTGAACATCTCCACCATGAACACCGTGCGTCCCGTGCCGGGCATCGGACCGTATGCCGCCAGCAAGGGCGCGATCGAGCAACTGACCGCGGTCACCGCCCGGGAGCTCGGACCCCGGGGCATCACGGTCAATGCTGTCTCGCCCGGCGCGACCGACACGGAAATGCTCCGTAGCACCAATCCCCCAGAGGCGCTCCAGGCGGTCGCCGGCATGACACCTCTGAGCCGCCTCGGGGAGGCGTCCGACGTGGCCGCTGTCGTCGCGTTCCTCACGGGCCCAGATGGCAGGTGGATCACCGGCCAGAACCTGCGGGCAACCGGCGGACTGGCCTGAGTTCGGCTCATCGCCCCGGTGCCGGCCCTACGGCCGGACGCCCGCCGTTAAATGCCTCGACAGCCGGTGCGGTGATCGGGGACGCTTCGCGCGATGACCAAAATCAACGACACACCGCCCGCGTGGGACGAGCGCACTCAGCTCACCACGTTCCTTGACTACACACGCGAGAGCGCCCGCGCCAAATGCGACGGCGTCTCCCCGGACAACGCACGCAAGGCGCTCCTGCCGGGTTCACCGCTGATGACCATGAGCGGTCTCATCAACCACCTGCGCTGGGTCGAGTACTACTGGTTCCAAGTGGTCTTCCTCGGCGAAGAAGACCGGGCCCCCATGACGGATGAGGACCCCGACCGCGAAATGCGCATCGCTGTCGACTTCCCGCTCCCACAGCTGCTCGACGAATACGCCGAACAAAGCGCCCGCTATCGCGAACTGGTCACCAAGCACGGCCTGGACCAGCAGGCCACGAGAACCATCCGCAACGGCCTTCACGTCGACCTGCGCTGGATCCTCCTCCACCTCACCGAGGAGACAGCCCGCCACAACGGCCATTTGGACATTCTGCGCGAGATGCTCGACGGCACGACCGGCAACTGAGACTTGTCCGGGCGATCACGTTCGGAGCCACACGGTGAGGGCTGCCGCGGTGGCCGTGCTGAGGTAGACATAGCCGTGGAACGGCCGCAGCCGTTCCCACTGCGCGTCAGTCAGGTCCCCGCGATTGGTCATCCCGCGGAAAAACGAGTTCTGTTGTCCGATCGGCACGGCCTACGCTCGCGACCGCATGTCCAACTCAACGGGAGGCATTGGCATGGGCGTGCACAGCGGCAGCGGCCATGGATCGCTGGGACGATCGCCCGGCTATCTCTTCCAGCCGTATCGCGGCAACCAAGACCACGGCGCGATGGCCGCTGTGCGGCTGGGCTGTGCAGCGCGGGACGGGATCGACACTCGCTCGATTGTGGAGGGAGTTCCGACGGCAGCCGAGATCGCCGCAGCCTCCGCCAAGTTGGACGCCCCGTCCGAGAACCAGGTCTTGGTGGAGCACAACGGTGACATCGTCGGCTACGTGACGATCAGGTGGTGGCAGGAGCGGGATGGGACATGGCTGTACCTGCACCGTGGCTACCTGCTGCCCGAGCACCGCGGCGCGGGCATCGGCTCGGACATGGTCAACTGGGCCGAGAACCGTGTCCGCCGGCTCGTGCAGCAACATGGAACTGCACGGACGGCTGTGTTCGGCGCGAACGCTATGGCTTCCGAGGAGGATTCAACGGAGCTGCTGCTCGAAACCGGGTACCGGCGTGTCTTCAGCCTGATAGAGATGGAACTGGCCGATCTCCGACGGCTAGCCGAGAACAACGGCCAGTTGCCGTCCGGCATCAGATTGGGTGCCGTCGAGTCGAGCAGTTACCACGCGGCCTGGAAGACGGTCGTTGATTCGTATGCCGATGTTGCCTTCACCGAGAAGTGGACGTTCGAGAGCTTCCTTGCCACGGCCGCCCCGACCTGCTGGCGAGCCGCTTGGGATGAGGATCGGATGGCGGGCGTCGCGCTGTGCGCCATCCGCCGGCATGACCACACCGTGGGCGAAGTCGAAGAATTGAGCGTTCGGGCAGAGTCGAGGCGTCTGGGTCTGGGGCGGGCCCTGCTGTTGGACGGATTGCGATCACTTCGTGAGCACGGCGCGGAGACTGCCCGGTTGTACACCGGGACCGCGAATCTGCACCGCTCCTACGACCTCTACGAGAGCGTAGGGTTCCGGCGCCAGAACGAATACGTCCGCTACCGCAAGCCGATCGACGTCTGATCCCACGGAGGCGGATCCGGAGCACCTTGGCGGTACGAATTCCCGAGGAACGAGCCCAGCTTGATCGCCCGGACAGGTCCCTAGATCCAGCAAAGATCACGGGCGGAGCCACAGTCGGACCGGGCGGCCGTGACGGCGCCGTGGATGGTGCAGGCGTGCTTGTCGAACCTACCGTGTCCCTCGAAGCCATCCCCCAATAACGTCCTGCGACGCCCTGCTGTGGCCGTCAGAGTTCTTGCACGGCCAGGCCGATGCGGTTCGCTTACCGCAGATCCCCGGGGTCGTAACCGCAGACCGCACGACAGTCGCCGGGAGACGTCTTTAGGGGCTTGGCGGGTCGTCACCGAGTGGGTTCACCGGGCTTCGTCGCCCGTCGATGACAGTGGGGCCCACGTGTACCGGACGCATACCCCGCGGCGGTGGAGCCAGGCTGTCTCGTGGCGCCGAAGGCCATCCGCAGACTCCGGGGCGATGGTACTGGGCCAGCGGACGAGTACCGCGGTGACCTGGCCTTTCTGTACGAGCTGACGCACACGTCGCCACCCGCTGCGCTGGACCGGGTCGGGCTCTCCGTAGGTGTCCGTGACGACCTCGGCGATGGTCAGCCCCCGTTCCTCGGCGAACGCGTGGCCTTCTGTCCGTGCGCACTGCGTGGCCGTCCCGTGCGTATCCGGGGCCCGGTCGGCGCATACGTACAGCACGACGGGAGGCGAAGTGTCGCCGGGGGAACTCATGGATGCCTTCTTTGGATGGGTCAAGGAGAGGGTTCGCCACGTCAAGAGGCACGACTAGGCGGTGCGGTGCCGCCGGAGACCTTGCCGTACCAGCGGTCAGGGGCAGGCCGTCAACTCTGCCCAGACGACGGTGCCTTCGGCCCGAGTGGAGTGCGCGGAGCCCCAGCGGTCGGCGAGTTCTTGGACGAGGAACAGGCCTCGCCCGCTCTCCGCGCACGCATCGGCTTGGTGCTCAGGTGGGCGGATCGGGGTGCGGCCCGCGTCGTGGAGTTCGATCCGCAGGCGCTGCTCTCCGCCGCTCAACATGAGGCCGCACAGGACCCGTTCGCTGTCGGTGTGCAGGACAGCGTTCGTGGTCAGTTCCGAGACCAGCAGTACCGCGTCGGAGCAGGTGGTGCCGGTTACCTGCCAAGCGCTCAGCCGGTGGCGAACTGCGTCGCGGGCGGCTCGTGCACTGGTGCGTAGGGCGGGAAGGCCGAACCAGTACTCGCGTCGCGGCGCGGCCGTGGTTAAGCCGGCAGACGAAGCAGGGGTGGGGTGCGGGGGCAGGGTCACGAAAGTCGCCTTCCAAGGCCTGTCGCGGGGCAGGCGCGGTGTGGGGGTGCGGACGGCAGCTCGAGCGGTGCGAGGCGGTGCCCGGCCAGGTGCCCTGCGCCGGTGGCGTGGCGACGAGGGCATCACCATCCCGCATCCGGCGGGGACCGGGTGCTGCGGCAGGGCGGTGACGCGACCGTGCATATGCCGACTATGCGCGTGATCACCTCGCGCTGCAACCTCCTCCCTGATAATTTCACCCAGCAGATATCGCTCTGGCGTCGTCATCAAGTCACTGTCAGAATGGTGTTGTTGAAGAGCCCTCAGGAGGTCGGGCGTGAGTGAAGGTCGTTCCAGCACCAGCGCGCCGACCGTGCTGCGCATGATCCTCGCCCGTCGGCTGCAGGACATGCGGCTCAGCGTCGGTGCTTCACTGGAGGACGCGGCCAAAGCGCTTCGTGTCAAGACCCTGACGATCCGTCGGCTGGAAAAGGCCGAGGTCGCCCTGAAGCCTCTCTACGTGGAAAAGCTCCTGGAGACCTACGGCGCGGACCGCCGGGAGATCGACGAGTTCGTCGATCTGGCCGAGCAGGCCAACGAGCCCGGCTGGTGGCACTCCTACCGCGACGCGGTCCCCGGCTGGTTCACTGCCTACGTCAGCCTGGAGACCGGCGCCAAGACCTTGCGCACCTACGAACCCCAGTACGTATCTGGCCTTTTGCAGACTCCCGACTACGCCCGCGCGGTGCTGCGCGGCGGACTGCCCAACGGCAGCGACGAGGAGTTGGCCCGCCGCGTGGAATTGCGGCTGCGGCGCCAGAGCCTGCTGGAGCGGGAGGACGCTCCCACCCTGTGGGTGGTCATGGAGGAAGCCGTCCTGCACCGCCAAGTGGGCAGCTCCGAGGTGATGCGGGAGCAGATCGAGCGGCTTCTGGACGTGTCCGAACTCCCGCACATCAGTCTCGACATCGTGCCCTTCACGTCAGGTGCGCACGTCGGGGCGTGTGCCCCGTTCACGTACTTCCGGTTTGAGGAACCCGAGCTGCCCGACATCGTGTACAGCGAACTCCTGTCGGCTGCCCTCTACTTGGACCAGCGCGTGGACGTGGTCGCCCACCTCGAAGCGCATACCCGCATGGCTCTCCTGACGTCGTCCGAGGACAGCAGGGCCCTTTTGAACCACATGCGCAAGGAGTACTCGTGACGGTGATCGACGAGGGTGTCTACAACGGGATGCCGGCCCACGACCTCGGGGAGCAGGGCTGGGAGCGCCCCTGGAGCGGGCCGAACGGCGGCCAGTGTGTCGAGACGAAAAAGCTCGCCGACGGCCGCGTGGCCCTGCGCCAGTCGACCGATCCCGGCGGACCGGCCCTGATCTGCACGCCGGAGGAGATCGCCGCGTTCCTGCGCGGGGTCAAACAAGGCCTGGCCGATCATCTGACCTCCGGGTAGACCCACGACGGGCATACGGGAGAGACACCGGTGCCGTTCCTGGCCTGCGGGCCACCCTATACACGCACGAAAGGAACACCATGACCCCCAGCCAGGCCGGCCGGCAACTCGACACGAGCAGGGCGCACTCGGCCCGCATGTACGACTACTTCCTCGGAGGCAAGGACCACTTCGAGGTCGACAAAGAGGCGGCTCTGATCGCCGCCAAGGCACATCCCGGCCTTCCCCTGACCGCCCGCGAAAACCGAGCGTTCATGCACCGGGCCACCCGTGTACTGGCCCAGGAGCACGGCATCCGACAGTGGCTGGACATCGGCACAGGGATTCCCACTGAACCCAACCTGCACCAGGTCGCCCAGTCCACCGTGCTCGACGCCCGCGTCGTGTACGCCGACAACGACCCCCTCGTCCTCAAGTGCGCCGAACGCCTCATGCGCAGCACGACACAGGGCCGCACGGCCTACATCGAGGCCGATGTCACCAACCCCGATGCGCTGATGAGCGCCGTCGAAGACGCCGAGGTCCTGGACTTCAGCCAGCCCATTGCCCTCTCCCTCAACGCGCTCATGCACTTTGTGACCGACCCGCACGATCCCTACGCCATCGTGCGCCGGCTGCTCGACCCGCTGCCGACCGGCAGTGCCCTGGCCATGAACCACTGCACGCCCGACTTCGACCCCGTCACCTGGAACAACGTCGCGGAGGCCTATACCAACTCCGGGACTCCGGTCCAGTTCCGTTCACACAGCGACATCCGCGCCTTCTTCGACGGGCTCGACCTGATCGAACCCGGGATCTGCTGCTGCCACCGCTGGCGCCCCACCCAACCCGCCGACGGGACGGAGCCCACGGACGCTCAGATCAGCCTCTTGGCGGGAGTAGGCATCAAGCGCTGACCGGGGACATGCCGCAACCGGGCCGACCGGCCCACCGTGTGGGCAGCAGACAAGTCCCCCCGGCATACGGCACTCCCCCAGGTCCATCCGATGCCGTCAGCGGGCCGCTCCCGTGCTGGCGAGGCAGGTGAACTGCCCGCTCAAGCAAGGGTTTTGAGAAGCGGCCACGCCATCTACGTGTCGCCACCCTCGCACCAGTGCGCGCCGCTCACCTCACACTGAGAACCGAACCACCAAATCTCCACACGGCCCGAGGCCTGCGAAACGGCGGCGACTTTGTCGAGGGCGGGCCGTAGGGCCGTTACGGCATCGCACCAAGCGGTGGCACCCCCTGGAACTCGTCCGTCAAGGAGGCGAGCGGCTTGAGTCGCAGGCATGAGCGTCGTTCCAGTGTTGACGGGGCCACTTCAAACTATGCCGTGCGTCGTTGTCCTGAGCATGGACAGCGTTGACGAGGAACAGGGGTCCACAGCTCAGCTATTGGGGGCCTATTGGTTGGACTCTCCACTGCACGGGGCTGCTGCGTGCGTGTGGTGTGTCGAGATACGAAGGATCGTCTCCGCCGCAGAGCTTCGACCACTTCGGGACGCGGCCGAGACCGAACGTAGCGTCTGGGTGTGGCTTCGCCGGTCCAGGCGGACTGTGGTACCGATTCTGTGGGCGGTGACAGTGGTCATCGCGCTGGCAGCCGGGGCCTTGCGCGAGATCCGTTAGGACTCCACCGGCGCATCTCCGCCGGGGCCACTCTTGCTGACATCGATCACACGCAGCGTTACGGTCTGGCTCCAACCACCAGCGGCAATCCGCTCACCCAACCGGAGTTCGGGGTCCGCCCTCACCACCAGCCGTTGCGGCAGCGCCAGTTGACAAGCAAGGGCGACAAGGGTTTCCAAGGCACTGTTGGCCAGGTAGGCCACTCCGGTCAGGTCGACAGTGATCTCGTGCGTGGGTGCGCTCTGCCGGGCGGTGGACACCGCCAAGGCCAGAGGCGTGCGGTGCGCGGCGTACACCTCGCCGCACAAGCGCACACCGGCACCGCCACTCGACGGCAGGATCAGCAGGAGGTCATCGGCGTAATAGTCACGCATGTCAGAGTCCCAGATGATGTGGGCGCACCGGTGGAGCGCCAGCAAAGTGGGATGCTGATCGAGGGTCTCCAACGCGGCGCTATGAGGCGGGTGCAGTGTCCCGCTAAGGTCGCCGCTGGCGAAGGGGCCCACTCCGGGCCCGAGAGATCACTGGTGGGGTGTTGTTGCGCTAACCGCAACACTCGACCACGGACAGTAACCAGTCTATCGCCAAAGGCTTTCGCTGGGTAGGCCCCCTTTCCCGGGTCCGCCGCGACCATCTCGCCCGTGCCGATGCCATAACGGCTGATTCCTGGTGTTGCGCCTGCTGATCAGGGATACCCGTAAGACCCTGCACGCAGAGCTGTGCGGACGAATCCTGGCGCCAAGACCTCGCGCGAGGGGCCGCTTTATGGCTTGAGGCGGCACGGCCGCCGCTCCCCTCGACCGTGCCGCCTCAAGTCTCACCGCTACACCGGAGCACGCAGCGTGACGGGCACCAGCACCATGCCGAGGCTGAACCCGTGGCCCCCCGGAGGTCGCCTGCAAGAGCGCAATTGCCGGCCCTACGAGAAACGCGCCGCCTTTCCACCCCGCTCCACCCAACTAGCCTGCGGCGGAGCCTGCTTGCGGTGGCACCGCATCTCACTGTGCACCGCGCAGCAGGAGGTGAGAAGTTACGCGGTCGATGTTCACGTGCCAGGCTGGCGTCATGCCGATAGGACCGAGGCCGAACCTCCTCCTGCGCCACCCCGTTGGCAGCCGCCGCACGGGCAACAAGATCACCACCTATTACCGGGTGAGCACGGCGTGCCTGGACCGTCCGGCGGACGGGATACGGTCGGGGACAATACGCTGTGTGGAGTGCGACGCATGGGTCGGGTTCCGGGTCCACAGTGCCGCCCAGGTCGTGAGCCGACGCCGCTGGTGGATCACTCTTGCCGTGGTGGCAGCCGTTGTCCTTGCCCTATGCACGCCCGTGTTCCTCGACTCTCGCCCCGACCAATCCGCGGCCTGTGTCCTGGGCTCCGTCCTGGGCGCCGTTTTGGCGTTGGGCTTCTTGGTGGTCGGCGTGCTGGGCGCGGTGCTCGAAAGTGGTGTGACCAGCGACCCTCGGAGGCGTAACGGGCCGCACCAGGTCACCATGCTGCGGGGCGGATCGGACGGCAAGGAGGCCCGCAGGCTTGCAAACATCGCCACTCCGACGGAGGCCACACTCGACGGCTAGGCAGTGCTTTGGAACGCCGCCTGCGCCTCGTCCACGGGCGTGACCGCCTCGGTGCGGAGCCGGTGGAACGTTCCCATGGTCAGCGCGGTGTTGTGGAGCCGTTGTTGCCGAAGGGCGCCTCGACCTCCGCGACGGCTTCCTCCCGTTTGCTGGCCCACGGCACCGAAACCACGAATCAGTGAGACGGCGATGCCACCGGCCCTCAACTCCCGCAGCACGCCCGTGTGTCCCGCCACGCTGGCCGCTGCGCTCGAGGCTGGACCGGCCGTAGGGGAGCAAGTGCGGCCGGAACTGCCCGCTTCGATCTCCCGCCGTTACACTGCGATGACTCGCGGTCAGCCTCCTTGACACGGCCGGGACGAGCCCTCCGACGAGACGTCGCGCTACCAGCCTCGGGCAGCAGCACCGCTGGAGATCGGCGATGGTTCGCGGTCGCCCATGCCAGGACACGGCGCACATGGCGTGCTCACCAGCGCAGCCAGCGGCCGCGGCCTCCCGTTCTCGATGGCAGGAGCCATCCGCAGCTGGTCCTCAGACCGTCGCTCCGCTCGAACGTGCCCATGTCGACCTGTTAGCCGGTGTGGTGTGCGGCCCCTGACTCGGTCGCCCTGCTTGAGCACAGGAGGCTCGGGTAGCTGGCCACGGGAGGGCTCGACGCGTGGCGGCCGGTCGGCCGCCGAGGACGGGGGATGGTGGGACCAGGCGGAAACGACGAAGAATTCCGGCGGCTGCTTGGACGGGAGGCAACCGGCGAGTTCCGAGCAGTGTTCGATGGAGACGAACAGACTGCCCGCCATCTACGCCTTGCCACCGAAGGGTTCCTGGACGACCTGGCCGCGGTTCGTCCGGCAACCACCCCCGAAGCGCGAGGGGCCATCGTGTTGCTCGTCAACGAACTTGCCGCAAATGCGATGCAGTTCGCTCGGGGCCGGTCATCCTGTCGCTGCGCCCCACGATCGAAGGGGTGCACGTGATGGTGTGCGACACCAGCCCCATATCGCCACGCCCACGTGCCCCCGGCCCCGACGGCTCCGGCGGACTGGGCTGGGCCCTCATCAACACACTGGCCCAGCAGGTCAGCGTCATCACGGGAAAGTACGGCAAGGAAATCAACGCCTTCATGCCCTGGTGACCGCGCCCCTGGACGTGGCCTGCGGGAGACGCGCATGGACCTGCTTCATTTCGCCTCTCACGCTGTCGCCCGCGCTACGGCGAGCTGTTTCAGCACTGTGGACGCGTCTGCATGCCGCAGCGCCGCCGCGCTGCGCCCCCACAGGCCTGCTCGAGCAGCGCCTAGTCGCGTCACGGGCCCTGTTGGGTCAGAGGAACCTGCCGCTCACATCATCATCAAGGGTCGTTATCGTCTTGACGGCTCATCTGCGCCACCGATCCCGGGTGCATCAGCTGAGGCCAGGCACGAGAACTCCTGGAACCCCGCAGGACCGGTACGGACCCCATCTTTCGCGCCCCGAACCGACGGAAGAGCAGCCGGGCTGGGAACTTGCGTTCGGTCGTCGTGCCCTCTGCCCGGTACAGCAAGAACTTCTTCAGGTGGCAGGCACCTGGCCCTTGCGTACAGCACCGATCCGGCAAGACCATCGGTTAGCCGGTGGCATCGCAACCATCAGAACTCTCGCCGCGATGCCATCGGCCCTGAACTGCCCCGAGCGCCGGGGATCCGGCTGCCCCGGCCTCGCGGCTGAGGCGGTTGCGGCCGCGGAGGGGAGCTGCGCGCCCGGAACCGCCCGCTCTAAGTCTGCTCTTGGAACGAGGGATTGGAGTCTGCCGCATTGGTTTGGCACAGCGCACTTTCTCTACGCCACCCGGTCTCGTCCTGTCTCCCCCCGGATCTGCCCTTCCTTGTCCGCTAACCGTCATGGCCTCGTTCCACGCTCAGGCCCACGCGGTGATCCCGTCGCGCGAGGATGGGCGGCGAGGCAGAATGGGAGTGTGTGGTCGTCGGACCCCCTCGACTCCCGTGGTGCTTCTGGTAGGTGCGGAAGCGGTCGCGGTGGAAGCTGACCTGGGAACCCTTATCCCAGGGGGAGACCCCAAATGGGGAGGTTTCCTGCTGGGAGTGCCCGCACGTCTGGCAGCTGCGATGCGCCAGAACGGCGAGGGCTGGATCCGCTGGCCCGGCGGGCAAGAGCAGCGGATTCGCCCGGCGGGACGGCCCCATCTTGACTGCCAGCATCGGTTGATCGTGCCCTTCGTCTGCCAGGGACAGCCGCCGCTCTGATCGGGAGCCTGTATCCGCACCCAGGGCCGATGCTGGGAGGTTCGCCTCGTTCCGCGATCACCGGGCTGAGCTCGCGCTGCCAGAGCAGGCGGGTGCTCACGTCGTGGTCCCCCTCACCGGAATTTGCCTGGACCGCTGCTGTCGATCATTCCAGCTGACCTCCAAATGCCCGGATATCGGCTTTCACAGGCGGCGCCTCCCCCAGACGGCTGCCACAGTGAATCGAGTGAGACCTGGTGGCCCGGGTACTTGACGCGGGCGCCCCGCCGCGAGGAGTCAGGTGGGCCGCACGAGAGAGGTGACCGGTGGAGGCTTCCGAGGACCGCATCGCACATCCGTGGGGGTCCCGTACGCCCTACGCCCGGCACGGCGCATGGCCCGTCAAAGTGGACACGCATCTCGCCGATGGCGTCGCGGAAACAGAGGTTCAGCGCTGGATCCGCAGCGCCTCGATCCTGCACTCGGACGGCGACGCCATGGACATCGCCGTCCGAGACGGTGCCATCGTCGGCGTACGGGGCCGAGCAGGCGATCGTGTCAACAGGGGCCGACTCGGACCCAAGGACCTCTTCGGCTGGCAGGCCAACTCCTCACCCGACCGCCTGACACGGCCGCTGGTGCGCGAAGGCACCGAACTGGTCGAGACGGACTGGCCGACCGCGATGGACCGCATCGTCGCGCGCTCGAAGGATCTCCTGGAGCGACGCGGCCCGGGCGCCATCGGCTTCTACACCAGCGGACAGCTCTTCCTCGAGGAGTACTACACCCTCGCGGTCCTGGCCCGGGCCGGCATCGGCACCAACCACCTCGACGGCAACACCCGGCTCTGCACGGCGACGGCAGGCGAGGCGCTGAAGGAGTCATTCGGCAGCGACGGACAGCCGGGCACCTACGACGACATCGATCACGCCGACGTCATCGCGCTGTTCGGCCACAACATCGCCGAGACCCAGCCGGTCCAATGGATGCGCATCCTGGACCGGCTCGAGGGGGCCGACCCGCCCCGGCTCGTCTGCGTGGACCCCCGCCCCACCCCGGCGGCTCGCCGCGCCGCCGTACATCTGGCCCCGCATCCCGGCACCAATCTGGCGCTGCTCAACGCGCTCCTGCACGAGGTCATCCGCCTGGGACAGATCGACCAAGACTTCATCGCCACGCACACCGTGGGCTTTAAGGAGCTGACCCAGAACGTCTCGCAGTGCACACCGCGGTGGGCCGCCGAGATCTGCGGCGTACCGGCCACCCGGATCACCGCGGCCGCCGAGCTGCTCGGCGGCGCGGACCGGCTGCTGTCGACGGTCCTCCAGGGCGTCTACCAATCACACCAGGCGACCGCCTCGGCCGTGCAGGTCAACAACCTTCACCTGCTGCGCGGCATGCTGGGCAAACCCGGCGCCGGCGTCCTGCAGATGAACGGTCAGCCGACCGCGCAGAACACCCGGGAGTGCGGCGCCAACGGCGACCTTCCGGGATTCCGCAACTGGCAGAACGACGAGCACGTGGCCGACCTTGCGGCCATCTGGAACGTCGAGCCGGATGCCATTGCACACTACGCGCCGCCGACCCACGCGATGCAGATGTTCCGCTACGCAGAACAGGGCTCACTGGGCATGCTCTGGATCAGCGGCACCAACCCCGCCGTCTCCCTGCCCGAACTCTCCCGCGTTCGCTCGATCCTGGAGCAGGACACGCTCTTCGTCGTGGCGCAGGATCTGTTCCTGACGGAGACCGCGCAGCTCGCGGACGTGGTCCTGCCGGCGGCGACCTGGGGCGAGAAGACCGGAACCTTCACCAACGCGGACCGCACGGTGCATCTGTCCGACAAGGCAGTCGAGCCGCCGGGCCAGGCCCGCCCCGACTTGGACATCTTCCTCTCCTACGCGGCAGCCATGGACTTCCGTGACAAGGACGGCGGCCCTCTCGTCAGCTGGGACGGGCCCGAGTCGGCCTTCGAGGCGTGGAAACGGTGCAGCGCCGGCCGACCGTGCGACTACACCGGTCTCAGCTACGACAAGCTGCGCGGCGCGAGCGGCATCCAGTGGCCGTGCACCGAGGAGGCCCCCAACGGCACTCAGCGGCTCTATTCCGACGGTGTCCCGTGGGCGGCCCCCGAGGTTTGCGAGTCGTACGGGAAGGATTTGGCGACCGGAGCCTCGTACGCCGAGACGGACTACCGCGCGTCCAACCCCGAGGGCAAGGCGATGATGCGCGCGGCCGAGTACCTTCCGCCGCACGAGCAACCGGGGCCGGAGTATCCCTTTCGGCTGACTACGGGGCGGACGATCTACCACTTCCACACCCGTACGAAGACGGGACGCACCCCCCAACTGAACGCGGGCGCGCCCGACGTATGGGTTGAAGCCGCCACCGAGGACGCCGCCGCACGTGGGCTCGCCGAGGGGGATCTGGTGGACGTCACTACTCCACGCGGCACGGTGCGCGGTCGCCTGCGCATCACCGGGATTCGCACCGGCTTGCTCTTCATCCCCTTTCATTACGGCTACTGGGACACCTGCGGGCACTCCCCCGAGAAGGGCACACCGGGACGGGCGGCCAACGAGGCGACGATCACCGACTGGGACCCGGTCTCCAAACAGCCCCTGTTCAAGACCGCAGCCGCCGCACTGCACCTCGTCGAGCGTGGCACAGGCCGACCGGCGCCCGCCCCCACCACCGGCGCGTCCGCGCCTGCCGGACCCGGAGCGGAGGCGGTACCCGCCACCGCCGGCGGCCCACAAGCTCACGCCACGCAATCGATGCAGGCGAACGCGGCAGGTGAGGACGCGACGGACGCGGCTCCCGCCGACCGGCCAGGAGGCAGCGCATGAGCGGCATCGTGACGACCCTGTGGGCGCTGCGCGAGGGCGAGCGGACCTTGGCGGAGGAATTGCATCTCGTCGCCGAGCGCCACCGCGACGAGCAGGAGATCTTCCACGTGGCCCGGGACGTGGCCCGCTGGTCGAGACTGAGCGCAGAAAGGCTCGCCGCCGAGATCAAGCGACAGGACACGGGCGAGGGGGCGGCGCTCGCCCCCGGCAGCGTCTCCACCTGCCTTCCGTCGCTGGCCGAACCGGGCGTCCCCGCCGAGCAGGATGAGGGCGCGCTCCTCCTGCACGACCTGTGCCACCTACACCTGCGGGCATCGGAGAATGCGCTCCACTGGGAGATGCTCGCCCAGGCTGCCCAAGCCGCCCGCGACGCACAGCTTCTCGAGGTGGCATCCGCAGGCCACCCACGCAGTCTGCGCCAGATGCGCTGGACCAACACGATGATCAAAATCCTGTCGCCGCAGATCCTCACCGTCCCCACCGACCCACCATGAACCCCTGCTCAGGGGCAGGCTCAGACCGTGCGTGCGGCCAGACGTGCAGTCCAGACCCATGAGCCAAGCGGCGTCGGGGTACCGGTGTGAAACTGGGTGCAATGCCCGCAAAGGAGCCACCGTGATCACCCGCAAACGCACTACGCGGTGGCGGTGAGGAAGTGAGGTCAGCATGCCGGCTGGATCCAGCAACAAGCGTGAGCGCCAGTACGAACACATCAAGGAGAGCGCCGAGGACCGCGGCGCCTCCAAGGGCAGGGCCAAGGAGATCGCGGCCCGCACCGTCAACAAGGAGCGGGCCCGCTCCGGCGAGTCGAAGACCGCCGGCAAGACGTCGACGAAGGACCCGAAGTCGGCGCCACAGCGCGGCGGGGAACGTTCGCACAGCGGAGCGCAGGGCCCCACCAAGGACCAGCTCTACGCCGAGGCGAAGAAGAAGAACATCGACGGCCGTTCGTCGATGAACAAGCAGCAGCTCAAGAAGGCGCTCGGACGCTGAGCGGCGAGAGCTGACGCCCGCAGCGGGTGCTCGCCGCGGGCCTGTGCCGCCGGCCCCCTCGGCCTCTGGAGCGTCAGGGTGAACGTGCCCTGGGGCGTGAGTGTTCCCTGAGAACCCATCACGGCCGGATCGGCATGTGGTTTGGCCTGCTCGACCAGCCATCAGCTGGAAGCACGGTGGCCGGGCCTGGTTCTTGGCTGACGGTAATCACGGACGGGCGGTCGCTTGCTCCAGGAGGCCCTGAAGGGTGCGCTGCTGCAGGGAGTTGAGGCCAGCCAGTGGCGAGTCCTGGACGAGGAGGTCGAGGAGTCGGTCGCGGGCGGAGCTGCCTTCCGGAGTGAGGACCAGGTGCTTCGCGCGGCGATCGGTGGGGTGAGCGCGCCGCTCGACCAGGCCCTGCTTTTCGAGCTTGTCGATGACGAAGGTGGCGTTGGAAGGCTCACAGCTCATGCGTTCGGCGAGCTCACGCATGGTCATCGGTCCCGTCATTTCCCGAAGCGCGGTTGCCTGAGCGGCGGTCAGGCCGAGGGTGACCGCGCATTGGCGCACGTGGTCGGCGATGCGCTGGGCCAGTCCGTTCACCAGCCCGCACAGCTCGCGCTCGGCGATGGCGGGTGGCTCCGAGGGCGTCGTCATGAACCCCATCGTAGCAAGTCCATCAAGCAAGAATATTATGAGCTTGCATAGTTCTAACTTGATGCTTATGGTCGTTCCCGTCACCTCCGAGACCCACGGCAACGGCCCGCCCAAGAAGGAGAGTTGGACTATGACCTACTCAGCGATCGAGCAGGCCGAACGGCTGCAGCAGCCAGCCAGGATCCGTTCACTGCAACTCGGCAGCACCAAGGTGTCCTACGTGCCGGACGGGGCGGTGCGGCTGCGACCACGCGATCTGCTTCCCGATACGGCCGACGGCACGGTGTGGGCCGACCACCCGGAGTATTTGGACGAGTCCGGCAGCCTTGTGGCAAGCATCGGCGGCCTGCTGGTGGAGAACGGCGACCGTGCACTGCTGATCGACGCGGGGTTTGGGCCGCAGTCCTTGCCGCCCGCACCAAGCGGCCCGCGCGGCGCAATCCACGGGGGCGCGCTCCTGGACAGCCTGGCCGAACTCGGCCGCGAGCCCGGACAGATCAATGCAGTGGCCATCACCCACCTGCACCCCGACCACACCGGCTGGGCCTGGCAACCCGCAACTGGTGCCGACCAACCTGCATTCGCCCACGCCGACTATCTGGTGTCCGAACCGGAGTGGGCCGGGCGTGATCTGCTGGAGACGAAGGAGGTCGCCGGCCTGGCACCGCACATCCGCACGGTGACGGACGGGCAGGAGATCTTCCCGGGCGTACGGATGCGGATGACCGCCGGACACTCGCCGGGACACGCCGCGTACGTCATCACCGCAGGCGAGCAGCGGCTGATCGCCTTCGGGGACGCCCTGCACTCCCCGATCCAAGTCGACCACCCCGAATGGTCCACCACCTTCGATCACGATCCTGTCCAGGCCGCCGTGCACCGCCGACAACTCCTCGACGAGCTGGCAGAACCCCACACCATCGGCTTCGGCATCCACTTCGCCGATGTGGTCTTCGGACAGGTCAAGCGGGACGGCGACGGCCCCGCCTGGCGCCCCCTAGACGTCTGATCGGCGGCTGATCACGCAGCCCGAAGAAAAACCGCCGGTCAGGGAGCCGCAGCCTGAACGTAGGCAGGCCGACAGCGGCAACACTCGGCCGAACGGGCCTTGCGGCTGAGGCCAGTCCCTCTGACCGGCGGCGGCTGCCGTCGTGAGTGAATACCCCCTACCCGCAAGGATCTCGACGACGGCACCGGTCGTGCTGCGCAGGGCTCTCCCCCGCGATGCTCGACAACAGCCACGCCACCACGCCCGCGCGTGAGACACCCGGAGAAGGCGGCTCGACGAGAACTGCACAAACAGGAGAACGCCGTCACTCCAGAACGCCGAGTTGCGTCTGCCATCGACGGGTTCGCGCGCTTGGGCTGCATCTCGGCCCCCGGCGGATGGTGCGAACCCCATGCGGGCTGTTCACCGACACGACGTGCACCGACGCCGACCTGATGTGGGGCAGCAACGCAAGGCCGGCCCCCGGGGGGGCTCGGCGAACCCCCGCCCTGGGTCTGGGGGCGAGGACTCTAACCATTTCTTCTCTCCCCGCCCCCTCACGGATGCGGTGGTAACCAGCATGACCGGAAAAAGCGGGCGCCCACGTCAACCCACCGCCGGGCAGCGAGCTACCGCAACGCGGCACGGCAAGCGCCGTGCACACTTCTCATCGATCGTTTGAGAGCCGGGACTTTCTACCACTGGAACACGCGGCCTACCGGGCGTCGGGAGCGAGGCAGAGCTCGGCCCAGACGCCGGTTAACAGCGGGCCGTGCCGATGCAGTCGGCGCCGCAGCGGGAGCACGGCCGGGCCGACTGGTCATCTTCGTCCCGCTCGGGTGGACCCTGGCGCGTTTCGTCGCTGCTTTCGTCGAGATTGCCGATGGACCCCAGTGCAATTTGGGGTGAGCAAGCCGTTGGAGACAGGTGGCAAGCTCACCCCAGAGCACGGTCAGCGGTGGTGGTGGTGCCCGCCGCGGCCCCAGGACTCGACGTCCACGGTGCGGTGGTGGTCGTTGCGCAAGGTGGCCTGGTCTGCGTGGTTGTCCCACATGTAGTCGCGCCGGTCCTGGTAGAGGTCGGTGCGGGTGTCGCGGCCCATACCGGTGTGGACCCTGACGGTCGCCCGGCCGGCGAGACGTACGTCATGGAAGCGGTAGCGGTTGCCGTCGTTGTCGCGCAGCGTCCAGCCATGCAAATTGACCGCGCGGCGGGTGTTGTTGGTGATCTCGACCCATTCGGCGTTCAACGACCGGAGGGTGTGGTTGTCGCGCCCGGGGCTGTCGGCCTGCACGGCGCTGATCTCGACCCGCGGATGCCGGTGGTGGTCCGGGTCGGCTGCGGTGGCCGGAAGAGCGACAGCAGAGACGACAGCGCCGGCGGCCAAGGCCGTGGCGGCGATACGGCGAGCGGTCACAGAAGCAGACATGAGTGATGTCCCCTCAAAAAGCGGTGCCTCACCAGCCGATACCTGCTGGTGAATGCGCGGTGCGGACTCCCGGTCCGGTGTGGACTGGGAGCCCAAACTGTGAAGCTCCCGTGACGCCTACGCCAGGCCGACCGCGACCAGTTACCAATCGCGGACATTTCCGTAACAGTCGCCTGTACACCCCATGGGCGACTTAAGAACATGTACAGGACATTCAGTGCGTGCCGTACCTGCCTCTGACTGGCCTACGGCAAGCGGTTGCCGGCGCCGGTGTCCCCCTGGCCGCATGGCTCCGACGCACCACCCGAACGGGCGAGGGGCCTTTGTAACGGCCAACCCGCCCATTTCCTCGCACAGGCAGATCCACATCGCACACGTAGACGGCAGACAAGAACAAGGCGTCACCAACAGAGCTCACCCTCACCTCAGGCGCCCGGGATTCACGCCGCCGCCCGAGAACCCACTCGGTGCCAACAGCGGCATCGGCCGGAGTCGAAGCTGACGGGCACTCTCGCAGCTTCGCGTCGGGATCAGCTGTTGGTATGCGGCACGGTGCACGACCGCGACCACGACGCAGCCCGCAATGTCCTCATCGAGGGACGCCGTATCGTCGCCGCCGGACGGGCGGAGACGCTAAACGCCCGTAGAGCGCCGGTAAGAAGGGCACACGTGCCCGCGCGCCGCGGTGAAGCAGGAAGCCCCCGGAAGGGGCAGACGACCCAGGCCGGAATCCCTGGACTTCAGGCCAGGGAGCACGTTAATTGAAGGCGCTGACAAAATCCGTCAGAGGCGGCGGTGAGTGATCAGACAGACGACGAGACCGAGCAGGGAGGTGCGGGCATCACTCCCACTCGCAGGGCAAGCATCACCACCGCGCACGCCACGTGGAAAGCCGCCCCATTCCCTGCCTCAGCCGGGCTCGCTACTCTGACCCGATGGCCGGGATGAGCAACCCACGCGACACGCCAGCAGCCCGCGTATTGGCCTGTGCCGCCCGCGCGCGCCTAGGCGAGTTCGAGCAGCGGGTGCGCCGCCGCCCCGGCCTCGGCGGTGCGCTGGCGTGCTTGGTGATCCTCGTCATCGTCATGAACTTCGTGGTCAACGGTCCAGAGAACATCTGGGGCCGCGGTGTTGTGGTGCTCGGCCTTCTGATCATCATTACGTGGTGTTATATCTGGTTTCAGCGCATACGCGGCGGCCTGTATCTGTTCTCTGAAGGTTTCGTCGACACGGCTGGCAGGCGCGTGATCGCCGTGGCCTGGCAGGAAATCCGGTCGATCGAAGGACAGGCGACGCAGTTCGCCGTTGGCTCGCTCCCAGCGGGCCGCGCCTACGTCTACGAAGTGGCGTTCACAGCGCGGGTGACCGGCCGCGAAGCCGTGTGGCGACTCAACACCACCTACAGAGGCGTAGGAGACCTCGCCGCACTGATCTCCCAACGTTCAGGAGTCCTCATCACCGGCCTCACCAACCTGGACCAGTTGTAAGAGGTCACCCGAAACGAGCGCCAGTTGACTCGGCGCCGAGGGGCATCGACCACGCGACCAACGTCGCCAGCAGGACGACGCTGTCCCGCTCCGACGAGCACGACGCGGGCTTCGCTGGGCGCCCTCCCTGTCGCAGGCACCGTTGGCCGCCTTCAGCAGGCCCAGAACCGCGATCACCTCTGCGGGAACCTCACGTGAAGCCGGTCGACATCGCGCGGATTCGCCTCGCGCGGCCGGGAGATGGTTTGCAGGGTCATGTTCAGGAACTCGGCCTGACCGCCACCTCATCCCCCTCGTCCTCGCCGAACTCATTCTCGTCCAGCTCGTCAGGAGTACCCAACGACCGGGACGACTCAGACACCACCAGAAGAAAGATCAATACGAACCCGCCCACGATGGGCAGCGAGGCGAGCACGAACGCTGCAACCTGGGGCGCCGCGAGTGCCTTGCCACAGCCAAAAAGCCACCAAGCCCGGCCATAGCGCGCGCCATACACGCCCGGCCTACTGAGCACGCGCCTGTGTCGTGAGGGGGCTCGCCCTCCCTCCACTGATTTGGAGCTCTCGGGCAGCTCGTTGTTCGGAGAGGATAGCTGTGAAACCCTTGCTCGGGGCGGTGGTTGAGGTGCAGCGGCACTTCCGTCGATCACGGACGGTGTTTCCGGAGCGCTATTGCGGAAACGTTGAGTGACGGAAGCGCCTGAAGGACCTCGGAGAAAGGCGGGACAAATGTCCGTGGGTCTCGGAATCATCTTCGGCGTGGTGGTAGTGATCATTACTGCACTCGTGCTCGCTCCACCAGTGACACAAGAACGCCTCGGCAGCCTGAGAGACCGATTCGGGCCGGAACTCGACCACATCACCGCCCTGCACCAAGGTGACACCAAAGCAGCGAGGCGTGAACTGAGGTCCCGTGTACGCCGGTTCGGCAAGCTGCGTCCCCTGAGGCTGACAGCTCAGGCTCGAGAACAGTACGCCGCCCAGTGGGTGGATTTGCAAAGCCAGTTCGTCGAGTTCCCTGGCGCCACCGTCGCCAAGGCCAATCGTCTGCTGTGGCAACTGGCCGTGGCCCGCGGCTACCCGGCGTACTCGTATTCCCGGCAGGTCGAAGCGTTGTCCGTTCATTACCCCCGACGTGTGCACGGCGCTCGCCAACTGCACGCGGCGGCACAACAGGCAGCTACCGGAAACGCAGAACCGGAGAGGATGCGTCAGGCCATGGTGGCCGGTCGTCTCCTCTTCGAGGAGCTGCTGGACACGCAGCCTCTGGAGGAGGATGAGAGTAGGGCGCAGGTGCAACGGGTGCAGCACATCCCGGAGCAGCGCACCGCCGATCGAAGGCGCAGTTTCGGTTGAGCGGCCTGCGAAGCGCAGTGGCGGGGGCGGACTTCAGTCCGCCCCCGCCTCCGTGTTCCCGTCTGGCGTCTCGTGGCCCCGGCATCGTGGGGTCGCATCCCTTGCGTCCAACAGCGCTGGGGGACACAGGGGGTGGCCGCATCCCCTGTTTGTCGAGGGCGCGCATGTGCGTGGTCACACGTTCGCGGGACGGGCCGCAAGAACCCCGTCCCACCCTCGGCATGATGCTGCTACAGACCGAAAACGGCGATGCTCAGGTACAACGCCGAAGCCCTGCTGAAGTATTAGCTTTGCGCGAGGCGGCGGTGCGGCTCCAGTTCGGTGAAGTAGTCACTGTCCTTGGGCCGCTCCGGCGATCGGCGGTGCGGGCGGTGCGCCGGTTCGAGGTGGGGTATGTGCTTGGAGCAGTGGACGTACGCCTCGTGGACGGTGAGGTGGATCCAGAACTCGGGCTGGCGTCCAGGTGCGGAATCCACCGGTATCAAGGGGTGGGCGGCTCGCAGGTCCTGGTCTCTGACCAGGCGGGCCGACCCGTTGACGTGCAGACCTATGCGGTGCTGGGTGAAGTCGACGAAGAGCAGACCCATGTGCGGGTTCTCGGTGATGTTGCCCGCACTGGCCATGACTCCGTTCCCTCGGTACTCCGGGTAGACCAAGGTCAGTTCATCGAGAGCTACGACGAATCCGGGTGGTCCGGCGCGGAAGCTCGCGTCGCAGTGGCCGCGTGAGTCCGCCGTCGACGAGAACACCATGGACTGCTTGCTGATGAACTCCCGCATGGACGGCGTGAGGTGGGGGTGTACCTGCCGGTCGTAGAAGTCACCGGCGCGGCCGCTCGTGCCGAGGTAGTTCTGCAGCGTGCGTTCACCCTGCGAGGGGACAGGGTTGGGTGTAGTCACAGTTGGTCGTTCTCCTGGCTTTGTCGGGCAGGAACGAGGGGAGCGGTGAGGACGGGTACGTCCACAGCGTCATGGTGGATGCGGGCCTGGGGCACCCCGTACTCACGTAGCACGCGCACTGCGGCTGTCACCATGGCCGGAGGACCGGAGATGAACGCCGCGTGCTGGCCCCACGGGCCGAACTCCCGCAGAACCTGTGGCAGGCTGCCTTCCCGCCCGGGTATGCGCTGATGGGAAACCGCCGCCCGCACGGAGAGCCAGTGGTGGCGCTGGGCCATCCTGAGCATGTCGTCCAGGCCATAGAGCTCGTCCGCTGTTCGGGCTCCGATGAACAAGTCGACGTAACGTCGCATGTCGCCGTGGCCCGCTTCCTCCAGCAAGGCCCGGATGGGAGCAAGTCCTGTCCCGCCCGCCACGCATACCAGGTCGCGATCGCCTGCGACGTTCAGGGTCATGTCGCCCTGCGGTGGCCCGAGGCGTACGACGTGGCCCACGGTCGCCTGGTGCACCAGAGCATTGCTGACAGTCCCACGGGACACGGCGCGGATGTGGAAGGTGAGGGTGTTGTCCTGGCGGGGGGCGTTGGCCGGCGAGTAGTGGCGCCATGCGAGGGGGTGCCATGGCGTCTCCATGGTCACGTACTGACCGGCCGCGTAGGGGTAGGGAAGGTCCGGTTGCACAGTGATCTCGGCGATGCCGTGGCCGCGGTCGACACGGTGCACGATCCGGGCTGCCCAGGTGGCGGGACGTACGCGGGCGTCGTCATCGGCTGCCAGGATCATGACACGCGATGCGGTGGTGTACGCGCGTGTCCATGCGTCGGCCATCTCTGCGGTCCAGGCGCTGCCGGCGTACTGGGCCAAGGCGGCCAGAAGGCATTCACCGACCGCGGGATAATGGGCCTCGATTGCGCCGAACTTCCGGTGGTCGCGTCCGAGTCGACTGCAGAAGCGCATGAGGTTGTCGGGGTCGTCGGCCAGGTCGACGATCCTCAGCAGTCCCCGCAACAGCCGGTCGCGCTGTACGTCCATATTGTCGGGGAAGAGCGCCCTGACCTGGGGGTAGCGGGTGAAGAGTATGGCGTAGAAGTAGACCGTCAGTTCGGCCGCTTGCGGTTCGACCAGCGACAGCCCTGACCGCACGAGGGAGATCTCACGGTCGGTCAGCGGTTGTGGTGCGCGAGCGGACGCCGCAGCTTGAGGGAGAGCCGGATCAGCCGCCGGAGGAAACAGTTGCTCCCGGAGTTGACCGGCCGGGTGGTGACTGGCGGTGGGGGGAAACGTCATGGGGTGCACCGGCTGGGCATGCAGGACACGTCGCAATCACAGAAGGCCGCACTCCGTGGGGAGCGGCGGGATGACCGGCCCCAGCGGTGGGGCGCAGGAGCCGGTTGGGAGCAAATCTCTCTACGTCAAGGGGTGGGCTGCGGCGGAGGGCACGAGCCAGCGTTTTCATTGTTGTGGCACCACGGCGTGGGTCTGTGTCGGGAGGCTCGGAAGGTCAGTGTGCGGGCGCACGGGCGCCCGCGTACCCCTTCCGTGAACGGAAACGCCTTCGTATGGGGCACGACGTCGTTCGGTGAAACCGTCCGCGCAGAGGGCCCGATACGTCTGGTTGGGCTTCGGCGTTCAGCAGTTCCTCACTGCCCAGTAGAGGGAAGTCGATACCTTGCCGCGTCCTGGCCGCGTACGCGAGGTTCTCGACAGTGTCCTCTGCCCGGTCGGCGGGTGGGGCGCTTCCGCAGGCTAGTGATCGCCCCGAATCGGAGTCTTAGTTCTCCGATGAGAGCAACGATGTGTGAGCGGGCGATGCCAGGGATGACTGGCCGGAGACCGTTGCCTCAGGCTCGGCAGCCGCGAAGGATCGTTCCGTGCCTGCGCCTTCGGCCGCCTGTGCCAGGCTCAGGACGACCTCACTGCTACTCACTCGTAAATCTCCTTGCCGAAGCTGCTTTGTGGCACACGCCTCGGTGACCACGCGTGGTGGATGTTCAGGGAAAACCTGATCATCCAACTGTTTCCACGCGGCAAATATAAGCATGCCGACCCGAGCGAGGGAAGCCCCAGGCCACGACCTCACGAGCGCCCGGAAACCGAAGCATTGCTTTTCGAGAACAGCGTTCCCGCGGTAGTCGGCGGGACGCTGAATCTCACGCTCGACGCCGGGCCGAACCAGCAGATACGTGGTGTCTCTCGCCACCGAAGCCGCCCCGCTCGTCGCCCCCAGCGCGTGGAGTCAGCCGGCCGCGCACCGTCACTCGCCGCGCAGTCCTCACCCAGGCGGCGCCATCGCCGACTGCACGCCCATCACCGCAGCGAGGCGCACCCTTCACAAGCTTCGACGGATGTCATCGCGCACCGCTCTGAACAGCGCAATACACCCATCGTTAGCCGGTCCGCCCGGCCGCTCCGCGAAACCAGGTGCTCCAAGCAGAGATGCTGCACCGTGTCGGTTGATGGTCCATCAGCCTCCGGAATTAGCGGTGGTAGATGTCGACCACCGGCCTCCGCACCACCCCCGACCACTCCCAGCCAGACTTGACCACTGCACGTCACAGCACTGCGCAGCCGACACCGTCCGACGGCCGCCTGGCCCGCCCCCAGCGCTCCAAGGGCCACCTGCGGCTCGCAGTCACCGGCGCGCAACCGCAGCCGCAGCCCGCCAACGGCCTCATGCTGATGGCGCCATTGGGGCTGCAGATGGCTGCACCGCCAATGAAAGGAGGCATCGGTGTGCCACACAGTGATGTGCCGTCAGCGCCACACCGCGCCCCCGGCGCCTCGCCGTGACGGCCCGGAGCGGGTAGTCGGGGCCTCGAACGGCGGACCATGCCCACCTGTCCTCGTCCTCGGCGCCCAGCCACCAGGCATGGGTCTCCCCTAGCCGTCCGCTAGCCGTCCGCCATCTCGGCGACCCATGCTGGGCGAGCTGTTCCGAGCGGCTGTCCGTCCTCGTCCTGTTCCCACGCCCGCCTGCCGGGCGTACGTCGGCCGGCTGGAGTGCACCGGCATTGCCGACGGACAGAGCCGCCACCGCACCCTGCTGCCGCAACATCTGCAAAAGATTCAGACTCGGGTCCGGCACGAGCAGGACACCTCGCAGTGGCAGCCGCACTACGTGATCCGCGCCGGCAGCGAGGCAACTGTCTCGGAGACGTGCACGCCCACGGTCTCCGGCACTGCCGCTACTACGGCCGGCATCGCGAAGACCCACATCCAGCACGTCCTCACCGCAGCCGGAACCAACATCGTCTGACTCGGCGGGCATTTCCCACCTGGAACTTTCCCGCCCAGGCCCCTCGTCGCACCAGTCAATTCCAGTGCCTCTGCCAGAACGTGACCATCTGAAGTTCACCAACATCCTTTGTGTGATGCCCGGCTGATGCGCTGTCGAGACGCTTCCTGGGCATCTCATTTGCGTAGTACCGGACTCCCTTTTCGGCTGTTCTGACTAGCCTGTGCCCGTGAGACGACGTTGCGATGTCTGCGGTCAACGCCACCCGGTGAGCTGGAGGGTGGGCTTCAACCAGCCACGTATCACCTGCTCCTCGTGTCTTGGAAAACGGTTCGAAGCGCAGAGGAAGGAAGAGCGTAGGCAGAGGGAACTGCGAGCCCACGAGGTACGGGATTGGCTGAAGGATGCGCCGCCGTACTCTGCCCACCTGCTGGAGGAAGAGGTCCAGCGCTACGAAGACAAGCACCACACGGCGGCCCGGTCCGCCGACCGCCGCGACCGGGGAGATACGGAAGCGCCGTTGCATTCCCTGTTCCAGCCGTGGGCGGATGCGCTGGACACTGATGAGGCTGTCCAAGCGTTGGCCCCGCGCGTGGGCGACCGCAGCCGTCACCAGTACTGGTACGGGCCGGATCTCGGCAAGACAATCAGGAACGACACGAACTTCCTCTACGTGCGGTTCGCCGACGCCGACGCACTGCTTCCCCGCCAGCACGCCGCAGCACTCCGCCTCGTGACGCATTCCTACACCTCTCTCCACCACGGCCACAGCGCCTACACGAGAATCGCCACGGGGAGCGTCTACCAGGCCTCCGATGACGTGACTGTGCTCCTGTGGGCATGACCTGCCACCGCCGATGCAGGAGGCCGACCTCCAAGCCTGGCTGGACATAGACATCATCCCCTCCACACACATCACCTGGCGCAGCGGCGGACCCGGGCGGTGGACTCAATGACCGCGACCGCAGCCGAGCTGGCCCGCGCCGCCAGACCCAATCGAGATGCACGGTGTGAGCAACGAGAGTCGTCACTTCTGCGCCCAGGAGTCAAAGGGCGAGACTGGGCTCCGGTACACCGTCCCGCGCGGAGGGCTCGCTGTGTTCGGCAACAGGTGCCCGAAGCTGTAGAGCGGACCTGTTCTCCCCCGGCTCAGCATCCAGGCAGGCAGTGTGCTCCGCCTACCCGGACGGCGCGCCTTGAGGGACCGCTGCCGCTCAGGTCTGCGTCCAGGAGCGGATCTCGGCGGCCGCGCTGCGTACGTCCAGGGCGTCACGGTCGATACGTTCGGCCAGGTCGGCGGCCGTCTTGGCTCCGACGGTGACAAACAGTCCCGATGCGCTCAGATAGGAGGCGGCGACGACGGCGGCGAACAGCTTGTTGCGTGCCTCCAGCGCGGGGACACGCACCAGCTGGTGCATGAGGGCCGCCGCCCGGTGGTGCGGTTCGCCGTAAACGTAGACGTCCATCACCTTGTCGGTGTGGCGGGCGACGGCGGCCTGCAGGCTGCCGAAGTCAGTCACTTGCGGGTCTGCAGGCAGGCTGTGGTGGGCCAGGTCCAGGAGCCAGGCCCGGTCGATGTGCACGATCACGCCGCGCGGCCGGCCTTGCGGGTGGCGGCAGCGCCCTGACTGTCGGCGCCGAAACGCACCTCGAAGTGGTCGGCCCATTCGCCGGCGAAGTGATCGCCCGCGACGAGGAAACGGTGGCGCAGATCGTTGGCCTCATCGACGAGCAGCTGGCGGGCGTACTCGTTGACTTCCATTCCGGCGGCCGCCGCGCGTTCCTCGATGCCGGAGTACACGGCTTCGTCGACTCTCACGTTGATCTGCTTCTTCGCCATACCCCCATCGTAGCGATGAGTACAGGGCGCTACACAACACTCTGCGGGACCTTCCGCCATCACCGGACCGACCGGCATAGAGGCACCGCCGCCCGGGCCGCTCACTTCTGCCGGTGCAGGCGGGACAAGGGCGGTGTAGAGAGGAACCATGCCGCAGCGTCCCGAAGGAATGCGCCGACCTCTGCGAGCGGGCCGGGCGCTTGTCGCCATCCCGATCGCGTGGATCGTTGCGGTGTCCGTGATCGACGTCCTGGCGCCACCCGACATTCATTTGGGGCCGCTGCTCGTCGCGGCGCCGGCGATCACACCATCGTTCGGCGGACCCCGGGCGGTGGGACTGGTCGCCGCGCTGGCGGTGGTCGCTCAGACGACGATCGGGGTGTTGCGCGACCCCAAGGAGTTGTTGTCGGCCAATCACGAGGCTCAGATCATCGCCCTGGTGCTGGTCGGCACGAGCCTCGTGATCTTCTGCGTACTGCGGGAGCGCCGCGCCAACGAGCTGACCCAGGTACGGTACGTGTCCGAGGCAGCCCAGCGTGTGGTCCTGCCTCCGCTGCCCACGCGGCTCGGGCCGCTGCGCATCGTCTCTTTCTACCTCGCCGCGGAGGCCGAGGCCCAGATCGGCGGGGATCTGTACGCGGCGGCGCGCACCACCTCCGGCACCCGGCTGATCGTCGGCGACGTGCGGGGCAAGGGGATGACGGCGGTCAACGACGCCGCCCTGCTGCTCGGAGCGTTCCGCGTCGCGGCTCACCGCCAGGCGAGCCTGGACGAGCTGGTGACCTACCTCGATCGAAGCGTGTGCTGGGACCTGATGGAACCGGGCGAGGCAGACCGCTACGGAGAAACGTTCATCACCGCCACCATCCTGGACATCCCCGACGGCGACACCCGGGTCCAGATGATTTCCTGCGGGCACCCGCCGCCGGTCGTCCTCCGCGACGGCCGGCCGCAGACGATGGATGCCCTTCATCCCGCGCCGCCGCTGGGCCTGGGCGAACTGGCCCACCCGCGCCACCATGTCGAAAGCTTCCAGTTCGAGCCTGGAGACCTTCTGCTGCTCTACACGGACGGCGTCACCGAGGCCCGCGACTCCAACGGCACCTTCTACCCGCTCGCCGAGCGCATCACAGGCTGGACCGAGAACGGCCCCGACGCCTTCCTGCACCGCTTCCGCCGCGATCTGCTGCACCACGTGGGCGGGCATCTGAACGACGACGCCGCCATGATCGCCATGGAGCGCCTGGCCACGCCCCTGGCCTGACTAGGCGGCTGCAGCCCCCAGGTTCGACGCATTGTTCAAGGTCATCCGTCCGCACGGGCCACCTACATGACAGGAATCAGGTCGTCACCGCCTCGCTCCAGAACCAACCCCGCGGGGTCGTCGGCGCATGTGGCCATCCACGCCGTGGAGGCGCTGCCGAGGTCGGTAGACGCAGCGCTTCGTCGTCGAGTGGTCGGCGGCCTGGACGGCGCGCGTGAGCCAGCTTGCGGAACGACCCTCCACAGGCTGGCGCACCTCGCGGCGGCTGCCGGCCACCACTCGCGCCTGAGCGGTGTGCCGTCGCCCGGGCCGCCCCCATACGGCTCGGGCGAACGACGTTCCCCGGTGTGCATCCACTACTCACAGCAACTCATGCGCAAGCGGCCTCAACGCGGCCAGTGCATGGCGGAGTTGGGCACTCCAGACGGCATTCGTCAGGGTAGTGTCGACGGCCCGAGTGCCCCGCTTCAGGCGCACTGTGCTGTTGCGGCGCGCACATGCGGCTCAGGACTGCGGATCGGTCAGCTGCGGAAGGGGCCTGTGACTTCGTAGGTGATGCCGCCGGATGAGCTGCCGCTCGTACCACGCTGGCTGGAGAAGTACAGGCGCTTGCCGTCCGGTGAGAAGGCCGGGCCGCAGATCTCCGAGGAGGACTGGCCGGTGATCCGCAGGAACGACGCGACCACGTCGTCCGGCGTGATGATGCAGATCTCCATGTTCCCGCCGTCCTCCGCGATGTACAGGTCGCCGGAGGATGAACCGGTGACGTTGTCGACACCGGTCAGCGGGGCCGCGCCACCGACGACCAGGGAGTCGTCGTAGGCCAGCTCATAGGTGCCGGCGGCCACGTCGAGCTGCCAGACGCGGCCATCGCCCTTGGTGGTGAACCAGACGGTGCCGTTGGCGTAGTGACAGCCCTCTCCGCCGTTGAACAGCTTGGCGCCGGAGACCTGGTCGCGGGTGGGGGTGGGCGAGCCGTCCGGGTCGGGCACGGTCGCCCAGGTGAAGCTGCCGGAGGTAGACGTTCCGGCCTTGAGGACCTGGAGCGTGCCCGCCGACAGGTCGCCCCATGCGGACGGAACGAACCGGTAGAAGCAGCCGTCCGACGCGTCCTCCGTCAGGTAGATCACCTTGCGGACCGGGTCGGCGGCCGCCGCCTCGTGGTTGAAGCGGCCCATGGCAGCGCGGCGCACGGCGGCCTTCACGCCCCACGGGTCGGTCTCGTAGACATAGCCGTTGCTGACCTCCTCGCAGGACAGCCAGGTGTTCCACGGGGTCGCCCCGCCGGCGCAGTTGCGGTTGGTGTTGGACAGGATCCGGTACGAGCCGGTGATGGAGCCCGTCGAGTTGAACCTGATCGCGCCCGCGCCGCCGGTGTCGGAAATCTCCGAGTTGGAGACGTAGATCCAGCCTGTGCCGTCGGCGAAACAGGCCCCGCCGTCGGGGGCGTGGTGCCAGGTGTAGGTGGTGGAGCCGACCTTCTGGCCGGACCGGGCGATCACCCGGCTGGTGAAGCCGCTGGGCAGCTGGATGCCGTTGGAGTCTGCCGTGCCGAGCGCGCCGTACGGGCCGGGGCCCTTCTGTGCCGGCGCCGCGTAGGCCGCGCCCTGCATGAGCGTGTAGCCGAATGTCGCTGCTGTGCCGCCGACGACTGCTCCGCGCAGGAAACTACGACGTTCCACTTGATCACTCCAGGGGTTCGTGACCGTCCCTGCCGCACCGGTCGGGCGGCGGGGTCGCGAGGGTGCTTGCGGAACCTAGAAGTCCCGGATTGACGGAGCATCAACAGCCGGTGAAGTGGGGGCGTCTGCTGTCGGCCTGTTGCACCGCACCCTTTGGCAGAACCTGCCACCTCGCCGGTGTGCGGCGACCGGATTGATCGACCTTAACGGCGGCGTGGCTGCTTTCTGTGCCCCATGCGTGTCGTCCCTGCTGGCGGCGTTCCCGCCGCCCCCCCCGTAGGGATACGCGCGGCCACGTCGAGGAATCACGGACGACGCATCCCGGCCGCCTCAGCACCCGCGCACCACGCGCCGGGACAGGACGCGGGAGCGGCTTCCTCGATTGTCGGCTTCCTCGTTTGTCGTGATCTGTTCTGTGCAGGCGGCGGCGCGCGGCGAATTCCGGTCAGCCGTGCACCAAAATTGGTCCAGACCTTGACAGGTCCAGACCATTTCGCTTGAGTCACCGACACCCCCATAGCGGCGTGGAGTCCGCCGCCAGTTCGCCCGATCGGAGATGCCGCGTGATCAAACGTCTCATCAGTTTCGCAGCAGCACTGGCTGCGCTCTGCGCGATGATCGTCATTGGCCCGGCGGCCGCCACGGCGGCCGCCGCCGCGTGCGCCACCCCCTGGAACTCCTCTTCCGTCTACACCGGCGGCAACACCGCCTCGTACAACGGGCACAACTGGACCGCCAAGTGGTGGACTCAGAACGAAACGCCGGGCCGCAGCGACGTCTGGACGGACGCGGGCACCTGCGGCGGCGGCACCGACCCGGGCAACCCCGACCCATCAGGATTCGTGGTCAGCCAGGCGCAGTTCAACCAGATGTTCCCGAGCCGGAACTCGTTCTACACATACAAGGGCCTGACCGACGCACTCAAGGCGTACCCGGCCTTCGCCAACACCGGCAGCGACACCATCAAGCGCCAGGAAGCAGCGGCGTTCCTCGCCAACGTCCACCACGAGACCGGCGGTCTGGTGCACATCGTCGAGCAGAACCAGGCCAATTACCCGCACTACTGCGACGCCAACCAGCCCTACGGCTGCCCCGCTGGGCAGGCCGCGTACTACGGCCGCGGCCCGATTCAGCTGAGCTGGAACTTCAACTACAAGGCGGCGGGCGACGCGCTCGGCATCGATCTCCTGCGAAACCCCTACCTGGTGGAGCGCGACCCGGCGGTCGCCTGGAAGACCGGCCTTTGGTACTGGAACACGCAGTCGGGTCCGGGCACCATGACGCCGCACAACGCCATGGTCAACAGCCGCGGTTTCGGTGAGACCATCCGCGCCATCAACGGCAGCCTGGAGTGCAACGGCGGCAACCCCGGCCAGGTCCAGAGCCGCGTCGACCGCTACAAGCAGTTCACCCAGATCCTCGGCACCACGCCGGGCTCCAACCTGAGCTGCTGACCTTCCTTCCCCGCGCACGTCGGCCGGGCGGTCCTGATCCCGTATCAGGTCCGCCCGGCTTGCTGCGTCACTGCCCGCTCCGGTGGCAGCAGCCGAACGGAGCACCGGATGCATGGCGCGGAAACGGCTGGGCAACCGCCCGGCTGACGGCAGCATGGGTCAGCACCAAAGCAGGGCGAAGGTGCCCGTGAGGAGAGCGAGGAGCTTCGTCGTGGTGGCCGCCTCGGTGACCTTCGAGCTTGCGGGCGGCCCAGGCGGTAGGGGTACCCGCGGTTCACGCGTCAGGCAGCCTGCATTTCTTCACACCTGCCACGCCAACAGCAGCACTCAAGGTGGCATGGTTGATCGACTGACGGGCCGGACACTCCGCGTCCGTGTTGGGGGGACTTACTACATGCGTACTCGTACTGCTGCAGCTTCGGCCGCTTTGATCCTCTGCACGGTGATGGGCTCGGCAGCGTGCTCGTCACCCTCGGACGGCAACCCGCCCTCCGGCACCTCGACCTCGGACGAACAGGGCAAGAGCCAGCGCCAGGCGGCGGACGGGGGCGCACCCGATGTCGACCCCTCAGCCTGCGCGACTTCCAGCGACAAAATCCCCGAAGGCTGCGAGGCCGACATCGATGTGGCCGACATGGGTGAGGCAACTCCCGCCGCAGAGCCGCCTGCGACGAATGCATGGGTACCCCCGACGGAGTAACTGCCCTTACGACGGGCGGCCCGCTCGACGTGGAGCTTCGGAGCCGACTGGGGCCGAGAGTGCCGGCGGCGAACCCGCGGTGCCCGTAGTTCGCGCCTCTGCGAGTGGAGTGCCGCAGCAGCATCAGTGGACTCCGTGGCCATCGCTATCGGCAGCGTCCTGGTCAGCTGTGAGTCGCGGATATCGCCGCATGTGCCTCGGCGCGCAGAACTTCGGTGTCGGGCTGTTCGCTTGCCCAGGCGACGTGGCCGTCGGGGCGGATGAGCGCGGCCCGCACGGTGGACCAGGCGGGGCGCGGGTCGGGCCGGTGTGCAGTGTGCGTGACGACGTGGGCGGTGGAGGGCTGTGCCGGGGTGCCGGTGAAATGCAGCAGGACATGGCGGCCGGTCCGGAGCAGTGTGAAGAGGTCTGTGTTGTCGCCGAGTTCGAGGTTGGGTGCGCGGTGACCGGTCAGGGGGTGGTGGTGTGCGGGGCCCGGGTAGGCGACGGCCAGGGCGGAGAGTCGTTCGGCCAGGTTTCGGGAGAACTCGGGAACGGTGGCGATGAGTTGACTCAGGAGCGTGCGCAGGTCCTGACCCTCCGCCGAATAGCCGTTCATCAGAGCCGTCTGGGCGCGGGTGTTGAGCAATAGATCGGCGCCGACCGGGTGGCGTTCAGTGTGGTAACTGTCGAGAAGACCGGCGGGGGCGATGCCTGCCACGGTGGCGGCAAGCTTCCAGCCGAGGTTCATGGCGTCCTGGATGCCGACGTTGAGGCCCACACCTCCGGCCGGGTAGTGCATGTGCGCCGCGTCGCCCGCGAGAAGGACGCGGCCCCTGCGGTACTCGGCAGCCTGACGGGTGGCGTTGCCGAACCGGGAGAGCCAGCTCGGGTCACGCATGCCGAAGTCGGTGCCGACGATCCGGGTCACCTTGGCGCGCAGCCCGTCGAGGGTGAGCTCGCCGGGGTGGCCGGTGTCGTTACTGTCCGGGTCACCGCCGACGATCCGGTGGATGCCGCCCGGCAACGGGACAACCATGACGCCGCCGGTGGCCCCTGACACGGCCAGCACCGCTTCCTTCGGCGGGTTGTCCAGGACGACGTCGCCCAGGAAGCCCCAGGTGGTGGCGTCGTTACCGGGGAAGTCGATGCCCGCTGCTTCGCGCACGGTGCTGCGGGTGCCGTCGCAGCCGACGATGTAGTCGGCGCGCAGTGCGTAGAGGCCGTCTGGGCCGGCTGCCTGCACGCTCACCCCGTCTTCGTCCACCCCGTCTTCGTCCTGGGTAAGTCCGGTCACTTGGTGCCCGCGCCGGATCTTGGCTCCGGCCGCAAGCGCGTGTGCTTCCAGGAGTTCCTCGGTGCGGGCCTGCGGCAGGGCGAGTGTGAAGGGGTAGGGGGTGTCGAGGACCCCGAAGTCCAATCGGTCGTCGAGCCCGCCGAAGTGGCCGCTGGGGATGCGTCGGCCCTCCGCGAGGAAGGGCTCCAGCACGCCCCGGGTGGCCAGTACCTCCAGTGTGCGCGGATGAATGGTGAGTGCCTTGGAGTGGGGGTCCCGCTCGCGGCGCGCTTCCAGGACGGTGACGGGTATCCCGCCCAGCCGCAGTTCGGCGGCCAGCCACAGCCCGGTGGGGCCACCTCCTGCGATGACGACGTGCTCGTGCTCCATGGCAGCTCCTCAAGAATTTCTTGGTCAGTGACCAAGAAGGCGTGCGCCCAGTAGACTAGGTCGGTGACCAAGAAGCAAGCGGCGAACCTCGCCCGCACTCGGCTCGACCCCGAGACGGTGGTGCGAGCGGCCCTGGAACTGTTGGACGAGAAAGGCGCGGACGGGCTCTCGATCCGCGGCATCGCGGACCGGCTCGGCGTCCGGATGAACACCGTGCTCTGGCATGCGAAGACCAAGGCGCGGCTGTCGGAGCTGATGGCGGACGCGATCGTGGCCAAGGCGCCGGTGGACGGACTGCCCGAGCCCTGGGAACCCCGGGTGCGCGAACTGCTCCACCGCTACCGCCGCGCCTTGCTGGCCCACCGGGACGGGGCCAGAATCGTTGCCGGAACCTACGCCGCGGAACCCGCCACCCTCCGCTTCGCCGACCTGATGACCGAGGCGCTGCTGGCCGGCGGGCTGACGGAACGCGAGGCGGTCTGGACCGGCTGGAGCCTTGTCTACTTCGCCTTGGGGCTGGCCCAGGAGGAACAGGCGCTTCCTGACGCGAAGGGCCCGGCGTTCGCACGACAGCTGGACACCGGCGAATACCCCTCGCTGTCCCGAGCCGCCGCGTACTTCGAGGACACCTCCTTCGACGAGCGCTTCGACTACGGGCTCTCCCGCATCCTGGGGGTGTGAGACGGGGTGGCGCCCTACGCCTTGCGGTGCTGCCGGGCGGCAACGTCCTGGGCCTGGATCTGGACCTGCCCGCCGGGCGGTGGGACCACCGTAGAGCTGGGTCCCACAGCGAATACACGAAGGGACGCAACCTGGCATGCCGGTGGAACGATTGGAGGTCCTGGGATGTCCGGTGTGGAGCAGCACCTGCGGACTCCATGGCTTCGCACCCAGCTCATCGACTGGCTTTCTACGATGGCCGATCGGGATTGGCAGGAAGCGAACTGGTCCAGCGCCGATGCCAACGACTCAGCCATCGACGAGGTCTTGGATTCCTTCGATGACACCAGGCTCCTGGAGCAGCCGGAGGGGCGAGTCGGGTACATCCTGGCCGACAGCCGAGAAGTCGCAGCCATGAATAGGCAGAGGGCTGCCCTCGACGCCACCCTCTCGCCCACGTCGCCAAGCGACGCCGAAATGGTCCGCTCCGACGGCTGGAGGACAGTGATCGCTGCGGCACGTGCGGCACACGAGGCGATGACGAAGTGAGACAGCTCATCCCATACCGGATCCGTACCGGGGCAGACGATCGCACCGCCATGAAGCAGCTCGGGTGGGCCGATACTGTTCCTGCGTGGCGCAGCTGCGGCGAGCGTCTGGGTCTGGCAGATGACCGACGGGTGCGGGGCGTGGTTGGAGAAGTTGGGCCTGGCCGACCGCCGATGCGCGCCTGTCAGGAGAACTTGGCGGTGGCCCGGGTGTGTTGACAGCGCGCCAGACGAATGCAACCTCGATTACGAACGCGAGGGACCAACACGCACCAGGCACTTCGGCCCCCACACCATCCCCCTGACAAGCAAGGGCAGACGTGACCAGCGAAGTACGGCAACGCCTCAAAGAGCGGCGCGAGAGGCAGGAGTTGGAGCGCCTGCTGCACGATGCCTCCGAGATCGTCACGGCGCCCACCCTGGCAACCCCCGAGGTACCCGCCGGGGTGCTGGATGCCGTACGAGGGTTTTGGAGCATGTCCCATGAGCCCGCCGCGACGTTGAACGACTCGGTCCCCCAAGAGCATCTGGACGCCTGGGTGCAGGAGCTCCTTGCCCGGCACGGATTTCACACGTCGGCCTTCCTGCTCACCGACCTCGACGTCGCACCGTGGATCGAGTTTTGCATGCCGCCCGGCTGGTTCGCCACGATCCGCCGGGCCAGAGAAGCCTCATGGGTTTTCCTGAGAAGTGACCTCGGCGCGGTGGCAGCGGTCAGCGAGCAGGAGTACCAATTCGAGTTCTTCGTGGCCCCACTCCCTCACGCCACACCAAACCCGCCTCGGGTCCACGCAGCACTCCTGCAGCGCTCATCTGTCGCGGGTTAACCACGGCGGCTCCTCGCCGTTCCAGAGGTACGAGAATTCCGCTATCGCCTCTGCCAAGGCTTCTTTATCCACGGCGCAAGCAGCTCCTTAGCGAACCAAACAACACTGCCTTGGCCGGACGCACCTATCGCTGAGACGCGTTTAGAGACCTCATCTTCGGGGCGCAACAGCAGAGACAGCCACGCAGACACTGAACACTCCGAACACTCCGACCTTCGCCACCACCTGCAGCGGGTACACACCTCTGCGAGTCAGACCTCAGCGTATGGCTCCGTCAGAGCAGGTTCTGGCGCAAGGGGCCCGGGGCCCGGAGAGCCTTTTCGATGTCTTCCAGGGACTTGTTGCGTGTCTCTGGGACCTTGAGCAGGACGAACACCACGCACAGGACGTTCATGGCCGCGTAGACGAAGAAGGTGCCCGATCGGCCGATGGCGTTGATCGCGCTGAGCGCGGTGACCGCGATCAGCAGGTCGAACCCCCAGACCGTGAGCGTGGCCAGGCTCGTCGCGGGTCCGCGCACGCTCAGGGGAAGGATTTCCGGGGCGATCAGCCACACGACCGACTGCATTCCGATCCCGTTGCAGAGGATGTAGGCGAACAGCGAGACGATGACGACCCAGTGCTGGGCGGTGGAGTCGCCCACGAGGAAGGCGACGCCCAGGACGGTCATGGAGAGCCCGGACAGCGGGATGAACACCTCGCGTCCACGGCGATCGCGCCGCTGATGCCCGCCACGACGAGCATCACTCCGATTCCGATTCCGGTCAGCAGAGCAACGGAATCGCCGAACCCGGCATCCGACAGCATGGTCGGGGCGTAGTAGACGATCGCGTTGATGCCGGTGAGCTGGGAGAAGGCGGCAACTCCCAGAGCGACGACCAAGGCGGGGCGCACCCAGGGCTGCGTCATGGCGCGCCGATGCACCGGTGGTGCGGCGGTGGCGATGTCTCGGATGCCGGCGATCTCTGCTGCGACGTCTGCACCCTGCGGACGCAGCCGTCGCAGGACCGCCTCCGCTTCACCTTCGCGTTTGTTGTCCACGAGCCAGCGCGGGCTCTCCGGCAGCTTGACCATGCCGACGGCCAGCACGATCGCAGGGATGACAGCCAGGGCGAACATGA
This sequence comes from Streptomyces sp. NPDC050439, assembly GCF_040655335.1. Classification (NCBI taxonomy): domain Bacteria; kingdom Bacillati; phylum Actinomycetota; class Actinomycetes; order Kitasatosporales; family Streptomycetaceae; genus Streptomyces; species Streptomyces sp. NPDC050439. The sequence continues at coordinate 103,420 of NZ_JBFAJT010000001.1, forward strand.
TGCGCCATCCCCCGCTGCCGGCGAACAGCCAGCCGCACAGGTAGGCGAGCAACTGGCCGATGGCGACCATGAGTTGGAACAGGACCATGAGCCGACCCCGGATGGCGGCCGGCGCCACCTCGGCGATGTAGACGGGAACCATGTTCGATGCTCCGCCCACGGCCAGGCCCAGGACGAAGCGCGCGGCGACGAGCGCTTCGGCTCCCGGGGCCACGGCGGCCCCCACAGCGCCCAGCGCGAACACGGCGGCCACCCACAGGACCACCCGTCGCCGTCCGAAGCGCCCCGCGAGACGTCCCGAACCCAGGGCGCCGACCATGGCACCGACCAGGATGACGCTGACCACGATCTCCTGCCCGCGTGAGGACAGCTCGAGGTCCTCCCGCAGATACAGCAGGGCGCCGGAGATGATGCCGGTGTCGTAACCGAAGAGCAGGCCACCGACGGCGGAGACGGCGGCCACCGCGTAGACCAGAGCCGGCTGACGGGCTGTGGCGTGCGGGGATTTCGGTGCCGGGGTGAGGACCTCAGGCATCGCCCATGACCAAGCCCTCGATGGTGTGCTTCTGCGTCATCGGCGTCAGCTCGTCCACGATGGGGCAGTGCAAGTGCCGGCGTACCCGCTCGGGCAGCGACTTCCAGTAGCCGGAGGTCACGGCGGTGTCGTGACGGTCACCGTTGTTCGCCGCGGGGCCGTCCACGCCCAGGATGAGCACGGGGCGGGGCTTGGCGGAATGGTTGGTGGTGCCCCGGTGGATCGTCAGCGCGGTCCGGGCCGAGATGTCACCGCGCTGCGGATACTTGCGCACGGCCCGTTCCTCGTAGCGGCCGTAGAGAGACTTGGGCGGGAACATGCCGTGCTCGAAGTCCGGGCCGTCGTCCCACTGGGTGCCTGGTGCGATCTCGAAAGGGCCCATGTCCTCGGCCGTGTCGACCGTGGTCACATTGATGGCCAGGGAGGTCAGGCGCCGCTCGCGTTGCGTCTCCTGCGGGATGGGGAAATCGCGGTGCCAGGGCTGGTTCACGGCGCCTTCCAGGGGCACGTCGAAGCCAAGCTCCACGATGCGGTAGTCGGGGCCCAGCGTCGCGGTGCACAGCGAACGCACCCACGGGTGGTCCACCAGGTCCACGAAGCCCCTGATCTGCTCGGGGTGGATTTCCACGTAAAAGCGGTTCGGTCCACGGCCCACGGCACCGTCCGGGCGCTGCAGAGCCTCCGCGAACGCCCGGTTCACGTCGTCGCCGAGCCGGTCCGCCCACTCCTTCGTGAACGCCCCCTTCCGTGCCGTGATGCCCTCCGTGTACAGGCTCTGCACGTCCGCCGACACATCGATGTCCAGGTCGCCGGCGGTGACGCCGGGGAAAGTGTGCACGCTCATGCTGCGCCTCCTTGCGCTGGATGACGCCGCTCATCTTGCAACGGTGATTGCAACGTGGCAATAGCCAGAATCGGATCTTTGTTTCGGCCGTCGCCGCATGCGAGGATGTGAGCCGTGAGCAGTCGCCTGAAGGACGTCGCCGCCCTCGCAGGCGTCTCGCCCCGAACCGTTTCCAATGTGGTCAGCGGGTCTGTCCCCGTCGCCGAGGAGACGCGCGCCCGGGTGCAGGCCGCTCTGGACCAGTTGGGCTACCGTCCCAACATCGCCGCGCGCAATCTGCGGGCCGGCCGCACCGGGCTCATCGGCCTGGCCATTCCCGAACTCCACTCGCCCTACTTCGGCGAACTCGCCAGCCTCATCGTCGATGCCGCCCAACAGCGTTCGTGGACCGTCGTCATCGACCAGACCTTCGGCGACCCCGAGGCAGAAAAGCGCCTCCTGGAAGGCGCCGGCGACCGCCTGGTCGACGGACTCATCATCAGTCCGTGGTCGCTGGGCCCAGGAGAGCTCAAAGACCGCTCCCGCGACGTACCGGTCATCCTCCTTGGCGAGCAGCCGCCCCACGGGTTGGCCGACCGCGTCGCCGTCGACAACGTCCTTGCCGCCGACGAAGCCACGAGTCACCTGATCGAGTCCGGACGCAGACGCATCGCCGCGATCGGCCTGCAGCCCCACCTGCACAACGAGACGGCAAGGCAGCGCCTGGCCGGCTATCACCAAGCATTGCGGCGTGCCGGCCTGCCACAGGACTCCGGCCTGGAAAAAGCGGTGACCACCCTGCACCGCGCAGACGGCGCCGCGGCCATGACGGCTCTTCTCCAGGAGCCCACACGTCCCGACGCCATCTTCGCGTTCAGTGACGAACTCGCCCTCGGCGCCCTCCACGTCGCCCACCAGCAGGGCGTCCGTATCCCCCAGGACATTGCCGTGGTGGGGTTCGACGGCATCGAGGACGGGCAGTACGCCAACCCGCCCCTGACCACCGTGGTCCCTGACAAGCGTCAAATCGCGGAACGAGCCCTGCAGTGCCTGGCAGATCGCATCTACAGCCCTGCATCTACCGTCCCACCGCTGGACATAGTGATCCCGCACCGCCTCGAGAAACGCGCGACCAGCGGCCCACCGCGCAGCGCCAGGTAGGACGGCTTCCCGCGAGACGCCTCGCGATCAACGCCCCGCGACCGGCGAACGCTCGGGGTGCAAGTTCGCTTCCGACACGCCGGGTGGCTAGGCACGCCGGAGGAAGACTCCCAGAGCCCTTGCGTGCGAACGCCACCATGGCCGCGATTCCGGGCAGCCGGCGATCAGAGGGCTGGCCACTGTGAGTTGACAGCCAATCGTCATGGTTCGAGCCGGGTCATGACAGAGCTTCGATCCGCTCCTGGTGCTCCTCGCCCCACTCCCCCAGGGGCATGAGGGCGGTGACAAGAGATCGACCGAAGTCTGTCAGCGAGTACTCGACCTTGGGCGGCACCTGCTCGTACACCTCGCGGTGCACGAGCCCGGCCGCCTCCAGTTCGCGCAACTGCAGGGTGAGCATGCGCTCGCTGATCCCCTCCACCGTCCGCCGCAACTGCCCAAAACGCAGCGACTCTTCCTCTCCGAGCCAGAAGAGAATCAGTCCCTTCCACTTCCCGCCCATGACGGCGATGGCGGCATCGAACCCGCAGGTGTACTTCGCCACGACAACTCCCCAGGCTGCGAGCACTAACAAAAATGTCGGTACTTGTAGAAAGTATCGTGCCCGCCGAGCATGGTGATCTCCAACTCCCCAAAGAGGTGGGCGACATGCCTGCACAGACTCCCGTAACGGTCATCGGCATCGGCGCCATGGGCAGCGCCCTCGCGACGGCCTTCATCGAAGCCGGACACCCCACAACAGTGTGGAACAGAACCGCCTCTCGTGCGGTGCCCTTGATCGAGAAGGGTGCGACGCGGGCCGACTCGTTGGCAGCGGCGATAGCGGCGAGCCCGCTGATCGTCACGGTGCTGACGACGCACGAGGCCACGGAGGAAGCGTTGGCTCCAGCCGCGGACGAGCTCAAGGGGCGCGCCCTGATCACCTTGAACAGCGGCTCCCCGGCAGGCGCCCGCCGCCTGTCCGCATGGGCACAGAGTTACGGGGCCCGCTACCTCGGCGGGGCGATCAAGAACGTCCCACCGGCGGTGGGCGCGGCGGACACTCTGCTGTATTACGGCGGCGAGGAATCGGTCTTCGCGGAGTACGAGCAGACCCTCCGCGTCCTGGGCGGCGACACGGTGTACCTGGCCGCGGACCCGGACCTGGCCGCGCTCTACGAGATGGCGGTGGGCGGCACGCTGCTGCCGGCTCTCGTCGGCTTCTTCCAGGGAGCGGCGGCGCTGCAGTCACGCGGGCTGGAGGCGGCGTCGATGGTCCGCTTCGCCGTGAAGTGGTTCGAGATGATCAGCTCGGTGCTTCCCGTCATGGCCCAGGAAATCGACAGCGGCGACTACAGCAAGCCCCTGTCGACGGTGAACATCTTCGCGGCGGGCGCGGACCATGATGTGGAGCTGGGGAGGGAGGCGAACCTGGACGTGAGGTGGCACAAGCCTTTCCACGACTTGCTGAACCAAGCGATGGAGACCGGTCGGGGCGAGGAGAGCATCGCGTCACTGACTGAGCTGCTGAAGGAAAAGCCCTAGTGGAACACGCAGCGTCTGCCGGTGTTGCGTTGACGGTAGGCGATGGGATCGAACGCTGGGGGCCGTCTGTCGCAGTGTCGACCGCGGCGCGTGCGGTGAGCGCCCCGACCGTCCGGTTCCGGGGGCGCTGCGGGGGTGTGGCGGAGCCGCAGGTCAGCGCGGTCCGCGCGGGTGGCATACGCGCGACCTGCGCTGACTTGGGCGGGTTGGGAGCGTGGGCGGCCAGCACCGAGGCGGGGCGCTTCGAGGGCGGCCACAATCGCGGTGACGTACGGAGCCTCGCCGCGGTGTCCAGCAGAAACGACCGGCATGTCATTGCATCGCTCAAGCGGCACCCGTGGGGATCGGTGTAGGTGCGGACGGGCCCCTCGTCCGCCTCGTCCAACGCCGTAATCCCCCATACCAGCAAGGCTGCTAGAGCAGTCCAGCCACAGCTATCGCAAAGAGCCTGACGGCGAGGTTCGACAGCATCCGCCCTCCCGCAACTTGCCCTCCGGGGACTGACGCCACCCCTTCGTAAGGATACGGGTGGGCCTGGGGGCGCCCGCCGAGCAACCGCACCTGCGGCCGACGAGGTCGGTGTCCCCCAGGGCCGATGAGCGCCTCCAGGAGCAGAGGGCCGCTGGAATTACATGGTCCGGGAATTCGATTCAGGGCAGCCTGAGGCTCCAACTGGACCCGTCACGGGCGTGCTTGATCACATCGACTGTGGGCCAAGGCAAAAAAACTCCGTGGACGGGCCCTCAACAGACCACCTAGTGTATGGCTCCACGCCCTGAGACGGATGGAAGGAGGCGAGTGCCGTGCGGTTCACACCTTTCCAGCGCTCCCTCATTTCGCTGTCCCGGCGTGGTTCGTGAGTTCTGACCGGGAGCGCTTCAAGCAGCCTGTATCCCGGAGGAATCCATGACCGATGCGGTCATCCGCGCGCTCTCCGCGAGCGACGCCCATCTCTTCGACGCACTCCCCGACCCCCTGGGCGCCCGTGAAAGCCATCGGCTTACCCAGTTCCGCCCCGACTGGAAGCGCGTCGCCCTGCGCGACGGAGTAGTAGTCGCGCGCGGCGCGTGGTGGGGCGGCCCCAACGACTCGGAGCCGCTCAACATCAACTGGTTCGACGTGGCCGAGGGCGAGGAGGAGGCGGGGGCCGAGCTCCTGCGCTCCGCTCCCTGGCAGGTCGAACTCGAGATCAACCTGCCAGGCGGCTGGCGGGAAGAGACCGGCTTGCGTGCCGGCGCCGAGTCGCGCTTCGCCGCCGCACGAGCCGCAGGGTATGAACTCCTGGTGGAACGCTTCACGTACCGCTGGACCCCTGAGCGAGGTCTGCCCGAGCGGCCCGGACGCCTGCGCTTCAGCGCCGAACCCGACGACAGCGTGTTCTTCGACGCGTTGCGTCGCATCCACTCCGTCACCCTGGACGCCCACGCGCTCAGGGCCATCGAGGAGGGTGGCCTCGACCGGGCCGCCCAGGAAGAACTCGACTTCTTCCACTGGTGCCCCTCCCCGCGGGAGTGGTGGCAGACCGCGTACACCCCGGAGGGCGACCTGGCCGGCATCCACATTCCGGCCCACAACCCCTCCGGCCCGACCATCGGCTTCATCGGAGTCGTCCCGGAACAGCGCGGTCGGGGCTACGCCTATGACCTCCTCGCGGAGTGCACCCACCTCCTCGTCGAACAGGGCGCGGAGTTCGTCGGCGGAGCGACGGACCAGGGCAACTTCCCCATGGCCTCGAACTTCGCCAAGGCTGGCTTCCCCGTCGTAAGGGAACGCATCAACTTCCACCCGGCGGGCCAAGCGGCCTAGCGAGGAGTAGCACGCACTGAGGGGTCCGGTCCGAGGGCGGGGCCGGACCCCTTGTCGACGACATGATCAAATCATCGGGGTCGGCGAAGGCACGGCTGGCCACGGTGGTGCGTCGTCGTAGGGCTCAATGCCCGGCTGCGGCTCAGCAGGTCAGGTCTCTGGCCGGGAGCCTGCCCGTGAGCAGGTAGACCGTGGCGCTCTTGTCTGCGCAGGAGTTGGTGCCGTGGACGATGTGTCCCTCTCCCCCGGCGACGGTGACCATACGGGAGCCGCGCAGGGCCCGGTGCATGGCTCGGTGCATGGCCCGCGCCGTGGTCAGCGGCGTCTGCGATTCTCGGTGAGCCTGGAGACGGTCAAGACGCACGTGGGAAAGTGCTGACCAAGCTCGGCGCGCAGAACCGCACCCACGCGGTGGTGATCGCCTACGAGTCCCGTCTGGTGGTGCCGGGGTTCACGGGCTGAGACGCAACATGGCTCGCGTGAGAGCCACCGAAGTGAGCGAGGACCACTGCGAGGCAGCTGGCAAAGTTGCGTAGAAACCATCCCCGAGGGCGGGCCCGGAACTGGCGACGCCCTCCACGGCTCCGGCCGCCGCACCCGTGCGGCGGCCGGACACCGCAAGCCTCCCGAAAGGGCCAAGGGCGGAGATCACTTGCAGTTGGGTACGGCGCCCTGCACCTTGACGTAGCGAGCGGTAACCCATCCCTTGGGCACGTTGACCCGGTACCAGGCTCGGTTACCGCCGACCGACTGACCTGCCTTCTTGCAGATCACATTGAAGGTCTGCCGGTAGCGGTAGGCCCCCACTGCAGCCGAGTTGGACGTGGGCTGGCGACGCACGAACAGCCCGGCCTTCGAGGTGACGGTTCCCTTGACGACCTTCGAGTTGGGCGCGGCAGGAACAGTGAACTTGCCCTTCGCCACCCACTTGCCGCAGCCGACTCCCCCCACCACGACCTGGTGGGCGCCCGGCGCGGCATTCGCCTTCACCGCGGCCCGGCCCGTGTACATCAGCGGCTTGGCCTTCTTCGCCAGCACGACCGGTTTGGCGAAGGCGTCGGACCTTGCCTGCACCGAACGGCACGTCTTGGGAACGCCCACGACCTTCACCGTGACCGCCGCCCGCTGCTGCACCGAGGCCGGGGTGACCGTGACCCTCGGCTCCGCCCGCGAAGCATCAGACGCCGATGCCGGCGCGACACCAGTGAACGCCACGGAGGCGAGAGCCACCACCGCACACCCGCTCATAGCACTACGAACCATGACTTCGCTTCTCCTTGGTGACGCGTCGGGCTCGCTGAAGGAGTCCGAACTCCTGCGCTGTGCGGGAAACATAGAACTGACACCAGGAATACGAAGCGACCCCTCGCCCGACACGCGTCCCATCACCAGAATGCAGGAACGCGTCAGCGGCAGTCGGCCCCGTCCGCCAGGCGGCCCATGGATCCGGATACTCCGGGAGCTGCCGGCAGTCGCCGCGGCACTCCTCCGAGCGGCACACGACGAGTGCGGGTGGGCCGCCGAGAACGGGGCGACTGAGACGACGCGCACGCGGCGTCAAGGACGAGAGCCAGCAGCCGATTCGCCTGGTCGGTGTCCTCGTCACGGACCGTGGACAGCGCGATCCCGGTGACGAGTTGGACCAGGTCACCGGCGGTCACGTCGGCACGAGCGGTCCCACGCCGTTGCGCCCGGGTGAGGAGACTGGTTGCCGCGTTCAGGATCAGCTGATGACAGTCGAAGTGCGGCGCGCCGGGCCCGTTGACCATCAGGGCGCTGCCCATGCCGTGGTCGGCACGTGCATGGTCCAGGAAGGCCCCCAGCCACCGCGACAGGGCGTCATCGGCGGAGTCCACGGCGCACAGGCTTTCTGCTTGTCGCACAGCATCTGAATCCGGCTCTTGAGTACGGCGGTCAGCAGGGTCTGGCGGTTCGGGAAGTGACGGTACGAGGTCCCCGGCCCCACGCCGGCCCGGCGCGCGCACCCTGGGTGAGGCTTTCCCCTGACGTTACGTACTCGGCCTGGGCGGGCACCGCGTCGACGACACCGTTCACGAAGTGGACGGCTACCCCGTACGGGCCCGTGGCAGGGCGGTGGCCACGATGCGCTCCTACCTGGAGGCCATGGACGCGTCACCCGCCCACGGTCCACAACCAGACCTGGTTCCGCGCCGCGTCCTGGCCGCCCTGGGTCCGAGGATGCTCAAGCTGGCCGCCGAGCACACCTGGGGCGCGCACACGTATTTCGTGCCCGTCGAGCACACCGCACGGGCACGTCACATCATGAAACCGGATGCGTTTCTCGGCGTCGAGCAGGCCGTCGTACTCGACCGTGACCTCGGCCGGGCCCGGGAGGTGGCTACAGCGCGTGTCGCCCCCCTATCTCACGGCGCCGCACCAGGAGGCGAGCGTGCGCCGACTCGGCTTCGGGGACGAAGACATCGTCGGCGGCCCAAGCCACAGACTGGTGGACGCGATCGTCGCCTACGGAGACACAGAGGCGATCCGCCGACGCGTTCAGCAGCACTTCCAAGCTGGAGCCGATCATGTCTGCCTGCAAGTACTGACCGCCGATCCGGCCAAGCTGCCGCAGCGAGAATGACGCGAGCTCGCCCCCATTCTCGCGCCCTGCTCAACTGGGCCGGCCACCTCACACTGAACAACCGGACGCTGGAGGCGGGAGGCAGGAGACGGGAGGCCAGATCAGCGTCGCGTCCGACATCAGGCCTTCTGTCACCGGTATGGCCCACCAGCTCGGGCGGCGCCGCCTGCACGGCCGGAACGATTGGCAGCATCCCGGCGCATCACGCCGGTACCCCCGTCAAGGAAGGGAGACGTCATGCGCCGTCTCAGCACCGCTCTGTTGGGAGCCGCCGTATTCGTCGGCATCCTCGCTGTTCCCGCCCAGGCAGTCCACGCCACCCCAGCACCTGCATCAGCAGCTGCTCCCACCGACCCCCTGCCCCCGCTCTCGATTCCGGAGATCAAGCTGCCCGAGATCAAACTGCCCCAGATCCCCGGCGTCGAACTGCCCGACATCAAGCTGCCCCAGATCCCCGGTCTCGAGCTGCCCCCTATCCCCGGGCTCCCCAAGTTGAACTGACTGAGGCGCGGAGCCTCACGAGGCGGCAAGGAAGCATGCGAGCCAGTGCCGACCGGCACCCTGGCGGTATGGCTCCAAATCGAGGTGGCCGGCGTTGCACGAGGGGCAGCCCCGCTTCGGGAGACAGCGGAGCATTGCGGTGAAACACGGGTGTCCTAGCGCCAGGGGTCGAGGGCGAGCTTGCCCTGTGTCTGGCCCGCTTCGAGTTGCTCCAGCACCCTGGCACCCTCGGCCAGGGGCTGAACCTGGGGGGTGCCCGGCTCGTACACACCCCGTTCGATCAGGTCCTGCAACTCGACGAGCAACCACTGGTAGAGCGAGGGAGCCGTGGCCGCCAGTGCACCGATGTGCAGGCCCTTGACTTGAACCTGGTGACGGAAGACCAGGTCGTACGTACTCAGGGTGGCGTCACCGGAAGCGGCGCCGAATACCACGATGCGTCCGGTGAAGGGTTTGGTGACCGCCAGGCTGGTAGCGAGCGTGGCCTGGCCCACTGATTCCAGGACCAGATCGACACCGCCGGTCCGGCGGGTGATCTCCTCGGCCAGATCAGGGCGTCGGCTGTCCCAAACCTCGTCGGCGCCAAGGGCTTTGACGGTGGCGTGCTTCGCTGGCGACGCCGTGGCAAACACGCGGGCACCGTAGTGGCGGGCCTGGCGAACGGCAGCCTGTCCCACGCCTCCGGCCGCGGCGTGCACAAGGACAGACTCACCTGCCTTGATCTCGCCCAACGGCTTCAGTGCGGCCAAGGCGGTGGCCCAGTTCAGCACCATGCCGAGTGCTGCGGCGTCGCTCCAGCCAGCCGGCACCGGAAGGACAGCCGCGGTCGGCATCGTCATGTACTGCGCGAAAGCCCCCGATCCGACGCCGACCACGTGGGTACCCAGCGGCAGCGGACGTTCCACGTCCGGTCCCACCCCCACGATCTCCCCGGCTGCCTCGAAGCCCGCCACATACGGGGCCCGGGGGCCTCCCCCGTAGGTCCCGTGGGTCTGCATGACGTCGGCGAAGTTGACTCCGGCGGCGCCCACCAGGATCAGGTACTCCCCGGCTCCCGGGGTGGGGCGGCGCTGATCCAGCGTGAGGGCCAGGTCCCGCGGCCCGCGCTGCGACGGCTGGATGAGTGCCCGCATCGTCTGTGCAGCGGTGGTCCGCTGCTCGTTGATCTCCATGCAGCGAACGTAGAACCCTGACACTTGCGTCAAGGTCAAGTCGCCGTCAGAGATCGGTACGGTGAGCCTCCTTCAGGTAGGTGTCGAGCGCCGCCTGCTGATCGTTGAGAATCGCGATACGGGCGGCGAGCCGATCACGGTACAGATGTACCCCCTGCAGGAACTCATCGCACACCGCCGCGCTGCCGGCATCGGAGCCGTCAGCGAGGCGGGGCAGGAGTTCCCTGATCAAGCGCACGGGAAGCCCGGACTCCAGCAGGGTGCGGATGACGAGCACCCGGTCGATCGTGGACTGGCAGTAGTCACGAAACCCGTTGCTGAAGCGGCCGGGGACGATCAGGCCCTCGTCCTCGTAGTGCCGCAACGATCTCGAACTCACACCGCTGATCCTGGATGCCTCACTGATCCTCATACCCAAAGGCAACGCGCAAGGGCATCACGGCCTTCCGGCGCGCACCTACGACGAGTTGAGGACCTGGTCTCTGGTCCTCCAGGCCGCAGGCCTCTCCGGGCGGCTCAGTGCGCCCGTAGCGCGCCCGATCTGCTGAGTGCCCAGACCGCCAGGAGGTCCAGCACCATGACGCTGATCGACCACACGGGATAGTACGGAATGAACAGGAACTGGGTGATCAGGCTGACCGCACCGAACACCACGCCGGCCCCGCGGCTCCAGCTCTTTCCGAGCAGCACGGCCAGGCCCGCGACGATCAGGGCGAGACCGATCACCAGATGACCCCAGCCCCAAACGGTCAGGTCGAATCGATACACGTACTGCGACGCACTGAAGATGTTGTCCCCGGCGATACCCGCGATGCCCATGAGAACGCTCAATGAGCCACTCAGTTCCAAGGCCAACCCTGCGAACATGGGCAACCCGGTCACCGCAGCACTGGCTTGATCTCCCCGCGAACCCTGTAGCCGCCCCGCGCTTGCATCCGACATGGTCACCGGCCTCCTGACCTGCGGTCACTGGCTCCAAAATGATCGGGCCGTACCGCCTATCCGATACATACAGTGTCGTTGCCGCTGCGGGACAGCGCGACTGCAATGCCGGCCGATACACGTCGCAGCCGTAGCCGTCAGAGGGCGATGGGCTCGCGGACGGTGGGGCAGGTCATGCCATGGTCGCCGCCGCGCCCACGGCCCACGGTGGCGAGGCCGCCCACCAGGTATTCGGCGAGCTACTAACGCTTGGTATCAGCGTTTAGCGAAGCGGAGGTCGGTGGCGACCCGCACCCCAGGTCTTCCGGCAGAGCCGACACGGGGCACGGCCAAGGACGCCGCCGCGTGAATCTGCGCATCGATCTCGCCTGGATCCTGGCAGTGGCGCAGCAGATGCCGGGAGGTCCCCAGGTTGTCGACTACGGCGTGCCCGTCGCAGCGCAAGCACGTCATCAGGCGGAGGTCCTGGACCACGAGGTCTATCGCGAGCCCGATCACAAGGCTGCCGCGCTGCTGTGTGAGCTGGCGAGGAACCCCAGCCCGGAGAAGAGGAACCTGCTGTTCGCGGCCACGGTGACTGCGGCCTACCTATCGGCGCTCGGCCTTGCGGGGAGTCCCGGTCTCGACACGGTTCTCCCCCCTGGCCCGCGCGGCGCGCGACGGACTCCCCGTGCGAGAAGTGGCCGCACAGCTCAAGACCTGGACCAGCTGATCGGGCAGGCTCTCGTCTCGGCGTCGTGCCGGGTCAGCGCCGTCCGGGCACGAGGTCAGGCGGGATCAGCTGCTGGTCGGGTTCCGTGTAGGGGTCGGCGGCGCGGTAGGCGCGCTCTTGCGCTCGGTCGGGGAAGCGGGCGCAGGGGCTGCTGCCCAGGCCGGTGACCTCCTTGAAATCCGCCTCCCAGCGGATGGACAGCCGGTAGTCGTCCTTCTCGGCGTGCACGCTGAAGTTCTTCTTGTTGATGGATTCGCTCCGGTCGACGTCCCAGCCCTGTGCCGTCAGATGGCGCTGTAGACGGTCGAAGGCGTCCCGCACCCCGGATTCGTCCTTTATGACCGCGGTCCAGCCATGCTGGATGTTGTAGACCCCGTCGAGAGGATCGTCGTTCATCGCTTCCAGACCATCGGGGTAACACTCGCCCGTCGAAGCGGAGTTGCTGGAATGGTGTTCGGTGGGATCTTTCGGCCCGGACCGAGGTTTCAGCACGGGTCCGAGATTCAGTACACGGTAGGCATCCTGGTTCTGGGCCGCGATGCGCCGCAACATTTCCGGCGGCGGCTCTTTGTCGTACCACTCCGGCCAGCCATACATCGCAAAGCAGGCGCCGGCGCCGAGCAGGGCCACTGGGGTAAGCAGGAGGGCAATCATCCGGTGCCGTCTGCGGCTGGACGCGGACGATGGAGCAGGTGCAGTCATGGATCTCACCGTAGGCAGCCCCGCGTCGATCCGAATCCGTGCAAGTACTCACATCGTCCCTGCGTACCTGGGTAGTCGGGCACGCTGCGCCCTGCTCAGCTCACCGGGGTATGACCCTGGTGGCGGTCGGTTGGGTGGCCCTGAGGGCTTCTGCGGTGATGGCCCAGCGCTCGTGATCACGCCATTCGCCGTTGATGAGCTGGAAAGCGGGCGAGTAGCCCTCGGCCTGGAATCCGAGGCGCTTGACCAGCTTGAGTGAAGAGACGTTGTCGGGCTGGATATTCGCTTCCAGCCGGTGCAACTGCATTTCGTGGAAAGCGTGTTGGAGGACAAGTCCGAGGCCCTCGGTCATGTAGCCCCTGCCGGTCGTGGACGCGTAGGCGGTGTAGCCGAGGGTGCCGCTCTGGAGCGCGCCCCTGACGATGTTATTGATGTTGGCTCCGCCGACGATCGCGCCCGTCTCGCGTAGGCAAACCACGAACCCTTCGTGGGTTGGCTGCTCAGACCTCCCTGAGGTCGAAGACCGTCTCCGCAGCTGCTGCCTTACGCAGATCCGTTAAAAGCTGTAGCGGGTGTGGCTGAACACCTGGCCGTCGTGCCCGAAGCCGAACGCCGTGCCCGGTGCCACAGCAAACAGCAGGTCGTCGCCCGTGCGGATGCTGTCGCCGAAGCCGAAGAAGACCCCGTCCGGCGATGTGATGTGGCTTCCGTACTGCGCCTCGAAAGCACCGATGACCTCGTCTTGCCGCGAAGGATCCAGCACCTCCTCGGCCGTTCCCTCGATCACGATGTCGAGTCCTTCGGAGAGTGAGTTGTGCCCGGTGGTCAGCGCGCAGTGCGCATCGCCGGCCAGGTTCTTCGCCTTCTGCTCGCCGCGCCCGGTACTGAAGTGCAGCGCCCCGTCGTACCAGGCGGCGATCAGCGGCGTGACGTGCAACCGGCCGTCCGGCCGGATCGTGGTGATCCAGAAGATTTCGGCGTCCTGGAGCCTGCGCTGGACCTCGGCCCAATCGGTGGCCGTGACGGCCCCGGCGTCCGGGCGTGGGTTGAGCGCGGAGCTGTATCGGGCGTCAAGCTCAGTCTTGGGCTGCTTCTGCGTCATGCGGAGCTCTTTTCCGTCTTCTCGCAGCGAAGGCACGCACGTCTCAACGAAGCCTACGCACGCCTGCCTGGCTGCGCTCGGCTCAGGTCGCGGCTCAGGTCTCGGCTCAGGTTCTGTGTCGACCGGGACGACCGGGACGACCGGAACACTCACCACGCCGTGTGAGAGGCGGCTTGCCGTGACGCGTCCCGCGAGTTGGAAGCAACGGTTCAAGGGGTCGGCTGGCCCTCAGTCGAAGATGTCCAGGACATCCGGCCAGGAGCCGTCGGCTGCGGGGCGGGCACGCATCGGGACCGGATCCGGGTAGGTCTCCGCTGCGGCCCTCGCGCGGACGATGTCCGGCCCGCCGCACGCTTCGACCGCGAAGGCGCCGAAAGTCTTGGCGAACGCGGCCGGGTCGCGAAACTCGACGCCAAACGCTTGGCCGTTCCGCAGCGGCACCCAGACCACCCGGTCGAGCCGTGCCCATTCCAGCACCGGCCTGTCGTCCGCGGTCGACCGCCCTTCCAGCCACAGTCGCGCCACGTGCACCAGGTTTATCTCCTCCATCGGCAACCGCTTGCGCCGCACCCGCAGTTCACGCGCCGTCAACTCGACCCGCTGGTCTTTCTTGGGGTACCAAACCACGCCGATACCGAACGGTACCCACAGCAGAATGCCAATCATCGGCCAGACCAGTGCATCACCCCACGACCGGATCAGCCCGCCGTCCAGCAGGTACAGGGCCCCGAAGACCACAACCCACTTCGCCGTCATCCGCCAGAACCCGGTGCCCTGCCGGTACAGGACGCGCCGCTTCTCCGTCATCACCATGGCCGCACGTTATCCGCCTCGCCGGCAGCCACCGTAGGCGCCCGCCGACTCGACCGAGGCGAGCGGGGCCGTGGCAACTACTCACGTACTCAAGTACGCGTACTCATGTGCGGCCGTAGGGCACCCCCGAAGATGTGCTCATGGCGCGTACGCCGGCAGGCCTGGCATCCAGGTGTCGCCCCGCCCGCTCGCCACAGTCGTCCTCGAGAGTCAGAGCCCCCGGGCCTTTGCCGAAAGAGACATGCATGAGTCGCGACCTGCACATTCGAGCTGCCACTCCCGAGGACCTGGACTGGATCCACGAGTTGCGGCACCGCGTGTACGCCCAGGAGCTCGGTCAGCACACGCCGCAACCGGACCAGCGGCTGTACGACGCGCTGGACGGCGACAACGTCTACCTCGTCGCGGCCCGGGGGTCGGTCCGCATCGGCTTCGTCAGCCTGACCCCACCGTGGCTGGGCCGCTACGGCCTCGACAAGTACCTCACCCGCGACGAACTGCCGCTGTTGTCCGAGGGCGGAGTCTTCGAGATTCGCATCCTCACCGTGGAGCCGCGTTGGCGTAGCACCATGGTGGCACCCCTTTTGATGTACGCGGCCCTGCGCTGGATCTCCTCCAGGGGAGGTCGCACGGTGGTGGCGATGGGCCGCACCGAACTGCTCGACATGTACCTCTCGGTCGGCCTGCGGTCTGTAGGACACACGGTCCGCAGCGGTGCGGCGACCTTCGAGGTGCTGACGGGCGAGGTGGCCGGGCTGACGCAGGTGACCGCCACCCGGTATCGCGCTGTCCTGGAGCGGCTCGGCTCCATGGTCGACTGGCAGTTGGACATGGACTGGGCGCCCGGACCGGACGGCTGTGAGCACGGCGGCGCCTCCTTCACTGCCATTGGAACGGACTTTCGCACCTTGCACCGGCGCCACGAGGTCGTCGCTGCCGACGTGTTGGACGCCTGGTTCTCGCCCGCTCCCGGGGCAAGCGCGGCGCTCATGGACGACCCGGCCTGGTCCGCCAGGACCTCTCCTCCCACCGGCGCCGATGGTCTGCTGTCGGAGGTCGCGCAGGCCCGGGCGCTCCCGGTGGAGACGCTCGTGGCCGGGGCCGGATCGTCCGACCTGATCTTCCGGGCGTTCGGCCGATGGCTCACTCGGAAGAGCAGGGTGCTGCTGCTGGATCCGGGGTACGGCGAATACGCCCATGTCACCGAGCGCGTGATCGGGTGCCACGTGGACCGCTTCCGGTTGTACCGAAAGGACAGGTGGCGCATCGACTTCGCCCGCCTCGCCTCGGTCGTCGAAGCGGGCCGCTATGACCTGGTGGTCGTGGTCAACCCGAACAACCCGACCGGACGCCACGCATCCGCCGCCGAACTGCGTACCTTGATCGCGGCCGCCCCGGCCGGCACCCGTTGGTGGATCGACGAGGCCTACCTCGGCTACGTGGACCTGGCGGAGTCGCTTGCCCCGCTGGCCGCGGTGGAACCGCGGGTCGTGGTCTGCACCTCGCTGTCCAAGATGTACGCGCTGTCCGGCGTGCGTGCCGCCTTCTTGGTGGCCGAACCCGCCACCGCGGCGGTGCTGCGCCGGTGGACGCCGCCCTGGGCGGTGAGCCTTCCCGCGCAACTCGCCGCCGTGGCCGCCCTGCGCGACCCCGAGCACTACCGCTCCCGCTGGCTTCGCACCCACACGCTGCGCCGTCAACTGGCTGCTGACCTCGCCGGGGTGGACGACACCGCCGTGGTCGAAGAGGGCGTTGCGAATTTCCTCAACATCACCCTGCCGTACGACGGGCCGAGCGCTGCCCGCCTGGTGCGCGAGTGCCGCCGGCACGATGTCTATCTGCGCGACCTGTCGCCTCTCTCGCCCCAGTACGAAGGGCGCACCGTGCGCGTCGCGGTCAGGGACGCGGCGGAGAACGCGCGCATCGTGGCGGCGTACGCAGCCGCGCTAAAGTCGCTGCGACCTGGCTCGCTCACGCGGCAGTCCCCGGGGACCCCGGCCGACGTCCCCGCCGGCCACGCCCGGTGACCAGCGTCGCCTCCCTCGCGCCCTTCCTCGGCGGGGCCCTGGCACTTGGTGGGATCGCCGCGGCACTCTCCGGGCGCCGCGAACTCCTGGTTCGTTGGTGCTGCTGGGCGGTCGGGGTGCCCCTGGTCGCCGGAGCGTTCTGGTCGGGCAGCCCGGGAGTGACGGCCCTCGCGCTCGTGGTCGGGGTGGTCGCAGCGATGGAGTTCGGCGGGCTGATGGGTTTGCCCCGGCCGGACCGAGTGGTACTGGCCGCGGCCGTCTCCGGCGTGGTGCTGACTTCGTGGCTGGCGCCCGGGCACGAGGTGCGGGCGGTGGCGTTCGGCGCGCTGGCCATCGCCGCGGTCCCGCTGCTGGCCGGTGACTCCGCCCACGGCCTGCGCCGGCTCGGGGCCGGTCTGCTCGGTCTTGTCTGGCTGAGTGTGCTTGCCGGCCTGGCGCCGCTCGGCGCGACCGCACTCGTCCTGTTCGTCGCTGTCTCGGTGGGCGACATCGTCGCGTACTTCGCCGGTCAACGGCTGGGCGGGCCACGGCTGTCACCGCTCTCCCCCGCCAAGCGGTGGAGCGGAACCCTCGCTGGTGCGGCTGCCGCCCTTGGTGTACTCGCCGCGCTGTCCGCGCTGAGCCTGCCGATGGCCGTCGCGGTGGCGGTCGGCGCCCCGGCGGGGGACCTCATCGAATCCATGGTCAAGCGGGGAGCACACGCGAAGGACTCCGCGCATTGGCTGGCCGGCTCCGGTGGCCTGCTCGACCGAATCGACTCACTCCTCCTCGCCCTGGCCATCGTTCTTCTCCTGGGCTGATTCCCGGCGCCCGCGCGAAAGGGGTGCGTGCGGCGCAGGTATGCACCCGGTCCACGGCACGGTTCCCTGCGAGCCCCCCCCGGCCCGCTGCCCCGGCGCCCTTGCAGCCCCTCGACGCCCGGCCCTCGGCCCCAGCCCACCGGCCCCCACTCGCGTACCAGTGCCTGCCGTGGGTCAGTTGTGGGCCTCCGCGTGCAGGGCCCGCGCCATCGGAGAGGCCCCCTCGGTGACGAAGGAGCGGATCTGCCCCAGGTAGGCGTCGCGGTCGATGAGTCCGTCCTCGTCCTCGTCCATGGCGTCGAAAGCCGCACGGGCGTTGTCGGCGGGGTTGCCCAAGGCGCGGCGCAGCCGGGTGAACTCCGCCCGGTCAAGGTGTCCGTCGCTGTCCGTGTCGGCCAGGTCGAACAGTGATCCCAGGGCCGGCCTGCACACCTCGTCGAAGGCCTCCCCTCCCGCCCATGCCGCGTACTCCTCGAAGAGCACCCGTCCGTCCTGGTTCGCGTCCATCGACGCGAAGACCCGCTCGTGTGCGGTGCGCGCCAACGCCAGAAGCGGGTCGTCACCGGCCCGGCCCAGTGCCTCAGCTGCCCGTTCGGGCCGGGCAAGGTACTCCTGGCGGGAGATCACTCCGTCGCCGTCGACATCCAGCATCGAGAAGATGTGCCGCTTTGCCGTGATGGTGTCCACCCGGGTCCTCATTCCTGCGCGAAGCCGCAGAAACGGCGAGCGCCGCCTCCCTCACGGAAACGATCAACCCGGCACCAGGTCACCTCGCCCAGCCCCTGGCTGCCACCGACTGACCCGCTCACCACAGCCCGGCCCCGCCTGGCGGGCGCAGTCGTAAGTGCGCTCCGCGTCGCGTCAGGCCTACGGGCTGCAGGCGTCCGGGGGCCGTGAGCCGGTCGGCGAGGGTGATTCCGTCGGTGTGGGGGACGGTGAAGGTGAAGTGGGGTCCGAGGGCGTCGGGGTGGCGGAGGGGGACGGTTCGCGGGTCGGGGTCGGGTCTTCGGAGGGAGTTGGGGAGGGGCAGTTCGGGGTGGTGGGGTTGGGGTTTGTGGGGGTGGGAGGGATCGGTCTGGGGCGTGGGCCGGGGGCGGTGGGGCGTGGGGCGGGGCGGGTCGGGTCCGGGGAGGCGGAGTCGCCGGGGTGGGGGTTCCGTGGGTGTGTCGGCTGGGGGCCGATGACCAGGCCGCCTCCGCCGGCCGGCTGGGTGGCGGGCGTCTTGCCGCCCGGGCCGGGGCTGGTCGGCAGTGGACCTCGGCCGTCGGGGATCTCGTGGGTGCCCCGACGGTAGAAGTCCAGCCAGGACAGGACCTTGCGCAGGTAGACGGATGAGTGGTTGTAGCTAAGGATCGCTCGGTCCAGGTCCGCCTTGCGGGTGAGGTTGCGGCTGCCGGCGCATAGGTAGCGGGCTGCCGCGAGTGCGGCGTCGTGGATGTTGTTGGGGTCGGCGCGGCCGTCGTCGTTGCCGTCGGCGCCCCAACGCGCCCACGTGGAGGGGATGAACTGCATCGGGCCCACCGCACGGTCGTAGGTCGTGTCGCCGTCGTACCTCCCGCCGTCCGTGTCGGAGATCCGGGCGAATCCGCTGCCGTTGAGGACGGGGCCGAGGATCGGGGTGAGTGTCGTACCGTCCGCGTCGACCCGGCCGCCGCGGGCCTGCCCGGACTCCACCTTGCCTATGGCCGCAAGTAGTTGCCACGGCAGGTGGCAGCCTGGGTCGGTGTCTGCGAGAGCGTCCTCGGCGTTGCGATAGGCGGTGAGGACCGTGGCCGGGATGCCGGACTGGGTTCGCACCTCGGGGGTCTCGTGCTCGCCTCCAGAAACCGGCACGCCCTTACTGCCGCGCAGGGGCGGGAGTTCGGTGTGGTAGGCGTCGGCGGAGGGGCCCGCGGGTGGGAGCCATCCGCCGCTTTCGCCGGTGGCGCTGTCCGGTGCGCCGTCTCGGCGGGGCGTGGCCACTGGGCCGCCCGGCGCACCCGAAGCGGTGAGTCCGGCCACCGCGACGGCCGCGACGACGGTGCCGGCCATGCCCCGGCGCATGCGGCCGCTGCCCTTCTTGCGGTGCCTGTTGCTCGTTGCCATGGCTCACTCGCCTCTCGGAGTCGCGACGCTCAGCAGTTGGGGGCGGCGGGCCGGTCCGCGAAGCGGTCGGCGAGATACGTCATGGCCTCGGCGTTCGCCGCCTGGATGGGCCAGAGGTGGTCGGCCACGGGCGGGTGGCCCGTGGTGTCGTACGTCTTCCAGGTGAGCGGCACGCCCTGCGCGCAGTACTGCTGGTGCAAGGCGTCGGCCTGGTTCGGTTCGACGAGGGCGTCCTGGGTCGCGTGGTACTGGAGCACCGGCACCTTGATCTTCGGGCTGCTGCCGAGGGTGTTCTCCGTGTAGCGGGCGACCCAGGGCGCGTCGACGAGCGGGCTGCGGGTGACGTACGCGGACAGCGGCTTGTTGCCGTACTTGTTGATCATCTCCAGGGCGCAGCCGCCCGCTTCGAGGTCGGCGACCATGGCACGTCCCGCGTCATTGAGCACGTCGCCGAACTTGAGCTCGGGATAGGCGTGGTTGAGGCCGATCAGGGCGTAGAAGAGGAACCCTGAGCCGGGGCGACCGTTGAGCGGCAGGGCCACCTCCATCAGGCTGGCGGGGACACCGCCCGCGACGATGCCCTTGAGCTTGAGCTCGGGCGCGTAGTCGGGCTGGAACTCGCCCGCCCACAGCGCGGCGCCGCCGCCCTGGGAGTAACCGCGGAAGGCGACCGGTGCGTCGGCGGAGAGCCCGGTGGCGGGCAGCCGCTGGGCGGCGCGGACCGCGTCGATGAGGGCGGGGCCCAGGGACTTGCCGACCATGTACGTCGTCTTCGGTCCGGGCCGGTAGCCCTCGTAGTCGGGGACGGCGACCGCGTAACCCGCCCTGAGCATGGCATTGATGACCCACTGCTCGTACAGGGCGCCCTTGGCGATCATCCGGGACGGGGTGCAGCGGAAGGCGGGCCCCTGCGTGCCCGGACCCCAGCCGACGACGGGCCGCGAGGCGGGCGTGCCGCCCTTGGGCACCATGACGGTGGCGGTCACCGCGTGCGGCTTGCCGAGCGCGTCGGTGGAGCGGTACATCACCTGCCAGGTGTCGGCCAGGGCGCGCGGCGTCGGGGCGCCGGGCTCGACCTTGCGGGAGCGGATGACGTCGCCGGGCTTCCCCTCGGGCAGAGGGGACGGCGGTACGTAGAAGTCGTCGGGCGGCAGCGGTGCGGCCTGGCTCGCTGGAGCGTGGCGGGGCCGGCTGCCCGCCGTGCCCGGAAAGAGCGTGCAGGCCGCGAGGATCAGGGCGAGGACGACGGTGAGCCGTCCTGCCCGGCGGGATATCCGTGTCGGCATGTCAGTTCCCTTGGGACCGGTGGCGTGTGCGGGCTGGTGGAACGGGACCGGATACAAGGCCGGTAGCGGCTGGTCGGAGGGGGTGCGCTCGGCTATATCTGCAGTCCCTGTCGTGGGTTCTGCCGCTCCGCGTCGGCGAGTGCTTCGAGATGTGCGGCCGCGGTGGGTGCCCCTCCCGCCTCGCGGAAGGAGCGGCTGACGCGGCGTGCGGCGGCGGTGTAGTGGGCTTGACCGAGCACGGCGTCCAGGGCGGATCCGACGGCCTTGGCATCGGTCCGCCCGAATCGCACCCGTACGCCCGCGCCCACGGCGGTGACCTGGGCGGCGATGACGGGCTGGTCATGGCGGACCGGCGCCACCACCAGGGGGACGCCGTGCCACAAGGCCTCGGTGACGGTGCGGTGCCCGGCGTGACAGACGAGGGCGTCCGCGCGTTCCAGCAGGGCGAGTTGAGGTACGGCAGGGCAGATCAGGAGATTGTCGTCGTCGCGCGGTGGGCCGAGGACACCGTCGGAATCGACGACCACGGCCCGCAGAGTGCGTGATCGGGTGCGTATGCCGTCGACGCACTGGGCGAGGAAGTGGGCGCCCACTGTGGTGTCGGCGGTGTCGAGGCAGACCAGGACCAGCGCCCGGTCGTCGTCCGCCTCGACCCACCCCCAGGGGAAGTCGGCGGTAGCGGCGTGCGAGTCGGGCACCTGGCCGAGAGCCGGGCCGACGAAATGCACCGGGCCGGGGTTCAACGCCTGTGGGCCGGTGAGTTCGCTGGTGGAGAAGACAAGCGTGAGCCTGGGTGAGAACCGCGGGTCGTAGCGGGCCGAGGGATCGCCGAGGCGCAGCCGGAGGCCGTCGAGGAGGTCGGTGAGCCACTGGTCGAACTGCGGGGCGTCGCCGGGACCGCGCGACAGCTCGGCAGAGGTGGCCGAGGAGGTGACGTAGGGGACGCCGAGCCGTTCGGCGACCAGCGCGCCCGCGATGGTCTGCTGATCGACGACGAGCAGGTCGGGCCCGAACTCCAGGACGGCGGCGGTCACTCCGGGCGCCATGGCATACGCGAGCGGGGCGAAGTAGTCCTCCCACAGGAACCTCAAGGCCGCCACGCCTCGCAGGTCGCGGGGGCTGGCGGGACCGGGCGTGCCCGCACAAGGGAAGACGGGGTCACCGGCGGCCACCAGGCCTTCCAGGGCGGCGGGGCGGCCGGCCCAGGCCACCTCGTGCCCCCGGGCGGCCAGTTCGGCGGCGACCGCCGATGCCGGGTCGATGTGGTCGGCGAGCGGCGGCACCACGAAGAGGAAGCGGCTCATCGGGCATCGCCGCCGCGCCACGGCCGTGCTTCGGCGCGGACGCTCAGGCCAGCGGGGGCGTACCCCGCAATGCCCAGGGCCGGTTGGGCATTGCGGGTGTCGGTGAGCCCGGCGCTCCGGTGTTCGTCCGCGTCGGGGGCCGCGGGGGGCGGCTGCCGGCGGGGCAGCCGGGCGAACTGCTCGCGGGCATGCCGGATACCGGGGCCGAAGCCGGGTGTGTCGAGGCTCCCTGTCCCCCACACCGCACGCATGGATCTCCCGTCCGTGCGGCCGGAAGGGCTCAACCCCGGGACCGTGTCCGGGATTGCCTCACAAGACAGCATCAGAACTCCGACCGCTCGGCGACACAGACACAGACACGCCCAGACACAAGCACAAGTGCGGGCACAGGCGCGGACACAGGCAATTACGTTGAATTGACAATCGGGCAGAAAGCGGAAGCTAGTCGCGCGTCGAGAAGCCGGTCAAGAGCCATTTCGCCGCGCACGAAAGATCTGTTGCGGGGTGAGCAAAGAGCCGGGATCAGTTGTCACCCGGACTCACCCAGGCGCACGCCGGGAAGTTGGCATCGAAGTACAGGTTCGGACGGCGTACTGCTCATCCAGGGATGAAGTAGCCCTCAAAACCAAGCAGCGTAATTCTGCTGGTAATTGACACCTTGACCGCCCCACTACCCGTCAGTAGTTTACCGATCCGAAACAGGACCGTATCTGGCGAAGATAACGACATGTACGGCCATTCTTCCTTCACCCGTTCTGCTCGTTCACGCAGTACGAGAGGCAGCTCATGAGAGCTCATCGAAAAAGAGCCGGGGTGCGCGGCGCCCTGGCAGCGGTCGCGACCGCCGGGCTGGTCACCGGCCTGATCACCGCCACCGGAGGCACCGCCTCAGCCGTTCCGCTGAAGCTGAATCAGAAGTACACCTGTAAGTTCCCGATCATCAACAACGACCCGATCGAAATTGAGATCACGGCCGACATGCCCGCCGCCATGAACGTCGGCGAGACAGTCCCCGAGTACGACATCAAGGCCGTGACCAAGGTCAGCGCACGCGCCGCACAGGGGCTGGGCGTCATGGGCGCGGTGACCCTGGAGGGCAAGGCCACCGCCGACGTCAACGTCACCCTGCCCGGCGGCACCGGCAACCTCCCCATCAAGGTCGTCAACACCGTCGCCAAGGCCAACATCCCCAACCCGGCGGCGGCATTCACCGTCGACGCCACCGGCAAATCACCCGGCTCCCTGCTCACCTGGGCCGATCCCGGTACCGCCAAGTTCGACGTCACGGGCCTCAAGCTGCACAACATGATCGCCCGCGACGCGGCGGGCAATGCCGTGCAGCTCCCGCCGTTCGGCGATGAGTTCGAGACGGCCTGCACGCTCGACGCGGGGCAGCCGACACTCCTGCACACGATGGAGATCCAGGGCGGCAGCACCGACCCCGGACCCGACCCGGACCCCGGACCCGATCCGGATCCCGGCCCTGACCCGGACCCGGGCACGGACCCCTCGACGGGCAAGCAGAACGTGAACACCAAGGTGACCCCCAAGCAGGGCGGCGGTCAGCTCACCATGGCCCAGGCGGGCGACACCGTCGCACTGTCCCCGGTCCAGGAGGGCGCGGGCGGCAACTCGACCGGCGACCTGCAGAAGGTGACCGTCAAGGACGCCCGTAACGGCGCCACCGGCTGGTCGCTCACCGGGAAGGTCACCGACTTCACGGGCGGCGCCGGAACCATCGGCGCGGACAAGCTCGGCTGGACGCCGTCCTGCGAGACTGCGGCCGGGTCGGCAAGCACCTGCGTGCCGGGCACGCAGGGCACGGTCGGCGGGACGGGCGCCACACTCGCCAGCGCGCCCGACGCGGCGCAGACCGGCGGCGAGTTCACCGTCGGCGCGGGCCTCGCGCTCGACGTACCGGCGACCGCGGCCGCCGGTGACTACGCGGCCGTGCTCACGCTGACGCTGACCTGATCCAGCGCTCCGCCTGGTGGACCGGCCGTCGTGCGACGGCCGGTCCACCTCTTCGGCGTTCCACCGCCCGCTCGACCCACCGCCCTCTCAACCCACCGCCCGCTCGACTTCCCGCATCTCATCGCTCTGGGGGCCGCATGCACCTCGTTCGTACGCAGCTCATGCATCGCAGATACGCCGCCGTGCTCATCGCCGCCCTGGCCCTGGCGCTCGGCCTGCTCACCGCGAGCCCGCCACCGGACGCGTTCGCCGCCGACAACGGCCGCTGGTCCGTCTTCCCCGCCGACAAGACCGGCAAGGCAGGCGAGGCCGACAAGAAGGGCGGCAAGGATCAGGCCCACCGGGCGTACTTCCGGATGAAGGCTGATCCGGGGCGCACCGTGCGCGACAAGGTCACCGTCTCCAATCTCGCCAAGGAACCGGTGACCTTCCTGCTCTACGCCGCCGACGCGTACAACACCCCGCGCGACGGCGGCTTCGCGGTGCGCGAGCCCACCGAGAAGCAACGCTCGGTCGGGGTGTGGACGCGCCTCGAGCGCTCCGAGGTCACGGTTCCGGCGGGCGGCAAGACCACCGTGCCCTTCAGCGTCGCCGTTCCGCGTACCGCATCGCCCGGCGACCATCCCGGAGCCGTCGTCGCCCTGGACAAGCGCGTCGCCCGCGCCAAGGGCACCGGCGTCGGCATCCGGCAGGCCGTCGGCGCCCGCATCTATCTGCAGGTCAACGGCGAGCGGGCGCCCGGTCTGAAGGTCCAGGACGTCCGCTTCGACTACGAGGTTCCGCTGGTGCCCGGCCTCGGCAAGGACGCCACGGTCACATACACGCTCGTCAACAGCGGCAATGTGCAGCTCGAGCCGAGGGTCGACCTCAAGGCGAAGGGCCTGTTCGGCCGGACGTCCTTCGACAGCGCGGGCAACAAGCTGCCGGCCGAGCTGATGCCGGGCCAGCGGGTGCAGATCACCCAGAAGTGGGCCGCGCCGCCTCCGCTGGACTGGGGCAGCGTCGAGCTGACCGCCAGCGACAAGGGCGGAGAGCTGGTGGAGAGCGGCAGCACCGCCTACCGCACGGTGAACTGGGGCGTCCTCGTGACGCTGGCTCTAATGGTGCTCTTCGTGGTCGTGGGGGTGGTTGTACGACGCCGCAGATCCCGTGCGGCCGGGCGCGACATGGCCGCTCGGACGTAGGCCGGGCGCGGCCTGACCGCGGGCCCGGAGCGCCGTCGCTGCTCCGGGCCCGCTCTCTGCGCTGCCGTACGGCGCAGGCCTCCTGGATCGCAGGGTGCCCGGGAGCGCCGTACCGCAGCAGTCTCAGATGGTCTGCTCGTCCCTCCTGATGCGCCGGGGCAGGTAGTGGAAGGCCGCTATGCCGGCGGCGCTGAGCCCTCCTGCCGCCGCCAGCATCAGGCCGACGCCGGACATGCCGGTGCCCGCGAGTTCGCCCGAGCCGCCGGTCACCTGAGTGCCCAGCTGGGTGCCGGAGGATCCGGAGCCGCCGCTCGATCCGGAGCCGCCCGCGGCGCCGGCCCCGCCGTTTGATGAGCCGCCGGCCGTGGTGTCGGGGTCGGTCGGGTCCGTGGGATCAGCGGGATCGGTCGGCAGGTCGGTGGGCGGGTCCGTCGGAGGGTCGGTCGGTGGATCGGTGGGTGGATCCGTGGGGTCCGTACCGCCGTCGCCGGTGATCGTCATGGTGTGCAGGAGGGTTTTCTGACCGGCGTCGAGCGTGCACTCCGCCGTGAACTCGTCGCCGTTCGGCGGCAGCGGCACGGGTTTGCCCGTCGCGTCCCGGGCGATCATGTTGTGCAGCTTCAAACCCTTCACGTCGAAGGCCGCATCACCTGGCGAGCCCCAGGTCAGCAGCCCTCCGGGCGACTTGCCGGTCGCCGTCACGTCGAAGGCCGCGGCGGGGTCGGGGATGTCGGCCTTGGCGACAGTGTTGACGACCTTGATGGGCAGCGTGCCGTCACTGCCGGGCTGGGTGACGACCACGTCGGCGGTGGCCTTGCCCTCCAGGGTGACCGCGCCGAGCACCCCGAGGCCCTGCGCGGCGCGCGCGCTGACCTTGGTGACGGCCTTGATGTCGTACTCGGGGACCGTCTCGCCGACTTTCATCGTGGCGGGCATGTCCGTGGTGATCGCGGCTTCGATGCCGTCGTTGCTGATGATCGGGAACTTGCAGGTGTATTTCTGCGTGAGCGACACCGGCTCGGCCGATGCGCTGCCACCCCCGGCGGTCAGTGCGATCACCACTCCGGCAACCCCGGTGAGGGCCGTTCCCCGTGCCGGCCTCGTCCTCACTTTTCCCGGTCGCTCTCCCCCGCAGTCTTCCCCGCGGTCTCCCATGCGCTCTCCCATGTGCGGCCCCACTTCCGAGAATTGGCACAATCCAGAAATGACTACTGGCAGGTAAGGTGCCCGTCAACCCGATCGGCGCAGTTCGGGGATGTGCGGCGAAGAGGGCCGCACAATTTGTCATCCGTGCACCGTCCCGTACTCACCGGGGCCACAAAATTTCCGGGCCGTCAACTTCCCTCCGCCAGCGGGCAGGAGCAAGCCTTGACCGCCCAACTACTCATCAGTAGTTTGCGTATTCGAAACACCGCCGTAGCGTCTGCGGAAATTCAGTCGGCAGATTCCCTCGAAGCGGCGTATTTCGCATCTCCCGATTTTCCCGGACAGCTGGGCCGGCGAGTCCGGGAATCGCAGAGATGGCACGCCCAATCTTCGTTTGTGCCCATTCACGTAGCCCGAGAGGTAGCTCATGGGAGTGCACAAGAGACATGCCAGGGCGCGCGGTGCCCTGAGCGCGGTGGCGGCCGCCGGCCTCGTCACCGGCCTGGTGACCCTCAGCGGCGGTTCGGCCTCCGCCGACCCGGTCAAGCTCACGCAGAAGTACACCTGCAAGTTCCCGATCATCAACAACGACCCGATCGAAGTCGAGATCTCCGCCGACATGCCCTCCACCATGCAGGTGGGCGATTCGGTGCCCGAGTACGACATCAAGGCCGTCACCAAGGTCAGCGCACGCGCCGCACAAGGCCTGGGCGTCATGGGCGCGGTGACCCTGGAGGGCAAGGCCACCGCCGACGTCAACGTCACCCTGCCCGGCGGCACCGGCAACCTTCCCATCAAGGTCGTCAACACCGTCGCCAAGGGCGACATCCCCAACCCGGCCGCAGGGTTCACCCTCACCGCCAACGGCAAGTCGCCCGGCGGTCTCCTGACCTGGGAGAAGGAGGGCACGGCCAAGTTCGACGTGACCGGCCTGAAGCTGCACAACATGATCGCCCGCGACGCTTCGGGCGCTCCCGTTCAACTCCCCCCGAACGGGGATGAGTTCCCCGCGGACTGCACCCTGGACGCGGGCCAGCCCACCGCGCTGCACACCATGACCATCACCGGCGGCAGCACCGATCCCACGGACCCGCCGACCGATCCGCCCACCGATCCCCCGACCGACCCGCCCACGGACCCGCCGACGGACCCGCCCACCGACCCGCCCGGCGATGACCCGGTGAAGCTCAACTTCGGCATCAAGGGCAACTCGTTCATCAAGGCGGCCAACGGCAACGCCCCGCTCACGGGCGGCATCGACACCCGCTACGACCTGAACAAGGGCACCTTCGACGCCGACCTGACGCTCGATGCGACCAAGGGCAAGTTCACCATCATGGGCTTCCTGCCCACGACCGCGGACATCGCCTTCGAGCAGACCGGCAAGACCACCGGCACGCTGGACACCGCCGGCGCCCTGAAGTCGAAGTCCGAGATGTTCGTCAAGCTCTCCAGCGTCAACGCCTTCGGCCTTCCCATCGGCGGCGGTGCCGACTGCAAGACCTCCTCGCCCGCCCAGATCGACCTCGCCAGTGAGGGCCGCTTCCAGCCGTACAAGGGCGGCAAGCTCAAGGGCACCTACACCCTGCCCGGCATCAAGGGTTGCGGAGTCCTCAACGACATCATCAGCACGTTCATGGCGGGACCCGGCAACACCATCGACATGGATCTCACCTACAAGAGCTGAGACCACACCACAGCGGTGAGTCCGCATCCCGATCCGGCCCCCCGCCCCCTTCGAGGCGGGGGGCCGGACCCGTTCCGCAGAACTTGGAGAGGCAGTGCTGAGATCGCGCGCCCCAGTGTGGCGGGCCGCCCCCGCCGTCGTGCTGCTCGCCGGACTGATCGGCCTCACGTCCGGCCCACCGGCCGTCGCGGGCCCGGTGTCCCTGACGCAGACCTACACCTGCGTGTTCCCGCTCATGGAAGAGGACCCGCTGACGGTCGTCATCACCGCGGATCTGCCGACCAAGGTGCAGGTCGGCGAGCAGATCCCGGCCCTCCGGATCACCTCGGTGTCCAAGGTCAGCAAGGCGGCGGCCACCGCCCTGCGCACCGTCGGCGGCACCACCCTCGAAGGCATCGCCACGGCGGACGTCACCGTGCACATGCCGGACGGCCCGCTGAACATCGCCCTCGACAACACGATCCCGAAGACGCCCCTGCCGCAGCCGCCCGCCGACTTCGATGTGACCGCCACCGGCCAGGCCCCGGCCCTGACGTTCCGGCAGCCCGGCAGCGTGAAGATCGACGTCAACAGCCTGCTCCTGACGATGACACCGCGGGACGCGACCGGCGCGAAGACGGCCCTCGACACCTTCGAGACCGCGTGCACCCTCGATCCCGCCGACCAGAACAAGACGCTGCACACGATCCAGGTCGAAGCGGGCCCGACCGACCCACCGGACCCGGGCGGCGAGCCGGTGCAGCTGAGCTACGACATCAAGGGCAGCTCGCACATCAAGGCGGGCAAGGGCAGCGTCCCGCTGTCCGGCAGCATCGACGCCCGCTACGCCCCGGTAAAGGGAATCTTCGACGCCGACCTCGAACTCGACCCGACCAACGGCAAGTTCACCCTGCTCGGCTTCCTGCCCGCCACCGCGGACATCGCCTTCGAGCAGACCGGCAGCACGACAGGCACCCTAGACACGGCAGGCACCCTCACGTCGCACTCCGAGATGCACGTCAAACTCACCGTCGTGAGCGCGCTCGGCCTGCCCATCGGCGGCGGACCCAACTGCAGGACCGTCAAGCCCGCCACCGTCGACCTCGTCGGCGAAGGCCGCTTCGCACCGCACACCGGCGGCAAGCTCAAGGGCACCTACACCCTGCCCGGACTGACGGACTGCGGCGGCTTCAACGACATGATCAGCGCGTTCGTCGCGGGCCCCGGCAACACGATCGAACTGAACCTCACCTACAAGAAGTAGCGAGCACGCGGGTCCGGACAGCGATGCTGCCCGGACCCGCGCTCAACGGGCCGTCAGCGGCCCATCAGTGCGAAGACCCCCCAGCCGAGGTATTCCCGCTGGTACCGCGCGTAGCGGGCGGGCTCGGTGGTGAGCTCGGCCCGCACCTCGGCGGCCAGCTCGTCATCGGGGTTCGCGTCCAGCCAGCGGCGCAGGTTGAGCCACTGAGCCGCCTGATAGCGGTCCCAACTGTCCTGATCGGCATGGACCATTTCCACGACGTCGTAGCCGAGATCGCCGAACTGCTCGATCAGCTCCGGCAGTCCCAGGAACTCGTCCTTGCTGCCGGCATGGCAGGCTATGGCGGTCTCCTGGTCCGGAACTTCCCGACGCCAGTACGGCTCACCGATCAGCATCAGGCCGCCGGGGCGCAGACTCCTGCCCAGCAGCTCGACCGTGCCCGCCACGCCGCCACCGATCCAGGTGGCACCGACGCACGCGACGAGATCGACCGGCTCGTCCGCGACGAAGCCGACGGCGTCGTCGTGCACGAAGGTGACCCGGTCAGCGACACCGAGTTCGGCGGCACGGGCACGGGCCTTCTCGGTGAACACCGTGCTGATGTCCACCCCGGTCCCGGTGACACCGTGGTCGCGGGCCCAGGTGCACAGCATCTCGCCCGATCCGCTGGCGAGGTCGAGTGCGCGCGTGCCGGGCGCCAGATGCAGCGCCTGGCCCAGGACAGCGAGATGACCCGGCGTGATCGGGTTGTGGACGCGGTGGCTACTCTCGCGAATGGTGAAGATACGTGGCAGATCCACTTGTGGTGTTCCTTCGGTTTGATGAGGTCATGGCGTGGGCGGGAGACAGCCGACCGGAGTCGGCAGCCGTGGCTCGGACCGTCATCAAACACACCTCGTTCAAACGAATGGATCTTGAGCCGCAGAGTGTAGACACCCCGGCGCGACGGCTCCACCGAATTACGGGAACGTCGCGTGGGAGGAGCGCGGCAGCCGCACCACACGGGCCGCCCGCAGCCAGAACGCCGTCGGCAGGAACACCAGATCCCCCACGACAGTGATCGCCGAGAACATCGGCAGCGCCAGCAGCAACCCGATCCCCGCATGCGTGCCCAGCATCACGACCAGGACCGCGTACTTGAGCCTCGGCACGAACACCAGTACAGGGAACAGCAGTTGAGAGGCCACGGTGACGTACGCGAGCAACGCCAGCCCACTCCCCTGCCCCGCCAGCCGGCCGGAGAGTTCGGGGAAGGTCGCGAAGTCGTCAAGACGCAGGGCGTAGTGCAGCGCGCTGCCGTCCCGCCATGTCTCGCCACGGAGCTTGTAGAGGGCCGCGGTGCCGTAGACCACCATCACCTGGAAGGCGATCAGCGCCAGGCCCGCGTTGTGCAGAACGGCGGCGATGCGGCGGCGCAGCTCCTCGTACGGGGTCACGGGTGCGGGTGTCGCACGGGCGGCGCGGCGGGCGTCCAGGGACCAGCGGCGGCCCGACGCGCACAGCACCAGGTAGTTGGCGAACAGCAGGCTCAGCAGCTCGAACCCGCTGCTCGCGACCGTCGAGCGCATGTAGAAGCCCGCGACGACGAAGGCGAAAAGGACCGCCATGAGGCGGGTGTGCCACCCCAGCAGGTACAGCACACTGACCGCTATGGCCAGCACGTAGGCGGCCCAGAAGTAGTCGGGGCTCGGTGTGCCCAGCCAGGTGTACCACCAGGACAGCCGGCCGTCGGCGCCGCGCGCCTCGATCGAGGCACGGAAGAGTTCGGGGGTGTACGGGGATCCGGGGCCCCAGAGGCGGTCCGCGTGGCCCGCCTCGCGCAGCAGGTTGAGCAGGAAGAGGCCCGAGACGCCGATGCGCAGGACCGCGGCTCCGTACAGCCCCAGCGGCGTGCGGATCGTGGCATGCAGTCGCTCCCGTACGCGCCGGCCGCCGTCCTCGGCCACGGTAGGCACCGCGGCCGAAGCCTGACGTGGCGTCACGGGGCCACCTCCCAGGTTCCCAGCGGTTGGCGGCTCGTGGCTGGTGCAAGGCCGCCGGGCGGGGCGATGGGCACGGTACGCAGGCGCAGCTCGACGGCGTCCGGGCGCGGTTCGCCGAGGTCGTGCAGGCGTACAAGGACGACATTGCGCAGATACCGCGCCGCGGGGGTCAGTGGCGCCCTCAGCTGAGTGTGTGGCGAGCCCGCCAGGTGGACGCTGACCGCCTTGCGCAGGACGGTCTGATCCTCCCGGCTGGGCAACGGGTTGTGCCGGTGTGCGGCGATGTCGCGGGCCGTGAGGTCGATCCACCGGCCTGGGCGGTTCGCGCGCCAACTGCGCGCCTCCAGATGGGCGTTGGCGCGGGGCGGGTCGGGCGCGAAGATGTTCCAGTCCTGCGGGAACAGCGGTTGCAGCCACGCGTCGGCCTGTGCCGGGCGGGTGTTGGCCGAGGAGAGGGCGGGGCTGACGTACAGGACCAGGAGCGTCATGTGCGTGAGCGCGGTGGCCGTGATCAGCAGGGCCGCGACTCGGCACACCAGTCGCAGCGGGCCGCCGAGCGGGATGTCGCGGGGCGCGAGCGGGTCGGGCGGCGCGATGAAACGGTCTGTGGCTTGGCGGTCCGCGGCTTGGCGGTCCGTGGCTTGGCGGTCCGTGGCGTCGTCCACGGGCGTCCCGCCCTTACCCGGCCGATGGTGCCGAGGGTCCGACACCGGGCAGGTTCTCGCACTCCGGTGCCTTGTCGAAGGCCTGCTTGAGCGCGGGGTCGGTACGGAAGTCATGAGCGGGGCCCTGATACCCGCCCGCCTTGCCCATGCCCTCGCCTGCCTTCTTCAGCGCCGCCTTCAGGGACTTCTCGTCGGTGACCTTGGCCTTCTTGAGTTCGGAGGTCGTGCCGGCGAGGCTGCCGCGGGCGCCTCGGAGGTTCTTGAGCGCCTTCTTGTACGCGGCGTCGCCGCCGTCGACGGGCGGTGCGCCGTCCTGCCGCATCTTCTTGTCCAGCGCCCCCAGTTGCCGGTCGAGCGCTTCCATGAAGGTGACGACCTCCGCGTGGTACTTCTTCGCGTCCTTCTGGTCCGCGGCGGGAAGCTTCAGCTCCGACCCGACGTCCTGCACGCTGTCGCACACGTCCGAGGCCCAGTCGACCTGCGGGCCGTCGTCGACGCGTGAACTGCACCCGGACATCGTCGCCGCGACCGTGACCGCGGCCCCGAGGGCGGCGGACAAGAACGCGGCGCTGTGCCGCCGTCTGCGTCTGGTGTTCCTCATGTCTGACTCCCCTTCACCTGCTGAACTTCATCTGCTGAACGTGTCGATGCGCGCGATCTGCCAGGTACCGGCCCGGTGCACCACGTCCACGGCGAACATCGCTGCCGCGTGGCTGGCCGAACCGCCTTTGGCGGTACTGGTGTTGCTCTGGTCGGCGAACACCAGGGCACGGGCCCGGTCGCCGTCGATGACCTCGACTCCGCTGTGCGTGACGGTGGTGCTCAGGACGAGCTTCTGCCGCTCTCCCCGGGCACGGACCTGCGCGAGCATGTCCCGGTGCTGGGCGACCGCCTTGCCGGTGAGGTACTTGTCCGCGGCCTTCTCGGTCCGGCCCGGATTGGCGTGGTCGTAGGAGAAGACCGCGTCGACGGCTTGGCCGACCGTGCCTTTGACCTCGCTGGTGCGGGCCGTGTCGGTCAGCGCCGTATTGCGCAGGGCGGGCAGGTCGCGCTCGGTCCCGGCCCGGGTGTGGGCGAAGACCGCGAAGGCCGCGGCCAGTACGGCGAGCAGTGCGAGCAGCAGGGGCCAGTGGACGGATCTGAGCGATCTGCGGTCGCTCCGGGCAGCCTTTTCCCGGGGTTTCGGTCGCGGACGTGGGGCCCGTGGTGCGGGGGCGGGTGTCTCGCGGGCCTTGACCGCGGCCAGGCGCCGCTGCCGGTTGACCATATGGCGTGTCGTCGACATGAAAGGCCCCCCTCAGTCGGACGGATCGTCGGTGGGCGTCTCGCCTGCGGGGGCCTGCCCGAGGCCGCTCAGCTTCCAGCCGTCGGCGGTGCGGGTGAGCTCGCCGAGGAGTCGGCTCTCCTTGGTGCTCGGCTTCTTCTTGGGCGGGTCGACGGTGATCCGCATCGCGATCAGGACACCGGCCCGGCCCTCGCGCTCGTCCAGTTCGGTCACGGCTCCGGAAAGGACCTCGGCCGTGGTGACCGTGCGGGCGGTGCGCACCTGCTTCTCGAACTCGGGCCTGCCCTTGCGCAGTTCGTCCAGGAGACTGCCGGTGGCGGACTGCTCCCAGGCGTCCAGGCCTCGCTCGAGGTCGCGGTGATCGAGGGTGTTCATGTTCAAGGCGGCCTGTTCGCCCGCTGCGAGGACCTCGTCGCGGGTCTGTGCGAACCGCGCGGAGTCGTCGTGGGCCGCCGCGTACCAGGACGAGCCCGTCCAGGCGGCGCAGCCCAGGGCGAGGGCGGCCGCCGCGGACGCGAGCGAGAGTCTCGTACGGTGGCGGGGTGTCGTGCGTGCCATGTGCCTCTCCGGTGGTGCCCTAGAGGTGATGCCCTAGCGGGCCTTGATGTCGGTGATCGCCCAGCGGCCGTGGTCCAGGCGGGCGGTGATGGAGAGCTGGGCGGCCGCGGTGGTCGCCTTGGCGCCTTTGCGCTTGGCCCGCTGGTCGAGGAAGACCAGCAGCCGCGCCGTGTCGCCGGTGAGCTCCACGGCTCCGGCCCGTACCACCTGCGTGGTCAGCGACAACTCCTGCTCGCTGACTTGCCGGCGGAGTTTTCCGATCAGGGCCCGGTAGTCCTTGGCCGCTTTGCCCCGCAACACGTCCTGCGCACGCCGCTCGGTGGAGGCCAGGTCCTCGGGGGTGTAGGTGAACACCGTGGTGAGTGCGTCGCTGATGTCTGCGATGACCCGGCGGGTCCGCTCGCTGTCGGTCAGCGCCTGGTTGGCGGAGCCCGGCGTGTTCGCGGTCCGGTCGGCGAGGACCAGGAGGGTGCCGCCGCTCAGGAGCAGTGCGGCCAGCAGGAGGGCGAGCAGCGTGCGGCCCGCGCGGCGCTTGCGACGGGGCGCGGGCCGCGTCCCGGTGTCGGCGTCACTCCCCTCCCCGGCCGTGTCGGCTTCCGCCGCATGCCGGGGCTTCAGTTCGGCGCTCATGTGCATCCCCTCATTCGGCTGCGCCCCCTCACTTCTCTGCGACCGGAACCGCGCTCAGCGAGCTGAGTTTCCAGGCCGCCCCGCTGTCGTCGAGGCCCGCCTCGAAGCGTTTGCGGTCGGTGGTGGACTTGCCGCTGCGTGCGGTCACCTCGACGCGGACCGTGGCGATGACCTTCGCCGTGCCCGCCCGGCTGTCCAGGGCGATGACCGCCGCGTCGGTGACCGTGCCGCGGGTGGTGGTGCCCTCCTGCTCGAGGGCCTTGGCGCTGTCGTCGCCGGTACGCCGCAGCTCGTCGGCGAGGGGCCCGTCCGCCGCCTGGGTCCAGGCGCGCAGCGAGGCCCGTACGTCCTTGCCGTCCATGGTGTTGAGCACCGTGATGTGTTTGCGGGCGGCGTCCAGTGCGCTGTCACGGTCGCGGGCGTAGGCCAGATCGTCGTCGGCCCGCGTGTGCGCGTACGTCCATCCCGAGAAGCCGCAGAACAGCGCTCCCGCCAGTAGTGCGGCCGTCCATGCGCCGCGTCGCCCCATGGCTTCCCCGGCTCCCTTCTCCCTCATGACGCGCTCATCCCGAGCAGCCCGCCCAGGTCGGTGGGGCTGTTGGCGGGCGCCTGGCCCTGCCCCGTCCCGTCGGATCCGGGCCGGGCGGGCTCGGGCACGCCGCCGCGCGGTGCGTTGCCCGAGCCGCGGACGTTCTGGCCGCTGCCGGGGTGTGCGGTGCAGGCTGCCTCGGTGTTGGCGGGGGCCGGTGAGGTGTCCAGGCCGTTGCGGTAGGTGGTGCCGCCGTATCCGGCGGTGCAGGGCAGTGGTTTGAAGAACGTGGTGGTCATGCCGAAGCGCACGCCGTCGGGGCCGACGGCGCTCGCTCCGGTGGAGGCGACCTGCGGGATGCGCACCATCAGTTCGCGGGTGCCGCGCTGGCGGGTCACCAGGAGCTCGGAGGTGGTGGTGAGGTTGGCGAGGACGACGCTCAGGCCGGGGTCGGTGTCTTGCAGCAGGGCGGTGAACTGGGTGGCCGCGTCCGGGGTCCGGGCGATGAGGCGGCGCAGGTCGGGGTCGGACTGCTTGAGCTGGGCGGCCAGTTCGGCGGTGCCGCTCGCGAAGGACTTCAAGGCCTTGGCCTGCTCGTTCTGGGTGCGCAGGACCGTCTCGCCGTCGATGAGGAGCCGGGTCGTGGCAGGCAGGGACGTCTTGGCAGCCCGGATGAATTCGCTGCTGGTGTCGATGAGGATCTGCAGGTCCTGTCCGCGTCCCTCGAAGCTCTTGCCGAGTTCGTCCACGACCGTGCGTAGTGCGGCGGTGTCCACCGAGGAGGCCAGGCGGTCGACGCTGGTGAGTACGTCGGTGACCGGCGCGGGGGTGTGCGTGGCGCCGCGCCGGACCACCGAGCCGTCGGCGAGGTAGGGCCCCTCGTCGGTGCGCGGGCTCAGGTCGAGGTACTGCTCGCCCACCGCCGAGAGGTTGGCGACCTTGGCTTCCAGGTCGCTGGGTATCTTCGGCGCTGATTCCTTGATGCGGATGCGGGCCTCGACTCCGTCGGGCGTCAGCTCGACGGCTTCCACGCGGCCGACGTCGACGCCTCGGTAGGTGACGTTGCCGTGGCTGAACAGGCCGCCGGTCTCGGCGAGTTGCACCTTGACCGTGTAGTAGTCGCGCGCGCCCACATACCGCCCCAGATCGGCGTACGTGGTGGCGATGTAGGCGAGGACGAAGATGCCGAGCACGAGGAAGGCGATGTTCTTGAGGTGGGTGGCGCGGGTGAGCACTAGGAGTCGCCTCCTGAGGTTCCGGTGACCGCGGGCAGCGGCAGGGACGAGCGCGTGGCGGTGCCGCCGCCGCGGACGGGTGGCACGATCTCCGTGCCGGGGGCCGCGGCGATCTTCAGGTAGACGTTGAGATAGTCGCCCTTCACCCCGGTGAGCACCTCGTCCGTGAACGGATAGGTGAACATCACCTGCAGTGATGCGGGCAGGTCGGCTCCCGAGTCGGCGAGGTTCTTCAGGACCGGGGCCAGGGCCTTGAGGTCGGCGACCAGGTCGTCCTTGGTGCGGTCGACGGTGTCGACGGCGACCGTGGAGAGCGAGTCCAGGGCGCGCAGCATGCTGACGAGGGAGGAGCGCTGGTCGCTGAGGACCTTCAGGCCGGGCGGCAGGTCCCGCAGGATGTCGCCGATCTTGCGGTCGCGGGTGGCCAGGGTGGTGGAGAGCCGGTTCATGCCGTCGAGGGCGTCGGTGATGTGTTTCTTGTTCTTGTTGAGGCTCTTCGCCGTGGTGTTGATCTGCCGCAGCACGGAGCGGACCTCGCCCTCCTTGCCGCCGAGTGCCTTGTTCAGTTCGCGGGAGATGGTCTGGATCTGCTGTACGCCGCCTCCGCTGAGGACCATCGACAGGGCGCCGAAGACCTCCTCGATCTCGGGGTTGCGGTTGGTGCGGGTCAGTGGGATCACATCGCCATCGCTCAGCCGGCCCTGGTTGGCGGCGTAGGTGGCCGTGGCGCCTCTCTTGCTGTCCTGGAGGTCGGGGCGGGCACGCATGTCCTTGGGGGCGACGAGCTGTACGTACTTCTCGCCCAGGACACTGGATTGCTCGAGGTTGGCGTAGGCGTTGGCGGGCAGCCGTACGCCACCGTTGACCTTGAGGGTGACGCGGGCGGCCCAGCCGTTGTCGGCGAGGGATATGCGTGTCACGCGGCCGACCTCGACGTCGTTGACCTTGACAGCGGAGTGCGGGAAAAGGCTGACGACGTCACGGAACTCGGCGGTGACCTCGTAGGGATGGTCGCCGAGGTCGGCTCCGCCGGGCAGCGGCAGATCCTGCAGGCCGTCGAAGTCCGGCAGGCCGCCGGCGCCCAGGGCCAGGCCGAGCAGGGTCACGCTCAGGGAGAGGCCCATGGCGATGCGTGCGGTGCGGCGCTTCATGGCCGGCCTCCCCCGGCATGGTCCGTCGTGCCGTACACGGTGCCGACCGGCGGCAGCGGCAACGCGGGCAGGCTCTTGACCCGCTTTTGGGGGACGGCCACGAGATCCTCGGCGCCGCCGCTCCCGCCCGTTCCGCTCCCGGTGCCGCTCGCCGAGGCCAGTTCGTTGATGTTGGCGCGGCCGTCGATGGTGCGGGTGCGCGGGTTGTAGGCCTGGTCGAGGTTGGCGGCGGCCAGCGGCAGGACGTCCAGGGCCTCGGCCACCGACGCCCGCTGCTCGACGACGGACCGGGTCAGGCCCGCCAGTTTGTCGACGTTCGACTTCAGGCGGCCCCGGTTGTCCTTGATGAAGCCCTTGACCTGGCCAAGGGCCGTCCCCAGTTCCTTGAGGGCGCCGGCGAGGTCGGTCTTGTCCGCGGAGAGGAAGCCCGCCACCTCGGACAACTGCTGCTCGGCGCGCGCCACTTGACCGTCCTTGCGCTTGAGCATGCCGATGAACTCCGCCAGCTGCTCGACGGTGGTGACGAGGTCGCCGCTGTTGCCGTGCAGGACCGCGGAGGCGCCGCCGAGCTGGTGGATGGTGTCGCCGATGTCCTTGCCGTTGCCCTTCAGGTTCTTCGCTCCGGCCTCGACGAGCCCGGCCAGAGCGCCGTCCTTGTTCGCGCCGTCGGGGCCCAGGGCGTCGCTCAACTCGGTGACGCTCTTGAGGAGTTCGTCGACCTCCACGGGGGTCGCCGTGTGCTCGGCGCTGATGACGTCCCCGTCGCGGATCTGCGGGCCGCCGCCGTAGGCGGGGCTGAGCTGCACGAATCGTCCTGACACCACGCTGGGGGCGACCACGACGGCCTGCACCTGGGCGGGCACCTTGACTCCTTCGTCCAGGGTGAGCCGCACCCGGACCTGTCTGCCCTGGGGCCGGATCTCGTCGACGCTGCCGACGCGCACCCCCAGCACCCTGAGGTCGGATCCTTCGTGGACGGCGACGGCGCGGTCGAAGTAGGCGGTGAGGTGCTTGCCGTCCCCGCCGCGCGCCAGGGCGGTCACCCCGACGATCCCGCCCGCCGCGAGGAGCGCGAGGGCGACAAGGATGACCACGAGCCGTCCGCCCCACAGGGCGCCGGTGGCATCGGCGAGCCGCTCCCCCAGCCCGCGACGTGTCTGTCTGCGCGCGCGGGCGGGTGGTCGTGTGCGGGGCATCAGCGTCCGCCTCCCTGTTTCGGCGGCATGCATCCGCTGGCCGGTCCCGTGCCCGCGGGCACATAGTCCTTGGGGACCAGGCCGCACAGATAGCCGTCCATCCAGCGCCCGTTGCCCAGGGTGTTGCCGACGAGCCGGTAGTAGGGTCCGGCGGCGGCCAGGGCCTTGTCGAGGTTCTTCTGGTTCTTGCTCAGGACGCCGGTCACGCGGTCGAGCGCGGCCAGCGCGGGCCCCAGCCTGCGTTCGTTGTCGCCGACGAGGCCGCTGATCTCGGTGCCGAGGTCGCGGGCGCCGACAAGCAGCGCGTGGATGGACTTACGGCGGTGGCGTACCTCTTCAAGGAGCAGGTTGCCGTTGTCGAGCAACCGCTCGAACTGCTTCTTCTTGCTGTTCACCGACGTGGTGAACTGCGCTGACCCATCGAGGAGTTCGGACAGCTCGTCGTTGCGCGTGGAGATCGTCCGGGAGAGTGCGGAGAGGCCCTTCATGGCTTTGCGGACGTGCGGCGGTGTGTTCTTGAAGGCCCCCGAGACGGCCTTGAAGCTCTTGGCGAGCTGGTCCTCGTCCAGCGCACCGGTGGTGCGGCTCAGGCCGTTGAACGCCTCCATCACGTCGTACGGGGAGGTGGTGCGGCGGGTGGGGATGCGCCGGCCGGGGTCTTGTTTGCGGCTGCCGAGCGGATCGACCGCCAGGTATTTGGCGCCCAGGAGGGTCTTTATGGCGATGCCGATGGTGCTGCGGTCACCGACCCAGGCATCCTTCACCTCGAAGGTGACCTTCACCTTGGGGCCGTCCAGGGCGACCTCCTCCACCTTGCCGACGCGCACGCCGGCGATGCGTACCTCGTCGCCCGCCTTGAGCCCCGCCGAATCGCGGAAGTCGGCGGTGTAGCGGGTGCCGCCGCCGATCACGGGCAGCGATTCGGCGTTGTAGGCGAGCAGCCCGATCAGCGTCATGGCCAGGAGCCCGGCCAGGGCGACGGCCACCGGGTTGCGCTCGTTGACGGGTTTCATGCGCGGGCGTCGCAGCCGGGGCAGCTTCATGCGCGACACCTCGCGTCCTTGATCGCGAGTCCGGTCGGCGGCGGGCTGTCGTCGTAGGTCGAGACACCGCTGACCTTCGCCTCGCAGAGGTAGAGGTTCAGCCAGGAGCCGTAGGAGGCCGTGCGGGAGACGGCGGCCATCTTCTGCGGGGTCTTCTCCAGGAAGGTCTCCACCAGTGGCGCGTTGTCGGCGAGGGTCTCGGACACCCGGCCCAGGTCGCGGATGCCGTCCTTCAAGGGCGCCCGGCTCTCGCCGAACAGGTCCGCGGTGCTCACGCTGAGCTTGGCCAGTGAGTCGACGGACCGGCCCACGCTTTTCCGGTCGTCGGAGAAGCCGGAGACCAGCTTCTCGACCGTGCCGATGAGTTCGGTGAAGCCCTTCTGCCGGGTGTTGACCGCCTTGAGGACGCGGTTGAGGTTGCTGATGACCTGCCCGATCACCCGGTCCTTGGCGGCGACCGTGGTGGTCAGCGAGCCGACCGTCGCCAGGAGGCTCTCGACCGTGCCGCCCTCGCCCTGCAGGACCTGCACGATCGACCCGGCGAGCGCATTGGTGTCCTGCGGGGAGAGTCCCTGCATCAGCGGCTGGAACCCGTTGAAGAGCTGGGTCAGGTCGAGTGCGGGGGTGGTGCGGCTGAGCGGGATCGTCTGCCCCGGCTCCAGGGTGCGGCCGACCGGTCCCGCGCCGCGGCGCAGATCGACGAAGCGCTGCCCGAGCATGTTCAGGTACTTGATGGATGCCGTGGCCGAAGCGGGCACCCGCCGCTCCCCCTCAAGGGTGAACTCCACCTGTGCGTAACGGCGTTGAACGATCTCGATGGAGGACACCTGGCCGACCTTCACCCCGGCGATGCGCACCGAGTCGCCCTCGTTGAGTCCGGTGGCATCGGTGAACCAGGCCTTGTAGCCGCGGCTCTCGCCGACGTCGCTGCCCGAGACGCTCAGGGCGAGCACGGTGGTGGCCAGGGCGGTCACCACGATGAAGATCAGCGACTTGACGGCGGGTCCGGTCAGGCTGCGCTGTCCGCTCACTTCAACCGCACCTCCGCCCCGCGAAAGGCCGGTCCTGCCAGCACGCTCGACCAGTCGGGCAGGGAGTCCCGCCGGTCCTTGTCCGGTGCGGCGAGCAGTTCGGTGACAAGGGTGTTCTCCTGGGGCGAGTTGGCCACGCCGAGTCCGCCGGACACCCCGCTCAGGGTGGTGGCCGTGCTCTGCTGCGCGGCATAGGAGCCGCCCGTGTAGGGGACGGGGTAGCAGCGCGGGCCGCCCCCTGCCTCGTAGCGGGGCGTGTCCCGGCCCGGTGTGTAGGCGCCGCGCGAGGGGACGACCCGCACATCGACGCGCAGGCCCGGCCGGTCGGTGCCCTTGCCCAGGGCGGCGTCCATCGCCGGCACGAAGTCGGCGACCGTGCTCAGGGTGCAGGGGAAGGCGGGCGCGTACTGGGCGAGGATCTCCAGGGTCGGGCGGCTGGTGGTGGTCAGCCGGATGAGGTTGGCGCGGTTGCCGCGCAGCCAGCTGCCGGTCTCCTGGGAGGTGCTGGTGACCGACGCGTACAGCGTGGACAGGTCGGCTCGCTGTGCGGCGATGGTGGCGCTGGTGGTGGTGGCGTCGTGCAGCGCGTCGACCAGGTCGGGGGCGGCATCGGCGTAGGTGTCGCCCAGTTCGACGAGTTGCTTGATGTCGCGGTTCAGGGAGGGCAGATGGGGGTTGAAGTCCTTCAGGTAGCCGTTGAGCTCCACCAGCGACTCGCCGAGCTTCTGCCCCCGTCCTTCGAGGGCCTGCGCGAGCGCGGACAGCGTGGCCGACAGTTCCTGCGGCTGTACGGCCGTCAGCAGGGGCAGCAGGTTGTCGAGCACCTGCTCCAGCTCGACGGCGCTGCGGCTGCGGTCCTGCGGGATGACACTGCCCGCGGCCAGCGGGCGCGCCGAGGGATTCTCGGGCGGTACGAGAGCCACGTACCGCTGCCCGAACAGAGTGGTCGGCAGCAGTTGGGCCTGAACATCGGACGGCACGCGGCCGATCTGGTCGGGTTGCAGGGCGAGGGTGAGCCGTGCGGTGCGGCCGCCTGTATCGATCTTCTCGACCTCGCCGACGACGACGCCGCGCAGCTTGACCTCGGCGCGAGGGTGCATCTCGCTGCCGGCGCGGCCCGTCTCGACGATGACGGTCGCGGAGTCGGTGAACTCCTTGTCGTACACGGCGATCGACAGCCACACCAGCAGGGCGGGCACCACGAGGTACACCACTCCGGCGAGCCGTCTGCGGCGGGCCAGGGCGCCCTCGGTGGGGCGCGTGCGCGCCGCAGGCGCCGCGGCCGGGCGGGACTGGGCCTTCGGCGTCTCGGGCATCTTGGGCGGGGCGCTCATCCGGCCACCTTCACCGTGGTCGTGGCGCCCCACAGCGCCAGGCTGAGGAAGAAGTCGGTGACGCTGATCAGCACGATCGCGGTGCGCACGGAGCGGCCGACGGCCACCCCCACCCCGGCAGGGCCGCCCGAGGCGCGAAAGCCGTAGTAGCAGTGCGCGAGGATCACGAGCACGCTGAAGATCAGCACTTTGAGGAAGGACAGGAGCACGTCCGTGGGGACCAGGAACAGGTTGAAGTAGTGGTCGTAGGTGCCCGTCGACTGCGAGTTGAACAGCACGGTCGTCGCCCGTGAGGCCAGGTAGGAGCCGAGCAGGCCGATGCCGTACAGCGGGATGACCGCGATCGCGCCGGCCACGATGCGCGTGCTGACCAAGAAGGGCGTCGAGCGCACGCCCATGCTCTCCAGGGCATCGACCTCTTCATTGATGCGCATCGCGCCCAGCTGGGCGGTGAACCCGGCGCCGACCGTGGTGGACAAGGCCAGGGCGGCGACCAGCGGGCCGATCTCGCGGGTGTTGAAGTAGGCGGAGACGAAGCCGGTGAACGCGTCGGTGCCGATCTGGCTGAGCGCCGCGTAGCCCTGCAGGCCGACGACCGTGCCGGTGAAGACGGTGATGCCGATCATCACGCCGACGGTGCCGCCGATCACCCCCAGACCGCCGCTGCCGAAGGCGACCTCGGCCAGCAGCCGCTGGATCTCCTTGGGGTAGCGGCGCACGGCGCGCGGAATCCAGATCAGCGCCCGCAGGTAGAAGAGGAGCTCGTCTCCGGGCCGGTCCAGCCAGGCGAAGGCGCGGCTCTTGCCGCCACGATTGCTGCCGCGTTGCGTCAGGGCCATGGGTCACAGCCCCTTCGGGGGGACGAGCTGGAGATAGAGGCCCGTCAGGACCATGTTGACGAAGAAGAGAATCAGGAAGGTGAAGACGACCGACTGGTTGACCACGTCGCCCACGCCCTTGGGGCCGCCCTTGGGGTTCAGTCCGCGGTAGGCGGCCACCACACCGGCGATGAAGCCGAAGACCAGCGCCTTGAACTCGCTGATGTAGAGATCGGGCAACTGGGCGAGCGCGGAGAAACTGGCCACGTACGCGCCCGGGGTGCCGTTCTGCATCACGACGTTGAAGAAATAGCCGCCCAGGGTGCCGACCACGGAGACCAGGCCGTTGAGGAGCAGCCCGACCAGCATCACGGCGAGCACCCGGGGCACGACCAGGCGCTGGACGGGTGAGACGCCCATGACCCGCATGGCGTCCAGCTCCTCGCGGATGGTGCGCGAGGCGAGGTCGGCGCAGATCGCGGAGCCGGCGACGCCCGAGATGAGCAGGGAGACGATCAGCGGGCTGGCCTGCTGGATGATGACCAGGACGCTGGCGCCGCCGGTGAAGGCCTGCGCCCCGAACTGCTCGATCAGGGAGCCCACTTGGAGGGCGATGACCGCTCCGAAGGGGATGGTCACCAGCATCGCGGGCAGGATCGTGACGCTGGCGATGAACCAGAACTGCTCGACGAACTCGCGCCACTGGAAGGGCCGTTTGAACATCAGGCGGAGCACGCTCAGAGCGAGCGCGAACAGGTGGCCGATCTCGCGCAGCACGCCCAGGCCCGGCAGGGGCTGACGCGGGGCAGGGGGTGCGCTCATGTGGCCGCTCCCCTGACCACCCGGGGCGCGGCGAGCCTGGGGGCATCGCCCTCGCGCAGGCTGGCCTCAATGGCGCGGCGGGCCGCGGGCGGCAGTTCGTGCAGCATGCCCTGGACACGCTCCCGGCGGCGGCGCACCGCCCGGCGTTCGGGCAGTCCGGGCGTGGGCGCCAGTTGCGGCACGATGGTGCGCTCGACCGGGGGCCCGGCGACGATGCCGTGCGCGGCCTCCAGGTCCAAGGTGGCCTGGTCCTTCTCCTCGGACATGCCGATGGGCCCCGCCCTGCGGGCACTGAGGAACTGTTCGACCACCGGCTCCTCACTGGTCAGAAGCACTTCGCGGGGCCCGAAGGTCACCAGGTTGCGGCGGAAGAGCATCCCCATGTTGTCCGGGACGGTCGCCGCGATGTCGAGGTTGTGGGTGACGATGAGCATCGTCGCGTCGATCTCGGCGTTGATGTCGATGAGCAACTGCGAGAGGTAGGACGTGCGCACCGGGTCGAGCCCCGAGTCCGGCTCGTCGCACAGGATGATCTGCGGGTCGAGCACCAGCGCCCTGGCCAGACCCACGCGTTTGCGCATGCCGCCCGATATCTCGCCGGGCAGCTTCTTCTCGGCACCCGCCAGGCCGACCAGTTCGAGCCGCTCCATGACGATGCGGCGGATATGCGTCTCCTTCTTGCGGGTGTGCTCGCGCAGGGGGAAGGCGACGTTGTCGAAGAGGCTGAGCGAGCCGAAGAGCGCGCCGTCCTGGAACATCAGGCCGAAGAGCTTGCGGGCCTCGTACACGTCCCGTTCGCGGCTGTTGACCATGTCGACGCCGTCGATGAGGACGTGCCCCTGCTCGGGGCGGACCAGGCCGACGATCGACTTCAGGAAGACCGTTTTGCCGGTTCCGGACGGGCCGAGCATCACGCTGACCTCGCCGCGCGGCAGGGTCAGGGTCACGTTCTGCCAGATGTTCTGCTTGCCGAACGACTTGGTCAGTCCTTCGACGACCACTTCGACTCCCATCGCACCTCCTTGCTCAGAGTTCGGGGTTGTGCATGGTCAGGTCGCGGCCCCGGGCTTGCGGCCGGTGGCTCGCGGCTCGCTCGGCGATCAGAGGTCGGCAAGCGCAGGGATCTTGCAGGCGGATCCGGCGCCGCAGACACGCCCCTGGCGGATCTTCAGGGCGTTGCCCGGTCCGGAGACCGCGCCGGAGAGCAGCGCGTCCAGGTCCTCGCCGTGCGTGCCGCACCCGCTGAGCGCCGGAATGTGCAGCTCGCCCTGCAGCAGCCCG
This sequence comes from Streptomyces sp. NPDC050439, assembly GCF_040655335.1. Taxonomy (NCBI): domain Bacteria; kingdom Bacillati; phylum Actinomycetota; class Actinomycetes; order Kitasatosporales; family Streptomycetaceae; genus Streptomyces; species Streptomyces sp. NPDC050439. The sequence continues at coordinate 148,111 of NZ_JBFAJT010000001.1, forward strand.
CCCTCGCTGACCGGATAGCTGCCGGTCAGTTCCGTCTCGACCGGCCGCGAGGTGCGGCAGCGGGGCCCGACATCCAGGGGCACCCCGTTGATCCGTACGTCGTACAGGCGCAGATGCTGGCGATAGCCGACCCGGGTCACCGGCGCCTTGCCCGGCCGGATGATGTTGACGATGGTCGCCGGCTCGGGCTCGAAGCGGACCTTGGCGGTGGTCGGCTGAAAGCCGAAGGTGAGGAACGTGCCCTGGGTGTCGGGCAGTTGCATGAGGCCCAGGTGGTCGTACTCGACGTAATCGGGCGCCCTGACCTCGCGCATGCGCATGGCCAGGTGCATCAGGCCGACCCGTTGCGCGCGCGGGTCGTTGACCAGGGCCGAGCTCTTGAGTTTGCGCAGGGTGGCAAAGCCCGCGGGCACCGCGCACATCGAGGTCGGCTCCAGCTCGCTGACCTCCCCACCCGCGGGCACCGGCGGCAGCCGCTCGGGGTCGAGCGTGCCCTTGGGCGGCTGTGCGGGGCAGGCGTCCGCGGCGGCGCGCGGCTGCGGCCCGGCGTCGATGCCCTGAGGGGTATCGCGCGGGGTGTCGCTGTCCGGGGCGCCGGAGTCGCCGGGCGGCGCCGAGGGCGTTCCTGAGGCAGGCGCCTCGACGGGAACGGCCGCGAGCAGCGTGTCCGCACCCTTGGCCGGAGTGCAGGCCAGCTCGGCCCGGTCGGGCCGCACGCCCGCATTGCCGGTGCCTGCACCTGCGGTGGCAGTGAGGGAGAGATGCAACTTGCCGGCCGCGAAGGTGACATCGCCGGCGGAGCCGACCCTCACATGGGGCACGTCGCCGCCGAGGCCGATCTCCACGGCGCCCTGTGCGGGCAGCCGCACCTCGGCGGAAGCCAGGTCCGCCCACTCGGCCTGCGCCCGCTCGCGCCCCTGGGCGACCGCCGTGGACAGGGCGGCCGTCCCCGCGACCGATGCAGTCCCGTCGGGCAGGAGCTCGGCCACAACCGGCCGTGGCAGGGTCGCTCGTACGCTCACCTCCGTGGGCCTGATCGGCTTGCCGACCGCGCCGCGTTCGGGAAACGCGGCACCGATGGTGACCTCGACCTGCCGGTTGCCCGAGGGCAGGGTGCAGTCGTACGCGGCCGTGAGCCGGGCCTCCCGCTGATCCCGCGCGGCCGAGCCCGAACCGGGCAGCAGGCCGAGCAGACATGCCGCCACAGCGACCGCGGCCACCCGTGCGGTGCGCCGACCGCTCAGGGCATCAGTCATCGCTGCTCTCCGATCAGAGGGCGGACCCCGCGGCAGGGGGGCCGCCGCGGGGTCCGATGGAGTGGTCCTCATGTGGTCCGCGGGGAGCCGGGGCCACTTGCGCGAAGGGGCATCCGCACGTGAAGGACCGAAACAGGCACCGGGCAATACCGTCCAATACAGCCCGATCTGCTTCCTGTTCGACTTTCGAAACGGACCTTACGCACGGGTAACCGAACGGCGCAACGGCCGAATTGGAAAAGGCCCGCGGACCGGAAACACCAGGCATTTCCTTGTCTCAAGCACAGCAAATCCACATGCGGCTTCGTCCAGAAATGAGTACTCCTCACCCAACCTCTTGACGAAGGGTGAACCCACGCGATCCCACCTCCCCTCGCGCGAACACAACGCGAACGCAACCGGTGCCGGGCACCGCTTTTGTCACCCTGCCAACAACATGCGGAGGAGGTTCATCCTGCGGTGAGCACTTCGCTGCCGACCTCTTGACGGGCGGCGCTCACGCAGGGCGCCCTGAACACGTCACCAGCGGAACGGTGTTGACCGAAAGAGAGTGATGAGCAGGGTGCGCACCGGCTGTCCATGGTCTACCGTGCCAGGGGTTCCACAGCGCCAAGATCACTTATGAGCCGCCGCCAGCCGGAGACCACCGGGGTCGACAAGGACCGATTCCATCCCCGGACACTGCCGGTCAGCGGTTTCGATCACGGGCGGAGTAAGGGGAGTTCCATGACTACTGCATTAAAGGCGGGGGACGCGGGACATCCGGCGTCCACCCTCCCTCGCGAGTTCGCCGCGATCATGCGCCCAGAACTGCCCGGACTCATCCAGGAAGTCATCGAGGAGATCCACCGGTCCTACCCCGAATACGCGGAAGTCCTCGACGGGCCCTATTCCCGGGCCGTGCATCTCATTGTCGAGCACAACCTGACGAGCTTCGTGGATCAGGTCGCCGCCCCGGACACCTCCACCGTGCAACGCGACAAGGTGTGCCGCATGTTCGGGCGCTTCGAGGCCTACGAGGGTCGCAGCCTGGACACCATGCAGGCGATCTTCCGGCTGGGTGCCCGGCTCGCCCTCAACCGGGCCAAGGGGGTGCTGCGGCGGCTCAATCTGCCGGCCGGCCTCATGCTCTCCTTCGCCGACGCCCTGCTGGCCTACGTGGACAACCTCATGGAGGTCTCCCGCGAGGGCTACCAGGAGGCGCGGGCGGAGATGGAGCAGGGCCAGGACATCCAGCGTCAGCGGCTCCTGAAGCACCTCCTGTCGGATGTGTCCGTCCCCCGGGCGACCCTCGTCGAACTGGCCGAGCGCGCCAAGTGGCAGCTGCCCGACGAGGTCACACCGATCGCCTTCAGCACGGAGGGCCGACCCGACCGGGGTGCCGTCGCCGAGGACGTCCTGGTCGACCTGGGCTCCTCGCTGCCGCACGCCCTGATCCCCGGTGCCGTCGACGAGCACCGCCGCGCCTTCATGGACGCGGCCCCGCACACCATCCGCGCGGCCGTGGGACTGACCGTACCGCTGGCGGACGCGGCGGAATCCTTACGCTGGGCCCGAAGAGCCCTGAGCCTCTCCGAGGCGGGCGTCCTGGAGGGCGCCGCCCCCTACATCCACTGCGAGGACCACCTGGTGGCCCTCACCCTCTTCGCCGATCCCGGCCTGGTCTCGGCGCTCGCCAGGCAGCAGCTCGCCCCTCTGGCGGGCCTGACGGCCAATCAGCGCGACCGGCTCATCAGCACCCTGCGCGCGTGGCTCGACACCCGCGGGAACGTCCTGCAGATGGCGGATGCACTGCACCTGCACCCGCAGACGGTCCGCTACCGGCTGCGCAACCTGGAGAAGGTCTTCGGCACCCTGCTGGCCTCACCGGCCGACCGGTTCGCCACCGAACTGGTCCTGCGCGCCCTGGAGTTGCGCTCCCGCCGCAGTGCCACGGCTCACCGCCCGGGGCCGCAGCCCCTCACCGGCTGACCGTCAGGAAGACGGATCCGCGCCGCATGACACATCAGAGCGCCCAGCCGGAACCCTGATCCTGGTCTTGATCAGCCGCCCCTCCACCGTGCCGATCACCAGAACACCGTCCGGACCGGCACTCAGGCACGTCGGGGTATAGACGTGCCCTCCATGGGTGAGCGTCCGGCGCCGCACCACCGTGCCGTCCGCGGAGCGCAGCGTGAGCAGCTCGCAGGCACCGGCTCCGGTCACGGCATGGACGAACCCGCCGTGCACATCGACATCGACACCGGTGACCTGCGCGTCGAAGCGGTGGGCCCAGACCACGGCACCGCCCGGGTAGGCGCGTCGTACCAGGTGGGTGCCGTCGCGCGCCGTGCACGTGTGGACGATGCCCGGCCCGGCCTCGTCATCGACATACACGGCGGGACCGCCGCGCAGGAAGGGGCCGAGGGAGTCGTGCCAGGCGAGCGGGAACAGCCGCTCGATCCCGCTGGGGCCCGCCCGCACGACCCACTTCTCCAACAGTTCCACCCGTACGTCCGCGCCACCGACGCCGTAGAGGAAGAGCAGATGGGGCGAGCGTCGCACCGGGAAGTCGAAGGAGCTGCCACACTCCCCCAGTTCCAGGGTGGCCAGCCGTCGCCCGGACGGGGTGAGCACCACGCTCTCGTACGGCGGCCAGTTCGGTCCGGGAAACAGCTCCCGGGAGTCCCGGGCCACCCAGGCACCATCTGTACGCGACGCGATGGCGACCGGGAAGTCGTAACGCAGTTCGGTGAGTTGGGCTCCGTCGGCGAGAGCGAAACGGCGCAACAGGGTGCGCCGGTTGCTGCTGTCGCCTTCCAGGACAGTGGCCCAGACGTTCTCCTCGTCCGGGGTGACATACCAGCGACAGCCATTGCGGAGGAACGGGCTGTCGTCGGGCACCGGCACGGACCACTGCAGGACGCCGTGCGGCGACCAGCACTCCACCAGGGCGCCGCCCGCCGACGAGACCAGCATCCGGCCATCCCCCAGCACCTCCACCAGGGACGTTCCGGTCCGCCGGGCCCAGGCGCGGCCCTTCTCGACGGCGAGGCCGGCAAGAAAGCGCTGAGGCTGATCGATGTCCGGCCCCTTGATGCTGACCCAGTCCACTTCCACCGGCACCTGCGGCCAAGAGACCTGTGCCGCCAGCACGTCAGCGGTCACGCCGCGCCAGTCGTCACGCTCGACGGCCGAGCGTGTGTACGTCAGGACCGGTTCGTCGAATTCGGTGACCGACCGAGCGAACGTCACCTCCAGGTGGCGCGCGTCCCGCCAGCGCAGATAGGTGACACCGCGGCCGGCGACGGCCACGTCAGTACGACGCCGGGTCTCCACCTCGTACAGGTGCAGTCCGCCCCTGAGCTCGAACTCGTCTCCGTCCTCCGTGCCCACGGCGAGCAGGGGAAGAACGGGATGGAAGGTGAGACCCTCGATGCCCTGTTGCAGCACGAACTCGTCCCACAGGACGAGATCGCCGGCCCGGTATACGACGACCCGTCCCCGCCCCAGCCCATCGCGGCCGCTCCCGGAGCAACTTACGGCGATCCAGCGGCCGTCCGTACTCACGTCGGTCGTGTACGGGTGGCCGATCTCGGGGAACGGGTCATCGGGTATGAGGTGCACCTTAGGAGCGTAGCGTCCGAAGATCGCCGGTAGACGTCTGACCGCAGGCCGCAGGCCGCGAGCATGCCGGGGCCGCCGCAAGCCGAACACTATGACCGAAACGACCAGGGCGTAGCTATCGGATCCACCTCGTCCCTAGCATCCTCGGCGCGGCGCACCATGCGTCGCGAAAGGACAAGGAGCCGCGTCTTGAAGAGCTTGAGATCGTTGCTGTCCCACCCCCGAGGGCCGCGAACCAGCAGACAGCAACGTGCGGCACTCGTCGCCGGCCTCGCCGGTGTCGTCGTGGCCGGCGCGCTCACCGGTACACCCAGCGCCCACGCCGAAGCGGGCCGCCCCCACCAGGCCACCTGCCCGACGGACCTGAAGGACACAGCGACGTGTTACACGGGCCAGGACGCGAACAGCGCGTACTACTCCATAGCCATCCCCCGGAACTGGAACGGCTCGCTCGTCGTACACGCCCACGGCGGTCCTGACCTCGGTGACGGCTCCGACCCCGAGCGCAGCGCCGGCGATCTGGAGCGCTGGTCGGTGATGGTCAAGGAGGGCTATGCCTGGGCCGGCTCGTCGTATCGCCGCGGTGGGTACGGCACCCGGATGGCCGCCGCGGACACGGAGAACGTACGCCGCCTGTTCGTGCAGAAGTTCGGGAAGCCGAAGCGCACCTATGTGCACGGCCAGTCCTGGGGCGGGGGCGTCGCCGCCAAGGTGGTCGAGACCTACGCCTCGAAACGCGGCCCCTACGACGGAGCCCTGTTGACCAACGGTCTCCTGGCAGGAGGATCACGTGGCTACGACTACCGCGTCGACCTGCGCGCGGTCTACCAGTACTACTGCCGCAACCATCCCCGCCCGAGTGAGCCGCAGTACCCACTGTGGGAGGGCCTGCGCGCGGGGTCGTCGATGACGAACGCCGGCCTGCGCGCGCGGCTCCAGGAGTGCACCGGATTCAGCTCGCCTCCCGAGGAACGAAGCGCACTGCAGCAGCGCAACCTGCACGACATCCTGGCCGTGACCGGTGTCCCGGAGCGCACCCTGGAGTCACACCTGCGCTTCGCGACGTTCACCTTCCGCGACATCGTGCACAACCGCCTCGGTGGCCGCAATCCGTTCAGCAACGCGGGTGTGAGGTACTCCGGCTCCCACGACGACAAGGCCCTCAACGCCGGCGTGGCACGGTTCAGTGCTGACCCGACCGCCGTACGCGACCTGTCCTACGACAGCGACCTCACCGGGAAGGTGTCGATTCCCGTCCTGACGATGCACGCCATCGACGACCCGACCGTCTTCGTGGAACACGAGGCGGCCTACCGCGCGTCCCTCGCCGGTGCGCACCGAAGCCGGTACCTGGTGCAGACGTTCACCAAGGAGAGCGAGCACAGTGGGCTGAGCAACTCTGAGTACGCCAACTCCGTAGCTGCTCTGGACAGTTGGGTCCGCACAGGCAAGAAGCCAAGTGCGGGGAGTATCGCAGCATCCTGCCCGGCCTTCGATCGCACCTACGGGACCGGCTGCTTCTACGATCCGGCCTACACCCCGGCCTCCTACGCCTCACGGGTTGCTCCCCGGCCCGGCGGCGCCAAGTGGCCTGCCATGACGGCTTGGCAGGAGAGGGCGTGGAGTCGGATCGACGGGATCGGTATCGCTGCCAAGTAGGACGCCGTCAGGCCTGTATCGCCATGCCACCATCGTGCGGACACAGAGCTGTTCGCCTCCTTCCAGCTTGTGTTCGTGGGGCGGCGACAGCCCGACCCGGCGCTCATAGAATGCCGGGATGCCCAAGCCGATACCGATGAACCGCCGCTTGTGGATCGCCGTGTGGGCGGTGCTGTGCGCGGGCGGCCTCGCTGCCACGACCGCACTGAACACCTCCTCGACCCGGGACGCACAGCCCACGAAGCCCGTCAGCGCCGAGTGCGGCCGGTACATCGCGAACATCGAGAAGCAGCTGGCCAAGGCCAAGCAGGAGGGCGATGACGAGGACGGGGTGGTGGCCTTGTCGGGTATCCGGGTCAGCGCCGAGGAGGACTGTGGCGACGAGTTCCGCGATCACTTCGCCGGCAATCGGTGAGCGTCACCTGTTTCCGTTGTCACCCTGTCTCGTCAGTCGCTTCGGCAGTTGTCCAGGGCGCGCAGCGCTTCGGCCGCCGCCGCGCGGACAAAGTCGCATGGGTCTGAGTCCAAAGCGGTGAGCCGGTCGCGCAGCCGCTCCTCACCGGGGGGAAGTGTGCCTGCCTCCTCCACCCAGTGGGCGATCCCCTCCGCGGCGGCCTGGCGCACCCATCTTTCCGCGTCGTCCAAGTGCCGCACGAAGAGCGGCAAATCATGCGGGGTGCCGGCGTCCGTCGCTTTGTGGGGGTCCAGGAGTGACAGCGCGGTGGCCCGGACAAGGGGCGAAGTGGTCCGGTCCACCAGTTCCCGCAAACCGGGCAGGGCTTCCGCCAGGCCCGTGAGGACCCGCTCTGCCACCCCGAACAGGGTGGCGTCGATGCCGAGACGGGTGACCAGCGCCCGGGAGACCGCCGCGCGTTCCCACGGCCGGAACCCCGTGCCCGCCATCGCGTCCAAGCCCCGCAACGCACCTTCGTACACCCCGGGCGCGGCATGGTCCAGCAAGGGAAGCAGCAGCCACACGGCGTCCCATCTCCCCATGTTGCCGTAGGCCGTTGCTGCTGCCGCGAGCGTGGGGGCGGCCGTTGTCGGGTCGGTGAGCAGGGCCCGCAGGAGCTTTGTGGCGGTTCTGCCGCCGACGGCCCCCAGGGCAGCGGCGGCCGCCGGCGCCGCCCGTTCGTCCCTCAGCCAGTGCGAGGCCGGACCCAGCAGCCGCTCGTCACCTGATCGCCCCAGCAGGAACAGCAGTTGTATCGCCACCTCCGGGTCTCGCTCCGCTGCCAGGGCAGCGACCAGCGCGTCCCGTATCTCTGGGCGGTTCACGCGCGCCAGTCGAAAAGCCACGGCGCAGCGCACCTCGCTGGAAGTGCCCTCAGCCAGCTCTCTCAGCAGCGACCGCAGCAGCCGGTCGGTGTGCAGGTCCGACAGCATCAACACGGCACACACGCGGGCGGCGTCCTCACCCAACTGGGCCGTACGAACGACCTCCGCCTCGACGTCCGGGTCCTTCTTGAACATGAAGACCATGGCCCGCGCCCGCCCCCAGATGCCGTGTGCCGGATCACCCATCAGCCGGACGAGCGCGGGAACATCACCGGGAACGCCCAGCTCCCGCAATGCCTCCAAGGCGTTGATCCGCAGGTGGTGGTCCGGATCGTGAAGCAGTCGCGCATAGGCCTCCACGACCTCTCGATCGCACAACCCGAGCCGGATGGACGCCAGAGAGGCCTGCCTGCGCACCCGCGGATCGTCGTCGTCCATCAGCGCGGGCAGAGTCTGCGACCCTGCCACGGCGACCCCCAGCCTCCCCAGGCCCATCGCAGCGCCTTCCCGCACCTCGGGCGCGGGGTCGGCCGCTGCCCGTACGAGCACCGTGGCGTGCTCGGGCTCCCCGAGTTTGCCGAGACCCTTCGCCGCAGCTGCCCGTCGCCAGGTGTCGCCCGTCTCCAGTTCCCTCACGAAGAAGGCAACCTGATGTTCTCTCGTCATGTGCACCCCGGGAAGTAAGACTGCCGAACCCACGGGAGGTTGCACGGCCGCACATCGTGGCATTGTGGATCAACTGATGATTGGATGCTGAGCGTCCATGTAGGGGGATTTCCATGCGTCTTCGTGCTGCCACCGCCACCGCCGTTCTCATCCTGTGCGCCACAACCGGCATGACAGCCTGCTCATCGACGCCGGATGCAGGAGCCACGAAAGCGCCCACCGGTCGTACGACGACCAACCCTGCACCCGCGGACGACGTCAAGGGCAGCATCACAACGGGCAAGCGGCGGGCGGCGGCGCCCACGACCACTGATGGGCCGAAAGCGGATAGCCGCCCCGAGTGCGCCACCTCTGCCGCTGAGATCCCGAAGGAGTGTGCTCTGGACCTGTCGTTCTCGCAGAGCAGCGAGGGCCAACCGACCACCGGATCACCGCACACGCCATAACCTCGCCTTTCAACCCTGCACCCCTGCACCCCTGCAAGCCGCCCTGTCCGCCCCGCTATTTGCAGCGTCCCGTTCGTCGCTCTGGGCTACGTTGAACCCCATGGCGCCAAGCGCTTGCAGGTCAGGGGACAGCGGGCACCGGTGGGCGCGCTCGCGATGTTCCACCGTAGGTTGATCGTGGGTGGGAGCGGTGACGGTGGCGATGCGGGCGGTTGCGCTGACGGGCGGGCCGGTGGAGTTGCGCGGTGCGCTGGATGTGGAGACCACGTCGGCGGGGGTGATGCCGAGCCGGTTGCCCGCGTGGACCAAGGAGCAGTATCAAGATCCGTCGGTCCACGGGGTGAGCGTGATGCCGTCGGGCGTGCGGCTGGTGTTCCGCACCGACGCCCGCGTGCTGGAGTTCGAGGTGCTCACCTTTACCGGACAGCTCGACGGCGACCCCGAGCCTCGCCCGACCGGGATGCTGGAACTGCTGGTGGACGGCACGGTGGTGGAGCGGCGGCAAGCGCCGGTGGGCCACGTGATGCGAATGTCGGGTCCCCGCGGCGCGCAGCACCTGATACCGGGCGAGCCGGGGACGGTGCGGTTCTCCGGCCTACCGGCCGGCATGAAAGACATCGAACTGTGGCTGCCACAGCAGACCCCCACGGAACTGGTGGCCTTGCGCGCCGACGGCGAAGTGCTGGCACCGCGTGCGGACGGCCGGCGCCGATGGGTGCACCACGGCAGTTCCATCAGCCACTGCCTTGAGGCTGATGGCCCGACCGGCACCTGGCCGGTGGTGGCGGCCGCGCTCGGAGGGGTTGAGGTGATCAACCTCAGCCAGGCAGGCAATGCGCTGCTGGATCCCTATGTCGCCCGGACCATCCGCGACATGCCCGCCGACCTGATCAGCCTCAAGGTGGGCATCAACATCGTCAGCCTCGCCGCCTTCCGGCTGCGGACGTTCGGCCCGGCCGTCCACGGATTCCTGGACACCATCAGGGACGGCCACCCGGACGCCCCGTTGCTGCTGATCTCCCCCATCAGCTGTCCGGCGCTCGAGGACACTCCAGGGCCCACCACGATGGACCCGGACGGGAAGATCACTGCCACCGCAGACCCGGTCGAGGTGGCCGCGGGCGCGCTGTCGCTGGCGGTGGTCCGGGACGAGCTCGAACGCATCGTGACGCTACGCCAGAAACGCGACCCCCGCCTGCACTACCTCGACGGCCGCGACTTGCTCGGTCCGGACGAAACCGACGATCTCGCCGACGGCCTGCACCCCACCGCGCCCGCCTACCGGCGCATGGGCAAACGCTTCGCCGCCCACGCCTTCACCAGCGAGGGCCCCTTCGGCTGAACGTCACGCTCTCGATGCAGCGATCCGGGACCCGGTTGCCGTCACAGCAATCGGTCGACCAACCCGTCGATGTAGTCCGGGGTGAGCGGGCCCATGCCGAACAGGATGCGGATGTACATCGGGGCCAGAATGTGGTCCAGCACGTCGAGCGCGTCGGGTGCGTCCTCGCCCCGTTCGCGGGCGCGGTCGAGCATGGACTGCAGTTGTCGGGTGCGTTCGGCGCGGAGGTCATCACGCGCCTGCACCCCCGACTGACCGCTGCTGGTCAAGGCAACGGCCAGGCGCACCACCGCCAGACCGTCAGGGCCGGTGATCTCGCGTGCCACTTGAGCCGCGTACGTGCGCAAGTCGCCGTCCAGGCTTCCGGTGTCAGGCATCGGTGACTGCGCGTTGAGGCGGGTGAGCGCCACGTCGGTGAGCAGGCTTTCCAGGTTGCCCCACCGGCGGTAGATGCTGCTGTCGGCCACGCCCGCGCGGGCCGCGACCTCGCCCACGGTGAATTTGCCGTAACCACGCTCGCTGATCAGGTCGGTGACGGCCTGGTGCACCTCCGCGCCGATGCGGGCACTGCGCCCGCCGGGCCGTCGGGCTCGCTGTCGCTCGTTCATGCCACCCACCTTAACGCAGTCAGGACTTGCGTTTGCGAGGCAAGCTCTCTAAAGTCCCCTAACGCAGTCACCGACTGCGTTAGTGCGTTCAGAGATGCATCGCCACCCGCGTCGACCGTGGGCGGGTGCACCAACGATCGAGAGGACTCCTCATCACTGCATCGCTTACGGCCGAAGGCAGTCGATCAAACAGGGCCGTGCTGCTCACGGTCGCCTGCCTGGGCCAGTTCATGGTTCTGCTCGACAACACGATCGTTGGAGCGGCGCTGCCCGACATGCAGCACCGGCTGCACACTCAGCTGACCGGCCTGCAGTGGATCGTCGACGCGTACGTACTGCTGGTCGCCATGCTGCTGCTGTCCGGCGGGATCTTCGCCGACCGATTCGGGCGCAAGCGGGTGTACTTGAGCGGCGTGGCGGTGTTCACCGTCGCGTCGGTGCTGTGCAGCCTCGCGCCCTCGGTCGGCTGGCTGGCCGCCGGCCGGGTGCTGCAGGGCATCGGGGCCGCGGCGCTGAGCCCTGCCTCGCTGTCCCTGATCGCCGCCGCCTATCCCGCGCCGCAGGAGAGAGTCAAGGCGATCGGGCTGTGGGCCGGATTCAGCGGAATCGGCCTGGCCGCGGGCCCCGTGGCCGGCGGTGTGCTGACGCAAGCCTTCGGCTGGCCCGCCATTTTCCTGGTCAATCTGCCCATCGGCGTCATCCTGCTGGTGCTCGGCCTGCGCCACCTCGCCGAGTCCCGTAATCCGAGCGCCCCCGCGATCGACATCCCGGGGACGGTGCTGTCCGTTCTGGGGGTGGGGGCGCTGACGTACGGGCTGATCGAGGGGGGTGCCCGCGGCTGGACGGCGCCGGTGATCCTGGGCAGCTTCGCCGCCGCGGTGATTCTGCTCGCCGCGTTCGTCGCCCTCGAAGCGCGTCGCACTGCTCCGATGCTGCCGCTGCGGCTCTTCCGGCAACGGCTGTTCACCGTGTCCAACACCGCCATGATCGTGGTGGGGTTCGCACTCACGGGTTCGTCGTTCTTCTTCTCCCAGTTCTTCGTGTACGTCCAGGGCAGCTCGATCATGCGCGCCGGCCTGCAGACCCTCCCCCTCTCCCTCGCCATGGTGATCGTCAGCCCCTACGCGGGCCGGCTCGCCGCCCGGTACGGCTTCCGCATCGTGGTCACCACCGGCCTGGCCTTGGCCGGAGGAGGGCTTCTGGCGCTGGGCGCGGTGCACGCGGACACCGGATACGCGAACGTGTGGTGGCGGCTGGGAATCATCGGCATCGGCTTCGCCCTGACCCTGTCCCCGCTGACGGGCGCCGCCATCCAGGCAGTCAGCCCGCAAGAAGGCGGCCTCGCCTCGGGCATCAGCAGCACCACCCGGCAGATCGGCGCGGTGCTCGGCGTGGCGGTACTTGGAGCCATCGTCCGCGCCCGGCAAACCGGCGGCGCCTCCTTCGAAATTGGCCTCAACAGCGCCTTCGCCGCAGCCGGCGTCATCACACTGGCCACCGCCGTGTTCACCGGTCTGTGGATGGCAAGGTCCAAGCCCGCGGAAGAGTCCGCCACGGCGCGACATCTCACCGAGCCGACCACGGTCTCCACCACCAACGGCGCATCCGTGAACCGCCGTTGATCACGCCCCCCCCGGCCGTCTCCCAGAGTTCACGCGAGTGCCTTGTTTGTTGAAGTACCAACTGTGGGAATGACAGGGCTTGTTGAGACGGAAGTGTCATCCCCCACAGGAGGCCCCATGCGCCGTCGACTCACCGCTCTCGCCGTAAGCACCGCTTCCCTCACCCTGGCCGTAGGCGTAGCCGCGTCCCCCGCTTCGGCCGTGCCGGCCGACAAGGCCCAGGTCCTCAGCCGGTGGACCCAGACCGACGCGGGCAGTTACAACGCCTGGGTGTCGGCCAACGGCAACCAAGGAGCCTGGAGCGCCTATCAGTTCAACTGGTCCACCGACTACTGCTCCAGCTCCCCCGACAACCCCCTCGGCTTCCCCTTCAAGACGGCCTGCGCCCGCCACGACTTCGGATACCGCAACTACAAGGAAGCGGGCACCTTCAACGGCAACAAGGCCCGCGTCGACAGCGCCTTCTACGAGGACCTGAAGAGAGTGTGCGCCAGGTACAGCGGCGCGACGAAGACCACCTGCAACGGGACGGCCTGGACGTACTACCAGGCCGTCGACAAGCTCGGCTTCACGGGTGTGGTGGGCGACGGAAGCGCCGCCTGACCGGCGACTCTCCTGCACGACGGGCGGTGACAGCGTGCATGTCACCGCCCTCACCGCCCTTCTACGCCCCGCCTGGCAACGGCCGGCCCCGCGTTCCTCACATCCGGGATTTCAGCACGTCGACCTCGCAGCCCGGCGCGGACGGGTCGAAGCCGTGCTCGACCAGCCAGCGAACTCCCAACAAGCTGCGCAACGACCCCCACGCGCGGATCACCTCCAGGTCTACGTCGGTGCCGTAGCCGGCGAGAAAGTCGTCGAGGCACTCTTCGTGCCCGAGCGTCAAGGTGGCGATGTCGTAAAGGGCATCACCCTGGCCTGCCTCGGACCAGTCGATGATGCCCGTGATCTCGTCGCCGTCGACGAAGACGTGTGCGATCTGCAGGTCGCCGTGCGTGAACGCCGCAGTCCACGGACGGAGCGCGGCCTCGGCCACCTGGCGGTTGCGGGTGATCAGGTCGGCGGGCAGGACATCGTTTGCTACGAGCCACTCGCATTCGGAGTCGAGTTCCGCCGTCAGTTCTTCGAGATCCCGACCGGCCCGGCCGGGCCGGGGAGGCAGTGGCGCATCGTGCAGCTTCCGCAGGGCGGCGCCCGCCGCCGCCCACGCCGCCGGGGACGCGGTCACCGGCTCACCCAGGCGTCCGAGCGCCCTTCCCGAGACCGCGGCGATCGCGAGCACGGGCGGTTTGCGCCACAGCACCTTCGGGGTCGGGACAGGCGCCAGCGCCATCACCTCGACCTCGATGTCGGTACGCGCCTGATCGGCATCGACCTTCAGGAACACGTCGCCGACCCGCAACGTCGCGCGTTCGTGATGGGCGACGATGACGTTGACCTCATCCATGTCGACCAGTATCCCGGGATGTTCGTGGACGTCACCGGATTTATGACGTGTGACGGCGCGGCAGCATCGACTCGAGGAACGCGGTCGGCGCGCCTCCCCACGCCGTGTTTTAGGAGTAGCTGCTGTACCTGGTCCTGTGCGGTGACGATCCTGGTGTGGGGCGAGGGGATCTCTCGGATGGTCAATCGGCCGTCCTGGAGCCGTTGTTGCCGGTTGTGGTGCTGGGCCGTCCGTCCTGTCATCGGCGAGCGTTGATCGATGGATTCGTTGGCGGGTGCGGACGGGGGCGCCGTGGGGGGCATCCCTGCGGAGTAAGGACCGTGGCAGACCGTCTACAGGCATTTCCGCCGCTGGCAGCGCAATGGTCTGTGGGCGGAGGTACGCAGTTTGCCGCCTTGCTGGAAGCCACTCGCGCGCCCCGGCCCGGCGCGGGGCGCCCTCGCGTCCGACCGCTGCGGGTGCGGGGTGACTGGGCCTATACGTCCCGGGTCAGCGCGCCTACCTGCGACGGAGGGGCATCCGGTGCCCCATGGCGGAACCGGCTGGTCAGGCAGGTCATCGCCGGCGTCGGGGGTCAGCAGGCGGGCAGCCTCCGTCCTTTGACCACGAGGACTACAAAGCCCGCAAAGCCGTCGAGTGCGGGATCAACCGCCTGAAGCGCAACCGGGCGATGGCCACGCGGATCACAAGCTGACCGTGCGATACCTGGCGGTTGTTCAGGTGGCAGCGATCAACGAGTGGCTGTAGCCGACCCCCTACGATGCTGACCTGATCGGTTGCCGACCCGGGGAGAGGACCATCCGATGGGGGCCAGAGGCTACGGCGTGGTCAGCGAGAGCGGTGATCACATCGAGGGAGCTTCCGAGGACGCTTTGTTCGAGATGATCAGTGCACTCGACGGCACGGACAACACGTTCATTGTCATCGAACCCGACACGGACGGCCCTGCCTGGTTCGCGTCTGTGGCCGTCCTGGAAGAGGGCGGGTACGAGATCGTCCGCAGTGACTCCGCCCGTCGCGAACACAAGGTCCACACGGAAACTGACATCAGCCGCATCGCACTTGACCTCATCGTCTGGCTGGCTGCACGCAACATTCCAGGCCAGCCAGCCAAACGGGGCACCGACCTCTAACCCTCGATCTAGCCTGATTGCCCGAGCAAGTACACACGCTAGAGGTTGTCCGGTGCCTCATGCGGTTGCTGGCGTTGACTGGTCATGGGTGGGGTGATGTCAGCAGATGATCCGAAGTGGATCGAGCCGTTCACCGGGCTGAGTCCGGCACAGTTCAACCGGCTGGTCGCGCTGGTGCGACGTCGTGGCGGCGATGTGCAGCGGGGCGGGCCGTGGCGATTGCCGCTGGGAGACCGGGTGTTGCTCGTGGCCATCTACTGGCGCACAAACCTGACGCTGCGGCAGGTTGCCCCGTCGTTCGGGATCTCGAAGTCGGCCGCGGACCGGATCCTGGACCACCTCACGCCGCTGCTGGCGATCTCACCGGCCCGGCGCAAGCGCGAGGACACCGTCTACATCGTCGACGGCATCCCTGGTCCCCACCCGGGACCGCAGCATCGCCGCCTCCAGGGCAGCGGCGTTCACCAGGCCATCCTCGGCATCGCACGCCTCCACAACATGGCCCTCACCGGATAACTCCCGCCCCATACGGGACAGCCTTCAGACGAGGCATGCAAATCCGGCTGCGAGCACGTCGGTACAGGTGCGAGAACGCCGCGTGCTCGCATCGCACGTTCGTTGAACAGATACCGGAGCTGACGTGCCGCTACGCGCGGCGGACGAAGGCCGGGCATTGCACCGCGTTACGGCCGCTTGGCGCTTGCCCTTTCGAGTTCCCGAAGGATGGCCGTTTCGTCTCGTCCCCGTACGGCCTCTTCCAGGCCGTGGCCGCCGCGCTGTGAGAACCGCTCGCCCTTGGCGAAGTCGTCCTCGCTCAGCACCTGGCCGCACCACTCTCCTCGCCCCGCCACATGGTCGTCGAACGGCACGGCGGCGCCCTCTCCGAGAACCACCCAGTGGCCTGCGTCCCAGCGCAGGGCAAGGACATATGTGTGACCGGTCTCGAGCCGGGGTGCCTCCGGAGCCGTGCGCTTGATTCGTTTGCCGTTCCGGTACACCGACCAGCCTGGCGCGGTCATGTCGAACGCGTTTTCCAGCTCATGCCGGGGGGTGGCGGCGGACCAGAGCACTTTCTCCTTTCGGAGCGTCAGTGCGCGGTCGATCGTGTACCGCACCGGTCCCTTGGCGAGGTCGTGCCGGTTGCTGTCGCGCTCGGCAGTCGGCAGCGCCACGACCACGTGGTCCGCGCCGGCCTTCCAGTCCGCTGCGCTCTGCGAGGAGTAGGGGTCGTCGGCGGCGCCGCAGCCCCCCACGGTGCGAAGCCCTGGCCGGCCGATCAGTACGCCTGCAGTGATACCGGCGAGCGCCAGCACGGCTATGGCGGGTCTACCGGACAGCGGGTGACGAACCGTGAACTGCAACTCAGATCTCCCGTTCGAGAACAGCATTGGGCCATTCAGGTTGTATTGGTGTTGATCACTTTTATCGCCGGTTGGTTCCGAGAAGGCGACAGCAAGTAGCTGCCTGCGGGGGCGGCTGCGACTCACTGCGGGAGCGTGCGTGGCGCTCCCCTGGGGTCAGGGGCGCGGCTGGTCCGCCAGGTCGACGGTTTCGTCGAGGCCCATGACGCCAGCAGGCTCAGCGCCTGGGCGGACGCCGATCCGGCTTCGGCGGCGTAGAGGAACAGGGTGGTCTCGACGTCGCACCGGCGCGACCAGCCGGTTGAACTGTGCCGGACTCAGCCCGGTGAACGGCTCGATCTGCTTCGGACCATCTGCTGACATCACCCCACCCATGACCAGTCAACGCCAGCAACCGCATGAGTTACGGAACAACCTCTAGCGTGCGTAGTTGCTCATGCGCCTGGCGCTGGTGGCCATCGGGAAGGCACCCTTCCGAACGCAGGAGTATCTCTGCGGCTGTGCCATGACGGTTGGCTGGTTCGGTGTGCACCTGGTGTGTTTCGTTTCAGCCCTCGCCCCCGCCCTGTCGAGTGATTCGTGAGCGCTGCACCCGTAGGACCAGGTAGGTCAGTAGGGCGGCAGTGAACATGATCAGGACGAAGGTCCGGAGCGCGAACCACAACAGGCCACCAAGATCGACGATGGCCACGAGCAGATTCAAGAGAACCGCGATGGAGAAGCCACTCCACGCCCAGTTCTTCGCTCTGGTCTCCGTCGTGGTGGGTGGGGTGCGTGAGACCATCCTGAATCCTCCAAAGCGTGATTGTTCTGCCCTCCAGTTCCCGGTTGTATCCGGTTCCACGCAGTGGGCGGTGTGATGCCGGTGGAGGGAGGTTCGGCAGCGGAGGTGCCGGTAGGTGTACGGGCAGGGATGGTGCGGGTAGGTAGCCGCGCGTGGCGTATGTCGCCGCGTCACAACCGCACGTCTGCGTTCGCGTTCTTACGACCGGGGGGTCATGCCTGATGAGCACAGCAGGGTCTGCAAAGTCAGCGTTAAAGACGGGGGTCAAGCGGCTCCTGGGACGTGTCGGCTTCGACGTCGTTCGGAGCACCAACAGCCGTGGCGGGGTGGACGACTTCATTCCGTTCGAGGCCACGATGCGGGCCGCACGGGCGGCCGGTCTGTCCGTCGGCGACTACGTCGACGAGGTGATGAACGGAACGCCCGGCGCCACCCAGTCCACCATCGATGAACTGCGCGCCCTTGGTGTCTTCGCAGCCGACCCCAGCACAGTGCTGGAGATAGGCCCCGGCTCCGGGCGATACCTGGAGAAGACGCTGAAGGAGTGTTCGCCCGACCGGTACGAGATCTACGAGACGGCCCGTCCCTGGGCCGACCACCTCGTGGACACGTACAAGGTGGTCGCCCGACCGACCGAAGGAAGCAGTCTCGCCCCGACACCCGACGCCAGCATCGACCTCGTTCAGGCCCACAAGGTCTTCAACACCGTGACCTTCCTCTGTGCCTCCCGCTACTACTTCGAGATGGCACGCGTCACGCGCCCCGGCGGCCGGATCATCTTCGATGTGATGACGGAGAACTGCCTGGACCCGGCCACGATGCGCACCTGGGCGACGAAGGGCGGCGCGGGGCACGGTTCGTTCCCGGCCGCCATGCCCCGCCAGACATGTGTGGACCTCTTCGCCACCCTCGGCTGCAGCCTGGAGGCCGGATTCCTGGCCCCCATGGGCGTCGCCTCCACCGAGGTACTTGTCTTCAAAAAGAGCGCCTGACCGCGAACGGCCCGCCACAAGCCCTCCGCTCGGACGGCGTCCCGGCGTCCCCTCTTCAGCGCGTGCAGGCGGCGCGAACTTGTTTCCCGCTCCACCCGCAGGGCAACCGGCAAAGGCAGCACCCGGCGAGGTGCGAAGTCTTTTGCTCAGCGGAGAAGCCGTGGGGAGGCCCGGAACCACGCGCGAGGACCCGGACCACCCGGTTCGGACGGCATACGGAGGTAGCTGCGATGTTCCCGGCACAGCAGGGGGGCTCCTCACGGGGAACCAGCGGACTGTACGACGTCCTGGAGCTTATCCTTGAGCGTGGACTCGTCATCGATGCCGAGATCCGCATATCGGTCATCGGCATCGAGCTCATCAAGATCGACGTGCGGATCGTCATCGCCAGCGTCGACACCTACCTGCGGTTCGCCGAGGCCTGCAACCGGCTCGACCTTGAAGGGGGCCCGTCCCAGCGTCCAGGTCTGCCCGAGCTGATCGGTGACATGACCGGGGGCGGATCACAGAAGGAGACGCAGCGCACCAGCTCCACCCGCCGGTCAGGTGCGTGACGGGCCGATACTTCTGCCCCACCGCGGCGCGTCGGCGCATCAGCGCGCCGGCGCGTCTCGAAGTAAGTAACCCGGCGGCGTTTTCGTGCGCCAGCGATGAGTTTCGTCTCCTGCCTCTGTCCTATCTGGTGAACGCCAAGGCCGGCGCACTTCTGAACAGGTGGTATTCGAGATGGACGAGCAATTCACCGCGACCCTCCAGAAAAGCCCGAACAAGGGAGGCTGGACCTACGTCGTGTGGCCCCAGTCGGCCGAGTATTTCGGCACTCGCGGCCTGGTGAAGGTGCGGGGCACGGTCGACGGTCATCCGTTCCAGAGTTCGTTCATGGCTCTGGGGGACGGCACGCACAAACTGCCCGTGAAGGCGGACGTACGAAAGGCGATCGGCAAGGAGGAAGGCGACACCGTGACCATTCGCCTGGAGGAACGGCTGGACGCCTGACCCCGCCCACGACTGCGCCCTTTTGGTTGTCGGCTGCTTCGGGTGTGGGCATGATCGCGAGATGAGCGGAAGCGTGGACGGGTTGGCTCGGTGGGGGCGCTCGCATTTCGAGCAGCAGCGGGCACCCGTCGAGTGGGCGGGCAAGGTTCTGGAGTCTGCCGCGGTCCACCTGGGCTGCACCGCTGAAATCGAGGCCGCGGTGGCGCTCGCGGCGGACCGCACGCAATGGCCCACGGGCCGTGCCGTGTTCGACAGGGTCCGCCGACGCGGACTCGCACCGGATCAGCCCTCCACTACCGCGGAGATCCTGTACTTCCGGCTCGCGGAAGTGGTGGCGAAGCTCGCCCATAACGCGGCTGGACCACCTCCGCCCTTCGACTATCACGCAGGCTGGCAGGTGGGGCCGATCGCCTACCGGCTGGCAGCCGCAGTCGGCGATCCGGCCTTGCGTGACTCCTTGGCCGCCTCCTTGGGCGATTGGCCGGAACACCCCGACCCCACATGAAAGGCGCCTCACGGAAGGAACGTCACCGCCGGGAAGGCCGGAGACGGCCCGTCGAGCAGGTGCCCCCGGCGCCGGCGCAGGTGCTCGTCGAAGAACGCGAGCGGATACGCCTGCTGGATCTTCACCGCCTGCTCGGGATCGAGGGTGCCGATCTTGTCCTGGAGCTGTTGCCTGCTCCATCCGTACAGCTTCGCCACCTGCGGGAAGAGCGCTTCGTTGTCGCCGTAGGAGATGTGGTTGGCGCCCCGCGCTTGAATGTCCAGCCGCCAGCCCCGCAGGTGCGACCAGAACGCCGCGGCTTCGGGGACCGTGGCCCGGGTGAAATCGGCCGACATCATCATGAACGGCCGGTGCAGGTCACCGGCCAGCGGCGGCTTCATCTGCATCGGGCCGTCCAGGCTCAGCCCGGCCCGGATCCGCTGGTCCGCGAGCATGGCGCAGGCGGTGGCCGTCCCGCCCTTGGACCAGCCGAACACACCGATGCGCCGTACGTCGAGGGAGCCTCGCAGGCCGGCCGGCAGCTTTCTGTGGCCGGCGTCGGGATTGCCCCCGGCGGCGAGCTGCTCGACACAGTCCAGGACGAAACGCAGGTCAGCGGCGAAGTCCCCGGGCATCGTCGGCGCGTCCCTGTCGTCGAGCGGGACGGTGACGCGGCCGTCGGGGAATTGCGTGTACGTGTCGTACTGGTGGGCCACCGTCACCACCGCGTACCCGTGGCTGGCGAGCTCCTGGACCATGACGGTGTGATCGCCCTGGTGGCTGTGCGCGCCGTGGGAAAACACGACGACAGGCAGCCGACCGCCTGTGCGGCGCACCGGAGCACCCACCCGGCCCGACGTCAGCGGCCCCAGCGGGATCAGATCGCTGAACCCTGCATCGGTGAGGAACGCCTGAAGGGCGCCGGCCGGCATCCAGGGCGCCACCGGGTACCGCGTGGCATCCCGCGCCGGATACCAGACCGTCGCCATCAGCTCGCGGAAGTGGCCGGGGCCCGCGATGACGTCCGGACGCGACCGGTCGACGAGGTGCAGTTGGATCGTACCCACCGAGTACGGTCCCCTCGGCCCCGGCAGCACCAGCCGCCGCCCGGCCGGGGCAGCCCAGGCGGAACCGGCGACGCCGGTGAGCGGCACGGCCGCCCCGGCGGCCAGAGCAGCCCCCATCATGTGGCGGCGTGTCAAACCTCTCCTGCTGATGTGCGGCATGGTGGTCATGGGCCCTCCCCTGGTGACGAAGCGTCAACCGTGCCCCGCGGCCGACCCGCGGACACAGGACGACGCTGTCACGTGCCCCTCCCCCACGGCATCGGCCCGTCGATCACTGCACGCCGATCGCATTAGCCCGCGGGCTTACGTCCCAGGACGGATCCGGTCGGCAGAGCAAGCATCGGCATCGCGAGCACAGGGCAAGCAGGTGCTGACCATCAACCGTGTCCGCCGGGGCCCGGGGCGCCGTACGCTCCCGGGCCCCGGCGGAGTTCGGTGTGCCTGTGCCGTGTTCCTGTGCCGTGTGCCTAAAGCGCGGGGTAGGCGTTCTTCATGAGCTCCTGGAACTGGGCGGAGAACCAGTGGCCGGACACCGGCGCGTCGGGCAGCGCCCCGGACATGTGGTTGTTGTTGCGCGGGTTACCGGTGTATGTGGGGTCGCACATGCGGTCGAAGCCCTTGCCCTCGTCGTTGTCGATGGCCTTGCTCGAACCGTCGGACTCCCCCGGCGGCTTCATCCACACGTAGGCGTCGATCCCGGTGGCCGGGTTGGCCTGCGGGCGTTCGCCGAGGCCGGCGCCGGACTGGTTGCACCAGTTGCCGAGGTGGATGCGGCGGTCGTAGCGCCCGCCGTCCACGTACGTGTCGACGTTCGTGGTGGCGCCCGGTCCGGTGGGCCGGGCGGTGCCGCCCCAGCCGTTGCGTGACGTGTCGATCAGCATGCCGAGGTTCTGGTCGAAGCCGAGCGAGACCAGCTTGGTGCGCATGGCCTGGGCGTACGACAGCTCATCGGTGTAGCGGTTCCAGTCGACCCACTTGGACTCGCGCACCGACTTGCCCGCGACAGAGTCGCCGATGGCGAAGTTGTCCTCCTTGAGGGCGCTGTAGTTGGCCGTGTTCACGATGAATCCGTGGACGTCGGACAGCTTCGCGCCGTTGGTGGAGGCGGTCGTCTTGAACAGCTCGGCGGAGGGGCCGAAGTTGTCGTCCCAGCCGAGCCAGCCGTGGTGGCCCGCGTCGATGTAGTTGTAGACGTTCTTGATGTCACCGAGCTTGTCGAGGGCGTAGCCGACGCCCTTCTGGTAGTTGCCGTTGGCCTTCATCACGTCACAGTTGGGCGTGGCCGTGGGCCGGCCGGAGACGTTGGTGATGAGGTTGGGCAGCGAGTCGATCTCGATCGTGGTGACGATGCGCAGATCCTTGTACTTGGCGTCGCCGAGGATCGCGGCGATCGGGTCGATGTAGTCCGTCTTGTACTTGTCGATCTCCGTCGGGCCGAGTTCGCCGTTGGAGGCAAGAGCGGCACAGTCGCGGCCCGGCAGGTTGTAGACGACGAGTTGGACGACTTGTTCGCCGCTGCCCTTCTGGGCGAGCGCCGCGTCGAGGTGGTCGCGCAGGCCCATGCCGTCGCCCACGCCGTTGATGGCGGCGGTGCGGTCGAGCCAGACGCCTGTGGGCTGGTCGGCGATGCGGGAGCCGCCGGGTTCGGCCTTGGCCTTCGCGGACCACTCCGGGTTCACGTACACCTTGGCTCCGGCGTACGGGTTGTCGACGCGGTCTCCGGGCTCGGTCGGGTCGGTGGGGTCGGTCGGGTCCGTGGGATCGGTGTCCCCGTTACAGGTGACACCGTTCAGCTTGAAGGTGGTGGGCAGGGCGTTGCTGCCGCTGTAGGAGGCGTTGAAGCCGAAGGATGCGGAGGCGCCGGTGGCCAGGCTGCCGTTGTAGGAGGCGTTCTTGGCGGTGACGGCGGCGCCGGCCTGGGTGATGTCGGAGTTCCAGCTGTTGGTGACCTTCTGGTTGCCCGCGTAGGACCAGGTGAGGTTCCAGCCGTTGACCGCGGCGCCGTTGTTGGTGACGGTGACGGCGGTGGTGAAGCCGCTGTCCCACTGGTTCTGCACCTTGTAGTCGACGCTGCAGGCCGGGGCCGCTGCCCCGACATCGGGCTGTGCGACGGCGGTGCCCGCGCAGGCGGCGCCGGTGAGGGCGAGGGTGGTGAGCACGGCGGTGCCGGCTCTCGATCTGATACGGCTCATGGTGTGCGGTGTCCCTTCTGAGATGAGGAGTGCTGTACGGGGTGGGGTGGCGCTCGTACGGTGCGGGATGGTCATTCGTTGACGGTGCGCAGGTGATCCCGCAGCCCTGTCCCGAACGCGGTCGGTGTGCCGTCGTAGGAGCTGATGAGGGACGGCCCGGAGGAGCAGTTCCAGGTGTTCCAGGTCCAGCCGAGGTAGGACTGCTTGCGGTCGTCGAACCACTTCATGACGCGGTCGATGAACCCGTGGGAGCAGGTGTTCTCGCCGATCTCCCCGGCTACCAGCGGCACTTGGTCGGCGACGGGCCCCAGTGTTGAGTCCCAGCAGCTCTCGGTGGAGCAGGAGTTGAAGTTGTAGACGTGCCAGGCCGCGGCGAGATTGCCGGCCGGGTCGGATGGCCGGTGGGCGAGCCATTGGCTGAGGTCGTTGGAGTAGGCCAGGCCGCCCGCGAGTATCACGTTCTTGGCGCCCGTGGCGCGGACCGAGTCGACGAGGTCCTGCATGCCGGCGACTTCGTAGCCGATGCCGGGGCAGGTGCCGCCGTCCTTCCAGCAGGTCCACGCCTCGCTGATGTTGGAGGTGGCGCGGTCCGGGTACGGCTCGTTGAAGAGGTCGAAGACGACCGTCGGATCGTCCTTGTAGGTGCTCGCGACCGACGACCAGAAGCCGGGTGCGTACCGGGCGTCCGGCATCGGCTTCTGGCAGGTGGCGTGGACGTCGGCGCAGCCGGCCGAGTTCCCGGTGTACTGGCCGTAGGACCAGTGCATCTCCAGGATCGGCGTCATGCCGTGGGCCTTGATCTTGGTGACCAACTCCTTGATGGCGGACTGGTAGTTGGCGCCCGCGTATTCGGGTTTGATGTTGTCGAGGCCGAGCCAGCACTCCTCGTTGAGCGGGATGCGGACGGCGTTGGCCTTCCAGTCGGCGATGGCCGCGACGGATGCGTCGTCGACCGGACCGTCGAAGATTCCGTGGCCCTGTACGCACATGAACTCGGCGCCTGAGCGGTTCACGCCGAGGATCCGGCGGGTGGCACCGGAGGCGTCGACAAGCTTGTTGCCGGAGACCTTCAGGGCCGGGGCCTCGCCCTCGCCGCCCGGATCGGTCGGGTCGGTGGGATCAGTCGGGTCCGTGGGATCGGTCGGATCGGTGATGTCGGTGTTGCAGGTCGTGCCGTTCAGCTTGAAGGCCGTCGGTGCGGTGTTGGCACCCGACCTCGATCCGATGAACCCGGCCGAGACGCTTCCGCCGGAGGGCAGCGCGCCGTTCCAGGACTCGTTGGTGGCGGTCACGGCCGTCCCGGCCTGGGACCACTTCGCGGCCCAGCCCTGGGTGACCTTCTGTCCGTCGGCGAAGGCGAAGGACAGGTTCCACCCGTCCTTGGCCGCTCCGTGGTTGGTGACCTTCACGGCGGCCTGGAAGCCGCTGTCCCACTGGCCGGTGACGGAGTACTCCACCGTGCATGCGGGGGCGGCCGCGGACGCGGCGTCGGTCAGGGGGACGAGCGTGGCCGCCGAGACGGCGCACGTGAGCAGGATTGCGTGTAACGCATGACGCGGGGGGTGGCGCATGAGCGACTCCTTGCAGCTCGGGCGCGACCGGCACATGGCCGTCGCGTCGACTGATGGAACCGCTCCCACTGGTTGCTGGTGGACTGTAGAGAATGAACTGCCGTCAAGCAACAGAGGGGTTGGGAATTCCCTGCTGTCGAATTAATTCGACTCTTCAAGCCTCTTGACCCCTATTTCCTCGTTCCCCATCCTTGGGAGCGCTCCCACTGGTTCACAGGTTGTGACACCCACATCACAACGCCACCCCTCGCTCCTCGAACCGCAAGGAGGCACCAAGGCATGCCACAAAGACGGGCCCGGCGGCTGTGGACCGCTGTCGCGGCCACCCTGGCACTACCGCTCGCCACGCTCACCGCTCTTCCCACCACCGCCGACGCGGCGGCAGTGGAATGCAGCGTCGACTACAAGACCAATGACTGGGGCTCCGGCTTCACCGCCGATCTGACGATCACCAATCGCGGCTCCACGGCGATCGACGGCTGGAACCTCACCTACACGCACAGCGGAAACCAGAAACTGGCCAACGGCTGGAATGCGACCTGGTCGCAGTCCGGTAAAGCGATCACCGCGAAAAGCCTTTCGTACAACGCGAAGATCGCGCCCGGCGCCGCCGCCACTGCAGGCGCGCAATTCACCTACAGCGGCGCGAATGCAGCGCCCACCGATTTCGCGGTCAACGGCACCATGTGCGCGGGCGCCCATCAACCGCCGATCACGGTGCTCACCAGCCCGAAGGCCGGCGCGGTCTACTCGGCCGGCGACGCCGTCCCGCTCGCCGCCACCGCCGCGGCAGCCGACGGAGCAACCGTCGACAAGGTCGAGTTCTACGACGACTCGACCCTGCTCGGCACGGACACCACCGCGCCCTACGAGCTCAGCACGGACACCCTGACGGCCGGAACGCACTCCCTGTACGCGAAGGCCCACGACAGTCAGGGCGCCTCCGGTGAATCGACGCCGGTCGGCATCACCGTCGCGACGGGCCCCGCCCTGGTCGCCACCCCGTCGCAACTCGGCGTCCAGCAGGGCAAGTCGGGCACCTTCGACGTGAAGTTGTCGACGCAGCCGACATCCGATGTCACGGTCACGACGGCCCGCACGGGCGGCAACTCCGGCCTGTCCATCTCCTCCGGATCGAGCCTGACCTTCACGCCGTCGAACTGGAACACGGCTCAGAAGGTGACCATTGCGGCCGACAACTCCGGCACGGGCGCGGCCACCTTCGGCGTGACGGCCCCGGGCCACACCAAGGCCACGGTCACCGTCACGCAGCTCGCCGCGTCCAAGACGTACGATGCCCGCTTCCTCGATCTCTACGGGAAGATCACCAACCCGGCGAACGGCTACTTCTCGCCGGAGGGCGTCCCCTACCACTCGGTCGAGACACTGATCGTCGAGGCCCCGGACCACGGGCACGAGACGACGTCGGAGGCCTACAGCTACCTCCTGTGGCTCCAGGCGATGTACGGCAAGGTCAGCGGCGACTGGTCGAAGTTCAACGGGGCGTGGGGCCTCATGGAGAAGTACATGATCCCCACCCACGCGGACCAGCCGACGAACTCCTCCTACAACGCCTCCAAGCCCGCGACGTACGCGCCGGAACACGACCTGCCGTCCCAGTACCCGGCGAAGCTCGACCCGTCGGTCTCCGTCGGCAGCGACCCGATCGCGGGAGAGCTCAAGAGCACCTACGGCACGGACGACATCTACGGCATGCACTGGCTGCAGGACGTCGACAACGTCTACGGCTACGGCAACGAACCCGGTAAGTGCGAGGCCGGCCCAAGCGCCACCGGACCCTCCTACATCAACACCTTCCAGCGCGGCGCGCAGGAGTCGGTGTGGGAGACCGTGCCACAGCCCACCTGCGATGCCTTCAAGTACGGCGGCAAGAACGGGTACTTGGACCTGTTCACCGGGGACTCGTCCTACGCCAAGCAGTGGAAGTTCACCAACGCCCCGGATGCCGACGCCCGTGCGGTGCAGGCCGCCTATTGGGCTAACCTGTGGGCCAAGCAGCAGGGCAAGGGTTCTGACATCTCGGCGACCGTGGGCAAGGCCGCCAAGATGGGTGACTACCTGCGGTACTCGATGTACGACAAGTACTTCAAGAAGGTCGGGAACTGCACCGGGCCCACATCCTGCCCGGCCGGCACCGGCAAGGACGCCTCGCACTACCTGATGTCCTGGTACTACGCCTGGGGCGGCGCGACCGACACCTCGGCGGGCTGGTCCTGGCGCATCGGCTCCAGCCACACGCACGGGGGCTATCAGAACCCGCTCGCCGCGTACGCGCTCTCCTCGGCCGCCGACCTCAAGCCCAAGTCGGCGACGGGGCAGGCGGATTGGGCCAAGTCGCTGGACCGACAGCTGGAGTTCTACCGCTGGCTGCAGTCGGACGAGGGCGCCATCGCGGGCGGCGCGACGAACAGCTGGGGCGGCAGCTACAGCACGCCGCCGTCGGGTACGCCGACGTTCTACGGCATGTACTACGACGAGGCGCCGGTCTACCACGACCCGCCGTCGAACCAGTGGTTCGGCTTCCAGGCGTGGTCGATGGAGCGCGTCGCCGAGTACTACCAGCAGTCGGGCGACACCGACGCCAAGGCGGTCCTGGACAAGTGGGTCGACTGGGCCCTGTCCAAGACGACCATCAACCCCGACGGCACGTTCCGTATCCCCTCCACGCTCCAGTGGTCGGGCAAGCCCGACACCTGGAACGCCTCAAGTCCCGGTGCCAACACGGGACTTCACGTCACGGTCGCCGACTACACCAACGACGTGGGTGTCGCGGCGGCATACGCGAAGACCCTGACGTACTACGCCGCCAAGTCCGGTGACACGCGGGCCAAGACGACGGCGAAGGCGCTGCTGGACGGCATGTGGGAGCACGACCAGGACGCGCTCGGCATCGCCGTGCCCGAGACCCGGGCCGACTACAGCCGGTTCGACGACCCGGTCTACGTGCCGAACGGCTGGACGGGCACGATGCCCAACGGCGACAAGATCGACTCCTCGTCGACCTTCACCTCGCTGCGCTCCTTCTACAAGGACGACCCCAACTGGTCCAAGGTCGAGTCCTACTTGGCGGGCGGGGCTGCGCCGACGTTCACGTATCACCGGTTCTGGGCCCAGGCGGACATCGCGCTCGCCATGGGTTCGTACGCGGAGCTGCTCGAGTAACGCCCCGCCGGCGGCAACTCCGCGCACACCGGGCCGGGCGAGGCCCCCTCCCCGGGGCCTCGCCCGGCCCTCTCCCCTGCTGATCGGCTCGCGCTGGATGGTCTCGGGCCCGGGGAAGGCGGGCCCTCAGCAGTCGGCGCCTGATAGAGATGGAGCACCGACATCGGCGGCCAGAAGGGGGCGGCAGCATGGGCATCAGAGGGACGGCCTTCAGCGCGCTGGGCATCGGCGCGAACTGGGAGTTCACCAAGTCGGACAAGTTGATCGCGCAGCAGGTCATGGACTTCCTGGCCGACAGACGGGTCCTGACCATCGGCTCCGGGCGCCCTGAGAACGAAGCCGCCTCCTGCCTCGCCTCGGCAGCGCAGTGCAGGCAGCGACTCTCGGAGTTTCTCGAGCAGATCCACAAACCCAAGAGCGATCTGCGTACCTGGCTGCGGGCTCTGCGCTCCGCGTTCACCGACTTCATCGAGACCGGCGGCCACGACGGCAGGCGCTTCACGGACGACGCCGACGGCTACGAGGTGTTCAACCAGGCCTTGATAGACCTGCGAGAGCAGGTACGCCGGGAGACCACCGCGGTGAGCGCCCGGTACAAACTCACCGGCCTGGACCTCCCGGCCGGAAACCAGCGCCGAGACGAATAGCAGAGCGCCGCACGGACTGCATCGCCCCCCTGCGCCGGCGCGCCCCGCCTCGGGAGCGGACGAGTCGAAGTCAACTCGGGGGAATATGCCTGGCCTTGAGGCCCCCTCCAGTGGCACCATCTGCCACATGCCCCCTTCCTTGCAGGTCGGCCCATATACCGTCATCGCGCTGACGGACGGCGAGGGCCCCTTCTTCTCGCCCAGGTCGCAGGCATTCCCCGCCGCCACCACGCAGCAGTGGGCGGCGGCCGACCAGCTCGATCCCGGCGCAGTGGATGCTGAGGGGCACTGGCGGCTGCAGTTCCGCGCGTTCGCGATCCGCAGCGACCAGGGTGTGACGTTGGTCGATGCGGGGATCGGCCCGGCCGACAGCCCTGCGGCCTCCTGGGCGCCCGTGCCCGGTGCGCTCCCGGCTTCGCTGGCCGCCGCGGGCATCGAGCCGACCGACGTCGACACCGTGGTGCTCACCCACCTGCACACCGACCACGTGGGCTGGGCCGTCCTCGGCGGCCGGCAATCGCAGCCGTTCTTTCCCAACGCCCAATACCTCCTGCAGCAGGCCGAACTCGACGCGCTCGAAGAGATCAACCCGCAACTGCGATCCCACGTGATCGACCCCCTCCAAAAGAGCGACCAGCTGCGCCTGCTCGACGGCGACGTTCCGCTGCCCAGCGGCGAACGCATCGTCGCCACACCCGGCCACACACCCGGCCACCAGAGCGTCCTCGTCACAGCGGGGCGTGAGCAGGTCGCCGTCACCGGTGACCTGCTCGTGCACGCGATCCAACTGCTGCACCCCGAACTCGCCTACGCCCACGAGATGGACCCGCAACAGGCAAGGTCCTCAAGGGAACAGGTGCTCCACAGCCCGGCCGCCACCCTTCACCTCGCGACCCCGCACCTGACCGAGCCGTTCATCACCCGCTGACCCGACCGCGACCGGGCCACCCGGTCACCGCGTGGTGGTCCGACGCAGGCGGAAGGCGGAGAGAAGGAAGAAGATTCCGCCGAGCAACCCATAGCCGGCCAGCGCGCTCAGCGAGGCGTCGCCCTTGCCGGCCTGCGCGATGAAGGAACCTCCGGCGAGGGTGGACAGGGCGCCGCTGACGATCATCGGCCACTGGCCTGTCATGCCGCGCCGCAGGATGCCCACGATCAGTTGGACGAGTCCCGCGGTGATCGCCCAGAGCCCCCAGACGCGCAGGACGGCCGGGATACCGGACGATGCCGCGGCGGCCAGGCCCGCAGCGGCCAAAGTGCTCAGCGCGATGTTCGCGTAGAGAGCGCGCGCCGGTCCGCCGTTCGGTTTGGTGGTCCTGGCGTCGATGACGGCGCACCCCACGTCGAACAGGGGATAGACCAGCAGCAGCGTCACGCTGAGAGGGCCCAGGGTGCGCGCGGAGGTGAACAGCAGAACGGCCCACACGGCGGCGAACGTGAAGCGCGCGAGATACAGGTGGCGCAGTGCCGTGGAGGCACGCGCGGCCACATCAGTGGCCGGAGTGACAACAGTGGTGTCCATGGGGTTCCTTCTGGTGGAAGCCAGCGAGCGGCGTGGATGGAGCGGCATACGGGAGCGATGTGCCGTGTGATCGTGGCTGGCCATGGCGCCCCCTACGACCGGCGAGGGAGAACGTTCGGTCTCTTTCTCGATTGAAGGGCGTCACCGTCCCGCTGTCAAGACCGAACGTTCTCCCTCACCGGCTGGTACGGTTACCGCCATGAGCGTGCGCACACAAGGCGGTACCGACGGCGAGAACACCTCCCCGGCGCGCTCGCGCCTGCTCGACACCGCGACCCGGATCTTCTACGCGGAGGGCATCCACTCCGTCGGCGTGGACCGCATCACCGCGGAAGCCAAGGTCACCCGCGCCACCCTGTACCGGCACTTCAAGGGCAAGGACGAGCTGATCCTTGCCTACCTCCAACAGGCCGACCACGGCATTCGCGCTCAGGTCGCGGCCGCCCAGGCGCAGGACGGTCCGGCGGCCGACAACGCCCGGGCCATCGCCCGGACCATCACCGAGGGCATCCAGTACTCCGGATTTCGCGGGTGTGCCTTTCTGAACGCGGCAGCCGAATACCCCGACGCGGCACATCCCGTCCACCAAGCCGTTCTGGCACACCGTCAATGGTTTCTGGAAACCGTCACGCAGGTTCTGGCACACGCCGGCTGCACGCCCGCCGACGCGGCAGGGCGCCACTTCGTCATGCTGCGCGACGGCGCCATGGCAGCCGGTTGCCTCTACGACCCGACGCTGATCTGCGAGACGTTCCTGGACGGCGTCGAAGGCATCCTCACCACATCCACAACTCCCGCCGCCTGACGCTTCTACGGGGCTGCGGTGCACCCGTGGGACGGAAGTATCCATAGGGTGTCCCCCATGCCTGCCACGCTTAGTTCTACGAAAACCGCAGCGGCGCTCCGCCAGTCGGCGCGGGTCTCCGCCGAGCTGCTGCTGGTCGTTCTGGCCGCCACGGCGGCCCTGTGGGTGCTGGGTCGGATGTGGTCAGTGATCTGGCCGCTCATAGTGGGCCTCCTGCTCACCACGCTGACCTGGCCCCTGGCCCACTTCCTGCGTCGGCGCGGCTGGCCCCCGGCGTTGGCCGCCTCGGTGGTGACCGTGCTGTTCCTCGTGGCCGCCGCGGGCATCGTGGCGCTGATCGCGGTACCGGTGGCCTCCGAGTCCGGTGAGCTGAGCGACGGCGTGGTCCAAGGCATCGAGAAACTCCGCCAGTGGGCCGCCGGGCCGCCCCTCAACATCGACGACGCCCAGATCTCGGGAGGAGTCGACTCGGCAACCGACCGGATCAAGGACAGCGTCGGCAGCATGGTCAGCACTCTGTTCACCGGAGTGAGCACCGTGCTGAACGGCCTTGTCACCGCGATCCTGGCGCTCTTCTTGATGTTCTTCTTCCTGAAGGACGGCCCTCGCTTCCTTCCCTGGCTCTCCCGTCAGCTCCCCGGCCGGCTCGCCACCCACATCCCCACCGTGGCCG
The DNA here is from genome assembly GCF_040655335.1 of Streptomyces sp. NPDC050439. NCBI lineage: Bacteria > Bacillati > Actinomycetota > Actinomycetes > Kitasatosporales > Streptomycetaceae > Streptomyces > Streptomyces sp. NPDC050439. The sequence continues at coordinate 179,451 of NZ_JBFAJT010000001.1, forward strand.
CCCGCAGCTGGGACACCCTGGGCGCCTTCGTACGCTCCCAGGCACTCGTCGGCATGCTCGACGCCGTCTTCATCGGCCTGGGCCTGTGGATCCTGGACGTGCCCCTCGTCCTCCCGCTGGCCGTACTGACCTTCATCACGGCTTTCGTGCCGATCGTGGGCGCCCTGTTCGCCGGCGCGGTGGCCGTACTCATCGCCCTGGTCTCCAACGGTCTGACCGACGCGCTGATCGTGCTCGCCATCATCGTCGTGGTCCAGCAACTCGAGGGCAACGTCTTCCAACCGATCATCCAGAGCCGAGGGTTGGGCCTGCACGCAGGCGTGATCCTGCTGGCCGTCACCCTGGGCACCAACCTCGCCGGCGTCGTGGGAGGTCTGCTGGCCGTACCGGTGACCGCCCTGATCGCAGTGACCTGGAACTACATGCGCGAACAACTCAGCGACCCGCCCCAGGAGCCCGACACCGACGACACACAACCGGGCGCCACAGCCCCCTCATAACCCCTGCGCGCGACGCCTGATGAGATGCCGATCGCGTGCGCGGTGCTTGCCGGGCGGGTCTTCGTGCGCATCGCGCGGTCTGCTGCCGGGGGTGACGTCTGGACCGCGTTCACCCCTGGCACATGGTTGCTCGCCACAGGCTCGGGTGCGCTCGGCGCAGGGTTTCAGTTCTCCCTCTTGGTGTACGGCTTGCCCGCCGCATGGGCCGCGCCCGTGAGCCTCGTCTGCGGCTGTTTCGCCCTGGCCGCTCTGGCGATGGCGGGGCTCACGGCAGCCTTGAACCGGCATCTCAAGGGCGGTGCAACCCGTACTGGCGCGTCCCCGGGGCCAGATCCGCGGCGGTCCACGCCATCGCGGTGGCACCGTCGAGCACTGCGCGGTCGGCGGTCGGTGTGATGCAGGCGGCGGTGAACTCAGGCTGGTGGTTGACGGCGTCGGTGCAGCCGAGGCCGAGCATGGGGTGGATGCTGGGCACGACGTGGGAGACGTTGCCCATGTCGGTCGCGGCGCCGACGGCGCCGCCCGGTGCGAGCGGCGGAAAACTGCGGCCCAGCGCCTCGGCGTTGGCCTGGTACAGGGCGAGCAGCGAAGGGTCGGGGCGCAGGTCCGCGTAGTCGGGGCCGCCGGAGCGGACGCTCAGGTCGCAGCCCGTGGCGAGCGCCCCCGCCTCGAAGCAGCGGTGCACGCGCGGGACCAGCCGGTCCAGGTTCTCCCGGGTGGCAGAGCGCACGATCCACCGGCCTCCGGTGCGGTCGGGGATGACGTTTGGGGCCGCTCCGCCGTCGGTCACGATGCCGTGGATGCGGTCGTCGCCGCGCGTCTGCTGGCGCAGCAGTCCGATGCCGACCTGAGCGAGCGTCATCGCGTCGAGGGCGTTGATCCCCTCCTCCGGCCAGGCCCCTGCATGGGCGGGGCGGCCTTGGTAGGAGACGTCGAACTGCGATACGGCAAGGCCCGGCATGGCCGCCATCTCGGTGGCCGCGGGGTGCACCATCATCGCGGCGTCCAGGCCTTCGAAGGCTCCGCGTTCCAGCATGAGGACCTTGCCGCCGCCGCCCTCCTCGGCGGGGGTGCCGAATACGGACACCGTCAGTCCGAGGTCGTCCGCCACGTCGGCAAGACCCACGGCGGCGCCGACGGCTGCTGCGGCGATGATGTTGTGTCCGCAGGCGTGGCCGATCCCGGGCAGGGCGTCGTACTCCGCGCATATCCCCACGTGGACCGGGCCGCTGCCGATCGTCGCGTGCACGGCGGTGGGCAAGTCGTAGCAGCCGTGGCGGACCTCGTAGCCCGCGCCGTCGAGTGCGTCGGCGACCCACCCGCTGGCGAGCGTCTCCTCGAACGCGAGCTCGGGGTGGGCGTGGATGCGGTGGGAGAGAGCCATCAACTCCCGTTCCGCGCGCAGGATCTCGGTGGCGATGCGGTCCTTGGCCGGGGTGCGGGGAGTCTCCATCAGCCGGCCTCCGCGATGTGGACCGAGACGGGGCGGGTGGCGGCGTCGTAGGCGGCGTGGGCCCCGGTGGCGCCCATGCCGCTGATGCCCGCCGGTTCGTACAGCCGCTCAGGGCCGCCGCCCTGCCACTGGTTGACCCACACCACGCCCGCGGGCAGCTGTTCGGCTGCGGCGATGTGCTCGGCGTCCTCTGTGTAGACGGTGGCGGCCAGGCCGAACTGCCCTCGGGCGGCGCGCTCGAGGCCCTCCTCGAACGAGTCGACCACGACGACGGGGGCGAGGGGGCCGAACGTCTCCTCCCGCAGGACGGCCATCGACTCGTCCACGCCGGTCAACACGGTCGCCGGGTAGAAGAAGCCGGGGCCGTCGGGCACAGTGCCGCCCGTATGGACCGTGGCGCCGCGTGCCACGGCGTCGACGACGTGCCCGTGGACGAGGTCGCGCTGGCGCCAGTCGACGAGCGGTCCCAGCGTGGTCTGCTCGTCGCGCCCGTCGCCGAGCACCTGGCCGGCGGCCTGCGCCACGAGCGCCTCGATGAAAGGTTCGGCGATGGATCGGTGGACGTAGACGCGCTCCATGGACGTGCAGATCTGGCCGGAGTTGACGAAGGCTCCGAACGCGACCGCCGCCGCCGCTCGTACCGGGTCGACCCCGGCGTCGATCACCACCGGGTCCTTGCCGCCGAGTTCGAGCACGCTGCGGTGCAGCCGCGCACCGGCCGCGGCCCCTACGGTACGTCCGGCCGCGACGGAGCCGGTGAAGTGCACCAGGTGTACGTCCTCGTGCTCGGCCAGCGGGATCCCTGCCCGGGCATCGCCCAGCACGAGGTTCAGCACGCCGGGTGGCGGGTCGAGCAGCTCGCACAGCCGCACCACGGACAGCGGGGCGCGTTCCGATGGCTTGACCACCACTGTGTTGCCCGCGGCCAGCAGGGGCCCGATGGCACCCAGCACCATCGGTACGGGGAAGTTCCACGGGGTGATCACGGCCGTGGCGCCCAGCGGCCGCCGCACGATCCGGGTGGTGCTCGCGCCGGGCCCGGGGATGCTCTGCTCGAAGACGTAGGACTGAGCCTGGTAGGCGGCAGCACGCAGTTGGAGGGCCGCGCCTTCGATGAACGTGATGCCGAGACCGACCGGCTTGCCCATCTCCCGGCACTCCAACTCGGCCAGTTCCGGGGCGTGTTCGGTGGCCGTGTCGGCCCAGTGGTGCAGCAGCTCGATCCGGTCGGCCAGTGCCCGCGCTGCCCACTGAGGCTGTGCGTCGACGGCGGCACGCACAGCGGCGTCGACGTCCTCGCCCGATCCGCCGGGCCAGTGCGCGACGAGCTCTTCGGTGGCGGGGTCGACGAGGTCGTGGAGCGTCTTGTCGTACGACTCCTGCCATGTTCCCGCTATCAGGTTCTGCAAGGTCTGCATGGAACTGGTGCTCCTTCGTGGACCGTTCCTTCGCCGAACGCTCCATTCGTGACCGTTGAAGTCGTCAGCCGAGACGGTCCGCCATGAGTTCCCCGACCATGATCGCGGCCAGGTTGGTGTTGGCTCGGGGGACGGAGGGGAAGACGGAGGCATCGACCACCCGCAGCCCCTGGAGGCCGTGCACGCGGCAGGCCGGGTCGACCACCGTCGTCGTGTCCGCGGAAGATCCCATGCGGCAGGTGCTCGTGCCGTGTTGTGCGTCGACCACATGGGTGAGCAGATGATCGTCCAGGTGTCCGTCGTCCTCGAGCGCGGCGAACAGGGAGGCGTTGTGGTCCGGGACGGGCGCCCGGACCGCCGACGCCACCGCCGGGCCGGTGGCCAGGCTCGCCAACTCCCGTACACCTGCACGGAGTCGGGACCGGTCTCGGGCGTCGGACAGCATGCGCTCGTGGACCTGGGGCTGCACGGTGGGGTTCGCGGAGACGAGCTGGAGGTGGCCGCGGGAGTACGTCTGGTTCAGCCACACTCCGACCCCGCCCGCGGGCAGATCGGTGTCGGCCGCCGCCATGGACAGCACGTTCTGGTTGAGGGACACGAACATCATGTCGTTCACATACGCGCCGGGTCCACTGGTGTAGCGGACGCAGACGTTGGTGTGCCGGTCGTCGGGCGTCTTGATGGCAGCCTCGCGAGTCAGCGGAAGCTCCAGGACGATCATGGGGTGGTCCTGCAGACCGACACCGACGGGCAGGTCCGCCCGTACGCTGATGCCCAGCTCCCGCAGGTGTGCGGACGGGCCGATGCCGGAGCGCAGCAGAATGGCGGGTGAATGGATCGCCCCGGCGCTCAGGACGATCTCGTCGCCGTACTCGGTCACTGCCGCCCCGTCGGCCAGCACACGGACACCGACCGCGCGGTTGCCCGAGAACACGACGCGGTCCACCAGTGCCCCGCCGCGCACCGTCAGGGTCGCCAGGTCGCGGGCGGGCTCCAGGTAGGCGTCGTTGACCGAGACGCGGCGCCCGGACCGGGAGTTGATCGGGTAGGGCGAGATCCCTGTCGCGCCGGGGGCATTGACGTCCGGCGCCCAGGCGTAGCCCGCGGCGCGTGCCGCTTCATGGAGCGCGTGGTCGGCGCCGCCCCAACGTGACTGCGGCGTACGGAAGATGGGGGTGGGGCCGTCGTGCCCGTGGTAGGGCTCGTCGCCGAACTCCGCGTCGTCCTCCAGCTTGGCGAAGTACGGCAGCACGTCCTTTCCGGACCATCCGGTACAGCCGGCGGCGTCCCAGTCGTCGAAGTCCTCCATCGGTGGCCGTATCGCGATCTGCCCGTTGACCGAAGAACTCCCGCCGACGCCGCGGCCGCGCCAGTACGGGATCTGCGGCTGCCGATCGGTCCTGGTCGCATTCAGGCCCGGCCACACCAGGTCTTGCGCGGCGGTCGGATCCAGCAGCGCTCGCACCGGATTCGGGGAGCGCCACACCTCCGGCATCTGAGCGGAACGGTAGTCGGGCCCGGCCTCGAGCAGCAGCACGCGCCGCCCGGCGGCGGCCGACCGGGCGGCCAGCGCGGCCCCCGCCGACCCGGCACCCACGACGATCAGATCCCAGCCTGGTTCGGGCATACGGCACCTCCGGTGTCAGATGAGCGAGATCCGCGACAGACTCGGATCGCCGTGAGAGGTAGACTGCAACGAGCCCAAAGTTCAGTCAATAGTGAACGTTCAATTCTCATTGACCGATCGCAGAGCACGACCACATGGACCGATCTCATCGATCCATCGATCTCGGGAGGCACGGGTGCCGACAGCGGGGGCAGCGGAAGCCGGCGGCGCGGCGGCGCTCATCGACGACTTCGGCCTGCACATCGGCCAGGCGATGGGGTGGCCGAAGATGGCCGGGCGCACCGCCGGGACCCTGATGATGAGCGAGACCCCTCTGACGCTCGCGCAGCTCATGGACGCGCTCGGCGCCAGCAAGGGCTCGATGTCGGAGACGACACGCCTGCTGATCACCAACGGCACGGTGGAGCGGTACAAGCCCGCGGGGTCGCGCCAATTCGTCTTCCGCTGGCGCGACGACGCCTGGGTGGGTTGCCTGCAGCACCAGCTCGAGCAGACCGCCCAACTGCGCGCCCTGGCCGAGCGGGCCCAGGAATCCACCGAGGGTCTCCCGCCCGAGCAGCAGCAGCGCGTGCGGCGAATGGTCGAGTACTACGCCTTCATGACGCAGCGGCTCGAGGTGCTCCTGGCGGACTTCACCACGAGCCAGGCGAGCCGGACACCGCGGACCTGAGACGGCGGTCACGCGTCCGTCCATCGCGCACGACACCACGCCAACTTCTCAAAACGCCCGCCTCTCCCCGACGGCGACTACGGTTCCGGTTGTGACTGATCGTCAGAACACCGTGTCGGACCGTCCACGGGGTGGCTATCTCCGGGCCGCCAGTGCCTTCGCCGTGTGTATGGCCGGCACCACGCTTCCCACCCCGCTCTACGGCCTGTACCAGGACGAGCTCGGCTTCTCCGAGCTGATCGTGACGGTCGTCTTCGCCGTCTACGCATTGGGCGTCATCGGCGTCCTGCTGCTCGCGGGCAACGTCTCGGACACCGTCGGCCGCAGACCGGTCCTGCTCTGCGGACTGGGGCTCGCCGCGCTCAGTGCGGTGTGCTTCCTGTTCGAGGGCGGCCTGCCGCTCCTGTACCTCGGGCGGCTGCTGTCGGGACTGTCCGCCGGGCTGTTCACCGGCGCGGCGACCGCGTACGTGATGGAGTGCGCCCCGCCCGGCAAGGAGGGGCGGGCCGCCTTCGCTTCGACCGCGGCCAACATGGGAGGCCTCGGCTGCGGCCCGCTTCTCGCGGGGCTGCTGGCCCAGTACGCACCGATGCCGCTGTCCCTGCCGTTCGTGGTGCATCTTGTCCTGGTGGGGATCGCGTTCGCCATGATCTGGTCCCTGGCCGAGACCGTGCGCGCCCCGAAGCCCCTGCACACGGCACGACCACAGGGACCCAGCCTGCCGCCTGGGGTCCGCCAGGTCTTCGTGCCCGCCGCACTCGCGGCCTTCGTCGGCTTCTCCCTGCTGGGGGTGTTCACCTCGGTGTCCCCCGCCTTCCTGACCCACACGCTCGACGTCACCAACCTCGCCCTCATCGGGCTCATCGTCTTCCTGGCGTTCTTCGCATCCACCATCGGTCAACTCCTGGTCAGCAGGCTGGGTGTGGCAAGGGCGCTGCCGCTCGGCTGCCTCCTGCTGATCGCCGGTCTGGGTCTGTTGGCGGGGGCGTTGGCCTGGGAGAAACTCCCCTTGGTGGTATTCAGCGCACTGGTGGGCGGTGCGGGTCAGGGACTTGCCCTGCGGGCCGCGGTGGCAGGCGTCGCGGACGCAGCCCCTGAGACACATCGGGCGGGTGTCATCTCATCGCTCTTCGTGGTCGCGTACACGGGCATCTCGATCCCCGTCATCGGCATCGGCGTGCTCTCCGAGCCACTCGGCCTGGAGGAGGCCGGGCTTGTCTTCATCGGTGTCATGGTGCTGCTCGCCGCAGCCGCCGGCACCTATCTGGTGCGTCGCCCGGCAGGGGCCGTACGCCATGGGGGTTCGTGACTCATCCTCGACACATGTCGCGATCGCTGCACGGATCGCATCTGCGTCATGGATCGTCCACGTCCACAACAACCCCATCGTGCCGGTGCATTGACGAGTCCCCGAGACAGCCTGCCAGGCGTGATCGGCAATGCGCGGGGCACTCGGCGAGGAGCGGCGCGGCCACCGGAATCGCCTGTGGTCCGCCGTTCATCGACAGGAGAAAACACATGCTGGCACTCGGGGCGGCCGTAATCTTCTTCATCGCCTTCCTCATCCAGGCGACCGAGACGTCGACGGAGGCAATCTTCAGCCCGACGAGTCTCATGCTCGTCGGGCTTACCCTTCTCGCGTTGCACGTGGGTGGCGTCGGGTCGGGCTGGTCCACACGTAGACGTGGAGGCCGACGCTGAGCCTCGGCGGGCTCAGACCAACGTGGCGCATGGGCCCGGCAGAGCCGGCCGGAAGGCCGGGCATGCAAAGCCGGGGCCATGCCCGCCTTGTCAGTGCCAATTGGCACGATCAGGGTCATGACCAGCCACACCGACGCCCCCGTCCCCCTCCCGGCCAACCACCGCGTCTCCGAGAGCTACGTCGACTGGGTGCGCACACAGGAGCCGGGCACCGAGCCCACCACGCGCGCCGTGCTCGACCAGGCCGACCGGAAGCGGGGGCGGGCCTGGGAGAAGCCAGGCCGGTTCTCGCTATGCCTGGTTGGCGTTGCGATGGACCAGCCCGGCTCGTAGAACGTTGGTTGCTCCAACGACGTCGGCGTGAGCTTGGTGGCCGCAGCTGACGCAGTGGAACTTCTCCTGTGTGGGCCGGTTCTCCCTGGCGGTCGGTGTGCCCGCATGTGGGGCATCGGCTGGAAGTGTTGCGAGGGTCCACGGCGATCACTTCCCGTCCGGCGCTTGCAGCCTTGGCGGTGAGAATGCACCGCCGCCAAGGCGCCCCGCCCAGCACCTCCGCGGTTTGCCGGAGGCTGGGCGGAGCAGGCCCAACCGAAGGCGCCGCGTGGCTGACTGACTGTTCCGGCCCCTCCCCGCTGCGGAGCTAGGACGCCGCCGTGTAGGTGACCGCGGTGTCCTTGCACTGGCCGGACGCGAAGACGGCGATGGCATCAAGCTCGGCCGGATCCGCGGCCAGGTCCCAGCGCAGCTTGGTGCCCACCCACTCCGCGACATAGCGGCAGTGCGCGGACGGCAGCGGCGGCAGCCACTGGGCAGGGTCCTGGCCGGCCTTGGCGCGGTGCGTCCGGGTGGTGACCGCGACGAGGGAGGCCGGGGCTCCCAGGTCGTTGGCGTAGGCCTCGCGGCGGCCCTCGCTCCATTGGGATGCGCCGGAGTCCCATGCCTCGGCGAGGGGGACCAGGTGGTCGACGGCGATCTTGTCGGCGTCCTCGACCTCCTGGGCGTCGTAGTACGACAGCCACTCACCGCCGGAGAGTTCGCAGCCCGCACCGACGGACGGCGCCTCGGCGGCCTCGGCGATCAGCACCTCGGCACGGGTGTCACACCCGTCGCCTTTCTCCGCCCCGGCGTTCCAGTGCTTGAACGCGGCGCGGGCGTAGCCGTGCCGGCGCTCGTCGGAGACCGGGAGGCGATGTACGGCGTCGGCCAGGGTCGTGGTCTGGGCGTCAACGGGCTGCGCCCGCGCCGGAGTCGGCGCAAAGGACGGGGCAAGGAGCGGGACGAGGGACAGGGTGAGCGCGGTCAGGCCGCGGGCAACGTTTTTGATCACCCGGGCAGCCTCCACGGCTCCCGGACACGGTCTGCGGGCCCGCGCCGACGCGTCAGCCAAGTGCAGAAAAAGTTCACCGCAGAAACGTTCACCCCCACATCGAACAGGACAGAAGAGAGCCGATGGCGGAGAGGACGGGTGAGATGTACGCAGGAGACTTGGCAGCCCCCGGCGGAGGGCCCGACGGTCCCCCATGGCTCGGGATCGCCTTCGGCGTGGTGGCGGTCGTCGTAGCCGTGTTCTTCGCGGTGAGCCTCTGGCGAGGCCGCGGAAAGTAGGAAGAAGCAGGCAGAGGAGGGTGACACCGGTTGAGGCTGTCACCCTCCTCCCTTCTGCCGGGTGCAGCCGCACCCACCTGTGGTCGCTCAGTCGGAGCGTTCGATGGACACCTTGGGCAGTCTCCTGGCCAGCGCGGCAGGGAGCCACCAGGCCGATGTGCCGAGCATCTGCATGACAGCGGGGACGATCAGGCATCGGATGACCACGGCGTCCAGCAGGATGGCGACGGCCAGGCCGAGTCCGAACTGCTGGAGCATGCGGTCGGAGCTGACGACGAACGCCCCGAAGACGAACATCATGATGGCTGCGGCGGCGGTGATGACTTTGCCGGTGGAAGCGAGTCCTTCGCGTACGGCCTGCGACGGGTCTCGGGTGCGCGTCCACTCTTCATGGATGCGGGAGATGAGGAAGACCTCGTAGTCCATGGACAGCCCGAAGACGATCGCGAAGATCAGCGCGGGGATGAAGGCTTCGACGGGCCCCGGCTGGGCTCCGAACCAGCCGTGCTGGAACACCAGGGTGATCACGCCCAGGGCGGCGGAGATGGACAGCAGGTTCAGGACGGCGGCCTTGACGGGAATCCAGATCGACCGGAAGACCAGCAGGAGCAGGAGCGAGGAGACGCCGACGACGACGGCGATGAACAAGGGCAGCCGGTCGGCGAGGGTTTCGGAGACGTCCTGGGAGGCGGCCGTGGCACCGCCGACCAACACCTTGGCCCCGGTGGCGTGCTCCAGCGGCGGGGCCACGTCGTCGCGGAGACGGTGCACGAGGTCGACGGTGCCCTCGTCCTGCGGCGAGGTCGTCGGGTAGACGAAGACGGTGGACAGGGCGCCGTCGGCGGAGGGCAGCGCAGGACTGGCGTCGGCCACGCCGGCGGTGGCGGCGAGCTCTGCCTGGACGGCCTTGCCGGCTTCTTGATCGCCCTTCACCAGGACGATGAGCGGACCGTTGAAGCCGGAGCCGAAGCCCTCGGCGAGCAGATCGTACGCGTGGCGGGACGTGGTCTCCCTTGGGTCGTTGCCCGAGTCGGCGAACCCCAGGCGCATGCCCAGCGCCGGCGCGGACAGGGCCAGGAGGGCGATCACGCCGGCCAGCAGGGTGGGGACCGGGCGCCGCTGCACCGCACGTGCCATGGCGCGCCATCGGTTCCCCTCGGTCTTGCCCTTCTCGGCGGCCTTGGCCTGCTGCCGGAGAACAAGGCGTTGGATGCGCCCGCCGAACAGCGCGAGCAGGGCAGGCAGCAGCACCAGGGAGGCAGCCATGGTGACCAGGACGGTGACGGCCACCGCGAGGGCGATGCCCTGCAGCGAGCCGAGCCCGAGGGCGACCAGGCCCAGCAGAGCGACGATGACCGTGCAGCCCGCGAAGAAGACCGTGCGGCCGGCGGAGTCGAGGGCCTTGCGGCCGGCTTCCGCGGTCCGGGCACCGGCCAGAAGTTCATGGCGATAGCGGTAGAAGATCAGCAGGGCGTAGTCGACGCCGACGCCCAGGCCGACGAGCATCAGGATGGGCGGGGTGAAGTCGGCGACGGTGAGGAGGTGGGAGGCCAGGGCGATCAGGCCGATGGCGCCGCCGACGGCGAACAGGGCGGTGATCAGCGGCAGTGAGGCCGCCAGCAGCGAACCGAACAGCAGGACCAGGATGACCAGGGCGGCCACGATCCCCGCGAGTTCGGCGGTGGGGCCCGCCTTGTCCTCCGCATTGCGCGCGGCTTCGCCGCCCACCTCGACCTGGAGGTGCTCGGTGGCGATGCTCTGCGCGACGTCGATGATCTGGGCGACGTCCTCCTTGGGGACGTTCTCCGTCTTGCCCTCCAGCGTGACGGACGCGTACGCGATCGTGCCGTCCCCGGACACGGCCGAACCATCGGCGAAGGGGCTGCGTACGTCGGCGACCCCCGCCATGTGCTGCACCTTGGCCAGCATCGGTTCGATGCCGGCCCGGGCACTCTTGATGCCTGCGGTGTCCTTGAAGACGATCTCGACGCTGTCGCCCGCCTGGTCACTGCCGTGCTTCTCGAACAGGTCGGTGGCCGCCTGGGAATCGGTGCCCGGCAGCGAGAAGTCGTTCTTGTACGCGGCACCGGCGACAGTGGAGCCCAGCGTGATGGCGGCCACCACGGCCACCCAGAGCAGGAGGGCGGCCCAGCGATGACGCTGCGCCCATCCTGCCAGGGCGCCGAACCGTCCGACGGGCGCGGACGGTTCGGCGCCCTGTGGCGTGGGCGGAGCAAGGGACGCGGCAGAGCCGCGGGAGGAAGACATGCCCTTGATCGTGCTCGTCAGCCCCGGGCGCGAGCGTCGGCCTACGGCTGACACTCGTCCTGCACCAGCGGCAGGAGGCTGGGGCGGCGCCGTACACCAGTGGATGTACGGCGCCGCCTACCGCGTACCTCTCCAGCACCCAACCTGAGCGCAAACGCATACATAGCACCCAATCTCGTGCCGTGTTGCAGGCAGAATGAAGCAATGCCGCACCTCGACGTCACGCGCCTCCGCCTGCCCACCGGGCCACGTGCCGACATGGCGCTCGCCGGGGTCGTGCTGGTGCTCGTGGGGGTGGCCGAGGGGCAGCGCCTGGGCTCGAACTGGGACGCGACCCCATCGCTGGTCGGCTCCTGGATCCTGGCGGTGGCGGTGTGTGCGGCGCTGCCGCTGCGTCGCCGCCATCCGGTGGCGGTCGGCTGGTTCACGGTGATCGGCACAGGCGTCTACCACCTGCTGAGCACGGTCGACGGCCCGCTCGTCGTGATCCCCATCGCCGCGCTGTACGCGCTGGCGGCCCAGGGCCGGACGAAGGCATCGGTCGCCATGGCCGCAGTGATGGTCGTCGGCGTGGGTGCGGGAGTCTTGGTCGGCACCGGTGACGTCAGCGGCACAGCGGTGTTCATGCTGACCGGCTGGCTGGTCGCGGTGGTGGCGCTGGGCGCGATGCGACACGGCCGCATCGCCTACGCCGAGGAGGTGGCGAGGCTGCGCACCACGCAGGAGCGGTTGCGCATCGCCCGTGAACTGCACGATGTGCTCGGCCACAACATGTCGATGATCCACGTGCAGGCGTCGTCCGCCCTGCACAGGCTGCGCAAAGATCCCGCCCAGGCGCAGGAAGCACTCAGCGCCATCAAGCAGGGCAGCAAGGAAGGACTGCGGGAACTGCGCGCCACCCTGGGCGTCCTGCGCCAGGTCGACGAAGAGGCTCCCACCGCTCCCCCGCCGAGCCTGACCAGGATCGACGAGCTGGTTGCCGCAACCGCTCGGGCGGGTCTGGACGTACGCGTCGAGCAGAGCGGAACCCCCTCACCACTCCCGGCATCGGTGGACCTCGCCGCCTATCGCATCGTCCAGGAAGCACTGACCAACACCGTCAGGCACAGCGGCGCCCGGCACGTCGTCGTCCGCATCCACCACGGCGACCGGGAACTGAAGCTCAGCGTCCAGGACGACGGACAAGGTGCACCCCTCTTCGGGCCCGGGAACGGCAGCGGGATCGCGGGCATGACGGAAAGGGCACGTGCGCTGGGCGGCACGCTGAGCGCCGAACGGGGCAGCGCGGGCGGCTTCGCCGTCCAGGCCCGGCTACCGTTCTCAGACCACCACGAACCGATCGGCGGAACAGCTGATGATCAGGATCCTGCTGGCGGATGACCAGCGCCTCGTGCGCGCCGGGATCCGCGGCATCCTCGACGACGAGGACGACCTGCACGTGGTCGCCGAGGCCGCCGACGGGCAGGCCGCCCTCGCCGCCTGTCGCGCGCTACGGCCCGACGTGGTCCTCATGGACATCCGCATGCCGGTCATGGACGGGCTGGAAGCCGCACGCCGCATCACCGCCGACGAGGAACTGTCGACGGTCAGGGTGGTCATGCTGACGACCTTCGACCTCGACGAGTACGTGTACGGGGCCCTGCGAGGCGGCGCCACAGGCTTCCTCGTCAAGGACACCGAACCGGCGGAACTCCTGCACGCGGTGCGCGTCGCCATGCGAGGCGACGCGCTCATCAGCCCCTCCGTCACCCGCCGGCTCATCGCCGAATTCGCCGGCCGCCCGGACGAACCCAGGGAGCCCGACCAGCGCCTCGACGCGCTGACCGGCCGCGAACGTGAAGTCATGCGGCTGATCGCCGCCGGCCGCACCAACGACGAGATCGCCGCACAACTGGTGGTCTCGCCCCTGACCGCGAAGACCCACGTCAGCCGCATCATGGCCAAACTCGGCGCCCGCGACAGATCGCAAGTGGTGGTCATGGCCTACGAGTACCGCATGGTCAGCCCCGGTTGGCTCACGGACTGAATCTCACACGCTCACGACGATCTTGCCCCGGGGATGCCCCGTCTCCAGATGCCTGATTGCTGTGACGGCCTCGTCGAGCGGATACGTACGGTCGATGGCCGGTGTGATCGTGCCGTTCTCGGCGAGCTGCTTGAGGGCCATCAGGTCCTCGTGGCGCACCTTCGCGATCAGGCTGCTCAGCGTCTGGCCGAGGAAGGGTGAGAGCACGTAGCCGCCGAGCTGGCGCCCCATTCCACCCACCCAGTCGCCGCCGCCTTCGCCCCCGACCATCACCAGGACACCTTTCGGGGCCAGTGCGCGGCGCAGCAAGGACAGCGGGCGGTTGCCCGCGGTGTCCACGATGATGTCGAACAGCTGCTGGGAGTCGGTCATCTCCCCGGTGGTGTAGTCGATGACGTGGGTGGCGCCCAGGGCCCGCACGAAGTCCGCGTTGCTCGGGCCGCAGACGGCGGTGACCTCAGCTTTCTGTACGACGGCGAGCTGCACGGCATAGGAGCCGACGCCGCCGGACGCGCCGATGACCAGGATCTTCTGCCCGGGTTCGGGGCGGGCCTTGCCGCTGAGGGCCTGGTGGGCGGTGACTCCGGAGACGGGGAGAGCCGCGGCCTGTTCGAAGGTGAGGTTGACGGGCTTGGGCGCCAGCTTGTCGGCCCTGGCGCAGGCGTACTGGGCCAACGAGCCGTCGCCGCTGCCGAAGACCTCCTGCCCCGGCTCGAAGCGCGTCACCTTCGTACCGACCGTCTCGATCACTCCGGAAAGGTCCCAGCCGCGGACCGGGTTCTTGGGCTTGCGCGGTCCCAGGGCGAGGCGGGCGATGTAGGGCTTGCCCGTCATGAGGTGCAGGATGCTCGGGTCCACCCCGGCGGCATGTACCTGGACCAGCACTTCGTTGTCCTTGGGAACGGGACGGTCGACGTCGCGCAGTTCCAGGCCGTCGGCGGTGCCGTAGGAGCCTTGGGCAATGGCCTTCATGGGCCCTCCTGATGGGGAGACTGCCCCCGAGCATCGCGCCGGGCCGACCTGCTGACCAGCCTCCGAGCGGCTTTCTGGATTCCCGGCAGTGCTGGGCCGGTTCAGCTTCCGCCGTCCGGGCTCAGAACAGGCCGACAGGGAGGACGTCCAGGGCCGCCAGCGGTCCCGCCACCCCGATGGCCGCCAACGCCACGGTCATGGCGAGGGAGAGGAGGAAGACGATGAGGGCGAAGGCCAGCGTGCCGGCAGTGCGGCGACCCACCTGGGCAACCTGTCCGGCAGCCGTCGGATCGTAGAGAATCCGCACCTGCTCCGCGGACTCGTAGGTGTCCGTGAGTTGGCGGGTCCGCCCGTCGGCGTCGGTGAACTCGTAGGTACCGGAGTACAGCTTGCGTCCCTCGACGAGGACGCCGCAGGTGCGCAGCCTCCATGTCTCTCGGGTCATCTCCCAGCCTGCGCGCACACCGTGGCGGAGCGGAACCGCGACAGCGCCGATCAACCAGCACGCCAGGGCCGCGTACCACTCGACCGCACCCGAAAGACCGGCGATCAGCATCGTCGCCGCTGCCAACATGTAGAGCGACACCGAACAACGCAAGACCGCGCGGCGCCGGTCGATGACCGGCTTCGCCACCGCTGCCCGCGTCATCAACAGGGCTCCGTCGGGCCGGGGTTGGGCCTCGTCGCGGACCGGCAGGGACTGCCTCAGCGTGTGGGCAAAGGCCAGCACGGCTGGAGCGCTGCGACTGTAGACCGTCAAGGACTCCTGATCGCTTGCCTGCGGCGCGGTGAGTACGACCACAAGTCTGCGTCCCTTGGGCCCCTTGACCTCCACCCGCTCGATCGCCGCAACCGGTATGCGCCTCTGGGAAGCGCGTGACTGCACGATCAGGACGCCGTGATCCAGCCGGGTCACAGAACCGCGACGCCGTCCGGGCAGGATCACCGGAGAGGCGGCCTGCGCATTCGTGCTCGCAGCCGCGTCGGCAGCCGCAGTTGATATCCCGTCCGAGGTCATTCGGGCAGACTAAAGCGTGATGCGGGGGTTGGCAGCCGGGCAGGCAAAGCGAAAGTGTTGTTACTACGGGCCGACCGGTTTTTGCGGTGTCGGGGGCGCGGCGGAGGGGTGAGTGGTGCCTGTCGGAGCCATGCGGCGCAGCAGGAAACCGGTGGCCAGGGCCATGGCGAACATCAGCACCGCGTACACCGCCGAGGGGATCGCCATGCGGGTGCTGTCCAGGAGCGAGGGGCTCAGGGCGATCGCCATCGACAGCGTGGTGTTGTGCATGCCGATCTCGAAGCAGGTGGCGACGGACTGCCGGTGATCGCCGCGGACCAGCCGGGTCGCGCCGTAGCCGACGCTCAGGGAGATGACGCCGAAGAGGAAGGTCACCAGGCCTACGTCGGCGAGGTAGCCCAGCACGTTCTTCCGCTCGGCGGCGAGTGCCGCGATGATGATCCCGACGAGCGCGGCCACCGCCGTCACCTTCACCACCCGGGTGGAGCGTTCGGCGAAATCGGGTCGCCGGTGCCGAACCAGCATCCCGGCCGCCACCGGCACCAGTACGACCAGGAACACCTGCAGTGTCTTGTCGAAACGCAGGCCCAGCGCCTCATCAGTGCCGCTCATGAAGTGGTTCAGGGAAAGATTCACCACGATCGGCAGCGTCACGACCGCGATCACCGAGTTGATGGCGGTCAGGGTCACGTTCAGGGCGACGTCACCGCCAAAGAGGTGGCTGAAGATGTTGGCCATGGTGCCGCCGGGAGACGCCGCGAGCAGCATCATGCCGACCGCCAGCGCGGGGCCCAGGTCGAAGGCGAACACCAGGCCCAGGCAGGCGGCGGGCAGCAGCACCAGCTGGCAGAACAGCGCGCAGGCCACCGGCCGCGGAAACGCCGCGATCCTACGGAAGTCGGCCACGGCCAGACCGAGTCCGAGACCAAACATGATCACGGCGAGGACAGCGGGAAGCAGATAAGTGGTCAACGGTGAGTCCACCACAACAGACTCCGGGACACCGCCGGAAAAGTACACGCCCAGGGCCCGTTGGGCTACATCGCCCGGGCCAAGGACCGCGCGAGGTGGAACTGCCGCTCGGCCTCGGCCGGGTGGCCCGCCGCCGCGTAGGTGTGTCCGAGTCGGCGGCGGACCTCCATCTCCAGGGGTCTGCTGGTGTGCTCGGTGAGCGTGGCCAGTGCTTCTCGCTGGAGGGTGATGGCCAACGGCAGGTCTCCGTGGCCGTGTTCGGCTGCGCCGAGCAGGGACAGGCTCGTCGCGCGCAGTTGCAGGTCGCCGACTTCCTGGGCCAGGTCCGCCGCACGTCGCGCAAGGTCTTTGACCTCGGAGTGCCGTCCGAGTGCTAGGTGGGCCTCGGCAGTGAAGCACAGGGTTTTGCTGATCATTCTGGGGCGGCCGATCTTCTCGGCGAAGGTGAGGGAGGTGGCGTAGTACGTGAGCGCTTCCTCGTGGCGTCCCTGCTGGTCGTGGAGTGCACCGAGGTTGCAGCTCGACATCCCTGCCAGCCAGTCGTCGTCGAGCCGGGCCGCCTGCCCCATGACCTCGCTCAGGTGGGCGGCCGCCTGCGGGAAGCGGCCCAGCGCGCGTTCGGAGGCGCCCATGACGGCGGTCGCCCTGGCCTGTTCGCGCAGGTCGCCCTGGTGGCGGGCGAGGCGCAGCGCATCGGTGCACCAGGCGTGCGCCTGCTGGAAACGCCCCTGGTAGATGTCCGCGATGGCCAGGCAGTTTCGCAGGGATGAGGGCATCCGCCGGTCGTCTGCCAGGTCGGCGCCGGGCAGCGCGAGTTCCAGAGCCGAGCGGCACTCGTGGAAGCGGCCCTGGCGGACCAGCGGGTCGACCAGGGACTCGGCGATCCAGCAAGCATGGTCGAGCTGCTCGGTGGCCGCGGCGAAAGCGACCACGTCGAGCAGTTGGCCGCCCGCGGCCTCCAGCCATGCGTCGGCTTCCCGCCAGTCCGCGAAGGGTGCCTTCGAGACATCGGGGCCGGTCGGGTAGCCCTCCGGTCCCCAGTCGCTGGCGATCCGTCCGGCGGCCGTATAGAGGTGCAGTACGGCGGTGCGGTCGGCGGCGGCCTCCTCGGGTAGGGCGGCGGCGAGACGGCGCGTATGGTCGCGTACGAGATCGTGCAGCCGGTAGCGGCTGGGCCGTGGCTGCTGCAACAGGCTCGCGTCGACCAGGCGCTCCAAGAGGTCCTCGGTGTCCCGGAGCGAGTGGCCCAGCATGACGGCGGGGGTCAGTCCGTCGAACTCGGCGGTGGGTGCCTGGCTCAACGCGCGGAAGCAGCGGCGCAGTTCGGGGGCGAGCAGGTCGTAGGACATCCGGAAGGCGGTCTCGACGCTGCGGTCCTCCGCCTTGAGCTCGCCCAGGCGGCGCTGGTCGTCGGACATCCGGCCGACCAGGTGGGCCAGCGTCCAGGCCGGGCGGTTCTGCAGCCGGGCTCCGGCGATCCGCAGCGCCAGCGGGAGTCCGCCGCAGCGGTGGGCGAGTTCCTGCGCGGCCTTCGGTTCCTGTCCGGCGCGCTGCTCCCCGAGCAGGCGTGAGAGCAGGGTGACCGCCTCGCCCGTGTCCAGCGGCTCCACGGTGAGCCGCTGATCGGCGTCAAGGCCGGGCAGGCGCCGACGGCCGGCCACCAGGACCCGGCTGCCCGGCCCGGCGGGCAGCAACGGGCGCACCTGTTCGGCGCTGCCGGCGTCATCGACCACCACCAGCAGGCGCAAGGAGCTGGTGGCCGCCCGCCAGGCGGTGACCAACTCGCCCAGCCCGTCGGGGAGTTCGTCGTCGGCACCGTTGACGGCGCGGAGCAGCTGGTGCAGTGCGCGCTGCGGGCGCAGGCTCTCGTGGGGGGCGCCGTGCGTGTGCAGGTCCACGAACAGGCAACCGTCGGGGTATTGGTCCTGCAGCATCCAGGCGGCGCGCACCAGCAGTGCGGTCTTGCCGACGCCTGCCGTGCCGTCCACGACGGCCACGGACACGGAGCCGACCGGCGCCGGCGCGGTGAGCAGGGCGAGTTCCGTCTCCCGGCCTACGAGACAGGCGGTGTCGCCGGGGAGTTCGTTGCGGCGGGGCCGGGGCGTGGGAGCAGGCGGGGGCGGGGAAGGCTCGGGGGCCGGTGGGGCTGCGGCCGCCAGGGGCGGTGATTGCGGGGAGAGTGCGGCGCCAGGCGACGGGGCCCGGCCGAGCAGCAGCGGATCGTCCCGGCGCAGCACGCCCTGGTGCACGCGGCGCAGCTCCTCGCCCGGCTCCACGCCGAGCTCGTCGCGCAGCCGGTGGCGGGTTTCCTGGTACACGGCGAGCGCTTCGGCCTGCCGGCCGCTGCCGTACAACGCGCGCATACGCAGGGCGGCCAGCGGCTCGTCGTACGGCTGCGCCATGGGCGCGGCGAGCAACTCGTCCAGGGCCTCCGCATTGCGGCCCAGGAGCACCAGGCACTCCACCCGCTCCTGGTGGAGGGTGCGCCGCCGGCGGGCAAGACGCTGCCGCTCGGCGTCGGCGAGCGGGCCGGGCAGTCCGGCCAGCGGCTCCCCGCGGAACAGGCGCAGAGCCCGTACACAGCCGTCGAGTGCGCCGGCGAGGTCGCCCTCGGCTCTCGCCCCGCGTACGGCGGCGGTGTGTCGGTTCAACTCATGTACGTCCGTGTGGGCTTCGTCGGGTACGAAGCGGTATCCGCCGCGCTCGCCGCGGATCACGGATGCGGTGGGACCGGTGCCGGGCGCGTCCAGGGCCCTGCGCAGGGGGTAGACGTAACTGGGCAGAACCCGGCGGCCCGTGCCCGGCGGTTCAAGCCCCCATACGTCGTCCAGGAGTTGTTGATGGGTGACGAGCGTCCTCTCGCGCAGGATGAGGGCAGCCAGCACCGCCTGCCGCCGTACGGGACCCAGGTCGAGCGGCGTCTCGCCGCGGCAGGCGCCGACCGGGCCGAGCAGGGCGAGACGCAGCCGGTCGGCCGTGGCCTCCTCCGTACCCTTCGTGCCTGCGGCTGCTGTTCTGCCCACGCCTGCCGTGTCCGCTGTATCCGCCGTATCCGCAGTGTTCGCTCTGTTCGTGTCCACTCCGAACTCCCCCGTGCGTAGCGCAGTTCACCGCAGGTCCCCGTTTTCCCTGCGGCAGCCCGATCCTCTGCTTCAGCAGAATTTCATCGGCATTGCAGTGTCTCGCGAGAGGGTTCGGCGCGTCGTGTCCGGTCCCGGTCGATCCGTTCCGGCCTCTTCCCCTGGGACGGGTTGCCGCCTGCCCCGGGGGCATGAACCGTAGGAAAGCGAGCCGTTCAGTGAGTGAGAACCCGCAGGTGGGCCCCCGGCAGGGCTTCGGTGAGAGCCCCCAGGGACCCCGGCAGGCGCCGCCCCCGATGCCCGACCAGGCGCCGCCGCCCGTCCCGCCGCAGGTGCCGGGCGCGCCCTCGGCCTGGACGCAGCCGGTTCCGCCGGGCGGCCCCGGAGGTCCCGGCGGCTCGGGCCCGCGCGGCGGCCTTTCTCGCGTCTGGCTGATCGGTGGCGCCGCGGCGCTCGCCGTGGCCGTGGTCATCGGCGTCGTTGTCGCCACATCGGGGGACGACAAGAAGGACACCGCGTCGGGCAAGCCCGCCGGCGTACCGGGAGACGTCTCCAAACCTGAGGCACCGTCGGGGGGCAAGGCGTTCACCAAGGTGCCCAAGGGGTGCGAGCTGATCAAGGCGTCGACCATCGAGAAGATCGCGCCCGGAGGCAAGTGCACGCCGGGCCTGATGGACGAGAAGGATCTGCCCTCGATGATCACCAGGATGCCGGAATGGCAGCCGGACGACTACGGCGTCTACCAGAGCCTCGGGGTGAGCCTTACCGTCGGCGCGAGCGTCAAGGGCCAGTACGACATCAAGAAGAAGACGGCGCTCAGCGACCTCAACGGCATGCGGAAGGTGGAGGGTTCCCAGCCGGTGAGCGGGCTCGGCGACGAGTCTCTTGTCATCAACACCGTCGATGCCCAGGACGGGACGCTGGCCCAGGCAGAGGTGGTCGTCATGGAAGGCAACGCCGCGCTCAGCGTGGACTTCGTCTACAGCCGGGAATCCACCGACACCACGCCGAAGCAGGCCGAGGATGCCGCCATCGCCGCCGCCCGTGATGTGCTCGGCTCGCTGAGCTGACCGCCGCGGCCACGACATGCCCACACACCCCCACCAGGGCAGCGACCCGCGAGTCGCCCAGGCCGAACAGCCGGCACAAGCCGAACAGGCCGCACAGCCCGCACTGCCCGCTCAGCCCGCACACACCACCGTGCTCCAGCCTCCGGCCACGCCCACCCGGCCGGTCACCGACCTCCCGTATCCGCCCGGTCAGGTCCCTCGGCAGCGGAGCCCCGCCCGTATCGGCCCCTACGAGATCTTCCAGCTCCTCGGCGAGGGCGGCATGGGACGGGTGTTCCTGGCCCGATCGCCGGGCTCGCGGCTGGTCGCCCTGAAGGTCATCAGGCCCGAGTACGCCGAGGCGCCCGACTTCCGCGGTCGTTTCCGGCGCGAGGCCGAATCCGCTCGCCGCGTGAGCGGCTTCTTCACCCCGCCGGTGCTCGACGCGGACGCCGACGCACCGCAGCCCTGGCTGGCCACGGCCTACGTCCCCGCGCCGTCGCTGCACGACGCCGTGCGCGACTTCGGTGTACTGACCGAGGCCGGTCTGCGGGCCCTGGGCACCGGCCTCGCGGAGGCGCTGCTGGCCATTCACGACGCCGGCATCGTGCACCGGGACCTCAAGCCCGGCAACGTACTCATCGCCGATGACGGGCCCCGGGTCATCGACTTCGGCATCAGCAGAGCGGTGGACGCCACCCAGGTGACACGGACCGGCGCCGTGATGGGGACGCCCGGGTTCATGGCGCCCGAGCAGATCATGTCGAGTCGCGAGGCCGGGCCGGCGGCCGACCTCTTCTCCCTGGGCTGCGTGCTGGTCTTCGCGGCCACCGGACAGGGCCCCTTCGGTTCCGGAGGGGCGACCGAGGTCCTCTACCGGGTCGTCCATCACCAGCCCCAACTGGACGGCATTCCCTCGGCCTTGAGGCCACTGGTCAGTGCCTGCCTGGACAAGAACCCCACCCGCAGGCCGCCCGCCGCGTCGGTGCTGGCCGAGCTGGGGAGCGCCGATCCCGCCGCGCTGCTCACGCAGGGCCTGCGGCAGGACCTGGCGCGGCGGGAGGCGCACGCCGCCGTGCTGGTGTCGGCGCCACCCGTGCCCATGGCGTCCCTCGCGCCGCCCGACGACCCGTTCGCCACCGTCCCCCGGGTGCCCAGCCGCCGCAGGATCCTGTGGATCGCCGCGGCCGGCACCACCGTCGCGGCGGGCGGAGGAGCCGCGGCGCTGGCCGGGTGGCGCTCGCAGCCCGGCACCGCCCCGGCCCGCGCCGACGCGGGCACCACCGGCCGGCCCCGCCCCAAGGTCCCGGTCGGACCGAAGCCGAAGTGGACGGTCCCGCTGAAGAAGCTGTCGAGCGGACAACTCCACCTGCACGGCGATGTGTTGGTGCACTGGGAGCAGAGACGCGCGACCGCCTACGACACCACTACGGGCAAGGAACGCTGGGCGGGGTCGCTGCGCCTGCCCTCCGGCGTCTCGGGGGACCCGAAGTGGCTCGGCGTACGCGGGCCGACGCTGTTCGCCTCGGCCTGGAGCGGCGAGCGCGGCCATCTCTTCGGCGTCGACGCCGCGGGCGAGCAGAAGTTCACCCACACGGTCACCGAGCAGGATGACGGCGCCCAGTCCGCCGACTTCATCGAGAGCGTCCTGTCCGTCGCCGGTTCGGTGGCGATCGTGGGCACCAGTGGCCACGAGGGGTACGGGGTGCTCGCGGTCGATGTCGGCTCGGGTGAGGTGCTGTGGTCGCGCAAGGTCAAGGGCAGCGATTTCCAGGCGTACGCCGAGGGAAGCCGCTGCTTCCTCCAGGACAACGGCACACTCCATGGCCTTGCCCTGCGCTCGGGTACCGAACAGTGGAAAGTACGCGACGTCATCGAACCCGGCGCCTACCCCCACCTGTCCACCGACGGAAAGACCTTGCTCGTCACCAGCACCAAGGTGCAGGCCTTTGGCGCCGCCGACGGCGAGAAGCTGTGGACGGCCGTCAATGAGACGACCACCATCAGCGCGGCCAGGGTCCGCGGCGAGCAGGCCTATCTCTACGACGGCCAGGGCACGGTGTTCGCCCTGGACATGCGCAATGGCGAGCAGGTGTGGCACACCGCGAGCCCGGTGCACCTGACGACCACCGGCGGCGCACAGGACCAGGGGCCCGCCGTCTCCTCGTCCGTGCTGGCCATCGCCACCTGGGCCACCGGCGATGTCCCGGGGTTCGTCGTCCTGCGCGCCTCCGACGGCAAAGCGCTCTGGGCGCACCAGCCCTCAGACGGCAGGACCGGAGACAAAGCCGGTGCCAAAGACGGTGACGAGGCCGGCGACGAGGCCAGGGACAAGACCGAAGGCAAGAGCAACTGGCTGCTGCAGATCTCCGGCAACACGCTCTTCGCCGCATCCGAGACCACCCTCCACGCCTTCCGGAGCGACGCGCCGTGACCATGCCGCCCACACCGCCCATGCCGCCGTCCGCGCCGGTGCCGTCCGGGCCCACGCCGCCTCCGCAAGCCGCCTCCCCCGCCCCCTCCCCCGCCTCGGCCACGTACATCGGCCCCTACCGGGTGATCCGAGAGCTCGGTGCGGGCGGCATGGGCCGCGTCCACCTCGCCGCGTCACGCAGCGGTCGTGCGGTGGCCGTCAAGGTCGTACGTCCCGAACTGGCCGCCGACCCCGATTTCCGCCGCCGCTTCAAGGCCGAGGTCGACGCCGCCCGCGCGGTGTCCGGCGCCTTCACCGCGCCGGTCATCGACGCCGACCCCGAGGGGCCGCAGCCATGGCTGGCCACCGCGTACATCCCCGGCCCCTCGGTCACCGACGCCCTGGAGGCCCATGGCCCCATGCCGGAGCCCACCCTGCGGGTGCTCGGCGGCGGCCTCGCCGAAGCGCTGGCCGCCATCCACCGCGCCGGGCTCATCCACCGCGATCTCAAGCCGTCCAACATCCTGCTCACCCGCGACGGCCCCCGGGTCATCGATTTCGGCATCAGCCGGGCCGTCGACGGAACAGTGCTGACCACCGAGGGGCAGGTCGCGGGCTCGCCCGGCTTCATGTCGCCCGAACAGTCGCGAGGGGGCGAACTCACGCCCGCGAGCGACGTGTTCGCCTTCGGCTCCGTGCTCGCCTTCGCCGCCACCGGCCTCCCGCCCTTCGGCACCGGCGCGGCCCACGCCCTGCTTTACCGGGCCGCCTACGAAGAGCCGCAGCTGAACGGCGTGCCCCACGGCCTGCTCGGCATCGTCACCGCGTGCCTCGACAAGGACCCCGCCCGCCGCCCCACCGTCGCGCAGCTCCAGGCCTGGCTGCGCCCGGAGACCACCGCCGGCTGGCTCGGCGCGGTCGAGGCGCAGGTGACCGAGGACCAGCGCATGGTGCAGAGCGCGCTGCGTGGCCCGCTGCTCAGCCGTCGCCGCGTGCTGACCGGTGGCGCCGTACTCGCCGTGACCGCGGCAGCGGGCGGCACCGCCTGGTTCCTCCGCTCCCGCGGCGAGAACGGCGAGGGAGCAGTGACCGCCCCCACCCTCGACTGGACCAAGGAGCTCCCGCTGCCCGGCATGTCGCTGCGCGCGGCGACCCGCTCCACGCTGCTGTGCACCGAGAAGACCACCGGTGCCTGCTTCGACCGCAGCACCGGCAAGCTCCTGTGGAAGGACCTCGGCGGCCAGAACACAGCCGCCCTCCCGGACGACAAGCGCGTGTACACGGTGCGCACGGACGGCAAGGTGCACGCGTTCGACGGCCGCTCCGGCAAAAAGCTGTGGGACGCACCCCCGGACGGCGACGACACGGCCAAACTGGACTTCTCCGACGGCGAGTTGGTGCTGACCACCAGCGGCGGGCGCTTCCGGGCACTGGAGGCGTCCAGCGGTGAGGTGCGGTGGACCTCACGTGACGTGAAGGACGTCAGCATGATCATCGGCGCCACTCCGGCGGGCGCTCTGCTCGCCTGGGGCGGCGCGTCGAAAGTCAATCCGGCCGCGATGCTCCGGGGCTACTCCGCGCTCGACCGGAAGACGGGTGAACGTGTGTGGACGAGGGACCTCGTCACGCTCTACCCGCCGGACAAGAGCAAGGTGCTCTACGGGATCGACGCCGACATGAAGCTGCTGGCCCTGGATCCCGATGACGGCCGGACGCTCTGGAGCAAATCCACCGAACTCCCGCCGACCAACAGCGAGATCCTCGGCTTCTCCGGCTCCCTGAGCCTGCTCGGGGGCACCCTGTTCTGCTACCCGAGCACCGGCTTCAGCGGCTCGACCCGTGGCCTGCTCGCCGCCTTCGACCCGGCGTCGGGCAAGACCCTGTGGTCGGTACAGACCGCCGCCCGCGGCAACCGCGGCTACGCGCGCGCCGGGTCGACCGTCTGCCACCTGGACAAGAAGGTCCTGCACGGCCTCGACGCCAAGACCGGCGCCGAACGCTGGACCGCGGGAGCGGGCCTGGGCGACCTCGACCTGCTGGGTGCTCTGCGCGGCCTCTTCGTCGCCGCGGGCACCAAGGGCCTGTACGCCTTCCACGCCGACACCGGCAAGCGCATTTGGCACCACCGGGCCACCGGCGGCTCCGGCACGTGGTCCGCACAGACCATCGGCGACAACCTGTACGCCACGTGGTCCGGGAAACTCTTCCGCTTCTCGGTGCCCAAGGTGTAGCGAGTTCCGACCGGCACCGGGACTCCCGGCACCGGAAGGCCTCGTGCGGTTCCCGCAGTCGCCGGGAACCGCACGAGGCCTCTGTGGTTCGACAGGTCACCTGGTCCACGCGGTCAGCGCGGCATCCGCGTTGTTGGTGACACGAATCGGTACGGCTCCCCACCACCGCCGAACCGACTTGGTCTCACCGGGAGACAGCGGGAGCCACTCCGGGTCCGCGCCCAGGACCGTCTGCACCTCGGCCTCGCCGTACGACGAGCCGTCGTTGCGCACGGACAGCATCGTCGACCCGAAGAACCATGTCGGGAAGACGGTGCTGTCTCCGCGGCCGTTCAGCTGAACCGCGGCCGACCGTGTCTGCACCTGCGTTGCCGACCGGTCGGTGGCCGCGCCGTCCTCACGCGCCTCGGCCCCCGTCTCGCCGTCGGCACCCCGGCGGAAACCGGACACCCGACTGGAGTCGACCGCACCGGCCGTCAGGCCGATGGAACGAGCAACGCCCTCCACAAGACCCACCAGTGCGAGGTGAACTACGCCCTTGTTCATGAGTTCTCCTGTGCTGACTCAACCGCTCCCCCGAGCCGTTCTCGCCGGATGCGGCAAGGCCTCATGCTGGTGTGCCCGGCACGCCCGCTGCCTGAGGCCGTGGTCCTGACTTCGTCGGGAACACCGCACGATGGCATGGGACTTGAGGTGGGACGAAGCCGGATGACAGGCCGTGCGCCCTGCCAGACACTGGGGCCGTGCCCTCTCCACCGCGCCTGTCCGACGCGACCCTGCGCCGTACGGGCTGTGCGCTGGCCGGCGTCGCGCTGGCCTCCGCCGCGCTGACGCTCCATGTCGGGCGCGGGCTGCGCTTTCCCGCGCAGGCCGGTGAACAGCCGGTGCCGTACGCCCAGTTGGCGGGCGTCGTGATGGCGATTCCGGCAAGTGTCGTGCTGATCCTCGCGCGACCACGTAATCTCATCGGCTGGCTGCTGCTGGCGGTGCCGGTGTTCGGAACGGCCCAGGACCTCTGCTCCGTCTACGCCGTACGCGCACAGGCCAGACCGGGGGAACACTTGCCCTGGGGCGGCCTGGCCTATTCGCTGGGCAACTCACTGTGGGTACCGGCGCTCTGCATGCTGATCGTCCTGGTGGTGTTCTACCCGCGGGGGCGGCTGCCCGCCGCCAGGTGGCGCTGGGTGAATCGTGCCCTGGCCACCGGTGCGCTGTCGGCCGCCCTGGGCCTGGCCATGGCGCCACGGCCGGCAGCGGAGTACTACCGAGGTGCGGGCCCCGCGGTCGAGCTGCCTGCCACCTGGGCCGACACGTTGACGCAGGGCGGTGCGTTGCTGGCGACCGGGGCGACGGCGGTGGTGCTGGGCGGCGCCTGCGTGCGCGTACGGCGCGCACCGCGGCCGGAGCGGCAGCAACTGCTTTGGCTTCTCGTTGCGTTGGGGCTGTTGCTTGCCGTGTCGTTCGTTCCGGCATGGGGATGGCTGCTGCCGATGGCCCTGGGCCTGGTCTCGTTCGCGGTGTTGGTGGGGGTGTTGTGGTACCGGCTCCTTGGCATCGACCTCGTCCTGCGTCGCACGCTCCTGTACGGCGCACTCACCGCTGTGGTGCTGTTCATCTACGCCGTGGTCACCGCCCTGGTCGCCGTCGCCGTACCGACGGGCCCGGCCTCAGAGGTCGCGGCGGCGGCCGTGGTGGCCGCGCTGCTCACCCCGGTGCGTGACCGGCTCCAGAAAGGGGTGGATCGGCTCGTCTATGGTGCGCAGAACGATCCGTTGGGCCTGTTCCGGCGGCTGGGCAGCCACGTCTCCGCCGATCTGAGCGACGTACTGCCGGCCACGGTGGCCTCGGTCGCTTCCGCGGTGCGCGCCCCCTATGCCGCGCTCACCGCGACTGACGGAACCCTCTTGGCCGAGACGGGAACGAGGTCAGCACCGCCGACGGTACGACCGCTCATCGTGGCCGGCACCCGTATCGCCGACCTAGCCCTGTGCCCGGCCGATCCGGACGGGTTCCCGCCCGCCGACGCACGCATGATCGAGGCCCTGACGGCTCCCGTGGCGCTGATCGTCCACACCGACCGTCTCAACCGGGAGTTGCGGGCCGCCCGCCGACACGCCATGGACGTGTCCGCGGCCGAGCGGGCACGCCTCCGCGAGGACCTGCATGACGGCCTTGGGCCCTCACTCTCAGGTGTCGCCCTGGGCCTTGAGGCGGTGCAGACATCCGTCAGCGGCCAGGCGTCATCCCTGGAGGAACTCGTGCGCCGCCTGCGCGACGAGGTGGGGCGCGCGGTCGAAGAGGTACGGCGCGTCATCGATGCCCTGCGGCCATCGGCCCTGGACCTGCACGGTCTGGTGCCCGCTCTGCGCGAGCGGGCTCTGGTCCTGACCTTGGCGACCGGCGGGGATCTGCAGATCGATGTGGAGGCACCCGACACAGTCCCCCCGCTCCCGGACCCGGTGGAGTACGCGGCCTTCCGCATAGCCGAGGAGGCCCTGGCCAACGTGGTCAAGCATGCCGCGGCCACCCACTGTCTGGTCCGCCTCACCTTCGGCAAGGTCCTGACCCTCGAAGTGCACGACGACGGGCGTGGCCTGCACCCGGACCGGATGCGTGAGGGGAGGGTCGGGCTGGCCTCCATGCGCCGCCGTGCCGAGGAACTCAACGGCACCTTCCACATATCTGCCCGTCGGCGGGGCAACACGGTGCACGTCGAGCTCCCCGTCGACGGCGGAGCAACCCCTCAGCCCTGAGCGCGTGCGCGCGAAGTGCGGCTGGGGACAGGCACCCTGAGGCGCGCTTCCTGCATGGCGTCGTAGCGGCCCTGGGTGCGTGCCGCGAACCACAGCCCCAGGCGGCAGACGATCAAGGAGAGGAGCCCGCACAGGATGGGGACGTAGAGGTCCTCGGGGGTGCGCACGACCTGCCAGGGCGCAACGCTCTCCCAGTGCCGCAGCAACAGCTGATGGAACACCAGAACCGCGGTGGTGAAAAACATGACCGCGGCAGTGAGCGCCAGCACCGCCCGGGCCCGCAGCCGATGACCGACGGCCACCGCGATCAGGAACACGACCGGGATGAACACCGGCAGAGCCCGCAGCGCCACACGCCGGGCCACCGCCGAGGGGTCATCGGGGACCTCTCCGTTCAGATATCCCAGGCTGCCGATGCCCATCCAGGTGGTCAGCAGATAGGTCAGCCAGAACGCGGCCGTGGCCAGGACGACACTCAGCGCCACGGTGGTGGACGACGGGACGACATTGATACGCCTGCCCGCAATGGCGGCCGCATCCGAGAGCCCGGCCGCGGAAGCGCAGGCACGTTCCCCGTCATGCCGGGTGGACTGCTGGAAGAACAGCAGCCCCACGAGGGTGGTGGTCACTGCTCCGGCCGCATCAGCAACCTCGCCCGCACCGGCTCTGCGCAAGGCGATCGCGACGCCGGAGCCGGCGACCAACGGGATCAGGGCCGTGAAGGCCGCACCGACGCGCGAGCCCCGCTCGGCCGTGGAGTGCACTGAAGTCATGGCGGATTCCCCCGAGATCGTGCTGTTGCCGGCCGCGGACCGAGTAGGGGCGGCCGGAAATCCCTGCCGCGCTGTGGGCGCCCCGCTGCGACTGTCGGCGGGCCATCACGCCTGACATGGGATCGAGTCGCCGAGCATCCTGTACCACCCGGAGGTTGTCCGGCCTGAGGCTCTGGTCCCGGGCAGGCCATGAAAATTCCCGCAACAGTCGGGACACGCCACATGTCGTACGGGACACGCGGCGCAGCACACTGAGTGCATGGCCGCGCGGGCAGTCGCCTGGACCGTGGTGCTGTGCAGCACCACGGCGCTGGGGTGCGCCGTGTGGATCGTGACACTGCCCCGTTCCGAGCGGCTCGAGGACTTCGGGAATTTCGTGGGGATCGTCGGAGCCGCAGGACTGGAATGGGCCGTCGTAGGCGCGGCGTTGATCACCCTGCGGCCCCGCAACGTCCTGGGGTGGTTGTTTCTCGAGGCCGGGGCTCTGTCCGTGTTGCAAGTGATTCTGGCCGCGTACGGGGCCTACGGCGTCGTGGCGGCACGACCGGCTTGGCCTGCTTCGGCGTGGGCGGCGGCGGCCAGCACCGGATTGTGGATTCCCCCGGTTCTGGCCACACCCACGCTCGTGCTCGCCTTCTACCCGGACGGTCGCCTGCCGAGCCGATGGTGGCGATGGCCGGTCATCGGTGTGGCCGTGGCGATCGTCCTGCCCGTCCTGGTGATGCCGTTCGATCCGACCGCCTATGACGACGTCGCTCCCGGGCACACTCCGCCTGCCACCCTGCCGCCCCGGGTGCTGGCCCTCGTGATCGGCGGCCACTTCACGCTCCTGGTGGTGTCGACCCTGGTGATATGGGTGGGCACCCTGGTCCGCCTGGTGCATGCCAAGGCCCCCGAGCGGCAGCAGCTTGTGTGGTTCGTCTGCGCCGCGGGCCCGCTCCTCGCCTGCACCTACGTCGACCTACTGCCTCAGCAGGTGCTCGGCCTGTGCGTCGCGCTCATTCCGGTGGTGGTGGCGATCGGGGTGCTGCGCTACCGCATGCTGGGGATCGAGATCGTGCTGCGGCGTGGCCTCGTCTACGGAACCCTGACCGGGGCAGTGGTCGTCGTCTATCTGGCGGTCACGATTCTGGTCGGATCCGCCCTCGACGAGCGCCCGCTGCCCGGCGTACTGGCCGCGGCGCTGGTGGCGGTTTCGCTCACGCCGGCCCGGGACCGGCTGCAGGGCCTGGTGGACCGCCTGGTGTACGGCGCGCGCAAGGATCCGCTGCGCGCCATCGCGCAACTGGGCGATCAGGTCGCCGTCGCGGAGGAGTCGGATCTGTTACCCGCTGCTCTCCAGGCCGTCACCGACACCGTCAAGGCGCCCGCGGCCTCCGTGACGACCACGGACGGGCAGCGCATCGGCTCCACGGGCGACACGACGAAGACCGGCCCGGCCTTCCCCTTGCGGGTCGCGGGGCGCTTCGTCGGCACGTTGGTGGTGGCCGACCGGGCACCCACCGAGTCCTATGGCGACTCCGAGACCCGGCTGCTCGCCGCGCTGGCCCCGCAGGTGGCCGTCCTGGTGCGTGCACTGGAACTCACCGAAGCCCTGGAAATCGAGCGGGACCGAGTCATCGGCGCCACCCGCGCGGAACGCAACCGGCTCAGACACGACCTGCACGACGGGTTGGGGCCGTCCTTGTCCGGAATAGGGCTGGGACTGCAGGCCGCTCACGACACTCTGCGCACCGGCGACCATGCCTCCTGTGCCGCGCTGCTCACCCGCATCAGCCAAGAGGTCGCCGCGGCCGTCCTGGAGATCCGCAGAATCATCGACGGCCTGCGCCCTGCCGCACTGGATCGCATGAGCCTGGCCGATGCCGTCAGCCGCCACGCCAGAACCGTATCCAGCACCCTGCCCGTCGAGATGACCGTCGCCCACCTGGGCGAGCTGCGCCCCGAGGTGGAGACCGCCGCCTACCGGATCGTCACCGAGGCCATCACCAACACCGTGCGCCACGCGGATGCTCAACGCTGCCAGGTCGTGCTGGCCGCCCACGACGGTGCGCTGCACATCACCGTCACGGACGACGGTGCCGGCATCCCCCCGAACACACCGGCCGGCGTGGGCCTGTCCTCCATGCGCCGACGTGCCCAGGCCCTCGCCGGAACGCTGACCGTTCATTCCACGACGAGCGGCACCGTCCTGGCCGCCGACCTTCCCCTGGAGCCGTCATGACCCTCCCCTCCCCCGTCCGCGTGGTGTTCGCCGAGGACCATCCTGTGTTTCGGTACGGACTCACAGCCGCTCTCTCCACCAGCGACGAGGTCGAGGTCGTCGGAGAGGCGGCGCGGGGCGACGAGCTGCTGGCCGTCGTCGAGCGGACCACGCCCCACGTCGTGCTGACCGACCTGGCCATGCCCGGCCTCGATGGCGCGGCCGCCACCCGGGCGGTACTGGCCCGCCATCCCCACGTGGGTGTCCTTGTCCTGACGATGCACGAGGACGACGAGGCCCTGTTCGGCGCGCTGCGCGCGGGAGCACGCGGCTATCTCCTGAAAGGAGCCGACCGAACGGAAATCGTCCGGGCCATCCTGGCCGTAGCATCCGGCAACGCGGTCTACGGGGAAACCGTCGCCCAAAGGATCACCGCCTTCTTCACGGGCGCTCACCGGGACTACGCAGCCCAGATCTTCCCCGAACTCACCGAGCGGGAGCGGCAGGTCCTGGAACTCATCGCCACCGGCCTCGGCAACTACGAGATCGCACGGCGGCTCGTCCTCTCGGAAAAAACCGTCCGCAACTACGTCTCAGCCATCCTCGTCAAACTGGGCGTCACCAATCGGGCAGCCGCGGTCGCCAAAGCCCGCGACGCCGGACTGGGCGCCCCCGGTGGGTGATCGGGCGACCCGAGTCTCAACGCCCGAGTATCTGCCCGTAGTACAGCGCCCCCTGCAGCCCGAACAGCCGTGGTGTCAGCGCCTTGGAGCCGGCGCCTGCGCCGTTGGGCAGGGTCCAGACTCCGCCCGTGCTGAGGTTCTCTTCGTACTCCGCGCCGTACTCGTTGTAGACGCCGACCGTGACATCGCCGTCCCCGTCCCCGTCGTAGTCCCCGACCGCAAGCGCCGAGCCGAACTCGTCGTTGACCTCTGCCGCCCCCGGGACCCCGGCGGAGTCCTGGTGCCAGGCCGTCGACCTGGCGGTGCCCGAGGCGTCGAGCAGGCCGTCCGGGCCCGAGGTCAGCACGGTCGCCGAACCGGCCCGGTCCGCCGTCCCGATGGCCTCGGCGGGCGTGCCCGCCACCAGGTCGTCCCGGCCGTCTCCGTTGAGATCGCCCGCGGCCAGCTTGATGCCGAAGTTGTCCGCGTCCTCCGCCGTGCCCGCGACGCCCGGAGTGTCCTGGCTCAGGGTGTGGTTGCGGGTGCCGAAGCCCTCGGCGCCCCCGCCTCCGTAGAACACCCGCACCTTGCCGCCCTTGGCGAGTTCGTCGGAGCCGCAGGCTCCGGTGGGCCGGTCGGCCTCGGCGATGATCAGGCAGTGCCCGAGCGCCAGGTCGTCCACGCTGTCACCGTCGAAGTCGCCCGCGGCGATGCCGTAGCCGGTGGCCGGCGACTTCCAGTACTCCTGCAGCGCCGAGCCGTTCCAGCGCCACAGGGCAGTGCGCGAGTAGTCGTTGGAGTACGCGGAGATCGCCAGGTCGGTCTTGCCGTTCCCGTCGAAGTCCCCGGCCGCCAGCCTGCCCGAGGTGCCGCCGAAGCCGGTGCGGAGCAAGGACGTCAGCGGCTTGTCCTCGGTGAGCGGACCCGGTCGCAGCGCGACCTCGCCGAATTCCCCGTGGGGCAGGCCCACCGCCACGTCCACGGCACCGTCCTGGGTGAAGTCGCCCACGGCGAGCGAGTCCCCTGCGCCGCCGCCCGCCGAGCCCTGCGCGATCGTCCGGCCGCGCTCGAAGTCGCCGCTGGAGGAGCCGTACAGGACGACCACCGAGCCGTGGCCCGTGGCCGCCGGGTCGCTGCCGACGTCCTCGCCCGGCGCCCCGACGACGACGTCGGTGAAGCCGTCGTCGTCCACGTCGGACGTCGCCACGGCAGTGCCGAAGTGGTCGTTCTTCTCGCTGGTGCCGGGGACGCCCGGGCTGTTCTGGCTGACGGAAGTGGTGGAGGCGGCGGCCCCGCTCGATCCGCCGAAGAGCACGTGCAAATAGCCGGCCGACTTCTGGCCGTCGATGTCTCCTCGATATACGCCGACCACGGAGTCCGCGTACCCGTCACCGTTGAAGTCCGGCCCCTGGACGGCCGCCCTCGGCGCCGCGCCCGCGATGGGGGCGAGCCCTGCCGACACGAGGACGGTGGCGGCGCCGAGCAGGGCGGCCGAGAGTCTCTTACTGCGCACAGGCACTCCACATCGCAAGGTGAGAAGGTCAGTTCACGTGCTACGACGGCAAGCGGACTTACTGCCCAAGGACCTCGCCGTACTTGATGGCGCCATGAGGCAGCGCGAAGCCGAACGGGGTCAGCGACTTGCCCACCGGGTACGTCTCCTCGGTGCTGCTCGGCGCGAACCAGACACCACCCGACCGGGGCTCACCGGCGTTCTCACCGGGCGCGCTGACCGCGGTGTCCCACAGTCCGTCGCGGTTGTAGTCACCGACGGCCACCTGGGCGCCGAAGCGGTCGCCCGCCTCGGCCGTGCCGGGCATGTTCGCGGTGCTCTGGCTGCGGGCCAGACCGCCGTAGGGGCCGTGCTCCGTGCCGTTCAGGGTGACGTATCCGCCCGCGTCCTTCACGGTGCCCACGTCCTCGCCGGGCACGCCGACCACCAGTTCCGGACGGCTGTCGCCGTTGAGGTCACCGGCGGACAGCGCGGCGCCGAAGTCGTCGCCCTCCTCGGCGGTGCCGCCGACCTCGGGGTTGTCCTGCGTGATGCACTCGTTCTCGGTGCCGAACTCCGCGGTCTTCGAGCCCTTGAGCAGGAGCACCGCACCGCCGAGCCGGTTCTCGCAATGCGTGGTCTCCGTCTCGGGGTTGGGCTGCACGAGGCCGACCGCCAGGTCGTCCGTGCCGTCCCGGTCGAAGTCGGCGGCCGCCAGCGCGCTGCCGCGGTCGGCGTCGGCCCACCACTGGGCGGGCTCGCCCTGCTCGTCCCAGCGCGTGATGAAGGTGCCGGAGTCCTCCATGGCCTGCCAGGTGGTGGCGAGGTCGTCGCGGCCGTCGCCGTCGAAGTCGCCGGTGGCCAGGTCGTGGGTGCGGCCGCCCATGCTGTAGGTGCGCAAGGTGGTGGGGGTCACCGGGTCGGCGGTGAGCGGGCCCGGCCTGAACTGGAGCGAGCCGCGCTCCTCACCGCCGTTGTTGTACGCGAGGTCGGTGTCGCCGTCGCCGTCGTAGTCGCCGGTGGCGATGGTGCTGCCGATTTTGCTCCACTCGGATGTGCCCCTGGCCACGGTGGTGCCCTTGATGTTGAATTCCGAGTTGTCGAGCACGGTGATGGTGCCCTCGTCCTGGAGCTGCTCGGAGGTGAGGGACTCGCCGCTCGCGCCGACGACGAGCTCGAAGACGCCGTCGCCGTTCACGTCGACGGGCGCCACGGAGGAGCCGAAGCGGTCGCCCGCCTCGGGCGTGCCGGGTATGCCGGCCTCCGCCTGGCTGATGACGCCGGTGGACTGGCTCGGACTCTGCGGCCCGCCATAGATCACGCTGACGTAGCCGGCCTTGGCCTTGCCGTCCACCGTGGCATTGGGCATGCCGACAGCGATGTCCGCGTATCCGTCACCATTGAAGTCGAACCGCGGCGTCGTCGTGTCCGCCGCGGCGCTCCCGGCGAGCGGCAGGGTCAGTCCGGTGGCGGTGAGCGCCGCCACGACGGCGGTGGCGGCCAGGGTACGTACACGCACGGTGGAACTCCGTTGGTCAAAGGGAAAATAGGGAAATGGACAAGGCGAGGGAAGGGCTTGCGGGAGTGTGACTCATGAGGCGTACGAAGGGTTGTGCGAAGGTTGCGACTCTGTGAACGCGAGGTGCCGCAGGGCGAGTTGCTTCTCGAGGCACGCCGGGGTCGTGGGACGACGCCCGCCTTACGGGGGCCGCCCTACTCTTGGCTGATGCACGCACGCCGTATCGACCGCCCCGCCGACCTCGACGTCGTCCGGAACTCCTATGACCAGGTGGCCGACAACTACGCCCACCTGGTGGCAACGACAGGCATGGGCGACATCCGCCGCCATCCCTGGCTCAAGGCCTCGATCGACGCCTTCGCCGACACCGTGGGCGACCTCGGCCCTGTCCTGGACGTCGGCTGCGGCCCCGGCACGGTGACCGGCTACCTCGCCGAACGCGGACTCGACATATCCGGCGTGGACCTCTCCCCTCGCATGATCGAAAACGCGCGCCGGCTGTATCCGCAGTGCCGCTTCAGCGTCGCCTCCGCCACCGAGCTCGACCTCGACGAGGAATCCCTGGGCGGCGTCCTCGGATGGTGGTCACTGTTCAATCTCCCCCGTGCCGTCCTCCCGCAGGTCCTGGCCCTCTTCGCACGCGCCCTGAAGCCGGGCGGACACTTCATCACCGCCACCCACGTCGGCGACCAGGACGCGGAGCGCACCGAGGCGTACGGAGGGGTACCCGTTCGCTGGACCACGCACCAGTGGCGTCCGGAACAGCTCATCGACCTGATCGTCCAGGCCGGGCTGCGGCCCGTCGCCGAACTTCGCCTTCCCGCGGACGAGCAGACCGGCCCGGGCGTGGTCGTCATGGCCACACGTCCCACTGCCACACGTCCCGCCTGACCTGGGGGTCGAGGTGATCAGCCGATCCGGGAACATCCAGTCCGGTCGGCGCGGTTGCATGGACTACGCATTCCTATAAAACAGCACGTATTCCTACCGAAGGACTGTTTCATGATTGACCGGCCCCTGACGCTCATGGCAGTACACGCCCACCCCGATGACGAAGCCACCAGCACCGGAGGGGTCCTTGCTCGGTACGCGGCAGAGGGCATCAGAACAGTCCTCGTGACGTGTACCGACGGCGGTTGCGGTGATGGACCGGGAGGTATCAAGCCGGGCGACCCCGGTCACGATCCGGCGGCCGTCGCCCGGATGCGACGCAAGGAACTCGAGGAGAGCTGTGACGTCCTGAAGATCAGCGATCTGGAGATGCTGGACTACGCCGACTCCGGAATGGTGGGCTGGCCGAGCAATGAGGCCCCCGGATCCTTCTGGCAGACCCCCGTGGAGACAGGGGCCGCCCGGCTCGCGGAGCTCATGCGGCACTACCGGCCCGACGTGGTCGTCACCTACGACGAGAACGGCTTCTACGGCCACCCCGACCACATCCAGGCCCACCGCATCACGATGGCAGCCCTGGAGATGATCACGCTGACACCGAAGGTGTACTGGACGACGATGCCCCGCTCGGCGATGCAGCGCTTCGGGGAGACGATGCGCGAGTTCGGCGAGGACATGCCGGAGCCGGATCCCGCCGAGGCCGCTGCGCTGGCCGAGATCGGCCTCCCCGACGATGAGATCACCACGTGGGTGGACACCACCGCGTTCAGCGGGCAGAAGTTCGATGCGCTGGCCGCGCACGCCAGTCAGGGCGAGAACATCTTCTTCCTCAAGATGGGCAAGGAGAAGTTCGGCGAGCTGATGGGCATGGAGACCTTCGTACGCGTCAAGGACACCACCAACGCCGCCGTACCCGAGACGGATCTCTTCGCCGGCCTGCGCTGACCACGGTCAGCGGATGAGCGTGGGCCAGGGTGCGTCGGTTTCGACGGCGGCGGTGTAGTCGATGCCGGGAACAGAAAAGCCGTAGAGGCGGCGGACCTCGTCGCGGAACCAGTCGAGGTCGGCGAGTTCCGTGATGGTGTCGCTGGTGGCGGCGCCCCAGCGTTCGGCGACGGCGCGCTGCACGGCGGGGTCGAGTTCCCAGGTGTCCAGGCGGACCCGGCCCTCGCCATCCAGGTCGAGGGGGCGGGCTCCGGCCAACTGGTCCCACAACTCCACCAGTTGACCGATCGGCGCCACCATGGAATCCCCCAGGACGCCCCGCAGCAGGCCGACGTACAGAGCGATGCCCGGAATGGCGGTCGAGGACTGAGTGACGGCAGCGGCATTGACCGACGTCACGGCCCGGCCGCCAAGCGTCTTG
Source organism: Streptomyces sp. NPDC050439 (assembly GCF_040655335.1). Classification (NCBI taxonomy): domain Bacteria; kingdom Bacillati; phylum Actinomycetota; class Actinomycetes; order Kitasatosporales; family Streptomycetaceae; genus Streptomyces; species Streptomyces sp. NPDC050439. Next base: position 216,113 of record NZ_JBFAJT010000001.1, read on the forward strand.
CCGAGGCGCTCGTCCAACGTGCGCGCGGTGGCTTCCAGGTGGGACTTCGCCGCCCCGATGGTGCCCTGCCGGTAGATCGCCGCGGTGAGGGGCGAGCCGATGTAGGACAGGGCGGCAGTAGTAAAGCCGTCGGCGAGCAGGGACCGGTCGGCCAGGAACGTGATCCACCGTTCCCAGTCGGTGCCGCCCATCACGGCCACGGCCTGTTCGATGTCGTCGTCCTCGGCCGGTGCGGTGGTGACCTCTTTCACCTCCGGGGCACCGTTCTCGTCGAAGACGAGGGTCTTGGTGGTGTGCGGCGAGCCGATCGGCTTGAGGACAGAGGCGTACGTCTTGCCGGTGTCGGGGTCGGTGCGGCGAGGCGCGGCCACCGAGTAGATCAGGAAGTCGAGTCGCCCCCCGAACCGCTCCGCGAGGAGGTCAGCCACCTCCTCCTTCACCGGGTCGCTGAACGCGTCGCCGTTGACGAAGACCATGTCCCGGCCATGCTGTTGGGCGAGCCGGGCGGTCGCGGCGGTGCGATACCAGCCCGCGGTGCCGGTACGCCGCCCGGGCTCCTTCTCCAGGCATACGCCGATGCCACGGATCCCGACACGGGCCAGGCCCGCGACCGTAGCCGCCAGGCCGTACCCGGCGGACGAGCCGATGACCAGAGCCACCGGCCCTTCGTCCCCGTCGGGGGCCGGGGCAGGGACGGCCTGCCACATCTCGTCCACCAGTTGCCGACAGCCGGCAGGGTGGGAATCGAGGAACAAGAAGCCCCGGCTCTTGGGCGCAATGACGCGTTCGCTCACAGTGTGGTCCCCCTGGTGTCGTCAGTGTCGCCGGTGTCGTCACGGACAAGGTCACGGCGGCCACCTGGCTGCCGCGTGCTGCAAGTCTGCGGCCGTGCGGCGGAACGGGGTGATCTTGACCGGCACAACGATGCACAGCCGAGCTTGGAGGGTTCCACCAGCTCTGCCCTCGAAGAAATCCACTGCCCTGTCGGAGTGGTGCTTCCGTAGGATCACGCCATGACTGCAGATGCCCCACTCACCCGGGAGTCGTTCCGGCGCCTCCATCCGATCAGCACGCCCCGGCAGGTGACCCAGTTGCCGGAACGGGTCTGGACCGACGAGGAGTGGGACCGGATCCGGCACGGATACCGAGCCCAGGACATGGACCAGAAGTGGAACGTCTTCATGGAGGACAACGTCCTCTTCATGCACCGGAGTTGGACCGGCCACGGGGTCTATGCGGCAACCTTTGCCCTCACAACCGGGGGGAGGCGAATTGCCTCTGCTGTGGTGGAGGCCGACCGAGAGCGCTACCGGAGAGTGGGCGACGAGTACGACTGCCTGATGCTGGAACTGATCATCAGTGCGATCGTCCTGGGTGAGCCGGCGGCCGATCTCCGAGCCGGGCTGGTGGAGTTGTCTGCTCGGGCTTCAGGTAAGAGTGACATCTCTTCGGGCGTGGTGCAGCACAGCGTTCTTGGGTTGCGCTCGGGTTCATAGGATCTGCTACGCAAGGCCGCCGTTGCTCATCAGCAGCTGGCCGTTGATCCATTCGCCTTCCCGGGAGCACAGGAAGTCCACCAGGTGCGCGGTGTCCTGCGGGGTGCCCAAGCGGCCGAGCGGGGCGCTGCGCACGCAGTCCTCCCGTACGTCCTCGGGCATCCAACCGGTGTCGATCGGCCCTGGGTTGATGGCGTTGGCTGTCACGCCGAGGTGGGCGAGTTCGTGGGCGGCGGCCAGCGTGATGCGGTCCAGGGCGCCCTTGCTCGCCCCGTAGGGCAGGTTGCCGACGGTGTGATCACTGGTGAGGCTGATGATCCGGCCGGTTCCCCGCTCGGCGGCGAAGCGGCGCCCGAACTCGCGGATGAGCAGCCAAGGGGCGCGTGCGTTGACGGCGAAGTGGCGGTCGAAACTCTCGACGCTGGTGTCGAGCAGCCCGGAGTCGACCGACTCGCAGTGGCTCATCACCAGCGCGGTGACCTTGCCCATCCGCTGCTCGACCTCGTCGAAAACGCGTGCCGGGGTATCCGGGTCGGCCAGATCCGCCTCGATCGCGGTGGTGGACGCTCCGTGCTCGGCCAGAGTGCGCCTGATCGCCTCGGTCGCTCCTGGCTCGCTGCCCCAGCTCATGCGGGCGTCGTACGGACTCCAGTAGGTGAAGGCGATGTCCCAGCCCGACGCGGCCAGCCGACGGGCGATGCCCGCACCGATACCGACGGTGCGGCCCACCCCGGTGATCAGGGCGAGCGGGCGGTCCGCCGGGGCGTCCTGTCCGTGGGTGGGGTGGTCATGATCGATGTTCGTCGTCACGGTCCCGAATGCTTCACGAACGGCACCGCAGCGTCAATCGTTTTCTTGCGACCTCATCGTTCATCGTTCATCGTTCACGGCTGGAAGTACTCCGACATCAACTGGCTCACCCATTCCGGCTGCTTGATGTCCACCGGGCGGAACTCCACCATCGTCGGCTTCAGATCGATGACCGGGGTGCCGGAGACCGCGTCGAGCCCAACCACCTTAAGTTCGCGTCCCTTTACCGACTCGATGACGCAGCACGTCATCCCGATGCGGTTGGGTCGGCGGGGGCCGCGGCCGGCGAAGACACCTACGGGCGGAAGGTCGGAGCGACCGCGGTAGGGGCGCGGCTCGCGGTAGTCGTCGCGTTCCGGGAACTGGTCGAAGACGAAGAGGACCTCTACGTGGGAGAAACCTTCCAGGCCCTGGAGACAAGCCTCGCCGAAGCGTTCGTCGACGGTGATCGTGCTGCGGACGGCGCCCCAGTTGTCCGTGTGCTGGATGTCCATACGGTCGTTCCGGACCGTACCTATCGGTGTGATCTCGAAGCGTGGCATGGCACGTTTCTACCGCTTCGCCAAAGCTGTGCCCAGATCGAGTACCCATCACTACTTGCGGAGGCTCGCGATCCTCTGAGCCACGGCGAGATGTCTGAGCCCCATGGCAAGCTCTGCCACCATGGAAATGCGGCAGTTCTGGAACCTGATCGACCAAGCACGCCAGCAAGTACCCGACCCGGAAGATGCCGACGCCATCGCCCAAGAGGCCACCACCCTGCTGGCAACCCGCCCTCCGCACGCGATCGTTGACGCCTACCGTGCCGTGGCCCAACTCCTCGCCGACTCCTACCGGGCCCCACTCTGGGCCGCCGCCTACATGATCAACGGCGGATGTTCCGACGACGGCTTCGACTACTTCCGCGGCTGGCTGATCATGCAGGGCCGCACAGTATTCGAGCAGGTTGTGGCCGATCCCGACACGCTGGCCGACAACCCCACCGTCCGCGACGCCGCACCCGAGGGCTACGAGCTTGAGTGCGAGGACGCCCTCGGCATCGGCTGGCAAGCGCATCTGGCCGCCACGGAGCAAGAAATTCCCGACACCGTATCCACGACGCGCTACCCCGTCCTCGATCCGGCCTGGGACTTCGACTTCGACGACAGCGACGAACTCGCCCGCCGACTGCCCCGCTTGGCCACGCTGTACGCGTACTGACCACCGGCAATGATCATCCGTGCGAAGGACAACGATCTATCCGGCGATCGGTTCGCCGCAGCTCAGCTCTACCAAGACAGGAGCCCCCATGTCCGAGCAGCAGAACCCGCGTATCTCCATGTCCGCCGAGGAGATCGAAGCAGTCCACCTCGTCGCCCCGCCCAAGCTCAACGGCCAGGTCACCCTGCGAGACCACGATCCGCGCTGGCCTGAGGTCTTCGAATGGGAAGCCGCGCGGATACGTGAACGCCTCAGCCGGCTTGAGCACCGGATCGAGCATGTCGGCTCCACTTCCGTGCCGGGTCTTCCCGCCAAGCCGGTCATCGACATGCTTCTGATCGTCCCGGATTCCGGCGCCGACGCCTCATATGTGCCTGCACTGGAGGTTCTCGGTTTCGAGCTCGTCATACGCGAGCCCGATTGGTACGAGCACCGGCTCTTGCGCAAGTACGACCTTGACCCGAGTGCCGCCACGGCCAACCTGCACGTCCTGTCGGCGGGCTGCCCTGAGGTCGACCGCATGCTGCTCTTCCGTGATCGACTGCGCAAGCACAGCGGCGACCGCAAGCTGTACGCCGACACCAAGCGCTTCCTGTCCCAGCAGGAGTGGGAGTACGTGCAGAACTACGCGGACGCCAAGTCCGAGGTGGTCGCAGACATCATGGAACGGGCTACCGCCGACTCCGAAGATGCCGGCACATGAGCTCCACTCCGCGCGGAGCATTGCGCTGCGCAGACGGGCAGGGCCCGGACCACGCGTCGTGGTCCGGGCCCTGCCCTATGCTGTGCCGCCCAGCGGCGGCGGTGCGTCAGCTCTGTGCGGTGTCGTCGTCCGTCTGCCCGGCGCCCTCGGCGGCCTGAGTCTTCTCGCGCATCTTGCGCACGAGCTCCGCCTTCTGGTCGGCGGCACCCTTGCGGTCGAGGTTGCGGTGCGGGCCGTTGTTCTGCCGCTCGGCGCGGGACAGCTTCTTGCGCTTGCCGCCGCCCATGCCCACGGGGTTGTTGATGTTCTTGCTCACGGGTTCTCCCGGGTGATGTGAAGTGATCTACGGATTCATCGGTGGGGGACGGGCGCGGCGACATCGGAGGACGTCAGCAGGGGCCCATCACGCTCTCACTCGTAAATCGGCGTCTGGAAGAACATGACCTAGACGTTACCCGGTTCCGGCGGCCCCGCACACCAATTTTTGCGCCGACCGGCGTCAACCGGGCCTTCGGTGAGCGTCTGCGGCCGGCCGTCCCCCGGGTGTGATGGGGTGGCCGGACTCCGCCGCCGATCTGCCAGGAGACCGTAGTGACGTCTTCGTACCCTTCGTACCCGTCCCTGACCCGCGCCTTGGCCGAGGCCTTGATCGACGTCCTGCGGTTCATCGACGGCAGCGAAGACGAGCAGGTGGATCCGGATGACGCGGTCAAGGTGCTTGAGGGCGTCGCCCACGTGGTCAGCACGCTGCCCGATGATCAGCGCCGAGAGCTGATCGACCTGGTCGGCGAAATGACAGTTGCCGAGACCGACCCGGCCCGCCGCGAGTTCCTGGCAGCGTTCCCGGAGGGCTTTGGGTTGATCGACGACGCGGGCGTCTAGTGCTGCGTCCAGTGTCAGCGGGAGCAGGCGGCCGCCCTGGAGCAGCGGAGGGAATGCACCCCCCTGCCAGCGCGGAGTAAACGATCACTCCGCCGGTTTGGAGTTCTTCCGCTCCTTGGCGTTGAAGCGCGCCTTCTTCTGGCGATTCCCGCACGTGTTCATGTCACACCATCTGCGGGTGCGGCTCTGACTGGTGTCGAAGAAGGCGGCCTGGCAGGTCGGTGACGCGCACAGGGCCAGCTTTCCGTCTCGTTCGCCCGCGAGGATGCTGACCGCGTCGGCGGCGATCACGCTGAGGGCATCTTCGACGCGAGAAGCCGAGCTGAGCTGCCACCGCCGCTTGCCCTCGGGCGTCAAGATGGCCGCGGCCCGCCCTAGTGCGCTGCAGTCGTTGATGACTTGGACAGCAGATGCAGGCAGAGGGTCCTGGAGCGCGGCCGCCGTTGCGGCGGCGTGAATCGACTCCCGCAATTTCCGGGCGAGTTCGAGCTGGGCAGTGGTGCAGGAGTTCACGGCCAGCCCGCTCACTGCCAGCCAGTCGACGAGTCGGTGCGGCGCGGGAATCCGCTCCACGGGGTCGCCGCGGCGCTCCGTCAAAGTCGCGGTGAAGCTGGTCGCCAGGACCCTACCGAGGCGGAAGTCAGGGAACTCGACGCGCATGGAACCACCTTAGCAGGTTGCGCCCAAACCTTACGGACTGCTAGAACCGTCTAAGCCGGTTCACTTCAGATGTCGCCGGATCCGCCACGCCCAGGAGGTCTCATGAACCGTCCGACCAGCGATGTGCAGGCGTTCAAAGCTCATGCGACTGACGCTGACCTCGACGATCTGCGTGCGCGACTAGATGCGGCGCGGCTGCCGGAGACCGAGACGGTCCATCGCGCCGGGCCCGGCCCTCGCCGATGGGCGCAGGGCGTTCCCCTCGCCGATCTCGTCGACGTCGTGAACTACTGGCGCACCGGGTACGACTGGCGATCGTTCGAAGCCCGCCTCAACCAGATCGGCCAGTTCCGCACGACCATCGACGAGGTGGGAATCCACTTCCTGCACCGCCGGTCCACGCGCCCAGATGCCACCCCTTTGGTGATCACCCACGGATGGCCGGGCAGCATTGCCGAGTTCATCGACGTAGTGGACGAGCTGGCAGACCCGAAGGATGCGGACGCGCCGGCATTCCACGTCGTGGTCCCGTCGCTGCCGGGCTTTGGCTACAGCGACAAGCCGGCCACCACCGGGTGGGGCATCGAAAAGATCGCGGCCGCATGGGTGGAACTGATGGGAAGGCTCGGCTACCGCAAGTTCCTGGCCCACGGAGGCGACTGGGGAGGTGTGATCACCACGGTGCTCGGCGGCAGGTTCCCGGCACATGTTCTCGGCATCCACACCACGACCCCGCAGGCACCGCCCGGGTTGCCGACGGACACGCTGACGGCGGCCGAACGCACATGGACCGAGGAGACCCGGGATTTCTGGGGCGGCCCCCGCGCGGCGTACGCGAAGCAGCAGGCGGCCCGGCCGCAGACCATCGGCTATGCGCTCGTCGACTCACCGGTCGGGCTCCTCGCCTGGATCCTCGACAAGTTCGCCGAGTGGACGGACACCGAGGACAGCCCGTTCGAGACGATCTCCATGGACCGCCTCCTCGACGACGTCACCCTGTATTGGCTGACCCGGACCGGAGCGTCAGCGGCCCGTATCTACTACGAAAGCCACGACTCGCTCGACCCCGAACTTCGGGTCGAGGTCCCGTCAGCCATCAGCGTGTATCCCCGCGACATCGAGAAGTGCCCGCGCCCCTGGGCGCAGGAGCGGTTCCGGCAGATCGTCCGGTGGAGGTCGCCCGAAACCGGGGGGCACTTCCCGTCGCTGGAGGTCCCCGAGTTCTTCGTCAAGGATCTGCGAGAGGGCCTCGCGGCAGTGCTGGCCGCGGGTCAGTGAGCGCGCCGCGGGTCGGTGAACGCGGGGCAGAGTGACGGCATCCGATCGTCACCCCCGAGGCCCCACCCCTGTACTTCCGCAGGGCTCAGAGAGGCCTCCCGCTCACAGATGGCGAGGCGGACTGTTGCGGATGGACGAGCGGCGGGCCCACAGTGCGCAGGCCAGCAGCACCAGACCGGCGAAACAGTAGGCCCATGCGTTGGTGCTGCCCCGGGACGCGCCGACGGCCCAGGCGATCGACCAGATGGAGAGCAGGACGCACAAAGCGGTCCAAGCGAGCGTCCACATCTGGTTGCGCGCCGCAAGTCGCTGGGAGGTACCACGTTCCATTTCGCCCATGTCAGGCGATCCACGATGCTCGTCATGAGTCGTCATACGTTGCCGGATGCCCCCGAAACCCCGCGTAAATCGCCCATGAGCCACGCGTGAGTCATACAGGGGCCGCGCCCCGACCACCTCTCCCCCACCCACGGAGCGGCGGATACGTCGGCACCGCCAATGGGCCGACAAATGACGGACGTTGACGTCCCGTTGACGTGCGCCGTCCATCCCGCCACGCTCGGAAGGCACGTGCGTACCTTCCTTCCTCTGTCCCCCCATGGAGTGCTCTGATGCCCAGACGCACCACACGACTCATCCTCTCTCTTGTCATGCTCATTGCCGCCACCCTGGGCGGTGTTGTCGCTGCCACCGGAACTGCTCAGGCCGACGGCTGCTACACGTGGTCGCGCACCTTGTCCCAAGGCGCCTCGGGTGCCGACGTGACGCAGCTGCAGATCCGGGTCGCGGGTCACGCCGGCAACGGCGGCGTGCTCGCCATCGACGGCGCCTACGGACCGGCGACGACCGCCGCGGTCAAACGCTTCCAGTCGGCTTACGGGCTGGCCGCGGACGGGGTCGCCGGTCCGGCGACGTTCAACAAGATCTACGCCCTCCAGGACAACGACTGCACACCGATCCACTTCACCTACGCCGAACTCAACACCTGCAACTCCACCTGGGCGGGCGGAGCGGTGAGCGCAAGCACCGCGAAGTCGAACGCGTTGCGCACCATGTGGAAACTTGAGGCATTGCGGCACGCGCTGGGCGACCAGCCCATCCGCGTGACCAGCGGCTTCCGCTCGCATGCCTGCAATGACGCGGTCGGCGGAGCAGCCGGCAGCCGCCACTTGTACGGCGATGCGGCCGACCTCGGCTCGGGCCCGCACACGCTGTGCCGACTCGCCCAGCAAGCCCGCAACCACGGCTTCAACGGCATACTCGGCCCCGGCTACCCGGGCCACGGCGACCACACCCACCTCGATCACCGCCCCAGCCGCTTCTGGTCGGCGTCAAGCTGCGGCATCTGACGAGCCGGTGGGCGCACCCGATCTATACGGGTGCGCCTGCCGGTCAAGCCGAACGGGCTGACCAGCCGGGCCGTCACCGGCGAGGCGGGCTACGCCAATGGCGTCCTGCACCGGCACTTCACCGATTTCGACGCGTTCCGCACCGACCTGGTGCTCGGCCGGGCCGCGCAGTTCGAGGCACAGGCGAGCGCAGGTCTGGTGGGCGCCAGGCCAAGTGCCGTCAGGCCGTGGCTGCTTCCAGGGCTGCCGTCTCAAGGACGGTCTGGACGAAGGCGCGCAAGCCCGGGGTGTTCGCCGCGGCCGGCCACAGGAAGCCGTACTCCACCGGCGGGGCGTCGCGGAAGGGCACGTAGGCAATGTCCGGGCGGGAGTAGTAGTGCGCCGCGCGTGCGCTGGTGGGGGAAACTCCCTTGCCCGCGCCGACCATGGTGAGCACTTCCTGCCAGGCGGTGGTCGACGGGCCGCGGGGAATGGGCCGGCCCTGCGGGGTGTAGTGGGGGTAGTGGAGGTCGAGGAAATACTGGGGTTGATTGGTGACCGTGATCAGAGGGACCTCGGCAAGGTCCTCCAGGGAGACCGTCTCTCGCTCGGCGAAGGGGTGGTCCGCGGGGACGATCAGTGCCCGGGGCTCCCTGAAGAGGACGGGGCCATTGACGATGTCGGGCTCGCTGATCGGCAGTTCGATGAGCTGCAGGTCGCGGCTGCCGTCGCGCATCGGGCCGAGCGGGTCCAGCAGCGGGGAATCGTAGATGTGGATCCGGCAGTCAGGGTGGCGGGCGCGGAAGGTGTCGGCGGCCGTCACGATGAGGTTGCCGCACCATGGGGTGGCGTAACCGATGTGGAGCTCTCCGGCGATCCCCCGCCCGGCGGCGGTCGCGGCGGCCAGCGCCTCCTGGATGTGCTGATAGCCGACGGCGAGGCCGTCCCTGAGCTGCGCGCCGATGGGCGTCAGTTGCACGTTGCGGCTGGTGCGCTTGAACAGTTCGGCGCCGATGACGCGTTCCTGTTTCTTGATGGCCTGGCTGACGCGGGCCGGGGTGACGTGCAATCGGTCCGCCGTGCGGCCGAAGTGCAGTTCCTCCGCCAAGGCCAGGAAGATCTCTATCTCCCGCAGCTCCACGCTCCACGCCCCCGCATCATGAACCACTGTGTTAAGTGCCGTTGCAGGATACGGCGTTGATCCACCCTCCCGCGTTGCCGATGCTTGTCCGTGAGAACGGACGGCTGCGCGGAAGGAGCTCAGTACATGAACATCATCGCGTCGGCGGTGCTGCTGACCGTCGGCGACCCTGCGGCCTCGGGCCGGTTCTTCACCGACCATCTGGGGTTTCGCGAGGTGCTGGTGGCCGAGAGCGCCATTCACCTCACCCGCGACGACGCAGCCACCGATCTCGTCGTCCTTGAGAGCAAGCCCGCACCGCACGAGCGGGAGCGGGAGTCGGCCCCGCAGACCGAACCTCAGGTGTCCTTCACGGTCACCGATCTCGCCTCCGAGCACGAGCGCCTGTGGCGGGAGGGGGCTCGGATCACGACACCGCTGCGCCAAGAGCCTTGGGGTGAGTGGGTCATGCAGCTCACCGACCCCAACGGCGTGGTGATCCAGCTCGTGGAGTGGGTGCCACCCGCCGGCGCCTGACGGCACCTCAACTCGCATGCGGGCGTTGCTCGCTGCGCCTCAGTCACCAACACACCTCATCCACTGCACCTACAGTTTTCGAACGGGAGGGCCTCATGTCTTCATCTGTCATGCCCACAACCGCCAACACCGCCAGCAGCACGAACAACTCTGCGTTTCGACAGGGTGGTGCACACCTGCCGACCGCCGCCATCTTCGCCTCCGGTCTGCACAAGGCCTACGGCGACAAGACCGTCCTCGACGGCATCGATCTGGCCGTCCCGGAAGGGTCCGTGTTCGCGCTGCTCGGGCCGAACGGCGCCGGCAAGACCACCGCCGTCAAGATCCTCTCCACCCTCATCAGCGCCGACGACGGTCAGGTCCTGGTCGCCGGTCACGATGTCGCCGCCGATCCGCAGGCCGTACGTGCCACGATCGGCGTGACGGGGCAGTTCTCCGCGGTCGACGGCCTGATCACCGGCGAGGAGAACATGCTCCTCATGGCCGACCTGCACCACCTCTCCAAGCGCGAGCGAGGGCGAGCTACCGCCGAACTCCTCGAGCGCTTCGACCTGGTGGACGCGTCGAAGAAGCCCGCCTCCACCTACTCCGGAGGTATGAAGCGCCGCCTGGACATCGCCATGACCCTGGTCGGCGACCCGCGCATCATCTTCCTCGACGAGCCCACCACCGGACTCGACCCGCGCTCCCGCCACAACATGTGGCAGATCATCCGCGAGCTCGTCTCCGGTGGCGTGACTGTCTTCCTCACGACGCAGTACCTCGAAGAGGCCGACGAACTCGCCGACCGCATCGCCGTGCTGAACAACGGCAAGATCGCCGCCGAAGGCACCGCCGAAGAGCTCAAGCGACTGATCCCCGGCGGCCACGTACGGCTGCGGTTCTCCGACCCGGCCGCCTACCGTTCCGCCGCCCTCGCCCTTCGGGAAGCCCACGCGGACGACGAGGCCTTGTCGCTGCAGCTCCCCAGCGACGGCAGCCAGCGCGAGCTGCGCTCCCTCCTGGACTGGATGGACTCCGTCGGCGTCGAGGCGGACGAGCTGACCGTGCACACCCCCGACCTCGACGACGTCTTCTTCGCCCTCACCAGCACCGACGCCATCCCCAGCCAGCCCAACCAGCCCAAGGAGAACGCCCGATGAGCGCCCTCGCCCTCGCCGTCCGCGACTCGAACACGATGCTGCGCCGCAACCTCCTGCACGCCTGGCGCTACCCGTCCACGACCCTGAACCTGCTGCTCGCCCCGATCATGATGCTGCTGCTCTTCGTCTACATCTTCGGGGACGTGATGAGCACCGGCATCGCAGGCGGCGGCGCCGACCGCTCGGATTACATCGCCTACATCGTCCCCGGCATCCTGATGATGACCATCGGCGGCACCGTGATCGGCGCCGCCGTCTACGTCTCCATGGACATGAACGAAGGCCTCATCGCCCGCTTCCGCACCATGCGGATCTACCGCGGCTCCATGATGATCGGGCACGTCGCCGGCAGCGTGCTGCAATGCCTGGCCAGCGTGATCCTGGTCGGCGCCATCGCAGTGGCCATCGGCTTCCGCTCCACCGACGCCACCGTCCTGGAGTGGCTGGCCGCCTTCGGGCTGATCGCCCTGTTCGCCGTGGCCCTCACCTGGATCGCAGTCGGCATGGGCATCGCCAGCCCCAGCCCCGAGGCAGCCGCCAACAGCGCCCAGCCGCTGATCCTCCTGCCGCTCATCTCCAGCGCCTTCATCCCGGCCGCCACGATGCCCGGCTGGTTCCAGCCCATCGCCGAATACCAGCCCTTCACCCCCGCCATCGAAACCCTGCGCGGTCTCCTGCTCGGCACCGAGATCGGCAACAATGGCTGGATCGCCCTCGCCTGGTGTGCCGGCCTGACCGTACTCGGCTACCGCTGGTCGATGGTCCAATTCAACCGCGACCCGAAGTGAGCACCCAGATGGCACGCGCCACCTGCCGCCTCCGGCAGACGCGACAGACAGACCCCCCACCCTTGGATTCCTTACCGCGCCGCACTCACCGCTCGACAGGCGTCGGCCCTTCGCCAGGGGAGGTGGGGGCCCAGTGGAGCGGTATGAGCTGGAGACGTTTCTGACCCTGGCCGAAGAGCTCCACTTCGCGCGCACCGCGGATCGTCTGCTCGTCTCGCCCGGCCGGGTCAGCCAGACGGTCAAGAAACTGGAACGTCGCATCGGCGGCGCGCTGTTCGAGCGCAGCAGCCAACAAGTGGCGCTCACCCCCGTCGGCCGTCAGCTCTACGCCGATGTGCTCCCCGCGTACCAGCAGATCCGAAGGGCCGTCAGCGACGCGTCGGCGGCCTGCATGGGGCTGAGCGGCGTACTGCGCGTGGGCTTCTCCGCCCCTTGGTGCGGCGATCTCATCGTCCAGGCCGGGGAGGCGTTCCACGCACGTCACCCCCGGTGCACCGTCGAGATCCAGGAAGTCACCTTCACTGCCGCCTTCGCGGCGTTGCGGGACGACAACCTCGACCTGCTGATCATCGAACTCCCCGTCCACGGTCCCGACCTGGCCACGGGCCACGTTCTCTTCTCCGAGCGTCGTGCGCATGTCGTGCCCGCCGCCCATCCCCTCGCAGCACAGGAGTCCATGTCGCTGGAAGACCTCGCCCTTCTGCCGCTGATCACGCCCGCCGGAGCACCCCAGAACTTCCTGGACGCCCTCTACCCCCGCCGCACACCCGCAGGTAGGCCCGTCCCGCAAGGACCGGCTGCCGTTGCCTGGCAGGAGATGCTGTCGCTGGTCGGTGCGGGCAAGGGCGGCACCACGGTCAGCGCGCGGGCGGCGGCGTATCACGGTCGGCCGGACGTCGTCTACGTCCCCTTCCACGACGCACCGCTGATCGACTACGCGCCGGTTTGGCGGAGGGGCGCCGACTCCGCCGTGCTGAAGGCGTTCGTACGGGCCATCACCGAGGGCAGCGCCACGTGACACGTCGATCAGTCCCGGCCCCTGGGGCGGGCTTGCGGTCAGGATGTGTCCAAGACCAGGCGTCCCCGCAAACGCCCGTGTTCGCCGAGCTCGTGTGCGGCTCCCGCCTGTTCCAGCGGCAGGACCCGCTGGATCTCCGTCCTCATTGCTCCGGACGCGAGGAGTTCGGCAGCTCCGGCCAGCGCGGGTCCGTCCGGGCGTACGTAGGTGTAACCGGCCCGCACCCCGTGCGCCGCCGCCTGCTCGGCCTGTCCCGGCTGCTCCCCCTTGAGGGTCACCAGCGTGCCGCCCGGCGTCACGACCGACAACAGGCGGGTGAACTCCTCGCCGCCGCGGGGGTCCACGGCCAGGTCCACCGCCGGTACGGCGCGCCTGATGTCGTCGTGGACGTAGTCGACGACCTGATCGGCTCCCAGGTCCAGGAGGTACGCGTGGTTGCGGGTCGAGGCGGTGGCGATCACGGTGGCGCCTTCTCGCTTGGCGAGCTGCACCGCCGCCTGACCCACCCCGCCGGCGGCCCCGTGGATCAGCACCCTGCTCCCGGCGAGCGGGCGTCCCGCGTCCTCGAACAGTGTCTGCAAGGCGGTGAGCACGGGCATCGCCGAGGCCGCCGCCACAAGGTGAGGCACTTCGGGCGGCTTGACCGCTAGGTGGTCGGCGGGGGCGGCGACGAACTGCGCGTAACCGCCCGCAAGGTGCGGGAAGCGCACCGTGCCGAAGACCTCGTCGCCCACCCGCAGCGTCACCGGGCCCGGTCCGACCGCAGTCACGATGCCGGACACGTCCCAGCCGAGCACTGCGGGAAATCTGGTGAGAGCGACCCCCCGGCCGGCCCGCGTCTCCCAGTCGATGGGGTTCACGCCCGCCGCGTGCACGCGCACCAGAACCTCTCCGGGGGCCAAGGCCGGAAGGGGCCGCGCGTCGAGGCGCAGGCTGCCCGCAGATCCGTAGTCATCGATCCGTATGGCGGACATGCTGGTGGGATGCCGATTCACGGGGCGGTCACCGTCCTGTCCATGCCGGGCTCACCGTCGGCGGCGGTCGGCGCCGTCTCCGCCTCGACGGTGTGCGGCGCCGATCCAAGGGCTGGTGGGCGCAGAAGCCGGGTGGCGAGGGCGGCCGGCAGAGCGAGGGCGCAGAGCCCCAGCGCGGCCAGCGGTACGTCGTCGAGCCCGTGGGCGGAGTACTGCCATCCGCCGATCGCCGCGCCGATGGCGATTCCGGCGTTGACGGCCGACGCGCCCAGGGTCGCGCCGAGGTCACCGCCGGGGCCTGCGAGCGTGATGACGCGGAGTTGCAGCGCCGGGACGAGACCGAAGCCCACCAGGCCCCAGCCGGCCAGCGCGACGGCCACCAACAGCGGTTGTGTGCCGCCTAGTTGAAGGAGCAGGAGGGCCATCACCAAGAGTGCGTTGCCGACGACCAGCGTTCCCCCCGCGTCGCGGTCGGCGAAGCGGCCCCCTGCGAACGTCCCGCCGCACTGGCCACTCCGAAGATCAACAGAAAGGCGCTGACCGCAGCACCAGGAACATGGGTGACGTCCTCGACGTACGGCGCAAGGTAGGTGAAGGCGGTGAACTGGCCGCCCATCAGCAGGAGCCCGGTGCCCAGCACCGCCAGCACACGGGGCGCGAAGGCGTGACGGGCCTGTGCGGCAAGACCGCCGGACCCGCCTCCGCTCACCGGTGGCACCCACAGCAGTACGGCGACCAGGGCGACGACCGCCAGCGCGAGGATGCCCGCGAACGCAGCGCGCCAGCCCCATGCCTGGCCGACGAGTGTCCCTAGGGGGACACCCAAAACGGTGGAGACGGCGATGCCGCCGAACACCATGGAGACGGCCTGGCCGCGCCGTTCGGCAGGCACGAGACCGGCGGCGACGGCGGATGCCACCCCGATGAACAACCCGTGCACCGTCCCGGTCAGCGTCCGTGCCACGATGAGCAGGCCGAACGCGGTCGAGACCAGGGCCAGCAAGTTTCCGGCGAGAAAGACGACCAGGGTGCCTGCCAGGACCTGTCGGCGTCCGCGGCGGATCGTCAGGGCCGTGGCGAGTGGACCGCCGAACGCGATGCCGAGCGCGTACGCGGTCACCAGCAGACCTGCGGAACCGACGCTGACGTGCAGATCGTCGGCGATCAGATGGAGGACACCGACCACGACGAGTTCGGCGGTCCCGATCACGAAGGCTCCCAGAGCGAGCGCGGCCAGGGCGGCCCGCCCGGTGCGGGACGTGCGGGAAGGCGGGGAGAGGGGACGGCTCATACGGCGCGCTCCGATGCGGTGGGCGTGAGGTGTCATGAGCGAGGCCGGGGTGCCGACGCCCGTGACGCGGGCACGTGGGCGAACGCCGGGCGGGGCACACCCCGCCCGGCATGGCGGGACGTGGCGTCAGCCCGCGGCACGGGCAGGCAGGCCCTCGTTGCCGTCGCCCCAGGTCGCGGTCATCGTCACGGAGTCGATCAGCCAGCGGGTGTCCGCCCGGGTCAGTTCCCACCGGTAGTCGCCGCCCAGCGTCCACAGCGGAGCCCCGTACGGGGTGGCCAGGCGGTGGGTGGCCTGGAAGGAGGCCGTGCAGACGGCGTGGTTCCCGTCGATGCGGACCAGATGGTTGGCGATCAGATGCTGGGTGGTGTCGTAGCCGCTCAGTGTCGCCGACCAGGCATCGACGATCTGCTGAGGAGTGAGCTGGACCGGATCGCCGCCGTTGAGGCTCGTGTAGTCGAGGAGCACCTTGTCGGCGAACAAGCCGTGCAGGAGCTCCCATTCACGGCGGTCCGCGTGCACGGCCATGCGGGTGCAGGTCTCCACGACCTCGTTCCTGGCTTCGGACATGGTGAAGGTGCCTCCCATGCTGGTGATGAGTGGGGTCACGTGAGGCGGAGCGCTCACAAGGTGCGGGCGAAGTGTTCGGCCACCGCGTCCGAGGAGAAGCTCACCTGCGGTGACTGGTCGTAGAAGTCGAATTGGGTGCCCTCGGTCCAGAGGAACTCACCGGGGCCGGCGAGACCCTCGTGAAATCGGCGCGCGCCGTCCGGGATGGCGGCGTTCTCGCTGTGCACGAGGAGCACGGGAGCACTCACCTTCGGTGCGAGCGCGACCGCGTCGAAGTCCAGCCAGCCGGGCCAGGCCATGACCGCGAACCGGTTGGACCACTGCGGAATCCCGCCGCGCTCGGGGTTGAGGTAGAAGTCGATGTCGAACGGCATGGCCGCGTCCGGGTCACTGCCGCTGACCACCGGCACATAGGCGACCTCTCCGGTCTCCTCGTACTCCTGGCGGGCCTCGGCGGCCGCCGCCTTCTTGGCCTCCACTCCCTGCGGGCCGCCGTAGTTCTCCTCGCAGATACGCCGGTCGTGCAGCCACGGCGCCACCAGGGCGAGAGACCTCACCCTGGCGTCCTCGGCGGCGAAGGCGCTCACATACATCGCTCCGGCGCACACGCCCAGTACGCCCAGTTGCCCGTCGCTCACCGCCGGGTGCCCGGTCAGGAAATCGGCCGCCGCGCGAAGGTCCCGGACCTTCAGCTCCGGCGACTCGAAGTCGCGCGGTTCACCGTGCGAGTCGCCGTATACGGTGAAATCAAAGGACAGGGCCGCATAACCGCGCCGGGCCAGCTCCTCTGCGTACCGGTCGGCCATCTGCTCCTTGACACTCGTCCAGGTGCCGGCCACCAGCACACCCGATACCGGGGCGGCCCCGTCGGCTTCCGCGGGAGGGTCGGGCAGAAAGAGGTTGCCTGTGAGCTTCGCCGCATCAGCGGCGAAGGACACACGTTCACATTGGGACATGCCTGGGCTCCTTCGGAGCAGAGAAAGGTTCGGTGAGTCGACGATCGACCGCCGTGAGGACTCAGAGGGACGGTGCTACGGGCTCGCCGCCCTCCACACGTTGGCAGCTGACAACCCGGCCAACAACGACCATTGACTAAAGGCGCGTTGAGCCTCGCTAAGCGGCCAGCGGCAGCGCGCAGCGCGGCTCCTCTGGGCGGGTGCCCGTCCGAGGACGGACAGGCGAAGGTCCGGAAGGCAGCAACCGTGCCGCCACATGTCCGGTCCGGTGGCGGGCGCGGCATCGGGGCCTACGCCGCCCTCGTGAATCTGGAGGAAACCACAGGTGAACTGCGTACAACCAGCCCCGCCCTTCGACGGTCTCACCAGTACAGACCCATGTCCCGTCGACCGAGTGGGAGCCACCGTGCCACACAGCCGCCGCCTTCTGACGTACGCCATCGCGGCCGCCGCTGCGGCCACCGCCGGGCTCGTGTTCCCGCCCGGTGCCGCCGCTGCCGCACCCGGCACCGTCACGAGTGACTTCAACGGTGATGGCTACGCGGACCTCGCCGTCGGTGTCCCGGACGGAACCGTGGCCGATCAGGCCAAGGCCGGGTACGTGAACGTCGTCTGGGGCGGCCCGAAGGGCGTCGGCGCCCATGGAAGCATCCGTATCACCCAGGCCACGCCCGAGGTTCCCGGCTCCCCGGAGGCGGGCGACCGCTTCGGGGCCTCCGTGACCCTGACCGACCTCAACGGCGACGGCATCGCCGAACTGCTCGCCGGCGCCCCCGGCGAGGACGTCACCGACCGCGGCACGGACGCGGGCATGGTCAGCGTCGTCGGCGGCTCGACGACCGGGCCGGGGCCGGGGTCGACCGTCCTGACCGGGCCGTCGCCGTCGGCCGCCTACGGCAAGTCGATCGCTGCGGCCAACCTGACCGGGGGCGACAACAAGGCGATCGTGGTCGGCGGCACGGACAAGGTCGTCGCCCGGGTCATCGTGGGCGAGGACAGCATGGTCACCACCGTCGTCGCCGCTCCCATGGGCGGCCGCGCGCCCGTCCTGGCCACCGGCGACTTCGACAGCGACGGCACGGCGGACCTGGCCGTGGCGTACTGGACCAAGGGCGACCCCAACACGCAGTCCCACGTGCGGCTGTGGAAGTGGGACGCCGAGAACTCGGAGATGTCCAACTTCTGGAACACGGACAACGCCGGTGTGTCCGCCCTTGCCGCCGGGGACTTCGACGGCGACGGTCACGAGGATCTGGCGCTCGGTGAATGCCGTGAGATCGCCGACGAGAACATAGACGACCCGTGCGGCCCCGAGGGTCTCGCCAAGGGCGGCGGCATCCACGTGCACTACGGAAGCCCGGCCAGCGGCTCCTTCGGCACCCGTGCCCAGACCCTCAACCAGGACACCGCGGGTGTGCCGGGGGTGGCCGAGGACGGCGACCGCTTCGGTGCCTCCCTCGCTGTCGCCGACGTCAACCGCGACGGCCGCGAGGACCTGATCGCGGGCGCTCCCGGTGAGGCCATCGGGAGCGGAGCGGGGGCGGGCGCCGCGTGGCTGCTGCGCGGCGGTGCGCAGGGCCTGCTCGACGCCAAGGGCGCTGCCAGTTCCGTCACCTGGAACCAGGACACCTCCGGTGTCCCGGGCGTCGCCGAAGCGGGTGACTCCTTCGGCGCGGCGGTCGCCGCGGGTGACTACAACGCCGACGGTACGCCGGACGTCACGGTCGGATCCCCGGGCGAGAACGCCTCCCTGGGTGCCGCATGGCTCTTCCCCAAGGGCGCGGCCAGCGGCTCGGCAGCCTTCTCCCCCCGCACGCTCGCCCTCCCGTACCTCTCCACGGCTCACCACTACGGCAAGCCGCTGAGCAGCCACTGAATACGCAACAGCTGTCGCGGAGGCAGTGGCTGCGGATCGGCTAAACGTCGCCGGGAGCCTGCTGAATCGGGTGCAGGGCGACCTGCTGCTGCTCCGGCAGCCACTCGGCCTCACCGCCGAGTTCGATCGCAGCGGCGACGAACTTCTCCTTGTCGAGGCGTGACGACCCGTTTTCGGCCGGTTCCTGTTGCATCACGGCATCGGTCACCGGCACGGAGACGTAGGCCTCCTCCACTGTCGTGCGCTGCAGGCGGACCGAGATCGAGTAGGTCGTCATTACTCCCCCAAAGTTGTTCATTGCCGCTGTCGGTAGCCGAAGGCAGACCCGCTGCCCTCATGACAATGTGCTGTCCGCGGTCGATCATCCCCCACCGTGGTCGTCGTGCGTGCCTGAATTACGCGTCCGCCTCTCGCCGCCCAGGCGGAGCGACCGCGCCCCCGACATCGTTGTCGAGGGCGCGGCCTGGGCGGATCGGAGCAGCCTCAGGGGAGGTGGCAGGTTCCGGGGCAGCGCCGCGCGCCGGAGCGGGCGGTCGCCTTACGGCGTGTAGACGGCGTCACTGCCGTACAGCTCCCTGGTGAAGGCGGAGACGTCGGCGCTGCGGTCGGTGCCGTCGAGGTTGTACGTCAGGTAGACGCCGTACCCCCCGCTGACGGTGCGGCGGGCGAGGTCGGCGGCCGTGCTCTGCGAGGTACGGCCGATCTCGACGGCCGCCGGCGACAGTTTCGACTTGGGCAGGGCGATGGCGGGGACCTGCCAGGTGCCGTAGTACGGGTTCCAGGCGTAGTCGAACTTGGAGGAGATGTCGACGCCGCCGTAGGACAGGCGCGATGCGGCCGGGCCGATGTTGTAGAGGCTGATGATCTTGTCGGGCATGTTCGCGCGCAGGGCCGACACCAGATGGACGAACGAGCTGGCGTTGGGCTGGCCGGTGCCGTTGTTGCCGTACTCGGCGTACTCGTCGTCGAAGTCGATGCCGTCGAGGCCGTACTTGGTCACGGTGTCCGACATCTGCTTGGCGAACGCCGAAGCGGCCTGCTGGGAGGGGAAGTTGGCGAACCCGGCGCCCTGGTGGTTGCCGAGCACCGAGAGGACGACCTTGATGCCCTTCTGCTGCAGCGGCCGTATCTGTGTGTCGGCGTTGTCGAGGACTCGCTGCACGTTCTCGTTGAAGTGCAGGTACGCGGCCTTCTTGCTCGTGTCGTAGTTGATGTTCGCCGCGAAGATCACGGCCACGTCGAAGACGTTGTCGCCGCCCTCGGCGAGCGTGTACTTGCCGACGTTGAGCATGCTGTTGTTGTTCACCTCGACATACGCCACCGAGGTCGGCCCCTGTTTCGCTGCGGCGGCAGCAGGAGCGGGGGTGGGCGCGGGGGCCGCTGCCGCGCCGGTTGTGGCGGTCGCGCCGAAGGCGAGAGCCGCGACGGCCGAGAGAGCGAGCGCGGCGGTCCGCACTCTGCTCCGTACCAGAGTGAACATCGTTGATCGGTCTCCCATCGCACGGGGTGGCGCTCCCGACTTGTTCGGAAGCGCCGAGTCAACTCCCCGATCTTTTCGCTCCCGTGACCGAATCCCCAGAACGGTGAGCGAACTCTTCACGACTCCCACCCATGACGCGCCACAACCAGCGTTCACGGCGCCCCTGCGGCCTACCGAACGGCCCCTTGGGAACTCTGCTCCGCGACGAGAGAGCGTCCGATGATCTCCTTCATGATCTCGGTGGCTCCGCCGTAGATACGTGTGGCGCGGCTGTCCGCCCACGCCCTGGCCACGGCTTGCTCGATCATGTAGCCGTGGCCGCCGTGCAGTTGCACGCACGCGTCGAGCACCTGGCCCTGCAGTTCCGTGCACCACCACTTGGCCTTGGCCGCGTCCTGCGGTGTCAGCGTTCCCTCGTTGCATTCGATGACGCAGCGGTCCAGGTACTGCTGGGCGACGTCGGTGGCCGTGACGAGTTCGGCCAGGCGGTGGCGGACCGTCTGCTGTGCCGCGAGTGCCTGCCCGAAGGCATGGCGTTCCCGGACGTAGGTCACGGTCCAGCCCAGGGCGGCCGCTGCCTGGGCCAGGGCTCCGACGGCGATCGAGAGGCGCTCCTGGCCCAGGTTGCGGGTGAGCGCCTTGAAGCCCTCCCCCTCGCTGCCCAGCAGATTCGCCACCGGTACGCGGGCGCCCGTGAAGGCGAGTTCGGCGGTGTCCTGGGCATGCATGCCGACCTTGTGCAGGCGGCCGGCCCGGTGGAAGCCCTCGGTGTCACGCTCCACCATCAGCAGGCTGATCCCGTGGTGCGGGTGGGGGCCGGTGCGTACGGCGGTGATGACGAGGTCGGCGTTTATCCCGTTGGTGATGAAGGTCTTCGCACCGTCGAGCACGTAGTGGTCGCCGTCCCGAACGGCCTTGGTGCGAATGGCGGAGAGGTCGGAACCGGTGCCGGGTTCGGTCATCGCGATCGCGGTGATCAGTTCGCCGGAAGCGATCTTGGGCAGCCAGCGGTCCTTCTGCTCATCCGTGGTGAGGGTGAGCAGGTAGGGAAGGCAGATGTCCGCCTGCAGGGCGGGCCCCAGGAGCGCGGGAGCGACAGCGGCGGCGGACGCCTCCTCTTGGAGGACGACGCTGTAGCGGAAGTCGCGGATGCCGGCGCCGCCGTACTCCTGCGGCACGGAGATGCCGAGGGCGCCGAGCGAGCCGAGCCCGGTGAACAGCGTGCGGGGCACGATGCCGTCGGTCTCCCACGCCGGGTAGTACGGCACCACGTCCTTCTTGAGGAAGGCCCGGACGCTGCGGCGGTAGTCCTCGTGCTCGGCGTCGAACAGGATGCGTTTCATCGGGTGTTCCTCACATCGAGAAGCCGCCGCCGCAGACGAGAGTCTGGCCGCTGACGTAGTCGGAATCGGGGGTGCACAGCAGGTAGACGGCTCCGGCCGCCTCGGCGGGCGTCCCGGAGCGGCCCAGCGGGATCGTGCGCTCCATGGCGGACAGGAGCTCGGGATTGACGCCGACCTTGATGGCGTTTCCCTGGACGCTGATCATGGCGTCCTGGTCGGCTGCCGCCTCCGTGAGCCGGGTCTTGATCAGGCCGAAGGCGACGGTGTTGACGGTGACGTTGTAGCGTCCCCACTCCTTGGCGAGGGTGCGGGTCAGGCCCGTGACACCGGCCTTCGCGGCGGCGTAGTTGGCCTGCCCGGCGTTGCCTCCCAGTCCGGCGATGGAGGAGATGTTGACGACCTTGCGGCATTGGGGGGTGCCGGTCCGCGCCTCCTTCTTGGCCGTGGCACTGAGGACGGGCTGCGCGGCCCGCAGGATGCGGAAGGGTGCCTTGAGGTGGACGTCCAGGACGGCGTCCCACTGCTCGTCGGTGAGCTTTTGGATGACGTTGTCCCAGGTGTATCCGGCGTTGTTGACGATGATGTCGAGGCCGTCGAAGTGGTCGAGGGCGGTCTGGACGAAGCGTTCGCCGAATCCGTCGTCGGTCACGCTGCCCACGCAGGCCACCGCTGCGCCGCCCGCGGCCTCGATGGCGGCGACGGTGTCCTTGGCCGGTTCGGGGTCCAGGTCGTTGACCACGATCCGCGCGCCTTCGCGGGCAAGCCGGAGGGCGATCTCGCGGCCGATGCCTCGGCCCGATCCGGAGATGAGGGCGGTTTTTCCTTCGAGTGTTCCCATGGTGGTCTCCTCGTGATGCGGGTTGTTGCGCTAGGCGCTCGGCAGCGCCACGGCTGCCTCACCGCGCAGGGTGGTGGTGCCGTCGGCGAGGGTGACGGTGACGGCGACGGTCGCCACGCGTTCTCCGTTGCTGTCGTCGATGGCGGTGACCAGGCCGCGGCAGGTGGGCTTGCCGTGCACGGGGGTGATCGCGGTGAAGCGGACGGCGCAGCGGCGGACGGCGGACTGCTCGACCCAGCCGGTCAGGAGGCGGCCGAGGTAGGCCATCGAGAGCATGCCGTGGGCGAAGACGTCGTCGAGTCCGGCCTCGTGGGCGGCATCGGTGTCGATGTGGAGGGGGTTGTGGTCGCCGGACGCACCCGCGAAGAGGGCCAGCGTGGTGCGGGAGATCTCCGGCAGGTGGAGGGGCGGGAGCTCGGTGCCGACGGTGATGGGCGTCATCGGGCGGCCACCTCGTTTCGTACGACGGTGAGGGTGCGCAGGTCGCAGACGCGGCTGCCGTCGGCCCGGGTCACGGTGGTGTCCTTGGTGAGCAGGTCCAGTGCGCCACCGTTCTTGCTGCGTACGTCGACGATGACCGGCCGGGCGGTGAGCGTGTCCCCGGCGTGTGCGGTGGAGTGGTAGGTGAACGTCTGCTCGCCGTGCAGGACGCGCCTCATGTCGACGCCCAGGTCGGTCAAGTAGGCGAAGGGGTAGGGCTGTTGCAGTTCGATGCCGAACAGGAAGGTGAGTGGGACGGGCAGGTCGGGGTGACCGGCCTTTCGTGCTGCCGCGAGGTCGGTGTAGAGGGGGTCGCGCTCGCCGATGGCCTGCGCGAAGAGCTGCAGCCTGCCGCGTTCGACCGTCATGGTCACCGGCGGCAGTCCGGTGCCGATCGCGGTACTGGGAAGGCTCACTTGGTGTCCGCCTTCGCGTACAGGGTGACGACGGCCGCGCCGCCGAGGCCGATGTTGTGCTGCAGGGCCAGGCGGGCTCCCTCGACCTGGCGCGCGCCGGCGGTGCCGCGCAGTTGGCGGACCAGTTCGGTGCACTGGGCGAGTCCGGTGGCGCCCAGCGGATGTCCCTTGGAGAGCAGTCCGCCCGAGGGGTTGGTGACGACGCGTCCGCCGTAGGTGTTGTCGCCGTCGGCGATGAACTTCTCCGCGGTGCCTTCGGGGGTCAGGCCCAGCGCCTCGTAGGTGATCAGTTCGTTGGTGGTGAAGCAGTCATGGAGTTCGACGACCGTCAGGTCGTACGGGTCGACGCCCGCCTGCTCATAGACCTGCGCGGCCGCCTTCCTGGTCATGTCGTAGCCGACCAGCTTCATCAGGTCCCGCTCGGCGAACGTGTCCGGGGTGTCGGTCGTCATCGCCTGGGCAGCGATGGAGATCGAGGAGTCCAGGCCATGGGCGCGGGCGAAGCTCTCACTGGTGATCACAGCGGCCGCCGCTCCGCAGGTCGGCGGGCAGCACTGCAGGCGGGTCAGCGGCCCGTAGATGGACGGGGAGGCCAGGACTTCCTCGACGCTGACGGGGGTGCGGAAGACGGCGTCGGGGTTGTGCGCGGCGTGGGCCCGGGCCTTGACCGCGATCCGGGCGAACGTGTCGGGTGCCAGGCCATGCCGTTCGGCGTAGGCGACGCCGGCACCACCGAACAGGCGCGCCGCCGAGGGTGCGTCACTGGCGCCCTGTACGGCGGTGGCCACATCCTCGAAGCGGGCCAGGGGTTCGGGGCGGTCGGGCCATACGGTGGTCAGGGCGCCGCGCCGCATCTGCTCGAAGCCGACGGCGAGCACACAGTCCGCGGCGCCGCTCTCGACTGCCTGGCGGGCCAGCCACAAAGCCGTCGATCCGGTGGCGCAGTTGTTGTTGACGTTGATGACGGGTACGCCGGTCTCGGCGACCCGGTAGAGCGCCCGCTGGCCGGCGGTCGAGTCGCCGTACACGTAGCCGGCGTAGGCCTGTTGGATGTGGTGGTAGCCGATTCCCGCGTCGGCCAGGGCCGCCCGCGCGGCGCGCTCGGCCATGACGTCGTAGGTCTCGCTCTTGCTGGGCGTGGTGAAGGGGATCATCCCCACGCCGGTGACACGTGCCGGTGCAGTCATGTGCTGTTCCGTCCCAGTGGTGTGCGGAAGGTGTTCAGTGGACCGAGCGGTCGCTGTGCTCCCAGTGCGGTGCGCGCAGTTCGCGCTTGAGGATCTTTCCCGCCGGGGACAGCGGGAGGGCGTCGGTGAACTCGACGCTGCGCGGGGCCTTGTAGCCGGCGATGAGCGACTTGGTGTGCCGGCGGATCTCGTCCGCGGTGGCGGTGTGGCCCTCGCGCAGGACGAGGACGGCGTGGACGCGTTCTCCCCAGTCGTCGTCGGGCAGGCCGATCACGGCGCAGGCCGCGACGGCCGGGTGCTGGGCGATGGCGTTCTCCACCTCGGCGGAGTAGACGTTCTCGCCCCCGGAGATGATCATGTCTTTGAGCCGGTCGACGACGAAGACGTAGCCGTCGTCGTCCATGTAGGCGCCATCACCGGTGTACAGCCAGCCCGCGCGCAGGACTTGGGCGCTGTCCTCGGGGCGGCCCCAGTAGCCGCTCATGATGTGGGCGCCGCGCAGGGCGATCTCGCCGACAGTGCCGCGCGGCACCTCCGCGCCGCCGGGGTCGATGACCTTCACCTCGCCGTGCGCGGCCGCGCGGCCCGCCGAGCGCAGTCGCCTGCCTTCTCGGTGGTCCTCGCCGGTGAGCAGGGTGGCGATGGGGGCGGCCTCGGTCATCCCGTAGGCCTGGACGAACGCGACGTCGGGGAAGGCGTCCATGGCGCGCTTCAGGACGGGTTCGGGGATCGGCGAAGCGCCGTAGACGATGGAACGCATGCTGGACAGGTCGTGTTCGTCCAGGCCGGGGTGGTCGACGAGCGCCTGGATCATGGTGGGTACCAGCAGCGCGGAGGTGGGGCGATGCGACTGGACCGCCGCCAGGACCGCGGCGGCCTCGAATCCGGGAAGGATGACATGGCAGCCGCCGACGAGATTCTGCGTGCCCCACAGGGCGAGGTCGGCCAGGTGGAACATCGGCGCCGAGTGCAGCATGCGCCCGCCCGGTGCGGCGAGCCGGCCGGTGACCTGGCTGCCCAGGGCGGACACGGCCATGTTGGTGTGACTGAGCATGACGCCCTTGGGTGTTCCGGAGGTGCCCCCGGTGTAGAAGACACCGGCCAAGTCGTCTCCCCCGCGGCACACGTCGGTGACGGGCGCTGTCGCCTCGATGAGGTCCTCGTAGGCGAGCATCCCGTGCGGTGTCGGGCCGTCGCCGCAGTGCACGACCGTGGCGGGCGGTTCGTCGAGGCGGGCGACCTGGTCGGTGAACGCGTCGTCGACGAACAGGACGCGCGCGCCGCAGTCGTGCAGCGAGAAGCCGATCTCCTGTGCGCTCCAGCGGATGTTCAGGGGGACGACGGCGGCCCCGGCCCACCAGGTGGCCAGCAGGTATTCGTGGTAGCGGTCGGAGTTGTGGGCGAGGATCGCG
Source organism: Streptomyces sp. NPDC050439 (assembly GCF_040655335.1). NCBI lineage: Bacteria > Bacillati > Actinomycetota > Actinomycetes > Kitasatosporales > Streptomycetaceae > Streptomyces > Streptomyces sp. NPDC050439. The sequence goes on from NZ_JBFAJT010000001.1 coordinate 241,898, forward strand.
ACCCGATCGCCCGCAGTGACCTGCAGGGCGTGCAGTGCGCCCGCGAGGCGGGAGACGCGGTCCCCCGACGCGCGTACGGTGCGGGTGCGGTCGCCGTGGACGGTCAGCGGCGCGTCGGGGGTCTGCTGGAGCATGCGGTGCAAGGGCTGGGTGAGGAACATGGTGCCTCCCTTCGTATGACGGTCATCGCACGCCTGTGATGGGTGCGATGGCACATGCGGAGATGACGGCCAGCAGTGCGGCCAGGGCGTAGAGCGCGGAGTAGCCGCCGATGCCGATGACCAGTGCGGCGACGGCCGGGGCGAGGGCCTGGGCGCCGGCGTTGGCGATGTTGAGGATGCCGAGGTCTTTGGCGTTGTCCTGCGGACGTGGCAGGACCAGGGTCATGAGGGCTTGGTCGACGGCCAGGTAGCAGCCGCAGCCGAGACCGGCCAGCGCCATGGCGAGGAAGTTCACCGGCAGGGTCGGCGAGATCATGGGCAGGAGCGCGCTGACGGCGATGGTCACCGAGGACAGGACGATGAGGGGCTTGCGCCGGCCCATGCGGTCGGAGGCCAGTCCCGCGGGCACGAGACCGATGACGGTGCCCACCATCAGCACCAGGACGACCGCCGGGAAGACCCGGTTCGCCTCCTGTCGGGTCAGGCCGATGTGGTCCTGCAGGATGTAGAGCTGGAAGGAGAGGATCGACTGGTAGCCGAGCACCATCGCGAACCGGGCCACGAACGCCCAGGCGAAGTCGGGGTGCCGGCGCGGGTCGACCCACACCCCGCGCAGCAGTTCCCTGAACGTGGCCCGCGGCGGCGGCGCTCCGTCGAAGGGCTCCTCGCGCGCCAGCAGCGGGAACAGCACACAGCCCAGCAGGGCGACACCGGCGAGCACCGCGCATCCCGCGGCCATGCCGAAGGCCGATGCCACGCCCACACCGAACAGCCCACCGCCGAACAGGGCAAGACCGCCGAGCGCTGAGTAGATGCCGCGACGTGATTCAGGCGTACGGTCCGGGATCACCGCGCTCAGCGGGGCCAGCGCGACGTTGAAGCAGCCGTGGGCCAGGCACCACAGCACGGCGATCCACAGCAGGGAGGGGGCCGCGCCCAGGAGCAGCACCGAGAGGGCCCCGCCGAAGACGCCGCCGACCACCCAGGGCGTGCGACGGCCGAAGCGGCTGCGGGTGCGGTCGGACAGGGCTCCGGCCAGCGGCTGGGCCACCAGGCCTGCCACCGCGCCGAGAGCCATGGCCAGACCCAGGGCGCCGACCTTGTCGTGTTCGCCGACCAGTTCGGCGAGCCGGTTGGGTATAAGCACGCTGACGACGCCGGTGATGGCCATGCCGATCGTCAGCTGTGTGCCCGCGTAGGCGCTCAGCAGGGGTGTCTGGCGCGACGCCGGCGGTGCGAGGGCACTCATCGGATGCCTTGCCACAGTTGCCGCTCGGCGCCCGCCAGGTCGTCGACGGGGCCGCTTTCGGCGTCGAAGCGCATGGTCACGCGGCGCTCGGTGTCGTAGCGGTCCCAGCCGGGGCCGTGTCCGTGGGCGAACGCGACCCAGGCATCGTGCATGGCGGTGGCCAGCTGCTGCGGCGCTTCATCACCGAGCAGACCGGACGCGGCCGGGACGGCGGCCAGATTGTCGTGGACGAAGGGCAACTCCAAGGCATGGACGGCGCCGCTGCCGGGCGGCAGCGCGGGGCTCTGCCAGGTGAACTCATACGCCCAGTGCGGGCCTTGGTGCGCTTCGAGGAGGCGGAGTGTGGGGATGCGGAAGGCCCAGTCGGTCCAGGCCGCCTGCACCAGTTCGAGCAGCTGCGCGCCGGGCCGTGAAGCGTTGCGGTAGACGTCGAGGTCGTCCTGGGTGAGGTTGAAGGTTTTCAGCGCCTGTTCGGCGAAGCCCTCCTGCAGTTGGCCGAGTTGGCCGCGCTGGGCCAGGAAGCCGATGGTCTCGTCCCGTGTGGTTCCGGTGAGCACCTCGACGTCCGCGGAGGCTCCGGCGGCCAGGGCCGCCGGGATGTCCTGCGGAAGGGTGTCCTCGTCGAGCACCGTCCGAAATGGACTGACGAGGAACGACTGCGCGCCCCATCGCTCCACCTCGTTGTATTCCAGGGCGAATTGCAGCACCGCGTCCTGGGTCGCGGCGGGATCCGCGCCGGCGAAGCCCGCCACCGTGGCCGGTACGCCGAGGAGTTGGGCCAACCGGTCGGTGGCCTCGTGGGCCTGCTCGCGGGACACCTCCGTCATGGAGACGCCGCTCTGGGGGATGGCGCGGCGGAACAGCCCCCGGGCCGAGGGCATCGCGAGCAGGTTCATGACGCTGACCCCACCGGCGGACTGGCCGAAGATCGTGACGTTGTCCGGGTCCCCGCCGAACGCGGCGATGTTTTCGCGCACCCAGGTCAGTGCGGCCACCTGGTCGCGCAGCCCCAGGTTGGCAGGGCGGTCGGCCACGGGCAGGAAGCCCTCCACGTTCAGCCGGTAGTTGATGGCCACGTAGACCACCCCGTCCCGGGCGAACGCCGACCCCTCGTAGCCCGGAGCGGATCCGGCGCCGAAGGCGTAGCCGCCGCCGTGGATCCACACCATGACGGGCAGGCCGACGAGGAAGCGGCTCGGGTCGGGGGTCCAGACCTCCAGGGTGAGGCAGTCCTCGCCGGTGGTGGCCGGGTTGAGGTGCCGGTCCAGGGGGTCGGCCCCGGGGACGGTGGGCTGCGGACAGCCGGGGCCGGGGACGGTGCCGTCGCGGACCCCGTCCCAGGCCGGCGGCGGCTGCGGGGGTGCGAATCGCAGGTCACCGACGGGTGGCCGGGCGTACGGGATGTTGCGGAACACCGCGTATCCGTCGGCTGCCCGCCCTCGGATCCTGCCCGATGTCAGGCGTGTCTGGACGTCCACCATCTGCCTTCCCTTCGCCGCACTCTCTGGCTAATCGTGATTAACTTATGACGGCGCGGGGCGGTACTGTCAAGGGCAGCGGCCGGAGCGGAGAGGGGTTAGTCGGCAGGCAGCAAGAGGCGTTCACCCAGTACGACGAGGTCCTGCGCGAGTCCGGGCCTGCTGCGCAGGTGTCCGGTGCGCAGCACGTCGTTGACCATGCCGAGCACCGCATGGACCAGTGCCTGTCGCTCGGCCCGGCTCAGGTCGGGGCGGCACTCCCCCAGCAGGTGCACCCACTCCAGGACGTGGTCACGCTGGGTCTTTCGCACGTCATGCCGTTGCTCGTCCGGGAGGTGGATGACCTCTGTCACCAGGGCGGCGAAGAGGTCGGTGTGCGTCGCCACCAACGCCACGTACGAACGAAGGAGCGCCGTCAGCGCGTCCCTGGGTCCGTCCGAAGACGCCATGGCCTCCGTGAGGGCGAGTTGCAGGGCCTGGGCCCCGCGATTGAGTGCGGCGTACAGCAGGTCACTCTTGCTGGCGAAGTGCTTGTACACGCTCGGGCCCGCGATCCCGGCCGCGGCGCCGATCTCACCGAGCCCCACCTCGTGGAACCCCTGCCGCCCGAAGAACCTGGTCGCCGCGGTCACCAGGGACTCGCGCCGCGAGACGGAGGAGAGTTCCACCGATGGCGCCGCGCTGCGGGGCGCCGGGAGACCGGAAGCCGCCGACAGTTGCGCGGTCAGGACCGTGTGCGACATCCGTTCCAGGAGCGCGACAAGGCGCCCCTCGGGCAGCGTGGCCCGTGCATGCGAAGGACTGCCCAGCACGGCGACCATCGACCACGTCAGCAGGTCCGCGTCCCCCGGGCCCAGATCGGCGCGCCGGTCCTTGAGCAGCCCTTCGAGCCGAGCGACAAGGGTGCGGAACTGGCGGCGCATCTCGCCGCGCACCGGCTCGGGGAGATGCCGGACCTCGCGCTCCCAGAGCACGCCGAGCTCCCTGCGTTCCACGGACAGCTCGGCCATGGACCGCACCGCCTCGTCCAGCGTGGCAGCCTCGCTCACGGCGGCGTTCATCACGGCGAAGCCGTCGGCCACCACCGCCGCCAGGAGGTCGTGCTTGCCCCGGAAGTGCCGGTAGAGCGCCGGTGCGGAGATCCCCACCGCGCCCGCGATGTCCCCGAGTCCCACCTCGTGGAACCCGCGCTCATGGAACTGCGCGGCCGCGGCTCGCAGGATCTGGGCTTTACGGTCGGCCGGTCGCCTGACTGGTTGCGTACTCACATCCGTAGGCTACTGCGAATTAACCACTTACCGCTGCACACCTCTTGACCGTGCCCACTCCGCCACATCTAAGTTAATCACGGTTAGCCCACACGGCAAGGTCGAGGACGGCGAGCGAGAACCGGTCCTCTGCAATGTCATGTTCGTGCCAAGACATTCGTGCCAAGAGAGGATGAGTATGCGCAGCAGACTCCATCGCGTGGCGTTCTTCGCCTGCGCCGTCATGGCGGCCATGATGCTGACCCCCGAACACATGGCGGCGGGCGCAGAGGAGCCACCACCCCGCATCGCGATCGCATCAGCTCCGGACCGAGGCCAGATCAGCGGCGGCGACGCGCTCTTGCAGATCACGACGGCAGGTCACCAGGACCCGGTGCGAGTGACGGTGAACGGGCGCGCGGCCGGCGGTTTTCAGCGGCAGCCGGACGGAACCCTCCTCGGCCTGGTCAGCGACCTCAAGAACGGCCGCAATCGCATCACCGCGCAGGCCGACGGACTCACCTCCTCCCGCACCCTCACGAACCACCGGTCCACCGGCCCCGTCTTCTCCAGCAAGCAGGCCACGCCGTTCTACTGCGAGACCACCGCGTTCGGCCTGGCCCCCGCCACACAGCCGCACTGCTCCGCCCCCACCAAGGTCAGCTACAAGTACCGCAGCAAACTCGGAACGTTCATCCCTCTCGCCGATCCGGACCAGCGCCCGGCCGACCTCGCCACCGCGACCGTGGGCGGCCGGAAGGTGCCCTACATCGTCCGCATCGAGACCGGCACCATCAACCGCGCCGTCTATGAGACGGCCGCTCTCCACGACGGCGGCGACCCCACGCCCCTGAGGCAGGAGAAGGGCTGGAACGGCAGACTGGTCTACGTCTTCGGCGGCGGCTGTTCGGGCGGACACCACCAGGGCGCGCAGACCGGCGGCGTACTCAACGACACCTTCCTGTCCCGCGGTTACGCGGTGGCCTCCTCCACCCTCAACGTGCTGGAGAACAACTGCAGCATCCCCCTCTCTGCGGAGACGGCGATGATGGTGAAGGAACACTTCGTCGAGACCTACGGGCCGGTGAAGCACACGATCGGCTGGGGCGGGTCCGGCGGCGCCATCCAGCAGTACACCATCGCCGACTCCTACCCGGGGATCCTGGACGGGATCATCCCGCTGGCCGGCTTCCCGGACGCGTTCACGCTGGAGAAGAGCTTCGCCGCCGACTGCAAGCTGCTCGTACGCTACTTCGCCGGGGCCGGCGGCTCGTTGACTCCCCAGCAGCGCGACGCGGTGACCGGGATCCTGGAGTACGGCAGCTGCATCGGTTCGGACAGCATCGACATCCGTACCCCCACCAAGCGCTGCGACAAGTCGATCCCCGTGACGGCGCTGTGGAACGCCACCACCAATCCCCGCGGCGTGAAATGCACGATGCTGGAGGCCTACGCCAACCAGTTCGGCCGCGACCCCAAGACCGGCTTCGTGCGCAGCACCCTGGACAACATCGGGGTGCAGTACGGCCTCAAGGCACTCAACAGCAAGCAGATCAGCCCGGCGCAGTTCATCGCGCTCAATTCCGCCATCGGCGGCTTCGACGACAAGGGCGCCCCGGTGGCCCGGCGTTCGCAGGCCGATCCGCGGGCGCTGAAGGCCGCCTACCGTGACGACCTGCTCAACAGCATGCGGCTTGGCCTGCGCGGCACGCCGATCATCGATCACCGCATCTACTCGGACCGGGTGCCGCTCGACGTCCACACCGCACACTGGTCCTACGTCACGCGGGCCCGGTTGCGGGCAGCCAACGGAACCTCCGCCAACCATGTGATCATCGAGAGCAAGCTGGCGCTGAGCGAGGCGCAGACCGCGGACGCCTACGTGCTGAGGTCGATGGACCGCTGGCTGACCAACATCGGTGCGGACGGCTCCTCCCGCGACAAGCAGGCCAAGGTCCTCGCGAACAAGCCCGCCGGTCTCTCGGACGGCTGCTACCTGACCCCCACCAAGCGGGTGCACGCCCCGCTGACCTACCCGGCCAGCGGACCCTGCGCCGATGAGTACCCCATCAGCGCGGACCCGCGGCTGCAGGCCGGCGAGCCGCTGGCCGAGACCGCGCTCAAATGCGCGCTGCGGCCGGTGGACTTCGACGCCTACCGCGTGAGCTTCACCCGGGCCGAAAGGGAGCAACTGCGCGAGACCTTCCCCAAGGGCGTCTGCGACTACACCCGGCCGGGCCCCGGCCAGAACGAGCGGCCGAGCACCTGGATCGACTACAGCCGCCGCTGAGGCAGCAGCTTCGGGCCGGGCCCTGGCCGACGCCGCGCGGGCGGACGTCGCGCGCTGGCTGGAGGCACCCCCCGTGCGGAGCCTCCAGCCAGCGGGTGGACGCGGGCCCTACGTTCCTAGTTGAAGACGTACCAGCTGAGAGTGATGGCCGCGGTCTTGCCCGCGCCGTCCTTGACGGTGATCCGGCTGGTGTGGATGCCCCAGGCCGTGGGGGGGCCCGAGATCGTGCCCGTGGTGGCGTTGATGGCCAGGCCCGCGGGCAAGCCGGTGGCGGTGAAGGTGCGGGCTCCGGTTCCGCCGCCTGCGGTCAGGGGCAGGGAGTAGGGGCGCCCGGTGTAGACGGTCTGGTTGCCGGGATGCGTCAGGGTGAGGGTGCCGCCGCCGGGCGCGCTGATGGTCCAGGCGAACGTGGTGCTGCCGGTCTTCCCGGCGGCATCGGTGGCCGTGAGGGTCACTGTGCTGGTGCCTGCCGTGGTGGGTGTCCCGGTGACGGTTCCGGTACCCGCGTCGATCCGCAGGCCCGAGGGCAGCCCCGAGGCGCTCCACTTATAGGGAGCCGTGCCGCCCTGAACGGTGTTGTTCAGGGCGGCGCTCTGCCCCACCGTGCCGCTCTGGTCGCTCACGGCGCCGACGGTGACCTCACCGGGCTGTGGGTTGCCGGTGGCCAGGGTCAGGTTCCACTTCTGCAGGGCTTCGTTGACCGGCTGGAAGATGGTGTTGGTCGCGCCGGAGCTTCCGCAGGTGGCGCTGCCGCCACCCGAGTGGAGCCCTACGGCCCTGCCACCGGCGGCGGTGACGTAGGAGCCCCCGGAGTCTCCGCCGGAGGAGCAGGCGTCCGTCCAGGAGAGGCCGTCGATGACGACGTTGCCGTAGTCGACGCTCTGGTTGACCTTGGTGATCTCCCCGCAACGCCAGCCGCTTGTCTGGCCGGAGCGGCAGACGCTCTGTCCGACGACGCCCTCGGCGGAGCCGGTGACAGTGACGTCGCCCTGCCCGTAGCCGGACACCTTCGGTGACAGGTCCCATCCGGCCTGGTCGACGGCCACGAGGCCGAAGTCGCCTTCGCGTGCGTTGATGCTGTGACTTCCGCCTTGGTTGGAGGTGCCCAGACGGCTGCCGTCCTTGCCGTAAGCGGGTTGGTTGGCGTCGTTGGTGCAGTGTCCGGCGGTGAGGAAGCCCTTCGTGCCACCGGATGCGGTCACCGAGAAGCCGACGGAACAGGGACTCTCGCTGCCGGGTATCCACTTCTCGCCGCCGACGACGCTGCCCTGCTGCTGACGCGGCGCGTCAGCGACCGTGGAGTGACTGACGATGCCTCCCAGGCTGCGCAGCCGCTCGACGAGACGCCCGGTTTCCTTGGTGTGCCGGTCGGCGGCGGTGACGACGGCGATACGGCCGGAACGCTGGTCAACGCCCCAGGAGACGACTCCGGGGACGTCGCGGACCTGTCCGCGGACCACGGCGAGGGCCTCGGTCAACTGGCGTGGGGTGTAGGCGGTGCGGTGGGCGATGGCGCCGAGCCGTTCGGCGCTCGACACGTCGGCCGAACTGTTGACGTTGGCGTGCAACCGTCCCGACGTCCCGTCGAACCACAGGCCGACGATCCGGTCGCCGAGGGTGGCGCCGAGTCGGGTGGCCACGTCGCTGGCCGCTCTCTCGTCGGCGATACGGGTACGGGCCTGCTCCGCCGTCAGGTTCAAGTCGCGCTGCAGGGCGGACAGGAGACCAGGAGCCGGGGGCTGGGGAGCGGAATCGCCCTGTGCGACGGCGAGTTGCGGAAGCGCGGCGAGGGTGAGGCACGCGAGGGTGCCGGCGAGGGCAGCGCGTAGCGTGACGCTGCGAGGGATGCTACGAGGGGTGCTGGGCATGGGCACGATGGGGGCCTTTCTGCTGTGGCTGTCGCGGCGCAAGGCTGTTGTGTCTGTCGCGGCGTGACGAGGACCGATAGCCGTGCAGCCTCGTGGCTCCAGCCACCTGCGACCATCAGAGAAGTCCCTGGCGTCACGTCCTGGGCCAGGACAGGAGAGCGCCGGTTCCGACAAGGGCCTCAGGGTTTTCCCTTGCACGCGAGATCCGTGCTGGATGGGCTGCGTCCCAGAACCTAGGCTCACGGGCGTGACCGAGGTGTGGGAGGGGCCCGACGCGAACGACGTGTGGTGGCCGGAGCAGGGCCGGGTGGTGCGGGAGGCGGAGGCTGACCTGCGTGTCCTGGGCCGCGTCGTGGTGAGTGGGCCCTGGGGCACGGGAAAGTCGTACGTGCTGCGCGAGTTGGCCCGGCGCGCCGACGCCGCGGAGGCCACCCGATGCCTGCCGCTGGCGGGGAGCAGGCAGCTGGAGGAAGAACCGTACGGACTGCTCGCGCAGTTGGCCGGGATGTTGCCGGCGTCGCTGGAGGCAGGGTTGCCCGTCGGCCTGCGCCCGGAGCTCTGCGAGGCCAAACCGCCGACGGTCGCCTCCACGGCAAGGGCTGTCCGGCAGTTGTGCCTCGACGACGGTGCCGAAGGCTGGACGGTCCTGATCGACGACGCACATCTGGCCGACCAACTGAGCCTGGAGGTACTGGACTTCTGCTGCCGCACTCTTCCCGCCTCCCGCCTGCGGGTGGCTTTCTCCCTTCCGTCCGCCCGCTGCGTCTCGGGTGAGCAGAGTGCCGTGCTCGGTGGGGGCCACATCCCCTGGGCCGAGCTCCGGATGCTGACCGAGGCCGAGGTCGCCGCGGCCTTGGTGGCGCAGGGCATCTCCGCCGGGCACGCCGCCTCCGTGCACCGTGACAGCGGCGGCCATCCGCTGCTGGCCCGTGCTGCTGCGAGCGCACTGAGCACGGACCGCGGGCCCACAACCGAGCCGGCCCGCCTGGCGCAGGCATGGTGGCAGTCGGTCCCCTCGTCGTGGCGGGGCACCCTCACCGCGCTGGCGCTGACCCGGTCGGCCGATGCCGCACTGTTCTGTGCCTGCGGGTACGCCGACGCCGAGCGCGACGTGGACCGGGCGGGCAGAGCGGGCCTGATCACCCGCAGCCCCTCGGGGACAGTCTCCTTCGCCTCCGAACTACTGCGACAGCACGCCGAGTTCGCGATCGGACCCACCGAACGGGCAGCCCTCCATCACGCTCTGGCCGCCGCCACCGCGGACCCCCTCGCCGCAGCCCGGCATCGCCTGTTGGCCACGGCCGGCCCCGATGAACGAGCCGCCCAGGACGGTGTGGCCGCGGCCCGCACAGCCCGGACCTGCGCCGAGCCGGGCCTTGCCGCCGAACTCATGCAACTGGCGGCGTGCCGTACCGCCGCCAGTGACCGGCCTCTCCTTCTGGAACGGTGGCTCCAGGCCTGCCGGGACGCGGCGGACGCCGGAGACGCCGACCTCGCCTCGCGTGCCGTCGCCGCACTGACCCTGCTGCGCGCCCCCGACGCCGAGGCGGAAGCACTGCTGGCGCTCCTTGAGGCGCACGGCCAAGGACTGGAGAACCAGAGCGCGACCTTGGCCCGTCTGACGGCCCTGACCCGTTCTCACCCCTCGCTGCGCGCCCGGCTCGGGCTCTGCACGGCCATCCGGCACAACATCGCGGGCCGCCCCCAGGAGTCCCTGGCCGCGGCCGAGCAGGCGGTGCTGGACGCCCGGTCCTCCGCACGGCCGGACATCGAGGCAGCCGCCCTGACCATGCAGGCCCGCATCGAACGCCTCATCCACCGCGGGGACGCCAAGGCCACCCTCGCCCGAGCGCTCGCGATCAGCCCTGACCCGCCGTCGGGACAACTCCGCTACAGCCCGCATTACTTGCGGCTTCGTCACGCGCTCTACGACGACGACCACCCGACAGCGCAGAGCGGCCTGCATCATCTGCTCGGGCATGCCGAGGCGACGGGAAGCGCGGAGGACCTCCAGGAGATCTGGCGCAGTCTCGCCGAGAGCGACCTGCGTCGGGGCAACGTCGCCGCCGCCGAAGGGTGGAGCCGACGCGCCCTGCACCTCGCCCGTACGCTGCACCTCTCCCCCGGGCCCGCCTGCGCCACGCATGCCCTCGTACAGGTCGAGAGGGAGGGGCCCGGCCACGCCGCCACCACGGCCCGATGGGGTCTGCAGCAGTCCAAGGAGGAAGAGGACAGCATCTTCACGGCGCGCAACCTGCACGCCTTGGCCCAGGCGCTGCTGTGCCTCCACCAATTCGAGGCGGCGGCGGCCGCTTTGAGTGAGGTGGCCCGCCTCGAACAGCAGCAACGTACTGCCGATCTGGCAGCCTTCAAATGGCACCATCTGTACGCGGACGCACTCACCCTGTCCGGCCAACCGGACCAGGCCGAGCACTTCCTCACCCGGCTCACGGAGGAGCACCCGCAGCCGGCCCCGGTTGTCATCGCGGCCCTGCTCCGCAGCCGGGCTCGGATCGACCTCCACCACCACCGGACCGACGAGGCAGCCGACCGTCTGGCCGAAGCAGCCCTCGCCTTCGACGCGTCGCACCTGCCCCTTGAGCACGCACACACCTTGGTTCTGCTGGGGCAAGCAGAGCAAAAACGACGCCGGGCCGCAGCCGCACGACGCCACCGGGAACACGCCCACGACCTCTACACACAGGCCCAGGCGACCTACCGCGCCGAGCGCACCCACCTCCTCCTCCACCGACTCGACCGCACCACGCCGACCGATCCGGGCCAAGAACTGACGCAGGTCGAGGCGGACATAGCCCGACAGGTCGCCTCCGGGGCATCCAACCGGGAAGTGGCCAACACACTCTTCATCTCCATCAAGACGGTCGAGGCCCACCTGAGCCGCATCTACCGCAAACTCGCCCTGACATCCCGCACCCAACTGGCCTTGCGGATGCGGACGTAGAAACTGGATTGTCAGTGCGCGGGCTTAGCATCCGCCCGTGAACTTCGAAACCCACCTGCCCCACGGCATTGCGCTGCCGCCAGGCCGCATGATCACTTCGGATGAGGGCGCCGGCAAGGTCCAGCCACTGTGGTTGAGCGACACGTCGCCCACGCAGGACCTGTGGTCCCGGCTGCGTGCCGTGCACGCCGACTCCGGGCTATGGCCACTTCTGCTCGATTCCGCTGGCCCGCAGGACGACGACTTTCGCCCTTGGGGCTGCGGTGAACTGTGGCCGGAGCTCATGTCAGCTCCGGCGGATCACAACCCGGAGGCGCTCCTCGGCGGCTGGTGGTGCGACTACACCGCCACGGACGAGGAGGACGACCAGCTCACCGCGGAGAAACGGCTGGCCATCACGGCCCCCTTCGGCCGGACGTGGCCCGGCATCGCTCCCGCCCCGCCGCCGCACACCCAGGCCGACGCAGACGAGACGGCGGATCTATACGCACGAATCTTCCTGACCCAGAAGCCGCACGCACGCCTCGGGCTTGTCGCCGCGTCCCGGGGCGCGGACGCGCTCGCCGCGGCCGGCTGGATGGGCCCGGCCAACTATGACAACGACACGGCCAAGTTCGGGGCCATCATCCGCGACTGGGAGCAACGCTTCGGCGTCCGCGTCGTCGGCGTCGGTCTCAGCACCCTTCACCTCAGCGTCGCCTCTCCCCCCATCAGGCCTGAGCATGCCCTGGCTGTTGCAGCCGAGCACTTCGCGCTCTGCCCCGACAACATTTGGCAGGGCCGGCACCGAGACCTGGAGTCCTACGCCGAGGACCTGATCGGCCTCAACTGCTGGACGTTCTGGTGGGACTGATTCCTCCTGGCTCACGTGGGGGACGCCGACAGGTCGGGGCCCGGAAGGTCACCCTCGCGCCTCGCCGCTCAGACGCGTGGCCCGAGAAACAGGCCGCCGCTTGCGTCGATGACCTGGCCGGTGATCCAGCGGGCGGCGTCGGAGGCGAGGAAGGCGACCGCGTCGGCGACGTCGCCGGGGCCGCCCAGTCGGTCGAGCGCTGTCATGTCGGTGATCTGTTCGGTGAGGCCCGGCAGGTCGAAGACGTCTCCGTTGGTCGGCGTCCTGGTCGCTCCCGGGGCGACCGCGTTCACCGTGATCCCGCGGGCCCCGAGTTGGTTGGCCAGGGTCTTGCTCATGGTCTCGACCGCGCCCTTCGTCATCGCGAAGGAGGTCTGCGTGGGGTTGGCCATGCGGGTGGCCACCGATGAGATCGTGAGGATGCGGCCGCCATCGCGCAGCAGCGGCAGGGCACGCTCGATGATGAAGTACGGGGCTCGCACGTTCACCGCGAAGAGGTGATCGAACTGCGCCCGGGTCGTCACACCGAGCGGACCGGCCGGCCCGGCCGCGGCATTGTTGACGAGAATGTCGAGCGGCCGACCGGCCAACGCAGCCTCCACACCGGCGAAAAGCGTTTCGATGTCGCCGTCCACACCCAGCTCGGCCCGGACGGCTAGGGCGCTCCCACCGGCCCTTTCTATCGCCTCGACCGTCGCCGCCGCCCCGCTCTCGTCCGTGCCGAAGTGCACGATGACCATGACTCCTTCGGCCGCCAGCCGGGCCGCGATCGCCTGCCCGATGCCGCGCGACGCGCCCGTCACGAGCGCCGTCCTCTCGGCAAGATCGCTCATGCCACCCATGCCACCCACCCCATTTCACGTTAGTCACTAACATTGAGGTAGTGTCTATCACATGAGTGAGCGAGAACCGACTCTGCGGGAGCGACAGCGATCCGAGACGCGGCGCACGATTCAGACACACGCCGTACAGCTGTTCACCGACCGCGGCTACGACGCGGTGACGGTGGCCGATGTCGCCGCGGCCGCCGGCGTCTCGGCCATGACCGTCTACCGGCACTTCCCCACCAAGGAAGACCTTGTCCTCATCGAGCAGCCGGCCCAGCTCATCGCCGAGCGGGTCGCCGCGTCGCAGGCAGCGCACCCCCTGGTGCGTCGCGTCGGCGGCGCACTGATCGACGCCGCCACGGCACTGACCTCCGACGACGGCGACCAACTGGCGGCGAACGAACGGTTCTTGCTGGACTGCCTGCGGCTCATGGTCTCGACGCCCGCGCTGCGGGCCAGGCACCTGGACAGCCAGTACGCGCTGCAGCAGGCCATCGTCGACGCCCTCGGGGACGACGCGACCGACCCCGACGCAACGTTCGGCGCCCACGCGGCCACCGCCGCCTGCCTGGCCGCGATGCACACAGCACTCACCCGCTGGGCGCAGGACAACGGCCGGACGAAGCTGCCCGACCTGATCGCGCAGGCACTCGCCGCGTCCTTCGGCGACATCGCCGTCGCCGAAGATCACGGCAGGTGAAGCGACAGATGCTTGCAGGCGGCCAGGAAGCGCGATCACTCCACTCTGGACGACCGAAGCCGGGGTTGCGCCGTGCCCACCTGGTGCGGGCTACTGGCAGAGTCTGTGGGTGACGGACGACCATCAAGGCTGTGACCGCCCGGCGGTGAGGGGCTCGGCTTTCCTCCGCCCTCAATCGTTCCAACGCTTGCGCGCGCACGCGGCCGGGCCGGTCACCAGGGTGTTCGGGGGAACATCCTTCGTGACGACGGAACCGGCGCCGACCACGGCACCCTGTCCGATCGTGACGCCGGGGAGCACTGTCACGTCGGCGCCGAGCCATGCGTTGGCTCCGATCGTGATGGGTGCACGGGTGATGAAATCGCTGCGCTCCGGCATCGTGAGGGGGTGGTCGGAGGAGATGAGGTTGGTCTTCGGGCCGATCAGGACGCCGTCGCCCAGGTAGATGCCGCCCTGGTCCAGGAAGGTGCAGCTCTGGTTGACGAAGACGTGCTTCCCGAACTCGATGCGGAGCCCATGATCGGTGTAGAAGGGCGGATAGACGGTGACAGAGTCCGGTACCGGCTTGCCGATGATCTCGGAGAGCAGGGCCGCGCGGGTGACTTTGTCGTCGAAGGGCAGGACGTTGAGCCGAGAGGTAAGTGTGGTCACGTGCTCGATCCGCTCGGCTACCCGCGCGAACTCGGGAGTGCGGACGTAGAGACGGTTCAGGTCAGGCATGGAAGGTCCTCGCGATGGGGCGCCTGAGGGCGCGTAGCCGTTGAACGATGACACCTGCCGGACACGCCAGTTGAGCAACCAGACGTTGACCGGAGGTCGACCCGAATCATCAAAGCGACCGGAGCGCGCAGGAATCAAACAACGATCACCACCGGCATGAACAACGATTGGTTGTCCGACTAGACTGCGGCGCATGGACGTCATGGCCGTGCGCACCTTCGTCGCCGTAGCGGACGCGGGGCAGTTTCAAGAGGCTGCCGTCGACCTGCGGATCACGCCGCAAGCCGTGTCCAAGCGCGTTGCCACTCTGGAGAAGGAGCTCGGTGTCCAGCTCTTCACCCGTGACGCCCGCGGGGCACGGCTCACCATCGACGGGCAGGCGTTCCTGCCGCACGCCCGCTCCTTTCTCGGCTCGGCGGAGCGCGCTGTCGCGTCCGTGCGGCCGGGGCATCGGGCCCTGCGCGTCGACGTGATCGGCCGCCAGCTCTCCCTGACAGGGCTGCTGCGCGGCTTCCATCACGCGCACCCCGAGATCGAGTTGGACGTCGTGACGCTGTTCGACTCCGACGCGGCCATCACCGCGGTGCGGGACGGGACGATCGACGCGACGTTCCGCGCCGTGAGCATGCCGGGCCAGCAACTCCCCCCGGACGTGGAGGCCACTCCCGTCTTCGATGAACCCCTGCACCTGTTCACCGGAGCACGGCATGAATTCACCAACGCCCCCACGCTCAGGCCCGCCCAACTCGCCGGCCGGCACATCTGGATGCCCGGCAATCTGCCCGGCACCGAATGGGACGCCTATTACGCCGAACTCGCCTCCGCCTTCGACATCATCATCGACTCAGTGGGACCGGACTTCGGCATAGAGGCCCTGCTCGACACCATCGCCGGCTCCGCGACGCTGGCGACCTTCGTCAGCGAACAGACCCCCCTGGTGTGGCCCATCGGGCACACCCTGCGCCGCATTCCCCTCAGAGACCCGACCCCGGTCTATCCCCACTCGCTGATTTGGCGCACGCACAATCCGCACCCGTCCCTCGACGCCCTGCGCCGTCATCTCGGCGCCGCGTATCCCGGCCGCTCCAACAGCGATGTCTGGGCGCCAAGTTGGAGCCGTCCCACCCAGCCTTGACGCACCTGATTCACGCTGTTGATGCGGAGCAGCAGGCCCACCGGGATACGGCGACAAAGACAGGTCAGACCGCGAGAGCCCAACCCTCACGAATGCCCTTCATGCTGTCCGGCGGGGTTCGATCCTCGCACTGCTGACAGAGGGCGGCATGCGCGCACGTCTGCTGCTGCGCCGGGCCGGCTTGGGCATTGCGCACGGTCAGCCAGACCGCAATGTAGGCAGGTCCGGTCGTGATCACAGCTACGGCGATCTCCGTCAAGGCCATCGGTCTCACCCCCCAGGCACGCTTTCGTATCCGTATCACCATAGGGGTGGGGGGTGTCGACGGGAAGCCGCTTGCCGAGAACCAGCAATTGGGGCCGGATCAGCACCTGTCCATGGCTCAATTGGAAAGGTCGCCTGGAAAGTGACGCCCCACACGCAGCCGGCTTCGGTCGACCCGCCGTCTCAGGCCCGGGTATAGCCGCCGTCCGCGAAGAGTTCCGCGCCCGTGACGAACGACGAGGCGTCCGAAGCCAGGAAGAGGGCGGCCTCGGCGATCTCCTCGGCGTCGGCCAGCCGACCCAGTGGTACGACGGCCTCGGCGAACTGGTCGACGCCCGGCCCCGCGGCACCCAGCAGGCCAGGGGTACGTGTGGGCCCCGGGCTGAGCACGTTGACCCGGAACCGGCGCTCCCGCGACTGCCGGGACCAGTTGTGCACGAGGTTGCTCACCGCCGCCTTCGAGGCGCTGTAGACCTCGAGTTGCTCATTGGGCCGCACGCTGTTGCTCGAGCCGACGACCAGGATGGAGGCGTTCTCCGCGAGCAGCGGAAGCGCCTTCTGGACGGTGAACAGTGGCCCCTTGACGTTGACGGCGAGCGTCAGGTCGACGTTCGCCTCGGTGTGGGCGCCGAGCGCGGCGTCCGCGACGATTCCCGCGTTGGCCACCAGCACGTCGATGCGTCCGGCCTCCTCGCGGACTCGCGCGTAGAGCGCGTCCAGGTCGGCCAGGACCGAGACGTCGGACCGTACGCCGGTGGCCGCTGGGCCCATCTCCTTGACTGCCGCCTCGATGCGGTCGGCGTCCCGGCCGGTCACGAAGACCCGTGCGCCCTCCCGGATGAAGCGGTGAGCGATGGCCAGCCCGATCCCGCTGGTCCCTCCGGTGATCACGGCCACCTTGTCCTGCAGTACGCCTGGCATGTCGAACCCCTTCAGTTGTGGAATCGATCGTCCAGAACGTAAGCAGTAATGGACGATCGAGTCAAGAATGGATACGCTGACGACATGCCGAGACCACGCGCATTCGACGAACGCCAAGTCCTGGAGCGGGCCCGGGAACAGTTCTGGGCGACCGGCTACGCGGGAACCCGCATGGACGACATCGCCCAGGCGACCGGCCTGGGCAAGGGCAGCCTGTACGGCGCATTCGGCGACAAGGGCAAGTTGTTCCACCGTGTGTTCGGCGACTGGTGCACCGCGGTCGTCGAAGTGGCCGACGGGCGGCTGACGGGTGGACCGGACGCAGAAGCCTTGGCCCGGCTGTCGGCCTACGTACACCTGATGGCGGAGAACACCGCCTCCGACACCGAGCGCCGCGGGTGCCTGATGGCCAAGGGCGTGGCGGAGCTGGCCCAGCACGACCCGACGGTAGCCAAGCGGTCGGCCGAGACCATGACGGCGCTGCTGACTCTGCTGCGGACGGAGATCAGCGCCGCCCAGCGCCACGGAGACATCGATGCCGCCGCGGACCCGGAGCGGTTGGCGGCACTGCTGCTGACGGTGGTCCGCGGTATCGAGGCAGTGGGCAAGGCCGGCCTGGACCCGGAAGCGGTGCGGAACGTCGCAGACACCGCGCTGGCGGTCCTGCCGATGTCCAAGGGGCGCTGACGCCTCGCGACCGGGCGCAGGCAGGCCGCGCGACGGGATGCCGCGCCCGCCAGATGACGAGTGACGACCGAGCCACTCGCCACCGAGGCGTCCGGGCAGCGACGTGAGGGCGTGCGCGCGTTGGTGAGTCGAGGCCTCAGCTCTTGGCCAGCGTCCGGTCCAGGAGATCGAGCAGGCGCTCCCAATGGCGCTTCAACCCAGCGGCGTTGAAGGCGTCGGTGTCGGCCATGGTGAAGCCGTGGACGGTGCCGGGGTAGATCTCGGAGGTGTGGTCGACACCTGCGGTGTCCAAAGCCTGGTTGAGCTCGCCGAGGGCCTCGGGTGTCAGGTCTGTTTCGGCGTGGCCGAGGTGCACCCGTGCGGTGATCTTCGAGAGGAAGGCGTGCAGGCCCCCAGGCCCGTCCGCGACCACAGGGCAATGAAATCCGGCTACGGCGGCCACCTGGCCAGGGCGGGCCGAGGCGGCGGTGCGCAGCGCGAGGAGACCGCCGATGCAGTAGCCGGTCACGGCCACCGGCCCGGCGGCGACCTCGGGTTGCGCGGTCAGGAATTTGAGGTAGGCGTCCGCGTCGCTCGCGACACGCTCGCCGGCGATGTGCTCCTCGATCAAAGGCATCAACTGGGCGAGGATCGCGGGCCGTGCCTCTTCTCCGATGAATGCGGGAAGTTCGACAATCGGCGCCGGGCCGTTCCGGTAGAAGTAGTTGGGGATGAGCACGTAGTACCCGCGCTCGGCCAATTCCCGGGCCATCTCCGCCAGCACGGGCCGCATGCCGAAGGCGTCCGCGTACAGCAGCACCCCCGGGTGCCGCTCGCCGTCATCGGGGAAGGCAGCGAAAGCGTCGGCCTGGCCGTCCGCGGTGGGAATCTGCAACGTCTTGGTGGGCATGACTTCTCCTGTCGTGGTTGATGTGTGGCACCTGAGATCAACACGACGGAGGCGGAGCCCGCGCGGCAGCGCGAGACCCTCGGTCGAACAGCGGGCCCACTCCGGCCCGTTCGGCGCTCAGAAGAGCACCGGGTAACCAGTCTGTGTGTGGCGCAAGGCCGTCCCGGTAGTCATCGCCGCGCAGCTTAACCCACCGGGAAGCTTCTTCACAGGTCAGACTGCCTCCAGCGTTCCCGCCTGTTCCTGCAGTGCCTGTATCAGGGTCATGACCTCGGGATGGCGGCGGCGGACGATCGTGGCTGCGCCGATGTGTCGGGTCGGAATCGGCGGTGTGATGGGGAGGGTGCGTACTCCTGCTGTATGCGGGGTCAGAGCGATGGAGGGGATCAGTGAGATTCCCACGCCTGCGGCGACCAGCGAGCGGGCGAAGAAGTAGTCGGTCGTCGTGCTGCGCACCTCCGGGTCGAAGCCGGCGCGTTCGGCGTACCGGCGCAGGTACGCCTCGGTCTTGAGGCAGCCAAGCACCCAGGGTTCGGCGGCAAGTTCAGCGATGTCGAGTGAGGCGCGGTCGGCCAGCCGATGAGCCTCGGGCAGGACGACATGCAGCGGATCTTCCATGAGTGCCGTCCACTCCAGGCTGGAGCTTGGGCCGAGGCGGCCGGGCAGCGGGCCGTCGAAGTGGTAGGCCAGGGCGACGTCAACGGCGCCCTGGCGGACCAGCGGCAGGCTGTCCTCGGGCTCGGCTTCCCTGACGTGGACCACGGTGTCGGGGTGGGCGGCGGCCAGGTGGGCGAGGGCGCCGGGCAGCAGGAGCCTGCCTCCGCTGGTGAAGGTGGCGACGGTGATCTGGGAGCGACCGCCGCCGAGTTGGTCGACTTGCTGCTTGGCGTGGACGAGTTCCGCCGCGACCGACTCCGCAGCCCCCACCATGATCCGCCCGGCCGGGGTCAGGGTGACTCCGCGGGTGCTGCGCGCGACAACCTGGGCGCCGAGGCTGCGTTCGAGTGCGGCGATGTGCTGGGAGACGGCGGAGGGGGTGAGGAGAAGAGCTGCCGCCGCCTGGTTGAAGCTGCCGTGTTCGGCCACCGCCCGCAGGACTCTGAGCCGCTGCACATCAATCAACAGTATTCCTTAATACGTAGCCAGTAAGCAGGCACTTCTACTGACGACCTTAGGTGTTCAGGATGAGGGGCATGCAAAGAATCTGCGTCATCGGCGGAAGCCGCTACTTCGGCAAGCTCCTGGTGCAACTCCTGCACGCGGCAGGCCACCAGGTCAATGTGATCAACCGCGGATCCACCCCACCACCGCCAGGGGTCGAGCACCTCGTCGCCGACCGCGACGACGAGGCTGCCCTGGTCGCCGCATTGGGCGACCGCAGCTTCGATGTGGTCGTTGACCAGGTCTGCTACACACCGATACAGGCCGCGATCGCCGCCCGCGCCTTCAACGGCCGCACCCGGCGCTACGTCATGACCTCCACGATCGAGGTCTACGATCCGGCCACCGCCGCACTGCCCGACGTCCCGGCCGGGACTCCGGTCCCTGAACAGACGGTGGATCCGACCACTTGGCGGGTGCAGATGGACCTGCCCTGGCACGACACGGCATACCTGGAGGCTCACTACGCCGAGGGCAAGCGTCAGGCGGAGGCTGTCTTCGCGCAGCATCGCGGGTTCGACTTCGCCGCCGTGCGCAGCGCCCACGTACTTGGCGGCGGCCCGCAGGAGTTCACGGGCCGGCTGGCGCACTACATCGAGCACATCACCCAGGGCACGCAGATCACCGTGCACGCCCAGGCCCTGCCCACGGTCTTCATCCATTACCGGGAGCTGGCCGACCTGCTGCTGTGGGCGGCCACGGCCACCGACTTCACGGGCCCGCTCAACGCATGCTCCGACGGCCCACTCGATGTCCGCGCCCTGAGTGCTGTGATCGCCGCACAGACCGGCGCGGAAGCCTCTTACCGCAGCGTCGGGGTGGGTGAGCCGGCCTCACCGTTCTCCTTCGACCGCCACTACGCCATGAGCAACGCCCGCGCACAGGAACTGGGCTTCCGCTTCTCCCACACCGCACATTGGCTCCCCGAAGCCGTCGCCGAAGCCGTCGCCGAGGTCGCCGCCGAAGCCCCCGCTGCCACCACCACAATCTGAGGACAGACACCCATGCGCTACCGCACCATCGGGCATACCTCCGTGAGCGCCGTCGGCCTGGGCGCCATGCCGCTGTCCATCGAGCACCGCCCGGACGAGCAGCGGGCCATCGCCACCATCCACGCGGCCCTGGACGCCGGGGTCACGCTCATCGACACGGCCGACAGCTACCACTGGCACGCCGACGAAGCCGGCCACAACGAGCTCCTCATCGCCCGCGCCCTGTCCCGCTACGGAGGCGACACCTCCCACCTGCTCATCGCCACCAAGGGCGGCCGGGGCCGCCCCGGCGACGGCAGCTGGACCATCACCGCCACCCCCTCCCACCTCAAGCACGCCGCCGAAGCCTCCCTCCGACGCCTGGGCGGGGAAGCCATCGGCCTGTACCAGCTGCACAAGCCCGACCCTGCCGTTCCTTGGGCGGATTCCGTGGGCGCGCTGCGCGAACTGCTCGACGCCGGCACCATCCGATCCGCCGGGATCTCCAACGTCAGCACCGATCAAATCCGCGAGGCGCACGCCATCCTGGGCGAGGGCCTGGTCTCCGTACAGAACCAGTACTCCCCCGCTGTCCGCGACAGCGAGCCCGAGCTGCAACTGAGCACCCAACTGGGTCTGGCCTTCCTGCCGTGGAGCCCGCTGGGCGGCATCTCGCGAAGCTCTCTGGACGGCCCCTCCGGGCCGGCCGGGACCAGCACCGCCTTCCACCGCATCGCAGCCGAGCGCGGTGTCACCCCTCAACAGGTCACACTGGCCTGGCTGTTGACCCGTTCCCCGGCGATGATTCCCGTGCCGGGCGCCAGCCGTCCGGAATCGATCCGGGACTCCGCGGGGGCGGCTGAACTTGAACTGAGCGAGGCAGAACAGAATCAGTTGGAGGACGCTCTCGTGAGGTGAACCGGCGCAAGGACGCCAAGCATCGGTTCGTATGTCGCACGTCTGCCCTTACGAGGTGGTGCCGGTCGTCGGGCGACAGCGCCGTAGGTCAGGGGGCGGGCTGCCGGTCACGAGTTCGTCCGCGATGAGCCGTCCGGCGGTGGGGGCCAAGCTGATGGCGGAATGCATGACGGCGACGTACACGGATCGATCGCGTGTCACGTATCCGATGACGGGCCCGTGCGCAGGCATGGGGCGCATGCCGGTGCGGTGGCCCAGCAGGCGGCACCGGTCGCTTCCGCGAAAGGTTGCCTTGAGGCGCTGGAGCGCATGCCCCGCAGCCTGCTCCGAGACCGCAGCAGTCATGCCTTCACCGTGCTGCGGCAGGACCATCAAGAGCTCGCCATGCCGAACCTCTCGGACCTCGAAGTCAGGTCTGGCCACGATGGTCTTGACCATGCCGGGCGGCGCGGCGACCCGCGCGAGCGTGGCCGGGGAGGCCGCGATGGGCAAGTCGACAGACAGCGGCTTGCAGAGCTCGGGGACATGGATCCCCGCCGTGAGGACGACGGTCTCGGCGGCGTGGAATCCCGTCGACGACAGCACTCCCTCGACGCGGCCGTTGGTCACCTGCAGGGAGGTAACGGCCGTGTGGGGGAGCATAGTTGCCCCGTGGGCGATGGCGGCTGCCACGAGGGCGCGGGCCAATGCTGCTGGGTCGACGCCTGCATCGCTCGGGGTGTGGATGGCCTGGTCGGGTGGGTGTCGGAGGTTGGGCTCCAGCACCGCGATGTCGCTCCGCCCTATGCGGACCTGGCCTGGCTCCAGCCGCTGAGTCTCATCGGGAGTGTCGCCCCAGGACAGCGACCCGGTCCGGCGAACAGCGACATGAGGCAGGTGGGGCAGGTCGGGCAGTGGGGGGAGCTCCTCCTCCAGGCGTTGGTAGTCCGCCAGGACGTACTCGCGGAGGTCCTGGGCACCGCCGGGCCAATGGCCCCCCGCGCCTCTGATCCAGGCAAAGGAGTTTCCGGTGACCCCGGCGGCCGGGGCGGGTCCTTGCTCGAGCAGGGTGACGGGGACGCCTCGGCGTGCAAGGTGGTAGGCCACTGAGGAGCCGACGATTCCCGCACCGACAACAGCTACGGCTGACATGAGGTCCTGTCCTTACCGGTGGGTCCACGACCGTTCAGAGCGAGGAACTGCAACCGCCTGTGAACTGCATCCGTAGAGACACATTCGGTTCGGTGCCCGGCCTGTGCAACGGGTTTTGATACGAGACGCTTGCGCGCCCGACGTCGGCTCGTGCGGCCGAGCGGGAGCATCGCGCCGACGCGATGGCAGAGCTACACCATCGGCATGGGTTCGCTGCCGGTGCGGCGCCATGGCTTCTCGTACCTACCCTCACATACCTGGCAGTACGCTCGGAGATGTGCGGCACCGGGACCCATCCGGTCGCTCGGTTGCGCGGCGTACAGGGCGTTCTGAAATTGCGCTACGAGCTGCGGGGCAGTGCAGGTGCAGGCGGGGACGTGAAAAGCCGGTGGGAGTCGGGCTTTCTCGGCTCCGACATATCGCGGTGCCGTCCACACCGAGGCGAGGGCACGCTGCGGGGGCCGCAAGGGAATGCGCGGGGCGTGCGCGACGATGCGACGCGTGAACACCCAGTCGAGGAAGTCGGGCAGAGAGGCGGAGACCGCCGACCAGCCTTCATCGGCGAACTTCGCCAGGCCCTCGGCAACGGTCAGGTCCCCGTCGCCATCCACCCTCTCCAGGCGTATCGATGGCACGGTGCCCAGCCAGGGAGGCCGGCGCCGGTCGCTGAACCAGATCGAGGAGACACCGTCGGCGGCCATGCGCTCGGTCCGGGTGGCTATCTCGCCGCCGGTGATCGGGGACAGCTGGGCTTCGAGCGCGATCTTCCAGCCGCCCGAGGGGTCACTGGCCAGTACGTCGGCCCGCCAGGCTCCTCCGGGGCCGGGGAACTCGAGCTCGGCATGCGCACCCGCCTCGCGGGCAGCCGTGGCGAGTTCGAGCTTGAGCAAGTGATGGGCGACGGACTCCAGTCCCAGCGCACAGGTGGGGGCGCCCGGAGCATGCGCGAAGAAGCGCAGGCCGCTGCGGGAGGTCTTCGCGTACATCGGGTGCCGGCACTCGTCGCAGGTGATCGGTGCGGGCGGCCGGACCTTCCACACTGCCTCCCAGCTCTGCCCACATCCGAGATCGGGCAGATGAGCGAACACGGTCCCCCACTGCGCGTGCACCGCCCTGAACGCCACACCGGCCCCCTACTGATCGACTGGTGACCAGTGTGGCGCGCCGCACTGACATCGCGTCAGGCTGCGACCGGCAGAGAGCCGCCGATCAACTGTCTGCGCCCTCGGGCTGACCCCGTCCTCAGCTGCCCGGGCGCTCCGCGTGCTGACTCTCGCGAACCCGGGATTCTGCTTCAGCACGGGTAGGGCCCCAGGCGACGGCACCGGTCCTCTGGTCGAGGGCCATCACGCCGCCAGTTTCGCTCTCGATGTCGTCGGCAAGGTAGATGATCTGCGCGTTCACAAGCTGTCCTGACCTGTTCGGAGCCGTCCCCGTAAGCGGGGGGCGGCGATGGAAGGAGTTCTGCGCTGCCAACGCAAGGACCGCCCAGCGGGTCACGAAAGAGCGAGCAGACGGGCCTCCTCGATATTCGGGTGCGGTTCCCTGCGGGCGTCACTTGGCGCGGGCCGGTCACCAGAGGCGGTTGTGGAGAGGCCCCACGGGCATACGGGTCGGCAGGAGGTGCATGGTGACGAGACGATCCGAAGCTCCGGCCTGGGCCCGGCCGGGAGCACGCTGGGTGCCCTGGTTCTACTGGCCGATGCTCTGCCTGAGCGTCGCCGTCCTGGTGTGGCGAGTCGTGGACGGCGACGCGGCGGGAGAAATCGCCGTCGCCGCCCTCATATGCGTGGCGTTCGCCTGCCTCCTGATCGCCAACCGAAGGCATCGACGACAGCAACACACCAAACCCTGAAACGGCCGGACGGCCCGGCCCGGCATCAACCCGCCTAGACGGTGAGGACCTTGCCATTCAGGCAGGTTCCCCGAACCACGTACTGCTTCGGGCAGGGCAACGCCAAGGACCGCAGGACCCGCATCTTCGCCACGATCGAAAGGGACTCCGTCGACTACGACTGGGCCCTATCCATGACTGATGCGCGACAAGATCGCCTACAACCAGTGGTACGTCGAGGCGTTCACGAACAACGACGAGTACAAGACCGCTTCATCCTGTGTTGCCCGCAGGGCCCAGGGAGCTCCCCACCACACTGCGGTGGGGAGCTTTCCCGTTCCGGCCTCTTCATCGTGAAAAAGGTCGGCGCCGCGAGGGCGGACACACTCGCTGCGAGTGCCAAGGTGCCCGGCAGAGACCAGGTCACGAGGGGGCCTGCGACCACCGCGCCCAGCGCGAATCCGGTGATCTTCAGGCTGGCGCCGGTGGTGAAGATCTGGCCGCGCAGGTGTTCCGGGGATTCCCGGTGGCGGATGGCGAACAAGGCGGTCAGTTGCGGGCCTTCGCCCATCCCCGTCATGAGTACGGCCGCGATGAGCACCACGGGTGAGCCCGATGCCCCCAATGGCCCCGTGGCCGCCAGGATCAACCCGGCAGCCTGGAGCAGGGCGCCGGCCCACATGATGGTGTCGGGGGCGACCGTACGCGGAAACCGTACGAGTGCGGCATTGGCCACCAAGGCGGAGACAGCCGCACAGGAAAGCAGCATCGCGCCGCGGCCTGCTCCGCCCAGGACGTGCTCCCCCAGGAGCGGGATGCACGCCGTGAGCATCCCCGTGGCGACGCAGGAGAGGATGGAGCTGACGGTCGCTCGGGCCAAGGCCGGCCTGCTGGCGATGGTCCGCATTCCGGCGGCAAGGTCGGTGATCACCGACCTTGCCTGCCCGCCCCGCGCCCTAACCGGACGGGCCGAACAGGACGAACGGGCTGGGCGAGCAGGACGGGTGGGACGACCAGGCAGCACCCACGCAGCCGGCAGCGCCAGGCCGATCAAGACCACGGAGGCCACGACGGCCGACGAGGCTCCCCACGCTTCCGCGACGCCGCCGGCGAGAGCGGGACCGGCCAGGCTCGCCACGTTGAAGGTCATGGCATCGAGTGCGTTCGCCCGGGGCAGGTCGTCGCCGAGCGCCACGCGCGGCAGTTGGGCCGTCCATCCGCCCGACAGTGCCGGACCCAGCAGTCCTGTCACCATGGCGATCAGAAGGGTGACGGTGAACGGTACCCGGCCGAGCCCCGCAAGCAGCACGGCCAGCCCCACCCCGTACAGGAGCAGGGCCCCGGCCAGCAGGCGCCCCGGCCGTTCCGCTCTGTCCAGGAGGGCCCCGAGCACCGGCCCGCCCACCGCTGCGGAGATCGTGATGCCCGCGAGCAGCGACGACGCCTCGGCGGCCGATCCGGCCACGGCGTAGCCCGCCAGCATCAACGCCGGACCTGACATCTCGTCCCCCGAACGAGCCACCACCGCTCCGGCGAGATAGAGGTGGAGTGCGTAACGCTTTCTCATCGGCGAGACGTTACGGAGGTAACTCAAAGCTCGGCAAGATGCGTTACATTCCCTCCGTGTCCCCTCGTAGCGACGACTGGTCCACCCGGCACTCCGTGCTGACCACGGCACGGCGAACCGCCGCTCTGCTCAACGCCCTTGTCGACGATCACCCCGACCCGGCCGAGGTCGCCGATGTGCTGCGCGCATACGGTGAGTCCGACCCCGTCGACCTCACTCCCCGCGAGGTGGCAGGGATGCAGGCAGCCGCCGCTCTCCTGCGGCAGGTCTTCGCCGCCGAGCACGTCGACGGCGCCGCAGCCACCCTCAACCGTCTCCTGCGGGAGCACACCGGAGCGCTCCGCCTGACCGCGCACGGAGGCAGCACCCCCTGGCATCCGCACCTCGACCGCGATGACGACGCGCCCTGGGACCAGTGGCTTCTCGCCTCCTCCTGCATGGCCCTGGCCGTCCTCGTCTGGGACCGCCAACGCCCGCCCGGCGGAATCTGCGCCTCTCCCAGCTGTCGGAACGTCTTCATCACCCAGGGCAGCGGCCCGGAACGCCGCTACTGCTCCCGCCGCTGCGCGACCCGCGAACGCGTCGCAGCCCACCGACGAGCCGCCGCGGGGCCGCGTGCGCCGCGCGAACGCTGAGTTCCCGGTCTCCCCCCCCATCGCGGGTGGCGGTGCAACGGCCGTGGTTGACTCGGCAGTTGATCGATGATGTTGGTTCAGACTCCGGCGCGCACGCTGCCGTCGGAGCCATCTTGCGCACACAGATCGCGCACACAGAGAAAGCTCGGGGAAACGTGAAGACTGCAGCTCGAATGATGGCCACGGGTGTCGCCGCGATAACGCTGATGGGGACAGGCGTCACCGTCGCGGAAGCCCAGGCGCCCCGCGCGGCGGCCGCCGGCGGATGGCACTGCTCAGGTGCAAAGATCTCGCGGTGCATCGAGAAGGTCGCCACGAACAAGGTGCGGGTGAACTTCACGAACAAGACGTACAAGGCCGTCAAGGGACGGTTCGGCGTGACATGCGCCGGCACGTCGGGCCAGCGTGTCTACGACCTGAAGACGAACCTCTCGGCGCGCGGCGGATACCTTTCCGGCACGATCACCTGCCCTGCCGGGTTTCGCGACAGCGCCTTCGGATGGCAGATCACTGCCGACACCTACTACAGCCCCTCCATCAACATCTGACCTCTTGCGCAGTGTCTGATCTCCTGTTGCTCAATGTCTGATCTTTTGCGCGAACGGCAGAAGTTTCATGAGCCGTTGAGTGGCAACACGGTCCGCATGGCTGAAGAGAGAAGAAACTCTGATGACAAGGCCGGAAACGCTCGGCAAAGCACGAAGACAGCAGCCGCCAAGGGGCGGTCCACTGCGAGTACAGGGGCGAGCAAGGTGAACAGCACTGCACAGAAGGCCAAGCAGGAATCGGCTGAGGCTGCCGAGAAGGCGAAGGGGTCCGCCGGGGAGGCGGCCGACGCCGCCGGTTCCGGTGCGCAGTCGTTCGGTCTCGCGACACAGCGGGCGAAGCAGGCGGCGGCCGCCGGACTCGAGAGCGGCGGCAAGACGGTGGCGGCAGCCACCGGCAAGGTCACGTCGACGGCGGTCGCAGGCTGGACCCTGGTGAAGAACCGCAAGGCCATAGCCGCGGGTGCCGCCGCAGGTCTCGTCAGCGTGGTCGGTCTTTCCTTCACCGCCGGGCGCAAGACAGCGAAGATCCAGGGCGGACCGCTGACGCGACTGACGCATGGCCGTCTCTGATTTCTGCCTCATACAACCCATCACTTCAGGCGTCGGGGTGGAGAGAGCCCAGCTCTCTCCACCCCGACGCCTGTCTGTGGCCGTATGTGGTCCTCCTTCACCTCACGCGGAGGGCACCGTGTCCTCGAAGGCGGTGCCCGCGGTGCGGTAAGCGGCCACCTTGGCGGCCACCTGTGCGGGGCTCAGGACCTGATCCTTGACGTGCAGTACGTAGTCGACCTGCTGGTCGTACGCGCGCGGGGTGGTGCTGGTCTGCCCGGCGAGGTCGATCAGCCACTGGTTGAAGTTGATGGACATGGGCCGCTCCGGCAGATACGCGGCGTCGTGGGTGCCGAACGACTGGCCGTCGACGTAATACTTGATGGAGTTGTTGTCGATGGTGACGACGAGGTCGTGCCAGCCGGCGTAGCTCTGCCGGCTCTCGGTGTGCTGGTTGACGGCCTGCCAGGGGTCAGGGTTGTAGGTCTCCCAGGACGTCGTGTACAGGATGTTCGACGGCTCGCCCCAGCCACCGTTGGGCAGATACTCGAAGTCGTACTCGGCGTAGTCGTCCGCCATCGGTGCCTTGAGGTCGTTGATGGTGAAGAACGTCTGCACCAGGTGATCGCCGTCCGGGCCGCTCTTGGGCGCGTCGCTGAACTTCACGCGCGCCGCGTAGGTCCCGTTCTTGAACTTCGTCGCCTTGGTGAGCACTTCGGTCTGCTTGGTGCTCTCGCCCGTGCCGGCCGTCGATGTCTCCAGGTTCATCACCGAGTTGCCGCCGGAGGCCGAGAACGTGACGTTCTGCGGCGCCCAGGTCGCCCCCGGCACTCCGGGGCCACCCGAGTTGGAGCGCACGTTCCAGCCGTGCGCCGAGATGGCCGGGTCGTCGTGCTTCGTGTAGTTGAAGTCGTCGAAGAGGCTCGGACCGGGGCCGGGCGGGTCGGTGGGGTCGGTCGGGTCCGTCGGGTCGGTGGGGTCGTTGCCCTCGGGGGCGGTGCCCCAGACCGTCGCCCCGTCCAGTTGTGCGGTGACCTTCGTCCAGTTCGCGTAAGAGCTCTGCGTGGCGCCGAAGGAGTAGTCGTCGCGCTGGTTCAGCGACTGCCAGTCGGAGCGGTGGAAGCGGAGCTGGAGGTCGCCGCTGTCGGCTCCGGCGGCAAGGGAACCGGCGCCCGAGGTGAAGCCGATCTCCAGATAGCGGTCGGCGGTGGCGGTGGGGTGGGCGAGCGTGCCGAAGGTACCGGTGATGTTGCCGCAGCCCTTCACGGCCCACGAGCAGGCGAAGCGGTAGTTGGCGCTCGCGGAGTCGGCCTTGAAGTAGTAGCGCAGCTTCACGCCGCTCAGTGCCACCGGGGAGGAGCCGGTGTTCTTCACCTTCAGCCAGGGTTCGGCCTGGTCGCTGCCGGTGGAGCCGGTGTGGTACTGCACCGACACGGCGCCCGCGGCGGCGCCGGCCTCGGTGGCGGGCAGTGCGGCGAGAGTGGAGCAGCCCATCAGGGCGACGAGAGCGCAGCGTGCCGATCTCGTGAGCGCGGTGCGGGAGGGCTTTCGTGCAGGACTCATCTCGATTCCTCTCCGAAACGGTGGGGGACGGGGACGTACGGGTCGAACGGTCCGTGCCGCACGCCGAGTGCGGCGAGCCTGGCGCCGTGTGCGATCAGGCGTGCGCGTGCCAGGGGCCAGGGCGAGGCGCCGTGCCAGGCTCGGTCGGCGAGCGCGGCGAGCCGGGGGAAGGTCAGGTAGTCGACGTGGTTGGCGGTGGGGGCGAGTTCGGTCCACAACTGGGCCTGTACGCCGATCAGTTCGCCGCCCGCGGTGTGGTCGTCGGGTGGGTCGTGGTCGTGGACGGTGCGCAGATCGACGACGGCTCCGGGCTGGGCGGGTGGTTCGTCCGGGGATGCGGACTGGGCGTAGTCGAGGTAGGTGGCGCTGTAGTGGCTGCTGATCACGGTGTGTCCGCGTTTGAGGGCGACGCGGGTGTGCTCGGGATCGCGCCAGGTCATGACGGTGAACTCGGGTGGCAGTCCCTCCCCTGTCTCGGCCCACGCGGTCGGGACGCGGCCGCGCTCCAGGAGGTGGTCGCCGATCCGGCCGAGGAACCAGCCGCGCAACTCGCCCGGCCCCGACAGGCCTTCGGCTTTGATGCGTGCGCGTGCGGCGGGGCTGGTGGCCCATTCGATCGTGGGGCATTCGTCCCCGCCGATGTGCACGTGCGGGGAGGGGAAGATGTCCAGGGCGGTGTCGAGGACGGTGCGGCAGAAGTCGAGGACGGGTTCGTGGACGCCCAGGACCGTGTCGCACACTCCCCAGCGGGTCCATACGTCGAGTCGGCGGCCCGGGACGTTGCCGAGTTCGGGGTAGGCCGCCAGGGCCGCGCGGGTGTGGCCCGGCATCTCCACCTCGGGCACGATGGTGACGCCGCGATCGGCGGCGTGGGCGACCAGGTCGCGCAGTTCCCTTGCCGTGTAGGCCCCTTCGTGCGGGGTGCCGTCGAAGATGTCGGATCCGTCGGGGCCCACCATGGACTGGGCGCGCCGTGCGCCCACCTCGGTCAGCAGCGGGTAGTCGGCGACCGGCATGCGCCAGCCCTGGTCGTCGGTGAGGTGCAGGTGCAGCACGTTCAGTTTGTGCAGGGCCAGCAGATCGACGTAACGGCGCAGGAACGACACGGGCTGGAAGTGGCGTGCCACGTCGAGCATGAAGCCGCGCCAGGCGCGCCGCGGTACGTCGGTGATCTCGACGCAGGGAAGCCTCCAGGGCACGCCGGGGCGGGCACGGCCGGAGAGGGCTTCGACGGGGAGCAGTTGCCGGATGGTCTGGATGCCGCGCAGCAGGCCGGTGGGGTGGGCGGCTCGCAGCAGCACGGCGTCGGGTGAGATGGTCAGGCCGTAGCCTTCCGGGCCGAGTCCGCTCAGTTGTGGGTCGTGTGCGAGGACGAAAGGCGCGTCGGGGGCGGCGGGGAGCGGGAGTCCGGTGGCCGGTGCGATGAGGGTGCGCAGCAGGGCGGCGGCGGGTTCCGCGCCCGGTGTGACACGGAGCGTGGTCGCTGCGTCGAGCGTGAAGTGTCCTGGTCTCACGGTCAGTTGGGTGGGTGCGGGCACGAGTGCGGGGCGGGACGCGGGCACGGCGGACCTCCGGTGCGGGCGTGGGGATGCGGGACAGGCGCGGTGCGGGTCAGCCCTTGACGGCGCCGGAGGCGAACCCGGATGTCACGTGTCGCTGCAGCAGCAGGAAGATCGCGAGGGCGGGCAGCGCGAAGAGGGTCGAGGCGGCCATGGTGGCGCCCCAGTCGGTGCCGAAGGTGTTGTGGAACGAGGACAGCCACACCGGCAGGGTCCGGTGGTCCTGCTGTTTGATGATGAGGAAGTTGGCGTAGGCGAACTCGTTCCACGCCGTGATGTAGCCGAACAGGGAGGTCGCCATCAGTCCCGGCGCGAGCAGCGGGAACGCCACGTGGCGGAACGCGCCGAACCGGGTGCAGCCGTCGACCTGGGCCGATTCCTCCAGCTCCGCCGGGATCGTGGCGATGAAGCCGCGCAGCACGACGACGGTGAAGGGCAGCGTCATCATGAAGTAGATGAGGGTCAGCGTCGGCAGCCGGTCGAGCATCCCGGTGTCCCGGGAGATGATGTAGACGGGGATGATCAGGGACTCCCACGGCGCCATCTGCGCGATGAACACCATGAGCATGAACTGACGTCGCCCGCGCCAACGCATCCGGGCCACCGCGAACGAGGCGCCGAGCGCGACGATCAGGGCCAGGGCGACGGCGGCCAGGGTGACGAGCACGCTGTTGCGCCAGAACAGGGCGAATCCGTCCGCGTCGACGGCTCGCCGGAAGTGGTCGAACGTCCAGCTCTGCGGCAGCAGTTGGGGGCTGTCGGACTGGATGTCGCGGGAGGGTTTGAAGGCGGTGGTGACCATCCAGTAGACGGGGAAGAGGCAGACGACGACCGTCACGGTGGCGGCGATGTTGAGCGGCAGGCGGCGCAGTGCGCGCGAGGTCGTCACAGCTCGTTCTCCTGTCGGAACATCTGGCGGAAGTAGGCGACGAGCACGCCGGACATGAGCAGCACGGTCAGCATCGACGCGGCCGAGCCGAGGTCGTAGCGCTGCTGGGCCAGTGCGGTCTGCACGGCGTAGACCGGCAGGATCGTCGTGTCGTCGCCGGGGCCGCCGCGGGTCATCACCCAGATCTGTACGAACGCCTTGAACGTCCAGATGACTTCGAGGGAGAGCACGAGCATGAAGATCGGCCGCACGATCGGCAGGGTGACGGAGTGGAAGATCCGGAATCCGGACGCGCCGTCGATGCGCGCGGCCTCGTAGAGTTCGGCGGGCACGGTGGTCAGCGCCGAGTACAGGGTGATCGCGGCGAACGGCACCGACTGCCACACGACCAGGGTGACCAGGATGGCGAACGCCGCCGGCCCGTGGGCCAGCCAGGGATAGCCCTCGAAGGAGCTGAAGCCCAGGCCGGTGAGCGCGTGGTTGACGATCCCGAACTCGGAGTGGAAGAGCCACTGGAACACGGTGGTCGCCGCGACCACGGGCATCGCCCAGGTGAGGACGAGTGCGCTGAGCACGGCCGTGCGGCCGAAGCGCCCGAGCCGCTCCACCATCAGCGCCACGAGCGTCGACAGGACCATGATCAGTGCGACGTTGACGGCCATGAAGAGGAAGGTGCGGCGCACCACGGCCCAGAACCGCGGGTCGGACAGCAGTTCCGTGTAGTTGTCCAGGCCGGTGAACTGCGCGTCTCCCATGATGAGTTGACGCAGGCCGAAGTCCTGGAAGGAGATCAGGACGGCCCGCGCCAGCGGGTAGGCGAGCAGGTACAGCATCCCGAGGACCGTGGGTGCCACGAGCAGGTACGGCCAGATGCCGGACATCGTGGAGCGGCGGGTGGTGGGGGCGGGCGGACGCCGAGGCGGTCGGGACACCACCGGGTCGCGGACGATCGTCACGGCGCACTCCTCTCGGTGTGGGTTGGCGGTGCGGGGACTCGGTGCGACGTGGTCAAGGGGCGGGTCAGGAGCCGGACTTCATGGCGGTGGTGATGGCGTCGGACGCCTCGGCGGCCTTCTTCTTCGGGTCGCCGCCGGTGAGGACCGCGGTCAGGTAGTCCTTGATGGGGTTCTTGGCCTCGACGGCCGCCCAGCCCGGCGTGTTGGGCGTCGCATGGCCCACGGCCGCGCCGACCGCCATGGCGGAAGCACCCGGATCGTCGGCGACCGCGCCGGCGAGCGTGGTCTTGTTGGGGACGTAGCTCATGGCGACGGCGAGCTTCTTCTGCCACTTGTCGCCGGTCAGCTCCTTGACGAAGGTGTACGCGGCGTCGTGGTGTTGCGACACCGTCGGGATCACCAGGTCGGAGCCGCCGGTGAAGACCGCGCCCGGAGTGTCGGCCGTCTTGCCCGGGATCGGGAAGAAGCCCAGCTTGTCCTTGAGCTCGGGGTTGTTCTGGGCGACGACGTTGGCGCCGCCCGGCGTGCTGATGACCTGCGCGACCTGGCCCTTGGCCATCACCTCGGCCTGCGGCGGCTGCGCCTCGTCGGAGTCCTTGGGCCCCTTGCCGAGGGCCTGCAGCTTCTCGTAGAAGGCCATCGCGCGCAGCGCCTCGGGGCTGTCCAGTGTGCCCTTCCAGGTGCCGCCCGACTCGGTGGCGAGGTCGCCGCCCTCGTCCCAGACGAAGCCGGCGTAGGTGTACCAGTTCTGCCCCGGCAGGTAAATGCCCTGCTGGGAGCCCTTGTTGAGCTTCTTCGTCGCGGCCACCCACTGGTCGCGGGTCTTGATGGCTGCGGCGTCGATGCCGGCCTTCTCGAAGAGGTCCTTGCGGTAGATGACGACGCGGTTCGCGGCGTAGTACGGGATTCCGTACTGCTTGCCCTCCCAGGCCCCCGGCTCGGCGAGCCCCTTGAGCCAGGCGTCGCCGCCGAGGTCGTCGACCTTGTCGCTCAGGTCTTTGAGGCCGCCGCTCTGGGCGAACTGGGCGACCTGGGTGTTGCCCGTCTCGATGACATCGGGGGCATCGTTGCTGGCCAGCGCGGCGGTGACCTTCTCGCCGATGCCGTCCCACTCCTGGATCTGAATGCGTACGTCGATGTCCGGGTGCGCGGCCTCGAAGCCCTTCTCGAAGTCCTTCTGGAAGGCGGCCGAGACACTGTCGCGCATCAGCCACACATCGATCGATGTCTTCCCGCCGCCGGCAGAATCCCCGTCACCGGAGCCGGACGAACAGGCACTGAGCCCGGCGACCGCGACGAGCGCGGACACACCGGCAAGGAAACGGAACTTCACGGTTCACCTCTGGGGTGCCGGACCTAACCAGCATCTAACTGGTCAGGTGACCTCTGGTGAGGGAGAAAGCTGGCATAGACCAATGGCCGCGTCAACCCCCGTCACACGCAGGGGAGTTAATGATTTGGTTGTCGATCTCCAGCCTTTCGTGGTCAACTGGTCAGACAGCTGGTCGTACGGCAGGAGGGGGCGCACGGTGACCACCGACGCGAACAACGCGGGCGGGACGGCGAAGGCAGGGATCGGGCGGCGCTCCTCGGGAGCAGTGCTCAAGCGGGAGCGGGTCCGTGACCACCTCCTGCAACTCATCGAGTCACAGAGCCCCGGCGATCCCATCCCCTCCGAGCGCACGCTCTGCGCGGACCTGGGTGTCTCGCGCCCCACCCTGCGCGCGGCCGTCGACGAACTGGTCGCGGCGGGCGTTCTGGTCCGCGAACACGGCCGCGGCATGTTCGTCGCGCCGGAGAAGATCACCCAGGAACTGATCTCGCCCGCGCACGGGTTGAAGGTGCCGCTGGCAGGGGGCGCCTGGTCCAGCCGTCTCCTGGAGTTCACCACCATCCAGGCCGGCGCCCGCGTCGGCCGCAAGCTGCGCCTCTCCCCCGCCGCCCGGATCGTGTACGTGGCCCGGCTGCGTCTGGTCGACGGCGCCCCGATGGCCATCGAGCACCTGCACATCCGCGCCGATCTGGTGCCCGGCCTCTCCGCGCAGGAACTGGAGAGCGGCGATCTGTACGAGCATCTGAGCGAACACCACGACGTTCATGTCCGCGAAGCGACCCAGACCATCGAGCCGACGGTGGTGACCCGGGCCGAGGCCGAGGTGCTCGAAGTGCCCGAGCTCTCCCCCGCCCTGCTGGTCGAGCGGCTCACCTCGGACCACTCCGGCTGCCCGGTCGAGTACGTCCACTCGCTCTACCGGGGCGACCGCTACCGCATCGTCTCCCGGCTCACCCTCGGCCCGGCCGCGACCGCACCGGAGCAGACGCCCAGCCACCACCCCGGCATCCCACCGGGCGACTTCGCCCACCGGGACACGGTCGCCTCCTCGGCACACGGCGACGTACAAGCCCTCTGAACCAGGCATTCACGCCGGCACCAGGCCGCTGGAGAGTGTGCTCCGACCAGCCCCGGCCAAACGCCGGGGCGTGCCTTTCCATGCCCGAGTCACGCTCCTCACACACACCCTGCACACTCTTTGACCGGCATCCGAAACGGTCGCTACGGTCCCCGCTGCGATCTTGCACGTCGACCGAGTGGAGCAGAATCCTGTGTCACATCAAGCGATGTCAGCCCCGAGCTGGCTGCGGGACAACGCCGACACCCTCATAGGAATCCCGCTGCGCATCGCGCTCATCGTCGTGGGCGCGATGATCGTCCGAGGTCTGGCCAAGAGGGCCATCACCCGCGTCGTGCAGCGCATCCTGCAGCCTTCGGAGGAACAGGAGCAGCCGCGCCGCACCAGCCGCGGCCCTGCCGTGCTGCACCGCGACCGCAGCCGGGCCAACGAGCGCCGGGAACAGCGCGCCCGCACCATCGGCTCGGTGCTCAGCAGCATCGTCACCGTCGTGGTCGGCGTCATGGCCATGGCCATGCTCCTCGACCAGATCGGCATCGCCCTCGGACCGCTGCTCGCCAGCGCCGGCGTGGTGGGCCTGGCCATCGGCTTCGGCGCGCAGAGTCTCGTCGCGGACTACCTGTCCGGCATGCTCATCATGCTCGAGGACCAGTACGGCGTCGGCGACTCCGTCGACCTCGGGGAAGCTGTCGGCGAGGTGGAGCACGTCGGCCTGCGGCTCACCCAGATCCGCGATCTCAACGGCGGTCTGTGGCACATCCGCAACGGCGAGATCCTTCGCGTGCGCAACGACAGTCAGGAGTGGGCCCGCGCCGTCCTGGACGTCTCGGTGGCGTACGAGTCCAACCTCGACACCGTCTACAGCGCGCTGGAACGTACCGGTCGCGCCATGCGCCAAGAGGCGCAGTTCGCCTCGGTCCTGCTGGAGGACCCCGCGGTCTGGGGAGTTCAGTCCCTGGACGCGGACGGCGTCGTGGTCCGTGTGGCCGTCAAGACCCTCCCGCTTCAGCAGTGGGCCGTCACGCGCGAGCTGCGCCGTCGCGTCAAGGAAGCCCTGGACGAAGCGGGCATCGACATCCCCTACCCCCAGCGCACCGTATGGATGCGTACGGACAACGACATCACTGTCACCGCGGGCAGCAGGACGTCAGCAGCAAACTGACTCATCTCCGATCTCCGGAAGCCGGTGCAAGAACTTCACTTCTTGCGCCGGCTTCTTGTGTCGCTCCCGTGCGTGCACGACGCCCGATCGGGAACCCGGGACGTCATGGGAATCATCAGCAATGTGGAGAACACTCTGGAGAAGTGGGTCGACCCGCTGTGGACACGCCTGCTGCCCGGCCAGCACGACCAGCCGGAAGTGCTGGCCGAACTGCGTCAGGAGTGCGACGAGAACACGATCATCATCGACCGGCAACGCATCGTGGCACCCAACACGTACACGCTCGAACTGCCGGTGGACACGCACAGGAAGCTGGCCGCGAGCAAGGCGCAGGTGCAACGTCAGCTCGGCGCTCAGGTCTGCCGGCACGCGGCTGAGCAGGGCTACACCTTCCCCGGCCCGGTCTCGGTGCACGTGCACCCCACACAGGACGACACGGTCGACCGCTTCCGCCTGCACTGCGACATCGACCCCAGCGAGCGGACCGACCCCACTCCGTGAGGCAGTCCGCCTCCTGCCCACCGCTTACGGCTTACCGCTTACCGCTTGCGCAACAGCGCGCAGACGAAGTTCTCCTCCACGGTCCGCAGTCGCTTCAGGAGATCCGGCTTGTTCGTCTTGTTGATCTGCGTGGTGAGTGAGAGGGTCAGCGACCGCTTGCCGTTCGGCGAGGCCGCGATCAGTTGCGTGTAGCCGGGGAAGTTGCCCGTGTGGCCGTACACCACGCCGCAGCGGGTGGTGTACCGGAAGAGGGCCAGGCCGGCCTTGTTCTTGCCGGGGCCCGCGGGTTCGGACGCGCCGTTCACCCACTTCAGCTGCTGTCGGCGTGTCCGGTCGGAGATCAGCTTTCCGCCCGCGTAGCCGCGGATGAACGCCGTCGTGTCCTTGGGCGTGGAGATGATCCCGCCCGATGCCCACACGCCTGACGCACTCAGCACCTCGCTGAGGTCCTCGGGCGGGTTCGGCGGGCTGACGTCGTAGCCGTGCATGTACGGCCTCGGCATCCGGTAGCCCTGCGGCAGGCTGGTGTTGCGCAGGCCCAGCGGGCGGTACACGACTTCGGCGAGCAGCTCTTCGTAGGGGCGTTCCGTCACCGCCTCGGCCATCAGCGCCACGGCGATGTTGTCGGAGTTGGAGTAGGTGTACCGGGCCCCGGGGCGGAACACCAACGGCTCTTGGGCCACGAAGTCCAGCAGTCGGCGGGAGTCGAAGTGACGGCGCGGGTTCTCGGTCACCAGGTCCAGGAACCTCGGGTTCGCGCTGAAGTCCGGCAGCCCGCTGGTGTGGTTCAGGAGCTGGCGCAGCGTGACCCGGTGCCATGCGCGCGGCAGCCGGGGAAGCACCTTGCCGATGGTGTCGTTCAGGCGCAGCTTCCCGCAGTCGACGAGGTGGAGGGCGACGGCTCCGCTGTACGCCTTGGCCGTACTGGCGATGCGCATGTGGTCGGTGGCCCTCATCGGGCGGTCGGTGCCGACCTTGGCGACCCCGGCCCGGTAGACCTCGGTGCGGTGCCCGCGCTTGAGGACGGCGATCGCTCCGGGCGGTCCGCCGGGCGCGGTGGTCAGTTCCCGCAACTGCCGTTGCAGCGACCGGTCGTGACCCGCGGGCACATCCGCGGCGTGTGCCGGGGCCTGCACCAGGCCCGCCGTGCAGGCTGCGGCGAGGAGAGCGACCAGGGGGAGGCGGACCTGCGGAGAGCTGGGAGCTGGCACGGAAGGACTCCTGAGACGTGAGCGCGGCGGGACGTCAGAGCGACCACCTGCCGAAAGGGCAGCTGATCTTCTGGGCCCACAGGTGTTCCAGCACCGACGTGCTCCTCACCAGGGCACCTTCCGTTCATCCCATAACAGGATGTACAGAAACAAACCGCTGCCCGAAGACCTACGTGACGCGGCCGCACTGCACCTCAATGAGTGACACGGAAGCCACCAGCCCCAACGCCCCCACCGCCGACGAAAGCCTCAGGGGATCACCGTTCCCGAGCCGTTGTCGTTGCTCAGGTTCGCGCCGAACAGCGCCTGCGCCGCCGGAGCACCGATGTCCACCGGGTTGTACGCGACCGACTTCGAGGCCGTCGCCCCCGAGGCGGCACCACGCAGCAACCACACCGCGCCGCCGTTCACGACGCTGCCCAGGTTCTCGCCCGGGGCTCCCGTGACCAGGTCCGCCTTGCCCTCGCCCGTCATGTCAAGCACGCGCAGCGACCCGCCGAACAGGTCGCCGGACTCCGCGACTCCCGGCACACCCTCCGTGTCCTGGTGGAACGCCTGCGCGCCCGTGCCGCTCAGCCCGTTCTTGCCGCCCTTGAGCAGCACCACGGCGCCCGCCTTGGCCTTCGAACCGATCGCCTCGCCGGGCACCCCGACGGCCAGATCGGGGTAGCCGTCGGCGTTCACGTCGCCGGTGGCCAGCCGTCCGCCGAACTGGTCGCCCTTCTCGCTCGCCCCAGGGACGCCCGCCGTGCTCTGGGTGATCGTCTGCGTGCGGGTCTGGCTGGGGCCGGTCGGCGAACCGTAGTAGATCTTCACGGTGCCGGGGTCCTCCTCGGTGCCCTCCGTGTCGCCGTTGGGGAAGATCCGGGTGGCGAGGTCGGCGTAGCCGTCGTGGTCGAAGTCGGCGACGGCCGTGCCGGCGGAGGAGTTCAGGGGCCGCGGAACGGTGGACAGGCCGGTCTTGGTGCCGAGCCAGAGCTTGCCGCCCTCGGCGTGGTTCTCGTAGACGTAGAAGGTCGCGAGGTCCTCGATGCCGTCGCCGTTGAAGTCGCCCGCGGCCGTCGAGTTGATGGAGTTGTCGGTGCTGTAGACCTTGACCTGCTGGTCGCGGGCGGGGGCGCCGCTCCGGGTGAAGGGGCCGTAGAGCACGTCGTGGTAGTCGTAGTCCGTGCCGTTGCGCATGAACAGATCCGCGTGCCCGTCGGCGTCGTAATCGCCCGCGGTGAGGTCGTCGCCGACCTCGGCGTTCGCCGGTGCGCCGATACGGACGGCGCCCTCACCGGAGACACCGGTCGCCCGGCCCCACAGGACGCTCACCGAGCCGTTGACGTTGTCGTCGGGCCGGTAGTCGCGGGCGACCACCGCCAGGTCGGTCAGGCCGTCGCCGTCCAGGTCCCGGGAGATCATCGCGTAGCCGAAGACGTGGTTGTCGCCGGAGGCGCCGGGCACACCGGCGGTGTCCTGGGTGATGACCGTGGTGCGGGCGGGGTCGAGACCCCGCGCCGAACCGTAGCTGACCGTGATGTGACCGGCCCGCTCATGGCCGCCGACCTTCGCGCCGGGGGCGGCGACGGCCACGTCCTGGTAACCGTCGCCGTCGAAGTCCTCGCGCACGGTCGCGGCGCCGTCCTCCGCGAAGGCGCTGCCCGCGACGATCGGCACGCCGAGCGATCCGATCAGGGCGGCGGCCACGGCGGTCGATATGGCAGGTCGGCGAATGCCCACAGTTCCTCCTTGAGCGCGAGCGACGTCAAGACACGTGCGCGCAGATGTGATTCACCTTCGAGACTCACGGAAACCGTGGATGGTTGTGCGGAGAACGACACCTGAACGGGCGGAGGCCGGCTGTGGAGGCGGCGCGGGCCGCGGATGCCTCAGGTGGTGATGGTGGCCACCGGATCGAGGCCGTAGGTGCGGGCGTAGCCGTTCTCGGCGCCGACGAGCAGGTCCACGACCTCGAAGTAACGGTCCCAGAAGGGAGTTTCCCGCAGTGCGTCGATGAGGAGCTGGTAGTCGTGATGACTGTCTGCTTCCCAGACCCAGATGTCGGTGACGCGAGCCGAGTAGAACTCGGTGTCGTAGAAGCGTGAGCGGACGCCGGTGGTCCTGGCCTCGATGACGGGGACGACCTCGGTGGCGAAGGCGTCCACCCGTTCCTGGACGGTCATGGCGAGCCATTCGGGGGTGGTCTTGACGAGGATGAAGGCGGTCACCGTCGCTTCGGCTTCCTTGGTGGGCATGAGGGGTCCTTCCAACTGGCGCATGGTTGCGGTGTGGTGGGCAGCACCGTCGACTCGATGGTGCGGTGGTGTGGTGATGCGGGCCCGGGTCAGGCCAGGACGGCCGGCTTGAGGGTCTGGGCGCACCACTGCTCGAAGGTGGTGGGTGAGGCGGTGTCCGCGGTGCGGGTGACGCCCGCGTCGAGGCCGTTGTCCTTGGCCTGCTTCATGTCGGCGATGCCCTGTACGAACGCTGCGTCGAGGCCGTAGCCGACGAGGGTGGTGCGCAGATCCTCCAGCGACTGGCGCTCGTAGCGCACGGGGCGGCCCAGCTGCTCGGTCATGATGCGGGCCAGGTCGTCGGGGGAAAGGTCCTGGGGCCCGAGGACCGGGACGTCGCCGGTGCCGGTCCAGGAGCGGTCGAGCAGCAGGCGTGCCGCGACGGCGGCGATGTCGGCGACGGCGACGAGGGGGGCCTTGCGGTCGGCGTCGGCGGCATCCGTGAAGACGCCTCTCTCGCGGATCGAGTCGGCCTCCTCCAGGAGGTTCTCGAAGAAGGAGGGGTTGGCCAGCGCCCGGTAGGCGGCGCCGGACGTCGCGATGAGGTCGTCCATGGCGAGGGACGCGGTGACGAGCCCGGCGCGGTCGGCGAGCGGAGTGCCGCGGCCGAGCGCGGAGACACCGACGACGTGCCCGACGCCGTGGGCAGCGAGCGCCTTCGCCGCGGGGTGGGTGAAGCCGCGGTAGGCGTCGGCCGGAGACAGGGAGGCGTCCGGGGGGACGAGCCAGAAGACGGCGTCGGCGCCCTCGAAGGCCCGGTCGACGACCTCGGGGTCGCCGTGCGAGCCGACGACCACCTCGGCGTGGTCGCGTACTTCGTCGGGCAGGCGGGCCGGATCGCGTGCGATCACGCGCAGTTCCTCGCCGTGGGTGGGGGCGGCCCGGACGAGCAGGGGCAGCAGGTGGCGGCCTATGTTCCCCGTGGGAGCAGTGATGACGATCATGAAAACCTCGTGGGTCGCGCCGGATCGGTACGTCCCTCATCCTGCGGAGAATCACGGCGATGCCACAATGGGAACCTTGGCACGCAATCATTGCCTGAAATGGAATGACCCTGGTGAACAGCGCTGATCCCGTCATCGACGCCAATCTCGCCGTCGCGCTCGACGCCTTGCTGAGCGAGCAGAGCGTCACGCGCGCCGCCGCCCGCCTGCACACATCCCCCGCAGCCATGAGCCGCACCCTGGCCCGCCTGCGCCGCATCCTCCAGGACCCGCTGCTGGTCCGGGCAGGGCAGCGCATGGTCCCCACTCCGCGCGCCCAGGCCCTGCGCGACGAGGCCGCCGCGGTCGTACGCAGCCTGGGCGCACTGCTCACCCCCGGCACCGCCGTCGACCCCGCCACCCTGCGCAGCACCTTCACTCTCCAGGCCGCCGATCTGGTCGGCGCGGCACTGGCCTTCGGCCTGCTGCGACTGACCCGGCAAGAGGCGCCCGGGATCTCCCTGCGGTTCAGGGCCGAGGAGTTGGAGGCCGGCCCGGCCCTGCGCGACGGCCGAATCGACCTGGAGGTCGGCTCCATCGACCACGTCGATCCCGAGACCCGGGTCGAGAAGCTGCTCACCCTGCGGATGGTCGCGGCCGTCCGGACCGGCCACCCCTTGACCGAAGAGCCCTTGACCCCGGCCCGGCTCGCCGCCGCCGACCATGTCGCGGTCAGCCGCCGCGGCCGGTTCACGGGCCCTCTCGACACCGCCTTGGCCGCACACGACCTCCGCCGCCGGGTCACTGTCGTCCTTCCCAGTCACCTGGCCGCGATGGCCCTGGCCGCCCGCAGCGACGTCGTCTGCCTGGTCCCCGCGGCGCTCCCCGGCGAGGCCTGTTCACCCCTCACCGCCGACGCCACCGCTCTCGGCCTGCACCTCCTCGACATCCCCCTGCCCCTGCCACCCCTGACCCTCGGCATGGCCTGGCACCCCCGCCAGGACGCCGACGGAGCCCACCACTGGCTCCGCGACGCCGTACGCCGCACACTTCACGCACCGGAAACCTCAACTGCCTGACGCGCGCGCTCACTTCAGCGGACGATGACCGGGGCCGAGGGAAGCGACGGCCCCCAATCCGATGGCAGCAGCGCCCACGAGCCGTGCCGCAGCCACTGCCCGAACCGGATCGGCCCGGCACCGCCGACATGATCGAGGGAGAGCGGGACGATCCGCTCGCACGTGGCCCGCCCGTCCCACCACACCGTGCCTGCCAGCGGGCCGGTCAGTACCAGCAGCGTGGCGAATCCACAGCCGTGTTCCTGTATGACGACGGCGCCTGCTGTCTTCCAGTCCTCGAATCTGCCCACCTCGTCGTCCCAGCGGCGCCAGGCGCTCCGGTACGCCCTCTCGGTTCTGAAGGACTCAGCTCGCGGTTCACGATCCATCAACTCATCGTCGGCCTGGGCGTAGGAGTCGGGATGGGGAAACGGCACGGCCAGGAGTGCACGCCGCTCTTCGTCGTTCCCGGCCCACCACCAGCCGCGGTCGGTCTGCATCAGCCTGGCCAGCGCTCCGCCCGCGCTGACGTCGCGAAGGTAGGTCCGGTACTCCTCGGGGAGGAGCACACCCAACTCGCGCTCGGCCTCGATTATCTCGGCCTCAGAGAGAG
Source organism: Streptomyces sp. NPDC050439 (assembly GCF_040655335.1). Classification (NCBI taxonomy): domain Bacteria; kingdom Bacillati; phylum Actinomycetota; class Actinomycetes; order Kitasatosporales; family Streptomycetaceae; genus Streptomyces; species Streptomyces sp. NPDC050439. The sequence goes on from NZ_JBFAJT010000001.1 coordinate 284,588, forward strand.
GCGGTTCAGTCATGGAGCGATCTTAGGAGCCGGTGCGATGCCGGTGCTGGGGAGAGCGGGGATCAGGGCTGCGAGGCGTTCGAGTTGCTCACGCTGGGAGCGCAGGTCCAGGGCGCCGAGTCGTACGACGACGTGCCGGACCCCGGCGGCGGTGTACTGCCCCAGGCGTCGCAGCACTTGGTCCGTCGAGCCGGTGACCACGGCCTGGATCCTCTCCAGTTCCTTCAGCGGCATGCCGTAGGTGGCCCGTGCGTAGGCGTCCATTGCCCGACGGCAGTCTTCGACGTCGTCGTCGATCCGTGCCGAGACGAACAGTGCGGGGGTGACGTCTTCGGCTGCGCGCCCGGCGTCGGCTGCGGCCCGGTGGACATTGCGGAGGCCGGATGCGTAGTCGGCGGGGTCGGGTGGGTAGGGCAGCCAGCCGTCGTATTTCTGTCCGGTACGGGCCTGCGCCGCGAGGGTCGCGCCGCCGAGCCAGATGGGCGGGCCGCCGGCGTGAAACGGCCTGGTCGTGGGCGGGATGCCGTCGAAGCGGAAGAACTCGCCGTGGAAGGAGTCAGCGCCGTCCCACAGGGCCCGCCAGAGCGCGACCGTCTCGTCCAGGCGGGCGAAGCGCCTCTCCCACGGCAGCTCGGACAGCGCGTACAGGGGCCTCCCGAAGCGCCCGGGAAAGCCCGCGCCGACCGTTACGGTGAGCCGCCCACCGGACAGCACATCGATCGACCCGAGGGTCTGCGCGGCCTGGACCGGCCGCCGCAGGAACGGCAACAGCGCGGCCGTACCCAGCATCACGGTCTCGGTCGCCGGAGCGAGCGCGGCCAGCATCGTGAGCGCCTCGATGCGCGGGCTGATCAGGGAGTCGTTGACGAAGAGCGAGCAGAAGCCCAGGCGTTCGGCCCGGCGGCCGAAGGCGACCAGCTCGCGAGGGTCGTCGGCCGCGCCCCACTGGGCGGTTGAGGTCGGAAGCAGTACACCGATGTCCATGCCGGTGATGTTCACGATCGCCGTGAGAGGCGACAATTCCCTCCGGGGAATGGCCCAGGACCCACCATCGCGGTTACAACGGGTCCGTGGACTTCCCTCAGGTACTTCGCGAACGGCGCACCCGCCGTCATCTCAGCCAGCTCGACCTGGCGCTTCGGGCGGGCACCACGCAGCGGCATCTCAGCTTCATCGAATCGGGCAGGTCCGCCCCCGGCCGCAACATGGTCGTGCGCCTGGCCGAGTCGCTGCAACTGCCCCTGCGCGAGCGCAACGAGCTGCTGCTGGCCGCGGGGTACGCACCCGCCTACCCCGAGAGCGCACTCGACGACCCGGTCCTGGCTCCCGTGCGCACGGCCATCGATCACATCCTCCGCGGGCATCTGCCGTATCCGGCGCTGGTCGTGGACCGTGGCGGTGACCTGGTCGCCGCGAACAGCGCGTTCGACCTGATCACCGAAGGGGCCGACCCCGAGCTGATCGGCCCCGGCAAGAACATCTACCGGCTGGCGCTGCACCCCCGGGGACTGGCTCCCCGCATCCGCAATCTCGCCGAATGGGCCCGCCACATCCTGGCCCGCCTCGGCCACCTGGAAGAGTTGCACACCGAGCTCAGTGGCTACGTCCCGCCGCTGGCTCCGTCCGACGGTCCACTCGGTTTCGCGGTTCCGCTCCGCATCCGGTCCTCGTACGGTGAGCTGCGCCTGATGACGACCGTGACCACCTTCGCCACCGCCGTCGACGTCACCCTTGCCGAGCTGAAGCTGGAGGCGTTCTTGCCGGCCGACGCGGCGACAGCCGAGGCACTCTCGGCGGCCGCCGGGCCACTGGGCGTCTTCGCTGCGGCGGATCAGGCCCCGGGGAACATGTAGTCGGTCTTGATCCGCCCGTCGTCGTCGAGCACGAGGACTTCCAGGCCGCCGCCCACCACGTCGTCGTTCTCGGCGGACACCGTCTCCCAGCGGAACTTGACCACGCCGTCGAGGCGTACCGCGTCGGGGCGGGAGCGGAAGATGAGTCCCTTCTTCTCGACGAACCGCTCATGGCTTCGCGCCACTCTGGCCTCGATGGCGTCGTACCCCCGAGCCTCCAACGTCGTGTGCTCGAAGCCGAGTTCGGCGGCGATGTCCCTGATCTCCGCGGGCGGGTGGAGGATGTGGGTGCCGTCCTCGGCCCACAGCCGCTCGATGGCCGCGCGGCGTTCGGCGGCGTCGGACAGGGTCCATTGCGTCATGTAGCGGTCGGCCAGGTACTGCGGGTCGATCTCGGTCATGTGCGACTCCTTGCAGGGCAGGTCACTTCGGACCAGATCCTGCGTTGCCCTGCGGTGACCGACAATTCCCTGCCGGGAATGGCCCGGCCTAGCGCAGCACGCGATAGTGGAGGAAGACGACCTTCGACTTGAAGGTGCGGGTCTCGACGAGGTCGAGATCCACCCGGCGTTCGTGCCGGTCGAAGAACGGGATGCCACCGCCGACCAGCACTGGGCAGAGCCTGACCCGGTACTCGTCGATCAGACCCGCCGCGGCCGCCTGGGCGGCGAGCGTCGCGCCGCCGATCGCGATGTCGCCCTCCCCCGGCTCGGCCCGCAGTCGCCCGATCTCCTCCGCCACGCTGCCCGAGGCGAGGCTGGCGTTGCCCTGCAGCTGCGACAGGGTGGTGGAGAACACCACCTTGGGGAGCGGGTTCCACTGCGCGGCCCACGCGCGCTGGATGTCGTCGAGCGGTGAAACCTGGTCGGCGGTCTCCCAGTACAGCATCGTCTCGTACAGCCGCCGCCCCAGCAGATAGACGCCGGTCCGTCGGATCTCGTCGGTGACGAAGCCAAGGAGTTCGTCGTCCGAGTCCGTCCAGGCGAAGTCACCGTCAGGCCCGACGATGTAACCGTCGAGCGAGACATTCATGGAATAGGTAACGCTGCGCATCACGCGTCCTCCTCGTTGACGAGTCAACTCACGAGCCGACCACTCCTGAACGGCTCATGAGCCGGCTCACGCCCTGACACTACGACCGCCGCACACCTTCGAACTCATCGCGACGCACGGATACCGACATGCGACGACGGGATCACGGCGGGATGATTGAGGCATCAGCGCCACGCGCCACCTGGGGTCGGAATGCCTCCGCAGAAGCCGCCGCCACCTCCGCAGGGCTGGGGTTCGTCACCCGGCCGATCCTCGTGGGGGCAACGGCCGCCGCCTCGGCGGCGTGGGTGCGGGCGCGCTCTGATGTACGGGGTGCTCGGGGCCGTCGTGCTCGTCGTCGTGGTGACCGCGATCGCCCTCATGGCGGGCGGCAAGAGCGATCAGGACCCTGGCCCCAAGCAGTCACCGAACCAGGAGCAGACCTCGCCGACCATGACCGGTCCTCGTGCTGATGTCGAGATCACGAAGTGCTCGGTCCTGGACGCGGTGCGTTGGCCGACAGCCGAGATTCGGATCACCAATCACAGTTCGAAGATGTCGAACTATGTGGTCGACGTCGAGTTCCTCGACGCGAAGGGCGAGCGGATCTCCGAGGGCTTCGCCGCGACCAACAACTTGGCCCCGGACCGGGTAGCGAACGAGACGGCCACCGGCACGCGGGAAGCGACGGGGACCGTGACGTGCCGGGTCACCGATGTCACTCGGTACGCGTCGCCATAAGGAAGTCGCCGGCGCCCACGTACGACCCCGCAGGGCGTTCAGCCGCGCTGCACCCGGTGGACACTTACCGCGTAGCCGCCGCCCTCGTAGGGGTGGGCGTCCCATGTCGCGAAGCGGTTGACGAGGGTCAGGTGGGCCGCGGCGCAGTACGTGTCGTACTCGGGCAGGGTGATGGTGGGCGGGACCGGCAGGTGGGCCTTGTCCAGGCCGAAGCCGGCGACCAGGAGGCCGCCGGGGCGCAGGGTCGCGGCCAGGCGGGCGACCACTTCGGCCTCGGTCCCGGTGGCAATGAGCGGGAAGATGTTGCCGGCGGCGACCACGAGGTCGAAGCCCGCCCCCACCCGAAGCTCCGCCGGGTCGAACGTGGCCAAGTCGGCCTGCACCCACGGCAGTTCGGGTGCCTGTCTGCGTGCCACGGCCAGCATGGAGGCGTCCATATCGACCCCGACGCAGTCGTACCCGAGCTCCGCCAACCGGATCATGACCCGGCCGGTACCGCACCCGGCATCCAGCACCCGCGCCCCGGCGGGCACCAGCGCGGCACACAGCCCTGCCTCACCGTGCATGTCCTTGCCACTGCCGGCCAGGGCCGCGAACCGGGCGGCATAGTCCTCTCCGGACGTCCCACCAGTCAGCTCTTCCCAACGGCTCATGAGAACAGGGTAGACGCCGGGGGCAGGTGAGCAGCATGTGGACGTGCTTCACGCGCCCCGACCGACGTCATGGCGCGGCGCTGCGTCGCTCGGATGAGGATGCCCACCAACGCGGCCAGGTCCGCTGCGCCGTCCGCGTCGTCCGCGTAGCGGGTGGTCTGCAGGGGGCCGGTCCGGTCCAGCCGGACTCCTTCCCGTTCCAGTACGTGGCCGAGGGTGAGCATGGCGAGGCGGGCGTTGCCGTCGGGGAAAGGGTGGAAGAACGCCACGTCCAAGTAGGCGCGGGCCGCACGGGAAGCCAGGGGCACCATCGAGTCGGTGCTCTCGCGCAGGCAACGCTCGAAGTCAGCGTGAGTGTCGGGGGTCAGGGCGTAGCGTTCCCGGCCGCCCTTGGCGTAGGCATCGCCTTGCCGGAAGACGATCTGGGGCACGCCAAGCACCATGCGCTGCCAGCGGGCCAGAAGCGCACAGCTGAGAACGCGCCCGTGCGATGCGTCCGTGCGTGATCGGGTCAGTGCCGCAAACAGTCGGTCGCCACGAGCCGGGTCGGTGGGACGGCCCTGTGCGGCGCACCAAGTGGCCAGGCCGTCCACGCTCGCCTCGACGGGCGCGGGCGTCGCGGCGGCCGCCGATGTCCAGTCGACCTGGGCTCTGACTCTGCCCCAGGCGGCCAAGGCGTCAGTAGTCACGGTAAGGCCGGTCTCCGGTCACGCCCACGGCAAGATCCTCTCCCACGGAGTCGACCAGGACGGACGACGGTTGCGTCCAGCTCTCGAAGCGTCCGCCGATCGCCCTCTCCACGGCCGCTCTCGCAGCCTCCGGCCCCATGCCGGTGGACGAGAGGAACCATGTCAGGACCGTGTGGCAGAGTCCGTACCAGCCGCATTCGGCGCCCGTGCGGTCGACGACCACCGTCACCAGGCGGGTGGCCGCCCGGTCCAGGTGCCAGCTTCGGTCGTCTGCGGCGGGCGGCGCCAACTGCTCGAACCTGTCAGCCAGTTCCTCGAGCCAGTCGCGCCATTCCAGCAGCGAGGCCACCACCTTGGCCGCCGTGGCGGCAGGTTCACCCACAGAATGAGAGTCACAGCACCAGCTGGCGACCACTCCGCCTCCACCGCCCTCACCCAGCGCCCAGCGCCATCCACAGGCCCAACGGCCGTACCGGGCAGCCACGAGCTCTGTGACCTCCTGGATGAACCGGTGCCTCGCCTCCCACCCGGCATCGGCGGGAGGCACCATCGCGGCGATCACGTCGGCGAGCCGGGAGCGCTCTTCGTCGCTCCACGCGAAAGCGTTCCGGTCAGGGTCGGCGGCCGACCACGGCAATCTGGCCGGGGCGAGTTCATCGTTGGTGGCCGTGGCGTTTCTCCGAAGCTCAGCGGGTCAGGGCGAAGGGTCATCGTGCCAAGTGCTGACAGCGCTGTCACGTGAGTTCTCGGCACCACAGCCGAACGTCGCGGCAAGTACCCTCTTCGCTGGTCCCGGTGCACGCGTGGCCATGCCCGCGGATCACGGCGATGCCGGGTTACGGCGTCGGCGCCCGGGCACCGGGCACTGGTGCGCAGGAACTTCCTCCTGCCGACGACGTACACCGGATGAACGGGGCAGGGCATGGGCACGGCGACGACGGTTCCTCAGACGCGGGACATGGAGGGTGAGGAGCTCTCCGGCGACGAGGCCTTCGTGGCGCTGCGTCACTACGGGAGCTGGCGGCTGCTGCACGATGCGTTCGTGCGGTTTCGCTACGCCGACGGGTTCAGCCATTCCCGGGCCCTGGCGTTGCAGACGGTCCTCGCGGTCGTCCCGCTCGCGATCGTCTTCGTCGGCCTGTCGAGCGTGCTGCACACGCAGGGCATCGGCCGGTTCGCCGAAGTGGTCATCCACCGTCTGGCACAGGGACCGAGCTCCGATGTCGTCGACGAGGCGCTGGCCCGCAGCCGCCGCACCGCGGACGGTGGGACGCAGGTCGCTCTCTGGTTCGGGCTCGTGTTCTCCCTGAGCAACGTCACCACGGCGATGTGCCAGATAGAACGCGGCGCCAACCGGATCTACGGCAACGAGCGCGACCGGCCCTTCCACCGCAAGTACCTGCGCGGCCTGGTCATGGCCCTGACCGCGGGCCTGCCTCTGGGGCTCGGCTTCGTCGTCATGGTGGCGGGCCGTGACTTGGCGGCCGCGGCGGTGTCGGTCTTCGGTGCCGGGTCCTGGGTGACCTCCGTGTTCGGGGTGGCGCGCTGGCCGGTGGGCTTCGTGCTGGCGCTCGTGGCGGCGAGCATCATCTTCAGGCTCTCGCCGCGGCGGCGCCAACCCGGTTATACGTGGCTGGCGTTCGGCGCGGCGGTCTACCTCCTCCTGTGGACGGCTCTGACCGGTCTGCTGAGCCTGTACCTCTCGCTCAGCGGTTCCTTCGACACCGTCTACGGTCCGCTCAGCGCCTTCATGTCCTTGCTGCTCTGGGCCTACCTGACCTCGATCGCCCTGTTCCTGGGCCTGGCCTTCGCCGCGCAGCTCGAGGCGGCCCGCGCCCTGCAGCCAGGCCCCGTCGAAGCGGACCCGGGAGTCTGAACCGGCGATTCCCTAAGCTCTGCCTCGTAATGGTGGGCTTGTGTTTGTCTGGGCTTCCCCGCACCAGGAAGGCGCCCCGGCATGACCGCCAAATACGACGTCAAGCGCGAGCTCAAGAGGTGCTATGCGCCCAAGAACACCGACTGGGAGCTCCTCGACATCCCCGAGCTGCGCTTCCTCGCCATCGACGGGCACGGCGACCCGAACACCAGCTCCGCGTACCGCCGCGCGGTCGAGGCGCTCTACCCAGTCGCCTACACCGTCAAATTCGCGAGCAAAGGCGACCTCGGCAAGGACTTCGTCGTGGGCCCGCTCGAAGGACTGTGGTGGGCGGACGACATGGACGACTTCCTGGCCAGGCGCAAGGACAACTGGCGGTGGAGGCTCCTCATCAACGTCCCCGACTGGATCACCGGCGACATGATCGACGACGCCAAGCACACCGCCCTCTCCAAGACAAACCTTCCGGCCATCGCGGACGTCCGGTCGGAGACCTTGCGCGAGGGCACCAGCGCCCAGGTCCTGCACATCGGCTCGTACGACGACGAAACCCCGATCCTGACCAGGCTGCACCAGGAGTACCTGCCGGCCAACAACCTGCGCGAGACAGGACTGCACCACGAGATCTACCTCAGCGACCCGCGCAAGACCGACCCCGCCAGACTCAAGACGATCCTGCGGCAGCCCGTGGAAGCGCGGGGTGACTGAGCGACGGGCGCACCACGCCTGGAGGCCGTACCCGCCCTGCCCACGCTGCTCCTACCAGCTCTTCCAGGGGCGTGCGTGGTGCCAGAGGCGGTCGGCGCTGTTGGCGGCCCGGTACAGGAAGATTTCGCTGTGGACGGGGCCGATACCCAGTGGTGCGGCGGCGTACTTGGTGGAGTCGGCCGGGCGCAGGCTCCACCAGCCGGTCGTGCTGTTGCCCGGCTCTTCGGGCGAGAGTGCGGTCTGCTCGGCGACCATCCGCCAGGACTGGTTGGGGTTGCCGGTGTCGCAGGTCTTCATGACGACTTTTACGCCGACAGCCGCAGCTTTCTCCGTCGCCAGACAGAGCTTGTCACGCTTCTCGTTGCGGATCTGCCAGATGCCGTCGCCCTGGTCCTCGAACCGCCAGGTCAGGGTCTCGCGCTCCTCGTAGCTTGCGGACCGGTGGGTGGCAGCCGCGGCTCCGGCGGTGCTGAAGTCGCTCCAGATGCCCAGGCGGGAGCCGTCGGCCCGGTTGGTGATCTCTTGGCCGCGGATGTCGGCGGCCTTCGCGTCCCGGGCGGCGGGTGCGGGGGAATCAGAGGTGTCCGCCGCGGCCAGGGAGGCGGCGCTGAGGCTGAAGACAACCGCAGTGGCCAACGTGCCGCGAAGTCGCGAGATCGGTCGGGTGCGCATAGGCATTCCACCAGAGGGGGGCGGCCGCATTTGGCGGCCTGCTACAGCCACGCCCCGGCAGCTGCGCCGAGCTTCGCCCGGCCGGACAACGTCCCTTCCGGAACATGCTCGCTACGTGGAATGTGATCCTCCGTACGGGCCTCGCAAGGTGCATGCCCCCGTCTTCGCACCGCCATTGCCACGTGACATGCATCGGTCACCAAACCACTCGGGAAGGTGTTCCGGAAGCATGCGCCCCCGGTCGCGGCGCCGGACCCTTCGCGCTCTGCCCAGGTGGGGAGGAACGTCCCGGTCGGGCTCCTGGCGTCGCATCATGAGGGGCCCGCCCGGCAACGGGCGGGCCCCTCAGCAGCACAGCAGCTCAACTACTCAGCGAGCCTGGGCCGCCTCCAGGCCCATGGATGCCACCTCAACACCCGTACGCACGCCGTCGACGACCTGACGGGGGTCGTCGGGAAGGTTGATGCTGCCCCCGCGGGGGCTCTCGTCGGCGTGAGCGGGTGCGGGTGCGGCCACCGCGAATGCAGCAGCGGCAGCGGACAGGGCGACAACGACGCGCTTCGTGTTCTTCATGTCCACTTGAACGATCACGAGGGCCACCAGGATGCGCACATCCGGGCAACTCAGAGGAAAACGGCATCTCTGCTGTCGTAGAGGTTCTGGTGTCGGTTCCGGTGTCTGGTCCGGTGTCTGGTCCGGTGTCTACCAGCGCACCGGCACCTCTCGCAGGCCCCGCATGAGGCTGGTCCGCCATTGCGGGATGCCGTCACCGTCGAAGGCCAGGCGGGGGAAGCGGTCAAGGAGGGTGCGCAGGGCCAGGGTTGCCTCCAGGCGGGCCAGCGGGGCGCCCAGGCAGTGGTGCAGGCCGTGTCCGAAGGCGAGGTGGGCGCGGGTCGTGGCCGGGTCGCGGTGGATGTCGAAGCGCTCGGGGTCCGGGAAGCGCGCGGGGTCACGGTTCGCGGCGGCGATGGAGAGCACGACACGGGCACCCGCCGGTATGTCGGCTCCGCCGAGGGTGACGGGTTCGGCCGTGTAGCGATAAGTGCCCGCGGGCGCGGGCGACTCGAAGCGGAGCGTCTCCTCCACCGCGCCGGCGAGCAGTTCGGGGTCGGCGCGGAGGGCTGCGAGTTGCTCGGGATGCCGGAGCAGCAAGTGGACGGCGTTGGCGATGAGGTTGACGGTGGTCTCGTGCCCCGCGACCAGCAGCAGGAAGGCCATGCCGAGCAGTTCCTCCGGCGTGAGCCGGTCGGCTCCGTCGCCGTCGTGGGCACGGACCAGCGCGTGCAGCAGATCGCTCTCCGCAGCATCCGGCAGGCGGCGCTTCTCCTCCGCAAGGCCCGCCAGGTACACCGCCATCTCCTGCGAGGCGAGGGCGGACTGCTCCGGCTCGTCGAGGGCGACGACCTTGGTGGACCAGGCGCGGAATGCGGCCCGGTCCGCTTCCGGCACGCCGAGCAGCTCGCAGATGATGGTGAGCGGCAGCGGGTAGGCGTAGGCGGCCACGAGGTCGCCGCGGCCGTCGGCGGCCACGGCGTCCAGGAGCGCGTCGGCGGCCTCCTGAACGCGGGGCCGCAGCGCCTGGACACGTCGGGCGGTGAACTCGCGGGCCACCAGCGTCCGCAGGCGGGTGTGATCGGGCGGGTCGACCTGAAGCATGTTGCGGCCCACGGCGTACAGGCCGTCGTCCTCGAAGTCGGCGGAGTGCCGTACGTCGTTGCGGAACCGGGGGTCCGCGAACGCGGCGCGTACTTCCTCGTGCCCGACCACCAGCCACGACTCGTCCCCGGTGGGGAACTGCACGTGGTGGACGGGCCCGCGGGAGCGCAGTGCGGCGAAGGCGGAGTAGGGGTCGGCCGTGAAGTCCTCGGTGAGGTCGGCGAGTCGGAGGGTGGGGTGGTGCGTGCGCATCGACGGCTCCCGAAAGGAAGTGGGGATTGCTCCCCGCTTAGCTGACGCTGGTGACCGTAACACGAAGCGGGGAGGCATCCCCGGTTAGGGGTGCTCCGGTGCCGTTCACCCGGCACCTGGCACGATGAGCGCCCATGGATGGTCAAGAAGCCGCGGAAGCCCAAGCCCTCAGGGTGGTCACCGAACTGTTCCCCGACGCCCTGGGTGCTCTGCTCGGAGGCTCCGCCGCTCAAGGGCGGGCGACGGCCGCCAGCGACCTGGATGTGGCCGTGCTCCTTCCGGACTCGGACATCAGCCGGCGGGAGGTGCTGCGTCACGAGGACCGCACCGTCGAGTTGTTCCTCAACACCCTCGCCGACATACCGGAGTTCTTCGCCTGGGACCGGGCCCGGCGTCGCGGGACCGTCCTGTTCGTCTATGACCAAGGCCTGCCGCTGACGGATCCGCACGGGCACGTGGCCCGCACGCGCCGACTGGCCCAGGCCGTGCTGGCCTCCGGCCCTCCCGCGCTCACCACGGCCGAGTGGGAACACGGCCGCTATGCGCTCACCTGCTTCCTGGACGACCTGCTCGACGCCCCTGCGCGCAATCGGTACGAGCAGCTTTCCCTCGCCGACCAAGCGCTGCGCCTGGCAGCGGACCTGGTCACCGCCCACCACGGAGCCTGGACGGGAATCGGCAAATGGCTGCCCCGCCGGCTGCTCGGTGCCGACCCCGCGCTCGGCAAAGCCCTGCTGGACGGCCATCTGACGGTGGCCGAGCGCGCCGATCCCCTGCCGTTGGCCGCCGCGGTGAAGCAGGTCCTCGACCTGCTCGGCGGGCCACTCCTGGAGGGCTACTCCCAACCCTGGCGGCCCTGAGCCGCTGTCGACGCCATCGCGCCGTCGACGCCATCGCGGGGCGGTCCGCGCGAGGGGCGTGCCGTGAGCAGCCGCTACTCGGCGTCCGGGCCTGGTCGAAGGAAGTCCGTCAGTGCGGCGGCCAAGTCTTCGGGGGCCTGTTCCGCGACGTGGTGGCCGGAGTCGATGCCGTGCCCTTGGACGTCGGTGGCCCATCGGCGCCAGATCGCGCGCGGGTCCCCGTACAGGTCCTCCAGGTCGTCCCGGAGAGACCACAGGATCAGTGTCGGGCAGGCGATGCGCCTGCCGGCCGCGCGGTCGGCTTCCTCGTGCCGCCGGTCGACGGTGAGGCCGGCGCGGTAGTCCTCGAGCATCCCTCTCACCACATCGGGATTGCGGGTGGCCTGCCGCCACTCCTTGTGGTTCTCCTCCCCCATCGTCTCCGGGTCCCCGTGGTACCAGCTGTCGGGATCAGCGGCGATGACACGCTCGGGGATGTCCGGTTGCGCGAAGAAGAACCAGTGCCACCACTGCGTGGCGAACTCGGCGGTGATCCGCGACAGATGCTCCGTCAGCGGCAGGCAGTCCGCGAACGCCACCCGGGAGACGCTCTCGGGGTGATCGAGCGCGAGGCGCAGCGCCACGCTGCCCCCGCGGTCGTGCCCGACGAGGGAGAAGCGGTGGTGTCCGAGGCGGCGCAGCACGGCGACCACGTCCTCGGCGACCGCGCGCTTGGAGTAGCCGACGTGATCCGCCGTGAAGCGTGGCCCCTTGGAGCGCCCGTAGCCCCTCAGATCCGGACACACCACCGTGTGACCGGCTCGTACGAGCAGCGGAGCGACCCGGTGCCATGTCGCCGAGGTGCGGGGGTGCCCGTGCAGCAACACCACCGGCGGGCCGTGCCCGCCGAAGCGGACGAAGACGGAAGCCTCGCCGACATCGATCTGCGCTGTCTCGAATCCTTCGAACACGCGGCCTCCTTGGAGCGGCGAAGCCCGTACGGCGCATTCACCGTCGACACGGGACCAACCCTTCGGTTGCCCCGGCCGGAATCGGCCATGTGTCGGTTCCCCCAATAGGTCGCCACGCGAGGGCATGCGATTGCGGCCTCACCCTAAACCTGAGGTCGAGGCTCAATTCGATGAGCGGTTGCGGCTTCACCCACATGCAGCACTCACCCCAAGAATTCAGCCGACGCGCCTCAACGTGCGCCCGGCGCCGCCCGCCCCTTCGACGACCGCCGCGGCCTCAGAAGCACCACGCGCGATCCCTCCGCCACGCAAGATCCCCACTCCCCTGCGCCATCACCGCGGAAGAGGGTGCTCCGGCGACGACAGTCTTGAGCCAACAGGCTCTGCACGCGGTGGAGTTGGCGGTTCCAACGGCCCTGAAAAGTGCCGTTCGCACAGGTCACAGGGTGTCCGTGCCCTACCAAAGCATCCCTGGTGATCACCGGAGAGTTGAACAAGCTTCAAAGGTTGACCACAAATTACACACATCCCCTCTTCAGACCGGCGCCAATGGTCTAGATTGACCGTGCTTCACATGCGGACACGAGGCGACAAAAGATGATCTATAAGTCCGGCGCCATGGACGACCAGTAGTTTGCGTACCCCGGCGCCAGGCTTGGGGGTGATCAATTCGTGGTGCCCGGAAGAAGCCCGGGGTGTGGGGAACACCCGGGGTTTCGACGGGTTTTTGCGCGCGTCGAAGGTCTGGCAGCGCATGCAAGTCCGCTGCCGCTTGGGTGGGGTGCTCAAGTAACGCTGCAATAGCCGGGATGTCAGTCGCTGGGGGCGAGGGCCTCCCGGGGGGAGGAACAGCGTGGCGTGGCGCGGGAGGCGGGGGCCTCCCGAGGGGAGGACACAGTGCGGGGGGCGGGGGCCTCCCGGGGGGAGGAACCGTGTGGAGCGAACACGTCGAGCCCACTGGCGACCTGGGGGGGTCTGTGCAACAGGGGGAATTAGTCAGCCCGTTTCCACCGGCCCACGGGCGTCCGGGGAACGGGGCAATCAGCCGACCACCGATTGACTGGGAACAGCGCTACCGCCGTGCCGTGATCACCAGCGACGCCGTGGTCACCGCCTTCGTGGTGGCGGCGATCGGCGGCTTCTTCGGAGTCCGGGACGCCGCCAACTGGCACGAGAAATGGCGCATCCTCGCCTTCGGCACCGAGCTTCTTGTGCTGGGAGCACTCGCGGCGAGCCGGTCGTGGGCTCCGGCCGTACTCGGCCAGGGCGCGGAGGAATTCCGCCGGCTCGGACGCTCGCTGTTCACGGCGGCCGTCGTGCTGTCGCTCGGTGGGATCGCGCTCACCTCGCGCAACATCAAGCTCTGGATATTCGTCGCCATCCCGGCGATCGCCCTCGTCATCATGACCGAGCGATATCTGCTGCGCCTCTGGCTGCACGCACACCGCAAAGAAGGGCGGTGCCTGCGCCCGGTGCTCGCCGCCGGGAGCCCGGCCACCGTACGCGACCTGATCACCCGGACCCGTAAGTTCCCGCACCTGGGCTGGCGGGTCGAGGCGGTGTGCACACCGGACGGTTATGGACTGGACGGCGACCATTTGGACGGCGTGCCGGTCGTCGGCCGGCTCACGGACGTCGCCGGCCATGTCCGTCGCGACGGCTACCGCGTCGTCGCGGTCACACCGGACCCGCACTGGTCACCGGACGGACTGCAACGACTGGCCTGGAACCTCGAGGGCAGCGACGCCGAGATGGTCGTGGCCCCCGTACTGATGGAAGTGGCGGGACCACGGCTACATGTCGACGCCGTGCTCGGGATACCGCTGCTCCGGGTCAGCATGCCGACCTTCACCGGCGGCCGCCGGGTGGTCAAGGGGATCGTGGACCGGCTGGGCGCGGCCGTTCTGCTGCTGCTGTTCGCGCCGCTGATGCTGCTCGTCGGGCTGCTCGTGCTGATGGACAGCCGGGGCGGGGCGGTGTACCGACAGCGCAGAGTCGGCAAGGACGGCCAGGAGTTCACCATCTTCAAGTTCCGCACCATGGTCGTGGGGGCCGACCGGGCACGCGGCGAGCTGGCCGACCGCAACGAGGGCGCGGGGCTGTTGTTCAAGCTCCGCCGGGATCCCCGCGTGACCCGCGTGGGAACGGTGCTGCGCCGCTACTCGCTCGACGAGCTCCCACAGCTCTTCAACGTGCTCACCGGCTCGATGTCACTCGTGGGTCCGCGGCCGCCGCTGCCGGAGGAGTCCGCCGCGTACGGTCCGGACATCCGGCGCCGGCTGCTCGTCAAGCCGGGTCTCACCGGCCTGTGGCAGATCAGCGGACGCAGTGACCTGCCGTGGGAGGAGGCGGTCCGCCTCGACCTGCGGTATGTGGAGGACTGGTCGCTCGCCCTGGACACAGTGATCTTGTGGAAGACCCTGCGGGCGGTGCTGCGGGGACAAGGGGCCTACTGATGCGACTCATGCGACTGACGCGCGCGGACCGGGATCCGGCCGGCGCACGGAAGGCGGGCCGGAAGGCCGCGCCTGGGGGGAGGAACGGAATATGAGGGTCAGCGTCTTAGGGCTCGGCTATGTGGGCTGTGTGTCTGCCGCGTGCCTGGCGGGCATGGGTCACGAGGTCATCGGGGTGGACGTCAACCAGGTGAAGGTCGACCTGGTCAACGACGGCAAGGCCCCGGTGGTCGAGGAGCGGATCGGCGACCTGGTCGCCGAGGCCGTGCGGAGCGGGGCGTTGCGTGCCACCACTGACGTCCGCGAGGCGATCATGGGCAGCGACGTGTCGCTGATCTGCGTGGGTACGCCGTCGGAGCCCAACGGCAGCCTGTGCACCACGTACTTGGAGCGGGTCACCGAGCAGATCGGTGCCGCCATGGCCGAGCGGGGCGGTCGGCACACCGTCGTCTTCCGCAGCACCATGCTCCCCGGCACCTGCCTGAATCTGCTGGTGCCGATCCTGGAGAAGTACGTCGGCGGCACCGCCGGGGTGGACGTGGGGGTCGCGGTCAACCCGGAGTTCCTGCGTGAGGGCACGAGCGTGCGGGACTTCTTCGATCCGCCCAAGACCGTCATCGGTGAGCTCGACGCGGCCAGCGGCGATGTGGTGGCGGCGCTCTACGAGGGCCTGCCCGGCGAGGTGTTCCGGGTGCCTGTCCCGACGGCCGAGGCCATCAAGTACGCGGACAACGCCTTCCACGGCCTCAAGATCGGCTTCGCGAACGAGCTCGGAGCGGTGTGCCAGGCCCTCGGCGTGGACTCGCACCAGGTGATGGACGTGTTCCTGGCCGACCGGAAGCTGAACATCAGCCCGGCCTATCTGCGGCCCGGTTTCGCCTTCGGCGGCTCCTGCCTGCCCAAGGACCTGCGCAGCCTGGTCCACGCCGCGCAGCGGGCCGATGTGTCGGTGCCGATCCTCTCCCACGTGCTGCCCTCCAACTCCGACCATCTGCAGCGTGCGGTGGAACTGGTCGAGCGCACCGGCAAGCGCCAGGTGGGCCTGTTCGGTCTCTCCTTCAAGCCCGGCACCGACGACCTGCGCGAGAGCCCGCTCGTCGAGCTGGCGGAGAGACTCCACGGCAAGGGTTACTCCTTGCGGATCTACGACGCCAACGTGAGCCTCTCCCGGCTGATCGGCGCGAACCGCGAGTACATCGAGACCCGGCTGCCGCACCTCGCACAACTGATGGCCGACTCCGTCGACGAGGTGCTCGAGCACGCGGAAGTGTGCCTGGTCGGAACCAAGGACCCGGACGTTCTCTCGGCGCTGCCCCATGGCGACGGACCGGTGATCGTCGATCTCATCCGCCTTCCCGACGCCGACGCGCGCCGGACAGAACCGGGGTACATAGGCCTTGCTTGGTAACACAGCTTCTGGTGACACAGCTTTTGGTGACACGACCGGCGGCGACGGGACGGGCCGCCGGGCATTGATCCTGGTGGAGAACCTGTCGGTGCCCTTCGACCGGCGGGTGTGGCAGGAGTGCACGACGCTGCGCGACGCGGGCTGGAAGGTGCACGTCATCTGCCCGCGGGGGGAAAAACGCGACACCGAGCCGGAGGTCGAGATCGACGGGGTGCGGATCCACCGCTACCCGTTGCGCGCGGCCACCGGAGGTCCCGCCGGCTACCTGCGGGAGTACGGATCGGCGCTGTGGCACACGGCCCGCCTGGCCCGCAAGGTCGGCCCGGTCCACGTGGTCCACGCCTGCAACCCGCCCGACCTGCTGTTCCTGCCCGCCCTGCGGCTCAAGCGGCTCGGCGCGCGGTTCGTCTTCGACCAGCACGACCTGGTGCCCGAGCTGTACCTCTCCCGGTTCGACCGCGGCGAGGACCTGCTCTACCGCGGCGTGTGCGCGCTGGAACGGATGACCTACCGGGCCGCGGACATCGTGCTCGCCACGAACGAGAGCTACCGCGACGTCGCGATACGCCGCGGCGGCAAGCGGCCGGAGGATGTCTTCGTGGTGCGCAGCGCTCCCGTGATCGAGCGGTTCCAACCGGTGCCGCCCGAGCCGGAGTTGAAGCGCGGCAAGCAGCATCTGCTGTGCTACCTGGGCGTCATGGGTCCGCAGGACGGCGTCGACTACGCCCTGCGGTCCTTGGCGAAGCTGCGCGACGACCTCGGGCGCACCGACTGGCACGCGGTGTTCGTCGGCGCCGGCGACGCCTTCGACGCGATGGTGGAGCTGTCCCGGCGTCTCGGACTCTCCGAGCAGGTGCAGTTCACCGGCCGCATACCGGACGCCGAGCTGGTGCGCCATCTGTCCACCGCGGACGTGTGCCTCTCCCCCGACCCGCGTAATCCGCTCAACGACGTGTCGACCATGAACAAGGTCATGGAGTACATGGCGATGGGCAAACCGATCGTCTCCTTCGACCTCAAGGAGGCGCGCGTCTCCGCAGGCGATGCCGCCGTGTACGCGCCCGCCAACGACGAGGCCCAGTTCGCCGAGCACATCGCGGCGTTGCTCGACGATCCGGAGAAGCGCGCCCGGATGGGCAAGCTCGGCCAGGAACGGGTCGGCGGAGAACTTTCCTGGCAGAACTCCCAGAGATCGCTGCTCGCCGCCTACGCCGCCGCCTGCCTCGACCGCACCCGTGTCGGTGGCGCCCCGAGGCGGATCGGGAGGAGGCGGCAGCGTTGAGCGATGACACGATACGTCTGGTCACGATCGGGCGGATCTTCCGTGTGCGTTGGCGACTGCTCCTCGCCGTCGCCCTGCTGGGCGCGCTCGTCGGCTACGGCGCCTCGGTGGCGGTGTTCCCGCCGCGCTACACCGCGTCGGCATCGGTGCTGCTGCCAGGGGCCTGGGAAGAACGCGAGCTGGTGACCCAGGTGAACGTCGCGACCAGTTCGTCGGTGGTCGACCGGGTCGCCGACACCCTCGACTGGACGGGCGGCGACGGCAGCGAGCTCATCGACCAGGTGAGCGCCAAGGCCGCCGAGGGGAACATCGTCAAGATCTCGGGTACGGCCGAAACCCCGCAGCGCGCACAGGAGCTGGCCGACCAGGTCGCCAAGGAATTCGTCACCTTCGCCACGCGCGTCGCGGGCGGCAGCACCGACCCGGCAAGGGCCTCACGGCCCGAGGCGCTGCGCAAGAAGGTCGAGGAGACCAACCGGCGCATCACCGAACTGGGCAAGGCGGCTGACCCGGGACAGACCGTGGAGAGCGTGCAGGCCCGCACCTCGCTGGAGAAGCTGCGCAGCTCTCTGGAGGAGGCCATGCAGAAGCTGGAGGAGGCCGATCCGGCGACCGGCAAGGCCGGCATGGTCGTCATGGGTCCCGCGGCCCTGCCGACCGGCGAGGCGCCGCCGACGAGGACGCAGCTCATGGTCGGCGGGGCGTTGTCGTTCCTTCTGGTCTCGGTCATCGCCCACCTCACCGCGGCACGCTCGAACCGGCGACTGCGCACCGAAGCCGAGATCGCCGCGGCGCTGCGCTCGACGGTGATCGGCACCGTCGACGTATCCGGCGAGCGGACCGCGCACCGGCCGCGAGGCCAGGGCCGGTGGGCCTGGGCCCGTCGTTTCCTCGGCGTCGACACCCGGTGGGACATGCCGGCCCCGGTGGCGTCCGGCGACGAGGCAGGCAGACTGCTCCGCTACCGGCGGGTGTGCGCCCGCATCCGCATCCAAGTGCCCGGCTCACGACGGCTGTTGGTGGTCGTCCCGGACGGCGACGAGATCGGCCGCCAGGCCGCCGGGCAGCTCGTCGCCGAGGCCACGAACGATCCGCAGCTGCGGATGGTGGAAGTCTCGATGGCCCGGCCGACGGTGCCGGACCGGGACACCGAGTCCGGCGCGCTGGTCGTCCTCAGTGCGGGCAGCTGGACCGCGAGTGAGCTCACCGGCATCGCCGAGGCGTGTGCGGACGGCAGGCACGAGGTCGTCGGCGTCGTCGTCGCCGGTACGGTGCGGACCCGTCCCACGCGGACCGTCGAACATCCTCCGGAGAAGGCCGCCCCGGCGCTCGCCGCTCGCGGCCAGGCGACGGGAGGTTCGGCATGACGACGAACACGACCACGGAGTCATCGGCAGCCGCTCCGCTGCTGAACCTGCAGGCTTTGGTGGTGTCGGTGCGCAGGCGCCGTCGCCTCTGGTGCACCCTGGCTCTCATCGGGCTGCTCATCGGCGCGGCGGTGGCCGTCCTGCGACCGCCACCGCCGGCCGCCATGGCCAAGGTGCTCGTCGCGCACCAGGACGATCAGCCGAACGACACCGGAACGCTGATCCGCACCGACGTCGAGGTACTGCAGACCACGCGGATCGCCGACAAGGCCCTGAAGTCCCTCAAGTCCTCGGAGAAGCCGGAAGACTTCCTGCAGGACTACCGGGGCACCGGCGTGACCAACAACCTGCTGCAGATCGATGTGACGGGCGACACCGACGCGCAAGCGGTGGCCCGGGCCAAGGCGTTGGCGGACGCGTTCATCGCGGACCACGTGCGGCGGATGCAGGAAACCGCGAAGGCCGAGGCCAAGGCCCTGCGCGACCAGCGCGACCGGATGCGCAAGGAACTCGCCCGGGTCAACGAGTCGATCGGGGGCAGGACGCCGGAGACCGACCCGGAGTCGTCGGCGAGCATGGAGTCGCTCTTCGCCCGCCGGGCCGAACTCACCTCCCGCATCGCCGACTTCGACCAGCGCGCCGAGGACGCGCGCGTGGGCACACCCCGGATCATCGCCGGCACACAGATCGTGGACGACCCGCGCGCGGTCCAGCACTCGGTGCCCATGGCCGCTGTCACCAACGCCGGCATCGGCCTCGCCCTGGGGCTCGTCCTCGGGCTCGCGGTGGCCGCGATCGGTTCGGTGGTGGCGGACCGCCCGGTTCTGCGCCGGGAGATCGCAGCGAACCTGGGGGCCTCGGTCATCGCCGAGCTGCGCCGCGTGCACCGACGGCCGGTCAGACTCTGGCAGCGCCGACGCACCCGCGCGGCACGCGAACGGCTCATATCGACCCTGGCCCGCACCGTGCGCGACTCCGGGGAATCGGTGTCGCTCCTCGAACTGGGCTGCGCGCACAGCACGAGCGTGATCGCCCTGGACCTCGCGGGGGCACTGGCGGCGGACGGCCCGATCGTCATCATCGACGACCTGCCGGCCCTGCAGCGCGCCGCCCGCAATCAGGAGCCAGGGGGCCCGGCCATCGTCAGCGGCGACCGGATCGCGGACGTGCCGCCCCAGATGCGCAGGCTCGGCGTCGGCTCGGTCGCACCCGGCACCGCGTGGACCGGCCTGCAGGACCTCGGTTCCCAGACCGTGCTCGTCGTGCGTGCCGGACACGGCAGCACCGCATGGCTGCACACCGTGGCCCGGCAGCTCGCGGACCTTCTCATCCCGGTGATCGGTGTGGTGCTGATCGACCCCGACCCGCGGGACCGCACCGACGGCACCCTGTGGGACGGCCGGCACACCGCACTGCGCGGCCACAACGAACGTCTCGCCCGGCAGAACGCGGCCGGCCGGCAGCTGACGGAGCGGCCGTCATGGGCAGTACGAGTCCCCGACAGCGACCAGGAGGCGCGGTAATACATGTGTGGCATCGCAGGCACATACCGGTGGCCGGGCGGGAAGGTCGTGGCCGACCGGCTCACCGACACCCTCGCCCACCGCGGTCCGGACGGGGCCGGCCGCTACAGCCACTCCGTCAGTGACGGCGAAGTGCACCTCGGGCACCGCCGGTTGGCCATCATCGACCTGTCCGAGACCGGCGCCCAGCCGATGGTCTCGGACGGCCTGTCCCTCACGTACAACGGCGAGCTCTACAACGCACCGGAACTGCGGGCCGAGTTGACGGCTGCCGGAGTGCGCTTCCGCGGCACCTCCGACACCGAGGTGCTGCTGGAGGCCTGGCGGCGCTGGGGCACCGACTGTCTGCCCCGGTTACGCGGCATGTTCGCGTTCGGGATCTTCGACGAGCGCACCGGTGAGCTGGTGCTCGCCCGTGACCAGCTCGGCATCAAGCCGCTGTTCCTGCTCCGGCGCGGCGAGGGTCTGGTGTTCGCCTCCGAGCTCAAGGCGCTCGCCGCCGTGACCGGCGGTTCCCTCGAGGTGGACCACGCGGCGCTGGTGGCATCCCTGCTCTACTACTGGGTGCCGGACTCGCGCTGCGCGTTCCGCGAGGCGGAGAAGCTGCCGCCGGGGAGCTGGCTGCGGATCCGGCCCGACGGCCGGGTGGAGCGCGGCCGGTACTGGCATCTGAAGGACGTAGCCGCCGAGGGCCGGGAGCGCGCCCGCAGCGGTGAGCAGCCCGATCTGGCCGCCATCGTCGAGGAGTCGACCCGGCGCCACCTGCTGTCCGACGTCCCCGTGGCGACCTTTCTCTCCGGCGGCCTCGACTCCAGCTACCTGACCGCGCTCGCCGCCCGCGACCGGCCCGGGATCTCCGCGTACACCATCGGGTTCCGCGCGGAGGACGCCAAGTTCGAGGCGATGCCGGACGACCTGCGCTATGCCCGGCAGGTGGCCGAGCAGTTCGGCGTCGACCTGCACGAGATCGAGATCGCCCCGAACGTCCTCGATCTGCTGCCGCAGATGACCTACCACCTGGACGAGCCGATCGGCGACCCGGCGGCGATCAACACTTTCCTGATCTGCTCGGCCGCCCGGGAGGCCGGGGTCAAGGTGATGCTCTCGGGGATGGGCGCCGACGAGCTGTTCGCCGGATACCGCAAGCATCTGGCCAACCTGCTCGCGCTGCGCTACCAGCGCGTCCCGCGGCCCCTGCGGCGTGGCCTGTCGGCGGCGGTGGACCGGATGCCGGTCGCCTCGGCCCGCCGGGGCTACCGGTCGGTGCGCTTCGCCAAGCGGTTCCTGTCCTTCGCCGATCTGCCGGAGGAGACCGCCTTCCGGCGCAGCTACACCATGTACGACCAGGACGAACTGCTCGCCCTGGTCGACCCGGACCTGGCCGGGACGGTTCAGGACGTGGTGACCGAACATGCGGACATCTACCAGGACAACGACCTGGACGACTTCGTCAATCGCATGTGCCTGGGTGACGCCCGGATGTTCCTGCCGGGCCTGAACCTCGCCTACACCGACCGGTCGAGCATGGCCGCCTCGACCGAGGTACGGGTGCCGTACGTGGACGTGGAGGTGGTCAAGGCGGCGTTCGCCGTGCCCGGTGATCGCAAGATCGTCGGCCGGCAGGGCAAGGCCGTCCTCAAGGAGGCGGCCACCTCCGTCCTCCCCCGGGAGATCGTGTATCGGCCCAAGGGCCTGTTCAGCGCGCCGCTGCGCGCCTGGATGAGCCGGGATCTGGCCCCGCTGGTGCGCGAGGTGGTGCACGACGGTGTGCTCGTCAACTCCGGTCTCCTGCGCCGCGACGCGCTGGCGCGGATGGTCGCCGAGGACGCCGCGGGGCAGCGGGACTTCTCCAAGCATCTGTGGCATGTGCTGACCCTCGAGTACTGGTATCGCGGCGCGACCTCTGGCTCCGGCCAGAGCCAAGCGGCCTGACGGCGTTGAACGCAGAAATAAGAGGAGCTCGGGTGAAACAGGTCGTTCAGAACTACAAGAGTGGCGAACTGACGCTGCTCGACGTGCCGGTGCCGGGTTGCAAGCCCGGCGGCGTGCTGGTGCGGAGCGCCTACTCGCTGATCTCCACCGGGACCGAGCTCATGAAGGTGTCCGAGGCCGGCATGTCGATGGTGGGCAAGGCCCGCTCCCGGCCGGACCAGGTGGCCAAGGTCATGCAGAGCGTGGCCACCAACGGGGTGCCCGCCACCTACCGCAAGGTGATGGGCAAGCTGGACTCCTACACGCCGCTGGGCTACTCGCTGTGCGGGGTGGTCGAGCAGGTCGGCGCCGGGATCGACGACGTGAAGGTCGGTGACCTCGTCGCCTGCGCCGGCAACGAGCACGCGCTGCACGCCGAGCTGAACTGGGTGCCCAAGAACCTCTACACCCCGGTGCCCGACGGCCTCGCGCCGCGGCACGCGGCCTTCGGCACCGTCGGGTCCATCGCGATGCAGGGCGTCCGCCAGGGCGAGCCGCAGCTCGGCGAGGTGGCCCTGGTCATCGGCCTCGGTCTCATCGGACAGCTGGTGGTGCAGCTTCTCACCGCGTCGGGAGTCCGCGTCGTCGGCGTCGACCCCGACCCGGTGCGCTGCGAGCTCGCCGAGCGCGTGGGGGCCGCGGCCTGCGGCGATCCGTCCTCCGCGGCCGTGGAGACCGCCGTGGCCGAGCTGACCGGCGGGCACGGCGTGGACCAGGTGTACCTGGCAGCAGGCGGTGCCAGCAATCAGCCCGTCGAGCTGGCCGCCCGGCTCTGCCGGGACCGTGGCCGGGTCGTCGACATCGGCAAGTGCCGCCTCGACCTGCCGTGGAACGCCTACTACGAGAAGGAGCTCGACGTCCGGTTCTCCCGCTCCTACGGCCCCGGGCGCTACGACCCGGAGTACGAGCTGGAGGGGCGCGACTACCCGATCGGCTATGTGCGCTGGACCGAGCGCCGCAACCTGGCGTGCTTCCTGGATCTCGTCGCCCGCGGCCGCGTCGACGTGGAGCCCCTGATCTCCCACATAGCCGACTTCGACGACGCCGTCGAGACGTACCAGAGCCTGAAGGACGGCGACCTGAAGGCCGTGGCCGTGCTGTTCCGCTACCCCGGCGACACGGAACCCACGGCGGAAGCAGTCGCCCCGTCGGTGGCCGTGCCCGCGGTGCAGCGGACCGGTGGCCGTGTGTCCGCTCCGGGGCGGGGCGCCACGACGCCGGTGCGTCTCGCGTTCGTCGGCGCGGGCAACTACGCGACGTCGATGCTGCTGCCGCACCTGGCCCAGCGCGACGGCGTACGGCTGTCGACGGTCGTCACCACGACGGCGCTGTCCGGGGCCAACGCGCAGCGGAAGTTCGGCTTCGCCGAGGCGACCACCGATCTCGACGCGGTGCTCGGGGACAAGTCCATCGACGCGGTGTTCGTGGTCACCCGGCACAGCTCGCACGCCGAACTGACCCGCAAGGCGCTGCTTGCCGGCAAGGCCGTGTTCGTGGAGAAGCCGCTGGCCTTGACCGAGGACGAGCTCGCCGGCGTCCTCGCGGCGGTGGAGGAGTCCGGCAACGACCGGCTGCAGGTGGGCTTCAACCGGCGCTTCGCGCCGCTGCTGCAGGAGGCCAGGAAGCGGTTCGGCGCCCGGACCGGTCCGGCGAACCTGCGCTATCTGGTCAACGCCGGCCGCCTCGGGCACGGCAGTTGGTACCTCCAGCAGGGCACCGAGGGCTCGCGGTTCATCGGCGAGGGCGGACACTTCATCGACACGACCAGCTGGCTACTCGGGGCCGACCCGGAGTCGGTGTACACGGTCGCCTCGTCCGGCAACGACGACCTGCAGGTCGTGCTGCGTTACCCGGACGGGTCCACCGCCACCATCAGCTACGTCACCACCGGCCCGTCCGGTTTCCCCAAGGAGACGCTGGACCTCGTCGCCGACGGGCGGGCGTTGCGGCTCGACGACTTCGTCCGCGCCTCGGTGTACTTCGACGGCGCGGCCGGGCGCAAGCGGTGGGTCAGTTCGCGGCTGCCCAAGGCCCGGGACAAGGGCCAGGAAGCCCAACTGGCCTCGTTCGTCAAGGCCGTGCGGTCCGGCGGGCCGATGCCGGTGCCGCTGGAGTCCCTCGTCGCCACCACGGCCGCCACCCTCGCCGTGCCGGCCGGCCTGGCCGGCGGCGCGCCGGTGATGTTGGCGAGGGCGTGATGACCACGAGCGCGGGCTGGTACCTGCGGCGGCTCTCCCGGATGGGGCCGCGGGAGGTCGGCGGCCGGGTGAGCGACACGGTGCGCAGGCGGCGCTGGCGTTCGGCGCGGCCCACCTGCCCGCGGGTGACCGGCGCCCGGTTCACCGCGGTGCTGCCCGCGGGGACGACCGGCGCCGTGCCGCCGGACGCCGCGAAACGTCTCGTCGCCGAGGCGGACCGGCTGATGGCCGGGCACGTCGAGTACTTCGGCGTGGTCCGCGACGACCTGGCCGACCCCGACTGGTGGTACGACCCGAAGACCGGCCGCCGGGCTCCGTGGGGCTACGCCTTCGACGTGCCCTACCGCAACGAAGACGCGGTCGGCGACATCAAGCAGATCTGGGAGCTGTCCCGGCATCAGTACCTCACCGTGCTGGCCGCCGCCTACGCGGTCACCGGGGACGAGCGGTACGCCGAGCGCGTGGCCGAGCACCTGCGGTCGTGGTGGGCGGCCAACCCACCGCTGCGCGGCGTGCACTGGATCAGCGGCATCGAGCTGGGCATCCGGCTGCTCTCCTGGGTGTGGGTGCGCAGGCTGCTCGACGGGTGGCCGGGGGCCGCCGGTCTCTTCGAGGGCAACCCGGTGGCGCTGAACCAGATCTGGCACCACCAGCGCTGGCTGGCCGCCTTCCCCAGCCGGGGATCGTCGGCGAACAACCACATCATCGCCGAGGCCGCCGGGCAGTTCGCCGCGGCCTGCGCCTTCGCCTGGTTCCCCTCCTCGGCGCGGTGGCGGGACGACGCGCTGCGGTCGCTGGAGCGACACCTGCGCGCCAACACCTACCACTCCGGCCTCAACCGGGAGCTGGCCACCGAGTATCACGGCCTTGTCCTGGAACTGGGCCTGGCCGCGGTGGCCGAGGCGGATGCCGCCTGCGTGCCGGTCCCCGCGACCGTCCGCCTGGTGCTGCTGCGGATGACCGACGCGCTCGCGGCGATCGTGGACAACCGGCTGCGTCCACCGCGCCAAGGGGACGCGGACGACGGGCACGGGCTGGTCGTGGACGGCGCGGGCACCGACCGCTGGGCCTCGCTGCTCGCCACCGGGGACGCCGTGTTCGGACGGCTCCCCTGGTGGCCTTCGGTGAGCGGCAGCGATGTGCGCACCCCGCTGCTCGCCGCGCTGATCCGGCCGTACGCGAAGGAGGGAAGCTCAACGGAGGGACGTGCGAAGGAGGGACGTGCGAAGGAGGGAACCTCATCGGCCGTGTCCCGCCCCGCGAGCAGGCCCGGCCATTTCGCCGACGCGGGCATGACCATCCTGCGCGGCCCGGAGGAGATCTGGTGCCGCTGCGACGGCGGCCCGCACGGCTTCTTGTCGATCGCCGCGCACGCCCACGCGGACGCGCTGTCCGTGGAGGTCCGCCATGACGGCGTCGACGTGCTCGCCGACCCGGGGACGTTCTGCTACCACGGGCAGCCCGAGTGGCGGCAGTACTTCCGCTCGACCCTCGGCCACAACACCCTGCAGTTGGACGGCGCCGACCAGTCCGTCTCCGGCGGCCCGTTCCTCTGGACCCGGCACGCTCGCACCCGCGTCCTGGCCGCGGACGTCACGGACACCTCCGACGAGGGTGTGACCCGCTGGAGTGCCGAACATGACGGCTACGGGCGCTCCACACATCGCCGCCGGGTGGAACTCGACGCCGCCGCCCACGAGCTGCGGGTGGTCGACGAAGTACGCGGCCCGCGCCGGGCCGCGGTACGGCTGGCGTTCCACCTCGGCCCGGCGATCGCCGCGGACCTGGTGGGGAACTGGGCGGTGCTGACCTGGACCCACGAGGGCGAGGACCGCTTCGCGGTGCTCGACCTGCCCGAGCAACTGTCATGGCGCGCGCATCACGGCGAGAGCCACCCGCCGCTTGGCTGGTACTCCGCCGGATTCGGGCGCAAGGAACCCGCCACGACACTGATCGGCACCGGCTTCGCCGACGGCACACAGGGGTTCACGACCGTGCTCAGGTTCCGGGGCTAGGGGGAGAGAGGGCTGTGGGGATGAAGTGGCGGAACTGGGCGTTACCGGCAGCGGCCCTTGCCGTGCTGGTGGCGACCGGCTGCGACAGCTCGCCTGACGACCGTACGGAGCAGACCTCCGCGCCGGCCAAGTCCGGCGCCCGAGCCGTGGCCAAGGTGTGCGCCGAGCCCCCGGCCGGGCCGACGAAGGCACCGGCGGGCGCGGTGACGGTCGACCCCAAGGTGCTCAACGACCTGGCCGCGAAGACCAAGAGCAGCCCCGCGGGCACCACGTTCTGGCTTCGGCCGGGCAAGCACACACTCGAACCGGACCGCCACGCCCAGGTCATCCCCAAGAAGGGGAACCGTTACCTCGGCGCGCCGGGCGCGGTGCTCGACGGCCGGAAGAAGAATCAGTACGCGTTCGGCGGCGACGCCCGTGACGTCACCATCGGCCACCTGACCGTGCAGGGTTTCGTCGCGCCGCACGACCAGGGCGTGGTCAACCATGACTCGGCCGACGGGTGGGTGATCGAGCACTCGAGGATCCAGCACAACTCCGGCGCCGGTCTGATGGCCGGCGCCCGTCAGCAGGTCCGCGCCAACTGCCTGCGCGAGAACGGCCAGTACGGCATGAACGCCTACAAGGGCACCGGCCCGCTGCGCGATCTGGTGGTGGAGGGCAACGAGATCGTGGGCAACAACACCGGCGACTGGGAGAAGCGGCGGGAGGGCTGCGGCTGCACCGGGGGCGTCAAGTTCTGGGCCGTCGACGGCGCCGACATCCGAGGCAACTGGGTGCACGACAACCGCGGAACCGGTCTGTGGGCGGACACCAACAACAACGACTTCCGCATCGAGAACAACGTCCTCGAGGCCAACGACGGTGCCGCGCTCATCTATGAGACCAGCTACAACGCGGTCATCCGGAAGAACACCATGCGGCGCAACAACTGGGTCGAGGGCCGCAGAGAGGCCTCCGGCGGCGACAAGTTCCCCTTCGCCACCCTCTACCTGTCCGAGTCCGGCGGCGAACCACGCGTCCGGGCCCGCACGGACAAGATCGAGGTCTACCGGAACCTGATGGAGGACAACTGGTCCGGCATCACCCTGTGGGAGAACGCCGACCGGTTCTGCAACAGCCCCGCCAACACCTCGTCCGGTGACTGCACGTTGCTGGAGAAGAACACCGACCGCTGCGCACAGCCGAAGATCGCCACCAAGCCGCTCTACGCCGACTGCCGGTGGAAGACCCAGCGGGTGGACATCCACACCAACCGGTTCGTGCTGAACAAGTCCGTCGTCAAGTGCACGGCGATGTGCGACCGCATGGCGGTCCTGGCCAACTACGGCACCTATCCGAAGTGGTCGCCGTACAAGGGCGACCGGGTCGCCGACGCGATCACCCACAAGCAGGGCAACCGCTGGCGCGACAACGTCTACATCGGGCCGTGGAAGTTCGTCGCCCACGACCCGAGCCAGGTGCTCGACTTCGGGCAGTGGCAGAACACGCCGTACGAGCAGGACGTGAGCAGCACCCTCCGTGTACGCGTACGGGACGGTGATTGAGATGAGCCAGGACCTGCGGCGTGACGGGCTGCCGGGCGAGACGGACACGGCGGGCGCGCGGCCCGGCGTCGAACCGCGCTCCGCCACGCCGAAGCTCGTCGGGACCGTCTGGGGACTGCTGATCCTCAACACGCTCGGCTCCGCCGGGGCGGATACCGTCATCCCGCTGCCCCGTTCCCTCATCCAGCTGGTCACCATGGGCGCGCTGGTCCTCGCGTTCGCGCTGGCGCTCGCGCTCAATCTGCGGTTGCGCATCCACGCCAGCGCCTTCCTGCTGCTGCTCACCCTGCTGCTCGTGCCGAGCGTGATCTCCAGCCTGCAACTGGTGTCCGGGTTCGGCGCGCTGTTCCGCTGCACCCGCTTCGCTCTCTTCATCGGCACACTGTGGCTGCTCAGCCGCTGGTGGGACGGCAGCGAGACGTTCGTACGGCACCACATCCGCATCTACTTCGCGGTGCTCGGGTCGGTCATCGCCGGCGCGGTCATCTCTCCGGGCGCGGCCATGCCCGACGTGTACGGAGGCCGGCTCGTCGGAGCGCTGTGGCCGCTCACGCCGCCACAGATCGGCCAGTACGCCGCGGTGATCATCGGGCTCACCGTGCTGCTTCTCCTGGGGCGCCGCACCGACCGGGTCAGCGCGGCGGTCGTCATCGTGCCCTCGCTCGTCCTGCTCGCGCTGACCCACACCCGGACGGCCACGCTCGGCATGCTCATCGGGCTTGCCCTCGCGATCGGTTCGCTCGTCCTGACCAGCGCCGCCGCCCGCCGGTTCTTCACCTGGGCGGTGGTCATCAGCACGGTGGCCGCGGTGGGGTTCGCTCCCCTGCTGCGGGCGTGGTTCCTGCGCGGACAGAGCCAGGAGTACCTCACCAGCCTGACCGGGCGGGCCAAGGTCTGGGACGCCCTCCTCGCCGCGCCCCGCACGACGGCGGAGAAGCTGTTCGGCATGGGCCTGGGCGACAAGTCGTTCGGCGGGCTGCCGATCGACAACAGCTGGCTGGCCGTCTACCACGAGCAGGGCTGGACCGGCATCACCCTCGTGGCGGCGCTCCTCGTCATCCTCGGCGGCGTCGCGTTGCTGCGGCCGCCGTCCCTCGCGAGGGCCTGCGCGATCTTCCTCATCAGCTACTGCGCGATCGCGTCGTACACCGAGGCCGGTCTGGGTGATGCCTCGCCGTACCTGCTGCATCTGGCCCTGGCCGCCTCGCTCCTGGCGACACCTGCCCCGGCCACACCCGTAGCGAAGCCCGCAGTACCCCGACGACGTATCCCGCGCTGGGCCCAGGATCGGAGGCGACTGTGAGCATGCACGTCCTCGTGGTGCACAACCGCTACTCCTCGGCCCAGCCGAGCGGCGAGAACAACGTCGTCGACCAGGAGACGGCCCTACTGCGCGCGGCAGGCCACCGGGTCGAGGTGTTCGAGCGGCGCAGCGACTCCATCGGCGCCAAGTCACTCCCCGCCAAAGCCGCGGTGCCGCTGCTCGTGCCGTGGAACCCGTCGGTCCGCACGGAGCTCGCCGCCCGCCTTCGCGCCACCCGCCCCGACGTGGTGCACGTCCACAACGTCTTCCCGCTCCTGTCGCCCGCGGTCATCGCCGCCTGCGCCGACGCCGACGTGCCCGTCGTGGCCACACTGCACAACTACACCCAGATCTGCCCGCCCGGCACACTGCAGCGCGACGGCAGGCCGTGCACCGAGTGCGTCGGGGGGACGCCGCTGCCCGCCGTCCGGCACGGCTGCTACCGCGACTCCCGCCTTGCGACGGTGCCGCTCGCGGTCAGCCTGGTCGTCAACCGGCGGCGCTGGTGGTCCGGCGTGGACCGGTTCTTCTGCATCTCCGCGGCGCAGCGCGACGTCCTCGTACGGGCCGGCATGCCGGCCGAGCGGCTCGCGGTGAAGCACAACTTCGTGCCCGACCCGGAGGCCCGCCGCTCGGGCGCCGGCGAGCACGTGCTGTACCTCGGCCGCCTCGCGGAAACCAAGGGCGTGCGGCTGCTCATGGCCGCGTGGGACGAGATCGCCGCGGCCGGTGGGGTGGGCGTGCCGCTCGTCATCGCCGGCACGGGGCCGCTTCAGGACGAGGTGACCGCCTGGGCTGCGGGCCGCGACGACGTGCGCTACGTCGGCCTGTACGACCCGGACCAGTGCCGGCAGGCCATCGCACGTTCGGTGGCCGTGGTGGCTCCCTCGACGTGGCTCGAGGCGTTCGGCCTGGTCGTCGTGGAGGCGATGGCGGCGGGGGTCCCGATGGTCGCCGCCGGTCACGGCGCTTTCGTCGAACTCGTGGAGGACGGGGTGACCGGGCTGCTCCACCGACCCGGTGAGGCCGGCTCACTCGCGTCCTGTCTGAGCCGGATCACGGCCGATCCGGCGCGGAACCAGGAGATGGGCCAGGCGGGCCGACACCGATACGAGCAGGGCTTCAGCCCGGCCGTCGGTCTCGAACGCCTGGTGGAGGGGTACCGCACCGCGATCGCGGGGCGGTCAGCA
Organism: Streptomyces sp. NPDC050439; assembly: GCF_040655335.1. NCBI lineage: Bacteria > Bacillati > Actinomycetota > Actinomycetes > Kitasatosporales > Streptomycetaceae > Streptomyces > Streptomyces sp. NPDC050439. The sequence goes on from NZ_JBFAJT010000001.1 coordinate 314,790, forward strand.
CTGACTCGCGGCGGGGGCACCGCCGCGAGCAGAAATGGGGGGAAGTAGATGTCTCGATGCCGACTCTGCGGCTCGGACGCGATGGCAAGCGTCGTCGATCTGGGGGCGACTCCGCCGTGCGAGAGTTTCCTCGCCGCGGACCAGTTGGAACAGGCTGAACCGGCGTATCCGCTGCACCTGCGGGTCTGCACCGACTGCTGGCTCGCGCAGATCCCGCCGCTGATCACGCCGGAGGACACGTTCAGCGAGTACGCGTACTTCTCGTCCTTCTCGACCTCCTGGGTGGAGCACGCGCGTACGTTCGTCGCCGACGCCGTCCAGCGGGTGGGGCTCGACGCCGAAGGCTCCAAAGGCTCGGATGCTTTCGTGGTCGAGGTCGCGAGCAACGACGGGTATCTGCTGAAGCACGTGGTGGACCGGGGGATCCGCTGCCTGGGCATCGAGCCGTCGGTGAACGTCGGCGCCGCGGCGCGCGACGCGGGTGTGCCCACGCTCACGGAGTTCCTCAGCCCGGAGACCGGCGCGGCCGTCCGCGCCGAACACGGCCCGGCGGACCTGGTCGTGGCCAACAACGTGTACGCGCACATCCCCGACGTGGTCGGGTTCACCGAGGGTCTGCGCGCCTTGGTCGCCGACGACGGCTGGGTCTCCATCGAGGTGCAGCACCTGCTGACCCTGATCGAGGAGAACCAGTACGACACGATCTACCACGAGCACTTCCAGTACTACACGGTCGCGTCCGCGATCCGTGCCCTGGCCAGCGGCGGACTCACCCTGGTGGACGTCGAGTTGCTGCCCACGCACGGTGGCTCCATCCGGCTGTGGGCCCGCCCCGCCGAGGCGGCCGGCGAACCGTCCCAGGCGGTGGCCGAGGTGCTCGACCGGGAGAAGGCGGCAGGGCTGCAGGATCTCTCCGGGTACACGGAGTTCTCCGCCCGGGTGGCCAAGGTGCGCCGGGATCTCCTGAAGTTCCTCATCACGGCGGCCGAGGAGGGCAAGACGGTCGTCGGCTACGGTGCCCCCGGCAAGGGCAACACCCTGCTCAACCACTGCGGCATCCGGCCCGACCTGCTCGCCTACACGGTCGACCGCAACCCGTACAAGCACGGCAGGTACACCCCGGGCACCCGTGTCCCGATCCTGCCGCCCGAGCAGATAGCCGCCGACAAGCCCGACTACGTCCTCGTCCTCCCGTGGAACCTGCGGGCCGAGCTGGTCGAGCAGCTGTCCTACGTGCACGACTGGGGCGGGCGCCTTGTCTTTCCCATTCCGGAACTGAGCATCGTCGAGGGCGTGTCGGGGGGCACAGCATGAAGGTCGTACTGTTCTGCGGCGGTTATGGAATGCGCATGCGCAGCGGCGCCGACGACGACGTGCCCAAGCCGATGGCGATGGTCGGCCCACGGCCGCTGATCTGGCATGTCATGCGCTACTACGCGCACTTCGGGCACACGGAGTTCATCCTGTGCCTGGGATACGGCGCCCACCACATCAAGAACTTCTTCCTCAACTACGAGGAGACGACGTCCAACGACTTCGTGCTGCGGGGCGGACGCACGGAGCTGCTCTCCACCGATATCTCGGACTGGACGATCACGTTCGCGCAGACCGGCATCGAGTCCCCGATCGGGGAACGGCTGCGCCGGGTGCGCCACCACCTGAACGGCGACGAGATGTTCCTCGCCAACTACGCCGACGTGCTCACCGACGCCCCGCTGCCGGAGATGATCGACCGGTTCGCGCAGCGTGACGCGGGCGCGTCGATGATGGTGGTGCCGCCGCAGTCCTCCTTCCACTGCGTGGAACTGGGCGCGGACGGCCTGGTGGGAGGCATCACCCCGGTGAGCGAACTGCCGATGTGGGAGAACGGCGGCTACTTCGTGCTCCGCCAGGAGGTCTTCGACCACATACCGGAGAACGGCGACCTCGTCGCCGACGGATGCTCCCAACTGGCCAAGCAGGGACGCCTTGTCGCGCACCAGCACCGCGGATTCTGGAAGCCGACCGACACCGTCAAGGAGCGGGCCGCCCTCGACGACGCCTACGCCCGGGGCGACCGGCCGTGGGCCGTGTGGGAGCGGGACAGCGCCGGAGTGAGCGCGTGATCCGGCTCGGATCCGGGCGCCTGGACCGGATCGTCGCGGTGGGCGCACACTGCGACGACATCGCCATCGGCGCGGGCGGCACGCTGCTCGCGCTGTGCCGGGCACGGCCGGGTGTCCGCGTCGACGCCCTTGTGCTCACCGGCGGTGGCAGCGCACGGGAGCAGGAGGAACAGGCCGCGCTCGCCGCGTTCTGTCCGGGCGCCGATCTGCGCCTGACCGTGCTCAAGCTGGCGGACGGCCGGCTGCCCGCGCAGTGGGACGAGGCCAAGGCGGCCGTCGAGGAACTGCGTGAGCGCACCGAGCCGGATCTCGTCCTGGCCCCGCGCACCGACGACGCACATCAGGACCACCGCGGTCTGGCCCAGCTCATGACCACCGCGTTCCGCGACCACCTCGTGCTGTCCTACGAGATCGTCAAGTGGGACGGCGACCTCGGCCGGATGACGGCGTACCAGCCGCTGTCACCGGAGATTGCCGAACAGAAGGTGCGGCTGCTGCAGGAGCACTACCCCTCGCAGCGGCACCGGCCCTGGTACGACCGGGAGGCCTTCCTCGGCCTCGCACGGATCCGGGGCATCGAATGCCACGCGCGGTACGCCGAGGCGTTCGCCGTCACCAAGCTCACGCTCGATCTCAGCACTTTCGACCAGGGGGAATGAACCTTGCGCGTACTGCTCACCGGACACCAGGGCTACTTGGGCACCGTGATGGCCCCGGTACTCACGGCCGCCGGACACGAAGTCGTCGGCCTTGACGCCGGTCTGTTCGCCGACTGTGTGCTCGGCCCGCCGCCCGCGGACCCGCAGGGCCACCGGGTGGACCTGCGCGACGTCACGGCCGAACACGTGGCCGGGGTGGACGCCGTGATCCACCTGGCCGCGCTCTCCAACGACCCGCTGGGATCCCTTGCGCCGGAACTCACCTACGACATCAACCACCACGCGTCCGTGCACCTGGCGCGGCTGGCCCGCGAGGCCGGGGTGCGGCGCTTCCTGTACGCCTCCACCTGCTCGGTCTACGGCGCCGCGGGCGGCGGGGACCTGGTGGGCGAGGACGCACCGCTGCGGCCGGTGACGCCGTACGCGGAGTCCAAGGTGCGGGTGGAGGACGACCTGCACGCGCTGGCCGACGGCGACTTCAGCCCGGTGTTCATGCGCAACGCCACCGCCTTCGGCTACTCCCCCAGGCTGCGCGCCGACATCGTGCTGAACAACCTGGTGGGCCATGCGCTCCTGTCCGGCGAGGTGCTCGTGCTCTCCGACGGCACCCCCTGGCGCCCGCTGGTGCACGCCGCCGACATCGCGCGGGCCTTCACCGCCGCGCTGACCGCGCCCCGGGAAGCGGTGCACGACCGGGCGTTCAACATCGGCAGCGAGGTCAACAACGTCACGGTCGCCGAGATCGCCGAGCAGGTCGCCGAGGCGGTGTCCGGCGCCAAGGTGCGGATCACCGGCGAGAACGGCGCCGACCCGCGGTCCTACCGGGTGGACTTCTCCCGGTTCCGCGCCGCGATCCCCGGCTTCGACTGCGAGTGGACGGTGAAGCAGGGCGCGCTCGAACTCGCCGACGCCTACCGGAAGTTCGGGCTGACCCGGGAAGACTTCGAGCGTCGCTTCACCCGCCTCGCCGTACTGAGCGCGGCATCCGATGCGGGCACCGTCGACGACACCCTGCGGTGGCGCCGATGACCCAGACCGGCGAGGAGATGCATGCTCTGGTGGAGCGGTTGTACCCGCTCTGCCGGAGCATCACCGGCGACGGCGTGCGCGCCACCCTGGACATCGTCGGCGAGTACATCCCGCTGCAGGTGCACGAGGTGCCGACCGGGACGCAGGTGCTCGACTGGACGGTGCCGCAGGAGTGGAACATCCGGGACGCATACGTCGCGGACAGCACAGGCAACCGGGTCATCGACTTCGCCGCGTCCAGCCTGCACGTGCTCGGCTACAGCGTGCCGGTGCCCGTGACGACCATGCCGCTGGACGAGCTGCGCGGGCACCTGCACACCCTGCCGGAGCACCCGGGCTGGGTGCCGTACCGCACCAGTTACTACAAGCCGGAGTGGGGTTTCTGCCTGGCCCAGGAGACCCTGGACGCGCTGCCGGACGGCGAGTACGAGGTGTGCGTCGACTCCACGCTCGCGGACGGACACCTCACCTACGCCGAGCACGTGGTCCCCGGGCAGGTGCCCGACGAGGTGATCGTCTCCTGCCATGTCTGCCATCCGTCGCTGGCCAACGACAACCTGGCCGGCATCGCGGTGGCGACGTTCCTGGCCAGGGCGCTGGCCGAGACGGACCCGTACTACACCTATCGGTTCATCTACGCGCCCGGGACCGTGGGGGCCGTCACCTGGCTCGCCCGCAACAAGGAGCGGGTGGATCAGGTCAAGCACGGCCTGGTGCTGGCCTGCGCCGGTGACTCGGGCCAACTCACCTACAAGCAGAGCAGGCGCGGCGACGCCGAGATCGACCGGGTGCTGCAGCACGTCCTGTCCGCCTCCGAACGCCCGCACAGCGTCGCGGAGTTCACTCCGTACGGCTACGACGAGCGGCAGTACTGCTCCCCCGGGTTCAACCTCGGCGTGGGCTCGCTCAGCAGGACCCCGTACTCGCAGTACCCGGAGTACCACACGTCGGCGGACAACCCGGACTTCGTGCTCCCGGAGGCGATGGCGGACACCCTCGCCGTCTGCCGCGAGGCGTTCGCGGTGCTCGACCGCAACCGGACCTACCTCAACCTCAGCCCCTACGGCGAACCACAGCTGGGCCGACGCGGGTTGTACGACGCGCTCGGCGGCCGCAGTGACACCAAGCAGGCCCAGATGGCCATGCTCTGGGTGCTCAACCTCTCCGACGGCGAGCACAGTCTGCTCGACATCGCCGAGCGGTCCGGGCTGGCGTTCGACGCCGTCGCCGTCGCGGCCGACGCCCTGCACGCCGCCGGGCTGATCAAAGCGTGACGCCGATGACCACCGGGGAGGAGAAGACGGCCCGGCCCGCCGCCAAGCGGGCCATCCTCGGCCGGCTGTCCTGGGGCCTGGCCGACCAGGCGGCCTCCAGCCTGTCCAACTTCGCGGTGGGGATCTACGTGGCCCGCTCGCTGGGGCTGAACGCGTTCGGCGTGTTCAGTCTGGCCTGGGTGACCTACGGAGTGGTCCTCAGCGTCTCCCGCGGCCTGGCCACCGACCCGCTCGTGGTGCGCTTCAGCGGTGTGTCGGACGCGTCCTGGCGCGGGGCGGTGGCCCGGTCGTCGGGTACCGCGGTCGGCGTCGGTGTCGTCATCGGCGCGGTGTGCCTGGTGGTCGGCCTCGCCATCGGCGGCGATGTGGGGCCCGCGTTCGCCGGCCTCGGCGTCATGCTGCCGGGTCTGCTGTCGCAGGACGCCTGGCGGTATTCGTTCTTCGCCGCCGGCAACGGCCGCAAAGCGTTCGTGAACGACGTCGTGTGGGGCGTCGCGCTCGTGCCCGCCATGGTGGTGGCGGCCCGTGTGGGCACCGTGACCGCCTTCGTGCTCGCCTGGGGCGCGTCCGCGACGGTGGCCGCGGTGTACGGCTGTTTCCAGTCCGGCATCCGGCCCCGGCTCACCGGAGGGCGCGAGTGGCTCCACGACCACCGCGACCTCAGCTACCGGTACCTGATCGAGAACGTCGGCGTCAGCGGCGCGAGCCAGCTGCGGGCGTACGGGCTCGGCGTGATCGTCGCGGTCAGCGCGGTGGGCGTGATCCGGGGCGCGGAGCTGCTGCTCGGCCCGTTCCTCGCCGTCCTGATGGGGCTGACGCTGGTCACCGTCGCGGAGGCGGCGCGGATGCTGCGACAGGCCCCGCACAAGCTCGGCAGATTCTGCCTCTACCTCGGTGTCGGACAGGCCGTCGGCGCGCTCCTCTGGGGCTCGGTGCTGCTCCTGATGCCGGATGGGCTCGGCGAGCTCATTCTCGGTGACGTCTGGAGCTCCGCTTCGGCGATCATCGTGCCGGTCACGCTCGGCGTCGCGGGCGCCGGCCTCGGCACCGGCGCGGCGGCCGGCCTGCGCGCGCTCGCCGCGGCCCGCCGCAGCCTGCGCTGCCAGCTGTTCGCCTCGACCTTCTACGTCTGCGGCGGGCTCGGCGGCGCTGTCCTGGCCGGTACGGCCGGCTCGGCCTGGGGCGTCGCCGCCGCGGCCGCCTGCAGCTCCGCCGTGTGGTGGCAACAACTGCGGTCCGCTCTGCGCGAGCGCCGCGAGAACTCCATTTCCGAAGTGAGGACGTCATGACCGCCCATCCCCGGTTGAGCATCGGCCTGCCCGTCTACAACGGCGAGGAGTATCTCGCCGAATCGCTCGACGCCTTGCTCGGCCAGACCTACGAGGACTTCGAGCTGGTCATCACCGACAACGCCTCGACCGACAAGACCCAGGACATCTGCCGCGACTACGCCGCGCGGGACTCGCGTATCCGCTACATCCGGCTGCTCAAGAACATCGGCGCCGCGCCGAACCACAATTACGTCTTCACCCAGTGCCACGGCGAGCTGTTCAAGTGGGCCTCGCACGACGATCTGTACGCACGCGATCTGCTGCGGCGCTGCGTCGAGGCGCTCGACGAGCGTCCCGACGTGGTTCTCGCACACGCCGATCAGGCCGTCATCGACGGCGACGGCAAGGTGACGGTCCCCTACGAGTACACGCTGGCCACCGACTCGCCGCGGGCGCCGGAGCGCTTCCGCAGCATGCTGTTCGAGCCCGGCGGCGACGACTTCTACGGCGTGCTGCGGGCCGACGTGCTGCGCCGGGTGAAGCCGCATGACAGCTACCACCACGCGGACCGCACCTTCGTCGCCGAGATCGCCCTGCACGGGCCCTTCCACCAGGTGCCGGAGTTGCTGTACTTCCGCCGCGACCACCCCACCCGCGCCGAGCGGGCGAATCCGTCCAAGCGGTCCCGGTGCGTCAACCTGGACCCGCGCCGGGCAGGCCCGCTGCACCCGACGCCCCGGCTCCTTGCCGAGTACGTCTGGGGCTTCGTCTCGGCGATCCAACGGGCGCCGTTGTCCGCGGCCGACCGGCGTGCCTGCTACCGGCACCTGGCCGCATGGATGACCAGCCGGACCCGGCCCGGCACCGGCGAGCGGGTCGAGGACCGCGCCCCCGTCGACCCGGACCTGATCACCGTCTCCGTCGACGCCCTGGTCGCCGGCCGCGAAGGGAGGCAGGCGTGACGTCCAGAGACGGAACTCCGGTGCGTGTCGGGGTGTTCGGCCTGCTCGGCTCCGGCAATGTCGGCAACGACGGGTCACTCGAGGCGGTGCTCGGGTACCTCCGGGCCGAGCACCCGAAGGTGGTCGTGGACGCGCTGTGCGGCGGCCCCGAGGACGTCACGACCCGGTACCGGATCCCCGCGACGCGCATGAACTGGAACCGCGGGGAGTACCGGACCGCGTCACGTGCGGGCGCGATCGCGACCAAGGGTCTGGGCAAGCTCGTCGACGTCGTCCGCACCGCCGCCTGGGTGCGCCGGCACGACGTGGTGATGGTGCCGGGCACGGGCGTCTTGGAGACCACCCTGCCGCTGCGGCCGTGGGGCTTTCCTTACTCGTTGTTCCTGCTCTGCGCGACCGGCCGCCTTTTCGGCACCCGGGTCGCGCTGGTCAGCGTCGGCGCCGGAAAGATCGGCAATCGGCCGACCCGGACCCTGGTGCGCTGGTCGGCACGGCTTGCCGCCTACCGGTCGTACCGGGACGACCAGTCCCGTGACGCGATGCGGGCGATGGGCGTGGACACCGCGCGCGACCAGGTCTACGAAGACCTCGTGTTCGCCCTGCCGACGCCGTCCGCGAGCGCCTCCCCGGGAGCGCCGGGCCCGGTCTGCGTCGGCGTCATGGACTTCCACGGCAGCAACGACGAGCGTGACCGGGCCGCTGAGATCCACCGGCGCTATGTCGAGGGGACGACCGCGTTCGTGCGCGCGCTGGTCGAGGACGGCAGGCCGGTGCGCCTTGTCACCGGCGACGAACTCGACCGGCCGGTGGCCGCGGCGATCCTCGACGCGGTGGACTCGCCGCTGGTCACCGAGGCCGAGACGGCCTCGCTCGACGACCTGATGAAGGAGATGACGGCTGCCGACACCGTGGTGGCGACCCGCTATCACAACCTGATCTGCTCGCTGAAGGTCGGCACACCGACACTCGCCATCAGCTACTCGGCCAAGAGCGACGCGCTCATGGCCCGGATGGGGCTCGGCGACTACTGCCACCCGGCCCGCGAGGTGGACGCCGGACGGCTGCTCGAACAGTTCCGGGCACTGGAGCAGGCATCGGCCGAGGTACGGCGGGACCTCACCGAGCAGAACCTGCTCGCCGCCCGGCGCCTGGAGGAGCAGTTCACCGCCTTGTCCGCGGGCCTGTTCCCGACGAACGACCACACCCTGCGGAAGGCCACATGAAAGCGACCGAAGTCCCGGAGATCCACGGCGCGTACCTGTTCGAGCCGACGCCGTACGCCGACGAACGCGGCTTCTTCTGCCGCACCTTCGACGCCGACGTGGTCCGCTCGGTGGGCCTCGACCCGGACGCCTTCATCCAGGACAGCCTGTCCCGTTCGGTCCGTGGCGTGCTGCGCGGGATGCATCTGCGTTCCGGCGCCGGTGAGGCCAAGCTGGTGCGGTGCTCGTCCGGGCAGATCTTCGACGTCGTCGTGGACCTGCGGGCGGACTCGCCGACGTACCTGGGCCGGGCCTTCTTCGAGCTGTCGGGCGAGACCCAGGTGACCCTCTACATCCCCGCGGGATGCGCGCACGGCTTCCAGGCGCTGACCGAGACCGCCGACACCTCGTACCGCATCGACCGCCCGCACGATCCGGCCGAGGACGTCACGATCGCCTTCGACGACCCGGAGCTCGCCATTCCGTGGCCGCTGCCGCCCACATTGATGTCGTCGAGGGACCGGGAGGCGCCGAGCCTCGCCGAGGTCCTGAAGCAGAGGGAAGGGTGACGCCGGCGTGACCACACAGGACACGGAAGAGTTCGACCTGCCCCGGTCGCGTACGGCGAACGAACGGCTGCACGCGCTGATCCCGGGCGGCGCGCACACCTACGCCAAGGGCGACGACCAGTATCCCGAGAACCTCGCCCCGGTCATCAGCCACGGCCAGGGCGCCCACGTGTGGGACATCGACGGCAACCGCTACATCGAGTACGGCTCCGGTCTGCGGTCGGTCAGCCTCGGCCACGCCCACCCGCGGGTCGTCGAGGCGGTGCGGCACGAACTCGACCGGGGCAGCAACTTCGTCCGGCCGTCCATCGTGGAGCTCGATGCCGCGGAGCGCTTCCTGGCCACGGTGCCGACCGCCGAGATGGTCAAGTTCGCGAAGAACGGCTCCGATGCCACCACCGCCGCGGTGCGCCTGGCCCGCGCCGCCACCGGGCGTCGGCGGGTGGCCATCTGCGGCGACCATCCGTTCTTCTCCGTCGACGACTGGTTCATCGGGACGACGCCGATGTCCGCCGGTATCCCGGCGGCGACCACCGAGCTCACCGTGGCGTTCCCCTATGGGGACCTGGCCGCCACGGAGGAACTGCTCACCCGGTACCAGGACGACATCGCCTGCCTGGTCCTTGAACCCGCGGGCCATGCCGAGCCGCCGCCCGGGTACCTGGAAGGCCTTCGCGCGCTCGCCGACCGGCACGGCTGCGTGCTGATCTTCGACGAGATGATCACCGGCTTCCGCTGGTCCGAGGCGGGCGCCCAGGGTCTGTACGGCGTCGTCCCCGACCTCTCCACGTTCGGCAAGGCGCTGGGCAACGGATTCGCCGTCTCCGCCCTGGCCGGGCGCCGCGCACTGATGGAGCGGGGCGGGCTGCGTCACTCCGACGAGCGGGTGTTCCTGCTGTCCACCACGCACGGCGCGGAAACGCATGCGCTGGCCGCCGCGATGGCCGTGCAGACCACCTACGCCGAGGAGGGCATCACCGCCCAACTGCACGCCACCGGCGAGCGGTTGGCGGCCGGGGTCCGGGAGGCCGCGGCGGGCATGGGCGTCGGTGACCATGTCGTCGTCCGGGGCCGGGCCAGCAACCTGGTGTTCGCCACCCTCGACGAGAACGGGCAGCCGTCACAGCCCTACCGCACCTTGTTCTTGCGTCGGCTCCTCGCGGGCGGGGTGCTCGCCCCGTCGTTCGTGGTGAGCAGCGCGCTCAGTGCCGCCGACATCGATCGGACCGTCGAGGTGGTGGCCCAGGCATGTGCCGTCTACCGGAAGGCACTTGACTCCGGTGATCCCACTGCCTGGCTCGCGGGGCGGCCGGTGAAGCCCGTGTTCCGCCGCTTGGCGTGACGCGGCCCGCCACGACTTGAGGTGACGTCAGCGGCGTTCGTGCCGCTCGGCGTCGGCCGACCGGTCGGCCAGCGAGTCGGCTGACCGGTCGACCAGCCATGCCGTGGGTGGAATCACCGCGAGGGCGGTGCACCAGCCGCCGAGGACGTCGGTGGCGTAGTGGGCGCTCAGCGCGACCTGCGCCCAGCCCATGGCGGCTCCGGCGACCAGCGTCGCGGCGAGCATCAGCAGGGCGCCCGCCGTCCTGCCCAGGCCGAGCCTGCCGGTCGCGAGCAGCGCCACCACCAGGGCGAGCGCGGTGATGAAGGCGGTGTGCCCACTCGGATAGGACAGGTTGTCGGCGCCGTGGATGCTGCGCCCCACCAGAGGTTTGATCAGCGTCGTCGTCACCACGGTCATGCCGACGCCCGCCACGACGAGGACCGCTCCCCGGTGCAGCCGGAGCAGCAGGCATCCCGACACGGCGGCGATCATCACCATCGCCGCGCCGATGGGCTCCGCCAGGAAATCGACGGCCAGAGCGACGTACCGCAACGGCGGCCGCACACTGTCCGCCGTCGGCTCGACGAACCACCTGTCCACCGTGCCGGGCTCGCTGTGCCCCGCGTACAGGACCCCCAGCGCGACGACTGTCGACGCGGCGAGAAACGCGATGAGCCCGAGCCACACGCGCAGCGCGGGAGGCAGCACCGCGGGGGCCGGCACCGCGGGCGTCGACCGGCCGGTCACCCGCGCCTGCCGACGCAGAGTTCCGCTTTTCTGCCCAGGCGATCCACCGCGAGCCCCCCGTTGTCTCCGACTTTCCGTCCAGCGGCACCCTAACCAACAACCCGGCCGCTCCACAGCGACATTGGCCGCACCCGGAGTGTGAGGTGCCCAATACCTGGTTCGGGCGGAATCGATACCTGGATTACCCCGGCTCAGTACGTGGTTCGGGCTGGCTCGATCAGATGGCTTCGGGCATCACCTAATCGCCGCCAGGTCCAGAAGAATTGCGCTCGATGTGCGTGCTGAGTACGGAGTGACCGAAGCGCACGACACCACACGTCAGGTCAACCCTCATTATCGGCCAACTGGACGCCGGTTGCCGGAACCTGACATCTGTAAAGCCGAGGTCCTGTTTCGCCTGCGCCCGTGCCCGCGCGGCCTCGGCGAGAGGGAAACCGGACGTCGATCGACCTTTCGGGACCCGCACTGTCAGGCCAACTCCCGCTCTCTGTAACAAAGTTAATGTTTTACAAAGGGTGTTCTCAGTCATTAGTGTGAGCGCTCAGCAAGAGATGACCGACCAGGATCAGAAATGCAGGTTCGGACCTTTTGGCCCGCACCGCTTGATCCCAGACCGGCCGGTCAAAACGGGGAGAGTGTAAAGGTATGTTCGAGAAATTTCCTGAGGTGACTCAGCTCGTCGTCCGACGCTGCTGAGGCCTTCTGAGCGCTGACGGGGAACCGCGCGCAGTCGCGAATTTTTCCCTCCGGCATGCACTGTGTGCGCGCCTGAGCGCTTTCCGGGTGAGACGAAACACGCACACCGATCCGCGCTTCGTCGCGCCCTTTTTCTTTCCAGCCCTCCCTGGCTGCTTTCGCACGACGGTCAACAGCCGACGGCCGATTCCGGCTGCCACTTCGGCATGACCCTTTACGACCCGGCTTTACGCGCATCGCGGTCAAGCCTTTCCAATGACGCACCCCCATAGTTAACGGATTCCAGGTCAGAGAATGATGACGAACCCCACGGGGCCCAAGGAATTGTCCCTGCCAGACATGCTGCGCGCGGCCATCGTCGCCCAGCCCGACAGGATCGCCGTCTCCTGCGGCGCGGAGAGACTGACTTTTCGGCAACTCGGTGAGCAGAGCGCGAACATGGCGGGGCGCCTGCGGCACCTCGGCGCGTCGGCGGATGAACCGGTCGGCATCTTCATGCAGCCGTCCGTCGACCTCATGGTGAGCGTCTGGGGTGTCCTTCGCGCGGGCGCGGCCTATCTGCCGCTCTCGCCCGAGTATCCGGACGACCGCGTGCACTACATGGTCGCGGACTCACGGACCAAGGTCATCCTGACAGATGAGTCCCTGGTCTCCCGGCTGGCCGCCATGACACCGCCGGGTACGCAGATCGTCACCCTCGCCCAGGCGCGCACCCAGCCTGCGACAGAGACAGAGACACCAACCACCGAGCCCGTACGGGACGACGACCTCGCGTACGTCATCTACACCTCCGGCAGCACGGGCAACCCGAAGGGCATCGGGATCGAGCACCACAGCATCGTCCACCAGATGCGCTGGCTGGCCGACGAGCAGGGCCTTGACCGGACCAGGACGGTGCTGCAGAAGACACCGCTGAGTTTCGACGCGGCCCAGTGGGAGATCCTCGCGCCGGCCTGCGGCGCAGGCGTCGTGATGAGCGAACCGGGCGTGTACGCCGACCCCGGAGGCCTCGTCGACCTGATCCTGGCGAACGAGGTGACCACCCTCCAGGGAGTCCCGACCCTGTTGCAGGCACTGGCCGACACGGGCCGGCTGTCCCGGTGCACCTCGCTCACCCAGGTGTTCAGCGGCGGTGAGGCGCTCACCAAAACCTTGGCCACCGAGCTGCTGGACGCGCTGCCCGGCTGCGAACTGGTCAACCTGTACGGCCCGAGCGAGTGCACCATCAACGCCTCGTCCCACCGCGTGGACCGGAAAGCCGTACAGAGCGGACCGGACCACGTCTCGATCGGCCGGCCGGTGCGCGGCATGACCTTCCACATCCTCGACACGGCCCGTCGGCCGGTCGCCGCCGGCGAGTCCGGTGAACTGTACATAGCAGGGCGGCAGTTGGCCCGCGGCTACCTGAACAACCCGGAACTGACCGCCGAGCGATTCGTCACCGGCTCGTTCACCGATCCGTCCACCGGCGATTCCCGCCCCACCCGTCTCTACCGCACCGGTGACCTGGCCCGCCGGAACGACGACGGCACCGTACAGTTCCTCGGCCGCACCGACAGCCAAGTGAAGCTGCGCGGTTTCCGGGTCGAGCTGGACGAGATCAAGGTGTCCGTCGAGAAGCACGACTGGGTCAAGTCCGCGGTCGTACTGGTCCGTGACGACGCGCGGACCGGAGCCAATCTCGTGGCCTTCGTCGAGCTCGACCCCGACCGGGCCGCGCTGATGGACCAGGGCAACCACGGCGCCCACCACCAGTCCAAGCAGAGCAAGCTCCAGCTCAAGGCGCAGCTGGGCAACCTGGGGACCCGCCAGGACGAGGGCCTGCCCGTCGTCGAGCTCCCCGGAAGGACGCCGACGGCCCGGCAGCGGCGCACGGTGTTCGCCCGCAAGACCTACCGCTTCTACGAGGGCGGCCCCGTCACCCGCGACGACATCCTGGCCCTGCTCGCCCGCCCGGCAGATCAGCCGGCATCGCCGCGCCACCCGGGCACCCTCACCCTGGCCGAACTCGGCTCCCTGCTGCGCCACTTCGGCCAGTTCCCCAGCGCCGAGCGGCTGCTGCCCAAGTACGGCTACGCCTCACCCGGCTCCCTGTACGCCACCCAGCTGTACCTGGAGCTGTCCGGCGTCGCCGGCCTGGAGGCGGGCCACTACTACTACCACCCGGTGAACCACCGACTCACGCTGATCGGTCCCGCTCCCGGCGGCGGGCCCAGGCTGCGCCTCCACTTCGTCGGGCGCCGGTCGGCCATCGAGCCGGTCTACCAGAACAACATCCAGGAAGTGCTCCGGTTCGAATCAGGTCACATGGTGGGCCTCTTCGACCACGTGCTCCCCGAGTACGGGCTCCGTGTCACCGCCCGCACGGACGAGCCCGGGCTCAAGGGTGTCCTGCGCTGCCCGGACGAGGACCTCTACCTGGGGTCGTACGAGGTGGAGACGGCTGCCGCCCCGGCCGTGCCGGACCCGGTCGAGCTGTATGTGCAGGCGCACCCCGGGCGCGTCGCCGATCTGGCCGAGGGCCAGTACCGGTACGAGGACGGGGACTTGGTGCGGGTGTCCGACGGTCTGATCCGCAAGCAGGATGTCATCGCCATCAACCAGGAGGTCTACGCACGGTCGAGCTTCGGGATCAGCGTGATCGGCAGCGCGCCCGCGCCGTGGCAGCGCTACGCCGACCTCGGCCGGGAGCTGCAGCGCCTGCAGATGAACGACCTCGGTCTGGGCCTGATGTCCTCCGGCTACAGCTCGGAGACCGGCAACCCCCTCGCCTCGGCCCGGCGCATCGCGGACCTGCTGGGCTCTGGCCCGGAAGGGGCCTCCCGCCCGGACACGGCCTCCTACTTCGCCGTCGGCGGCCGGATCAGCGCCGGGCAGCGGCTCAGCGAGGGCATGAAGGAGGACTCCGTCCACATGCGGGGGCCCGCCGAGATCATCAAGGACAACCTCGCCGAATCCCTGCCGCCGTACATGGTGCCCAACCGGGTCACCGTCCTTGACTCCTTCCCGCTCACCCCCAACGGCAAGATCGACCACCAGGCCCTGCGGGAGCAGGACAAGGCCGCCGTCGACGACGCCGACGCGCCGGTCGTCCCGCCGCGCACGCCCACCGAGGAGGCAATCGCCGCGCTGTGGTGCGCGGTGCTGCGCCAGGAGAGGGTCTCGATCCGGGACAACTTCTTCGCCGTCGGAGGCCACTCGCTGACCGCGGTCAACCTGGTCGGCCGGATCAACCGGGAACTGGGCAGCTCGCTGCCGCTCCAGGTCCTCTTCGACGCACCGACCATCGCGGGCCTTGCCCGGCTGGTCGACCGCGCGCCGGACACCGCGCTCTCGCGCCTGGTGCGGCTGAGCGGCGCGGACGGCGGCCGGCCGGTCTTCTGCTGGCCCGGCCTCGGCGGCTACCCGATGAGCCTGCGGCTGCTGGCCGGCCGCCTGGGACTCGACCGCCCGTTCCTCGGCGTCCAGGCCCACGGCATCAACCCGGGCGAGAGCGCGTACCGGACGTTCGAGGAGATGGTCGCCAAAGACATCGAGCTGATCCGGCAGGCACAGCCCACCGGCCCCTACACCCTGTGGGGTTACTCCTTCGGATCGCGGGTGGCCTTCGCGGTGGCCCGACGGCTGGAGCAGGCCGGGGAGCGGGTCGACGAGGTGATCCTCCTGGCACCCGGCAAACCGCCCGTGGAAGCCCGCGCGGGAGCACCCACCGAGCCGACGGTCGGCTTCACCGACCCCGTCTTCGTCTCGATCCTCTACTCGGTGTTCGCCGCGAACCTCGAACCGGCGGCCGTCGCCCACTGCCTGGCGTCGACCCACGACGAGGAGTCCTTCATCGCCTGCGTCTGCGACCGCTTCGAGCACCTGGACCGCGAACTGGTGCGCCGGATCGTCGACGTGGTGCGCACGACGTTCCTGTTCGAGTACGCCCCCCATGACGTGGCCGGGCACCGGCTCTCGGCTCCGGTCACGGTCCTGCGGGCCGCGGGCGACCAGGACTCCTTCATCGACCGCGACCCCGCACTGGCGAGCACGCCTCCCAGGATCAGCCGGCTGCGCGCCGACCACTACGCACTGCTGCGGGCCGGCGGGGTGGACGAACTCGTCGCCGCCCTCCGGGCCGCACGACTCACCAGGAAGGTCATCCAAGTGCCCCACGTCAACATCAAGCATTTCCCGGACAACCTCGAGGAAGCCCAGATATCGGCCCTGGTGGACGCGATCACCAGCGCGGTCAGGACCGCCTTCGCGGTCGACGAAGACGTCGTCTCCATCGCCCTCGAACCCGTGGCCCAGGACGTGTGGAACGAGCGGGTCTACATCCCGGAGATCGTCGAGGACCCCGGCCATCTCGTCAAGAGTCCGAACTACTGAGGCGGGGGGACCAGATGCGCAGGACACTCACCCGGATACGGCAGGACCTCGCCATGATCGTGGCCCGGGACCCGTCGATCCACACCCGTGCGGAGGCACTGCTGCACCCCGCCCTGCCGGCCCTCTGGGCCCACCGGACGGCGCACGTTCTCTACACCCGCGGACACCGTCAACTCGCCCGCGCCCTCGCCTACTTGGCGCGGGCGGTGACCGGTGGAATCGAGATCCACCCGGGAGCGCGCCTGGGCCGGCGCGTGTTCATCGACCACGGGGCCGCCGTCGTCATCGGGGAGACCGTCGAGATCGGTGACGACGTCACGATCTTCCACCAGGTCACCCTCGGCGCGGTCGGCTGGTGGCGGGACGAGCGGCGCGAGCCCGGCGCCCGGCGCCACCCGGTCGTCGGCGACCGGGTGGTGCTCGGCACCAACGCGATCGTGCTCGGCCCCGTCACCGTCGGCGCCGACGCGCTGATCGGCGCCGGTTCCCTGGTCCTCGGCGATGTGCCGCCCCGGGCCCGCGTGACGGCTCCCGCGGCCGCAGTCGTCGTACCGCTGTCGGCCGCGGAGCGCGCGGCATCGGAGCAGTTGCTGTCCACCCTGGCCACCACCGGGTGCTGGTGACGAGCGCTCCCCCACCCGCAGTCCGCCCACAACTCGCTGTATCGACCGGCCGCGTGCCGGAATGCCAACGGAGGCACACATGATTCACGTCGGAGTCCTGGAGAGCAATCTCTCCGGTTCCGGCTTCGAGGGCCTGCAGATCATCAAGGAACTCGACTGCCGCGTCACCTTCTTCACCCGCGACCTGGACCGCTATCTCGAAGTCCCGGGCGGTCCCGCCTACTTCGACCGCTACGTGGACGACATCGTCCGGTGCGAGACGAACAGTTTCGAGGAGCTCCTGCCGCATGTCCACGAGGCAGCGGCCGAGCACCCCTTCGACGCGTTCCTCACCCTGGCCGAGTACGACGTGGTCGTGGCCGCCGAGGTGGCCGTCCACCTGGGGCTCCCCACCGTCAGCGTGGACGGCGTCGCCACCGCCCGCAACAAGGCGCTGATGCGCCGCCGCTGCGCCGAACTGGGCGTTCCCATGCCGGAGTTCCGCACGGTGGGCACGCCCGCCGAGGCGGCGAAGGCCGCGGCGGAGGTCGGCCTTCCCTGTGTGGTGAAGCCTGCCGACGAGACCAGCAGCGCCGACGTCCGCCTCGTGGACACCGCGGATCAGGCCGCCGAGCACGTGGCCCTGATCCAGTCCCGTGCGGAGAACACCCGCGGTCAGGCCCGCCATCACGAGCTGATGGTCGAGGAGTATCTGAGCGGCCCCGAGGTCAGCGTCGAGATCCTTGCCGACGACGACCGGTACGAGGTGTTCGGGGTGACCGACAAGTCGGTCGTCGGCCTCGGCTACTTCGTCGAACTGGCCCACACCTTCCCCTCCCGCCTGCCCGATCCGCTGGTGCGTGCCTGCGGTGATCTGGCCGTGCAGGCGCTGCGCGCGGTCGGGTTCGACCTGGGCATGGCACATGTCGAGGTCAAGCTGACCGCGTCGGGACCCAAGCTCATCGAGATCAACCCCAGGCCCGCCGGCGGAAAGATCACCTACCTGGTGGACCGGGCCCTTGGCATAAAATCCCTGGAGCTGGTGGCCCGCCAGTACCTCGGCCAGCCGCTGCCGGACCCGGTACTGCCCCCGCGGCCGGTGGGCGGCGCCGCCATCCGTTATCTGACCGCCCAGCCGGGCCGGGTGGTGTCGGTCACCGGACGGCAGCGCGCCGCCGCGCTGCCCGGCGTCGAGGAAGTCGTCGTCAAGCCCACCCCGGGCTCCGTGGTGCGGGAGCTGCGCCGCAACGGCGATCGCGCCGGCCATGTGCTCGCGGTGGCCGAGACCGCCGAGCTGGCGGCGCGCACCGCCGAGGCCGCCGTCCAGGAGATCGGCATTCGCACCGAGCCGGTCTCCCGGCGTCCGGTCGCCGACTCCCTGGCCGACCTGATCGGCGGTACACCGCTGCTGCGGCTGCCGATGGAGCGGATCGTGGACGGCGCCCCGGCCGATGCCGAGGTCCTGGCGAAGCTGGAGCTGTTCAACCCCTGGTCGAGCAGCAAGGACCGGGCCGCCCTGTCGATGCTGCGCGGCGCCGAGAAGCAGGGGCTGCTCGCCCCCGGCACCGGCACCGTGATCGAGGCGACCTCCGGCAACACCGGAATCTCGCTGGCCGCGCTGGCGGCCGCCCGCGGCTACAGCTGCGTGATCGTGCTGCCGGACAACGCGACCCCCGAACGCGTGGCCATGCTGCGCTCACTCGGCGCCGAGGTGGTGCGCACCCCGCACACCGGCGGCTATCAGGCGGCGGTCGACAAGGCCGAGGAACTGCACCGGCAGACGCCTGGGTCGTGGTTCTGCCGCCAGCACGACAACCCGGACAACACACGGGCGCACTACGAGACGACCGGACCTGAGATCTGGAACGACGCCGACGGGCGGATCGACGTGCTCGTCTGCGGCGTGGGCACCGGCGGTACGCTCAGTGGCGCGGGGCGTTATCTGCGCCAATGTCACCCCGCGGTACGGATCGTGGCGGTCGAGCCGGCGGGCTCGCCCCTGCTGTCCGGCGGCAGGCCCGGCACGCACGGCATCCCGGGCTTCAACGGCGGCTTCATCGCGCCGACGACGCAACAGAGCCTCATCGACGAGGTGATCACGGTGTCCGACGCGGATGCCATGGACACCACCCGGCGGCTCGCACTGCACGCCGGTCTGCTGGCCGGCGTCTCGGGCGGCGCGGTCGTCCACGCCTCCGGCGTCCTGTCCGCCCGCCCGCAGTACCGGGGCCGGCGCATCGTGACGCTCCTGCCCGACACCGGCGAGCGCTACCTGAGCCTGCTCGGCCGCGAGAGCGCGGCGGCCCCGGGCGGTGCACGATGACGACGCCCCGGCCCTTGGAAGGCCTGCCCACCGATGACCGGCCGCGCCTGCTGATGGTGATGCCCTACCGCCAGTTCGTGCGCAAGGCACAGGCCGCGGGGTTCTGGGTCGGCGCGATCTGGGATCCGCGGCTGCAGACGCCGGAGTATCTCGACGACGTGCACGCCCTGGCGGACTTGTTCGTGACGACCGATTTCCAGGACCCGGTGCTGCTTGGGCACACCATCCGCGAGGTGGCCCGGCAGCACCACGCCTCGGTGATCTACCACATCGGGCAGGAGGAGACGATGGTCACCGCCCACGAGGTGGCCGAAGACCTGAGCGCCGAGGTCAACCCGGCCGCGGCGATCCGCTGCCTCGCCGACAAGCACGCGATGCGGGATCTGCTGGCGCGGCACGAACTGTCCCCGGTGGCCTACGAGTCGGCACCGACCCGGCAGGACGTACCGGCCGCCGTCGAGCGGATCGGCCGGCCGGCCGTCGTCAAGCCGGTCGCGCTCGCCGGCAGCCGGGGCGTGTTCCTGTGGCAGGAGGCGCAGGACCAGGCGGCCTGGACGGACCTCGTCGACACGTACGGCTATGAGGGTCCCTTCCTCGTCGAGGAGTATCTGCGCGGCCCCGAGTACAGCGTGGAGACGCTGAGCCAGGACGGCAGGCACCACGTCGTCGGCATCACCGAGAAGCTGCTGGGAGCACCGCCGCTGTTCGTGGAGGTGGGGCACGTCCATCCGGCGCCGCTGCCCCCGGCCCGCAAGCAGGCCATCGAGGAACTGACCGTCCGCTTCCTCACCCTGTGCGGGTACCGCTTCGGCCCCGCGCACACCGAGGTGATCTGGACGCCGCGCGGACCGCGCATCGTCGAGTCGCAGGCCCGCCTCGGCGGCGACCGCATCCCGCGGCTCGTCGAACTGGCCGGCCGCCTCGACATCGAGCAGGCGATCTTCGCGGGCCTCGCGGGCACGCCGGTCGACGTGCCGGAGCCGACGGCGACGGCAGCCGTGCGGTTCTTCACCTTCCCGCCCGGCCGCGTCGACGCGGTCCGCGGCCTGGAGCAGGTCCGAAGGCTGCCGTACGTCGACGAGTTGACCCTGCGGCTGCGCCCCGGCGACACCGTGGCGGAGGTCCGCGACTCCAAGGGCCGCCAGGGGCACGTCATCGTCTCCGGCGCCACGCCCCAGCAGGCCCGTGCCCGGTGCGCGGAGGTGCTCGCCACCATCGAGCTCGACATCGACGGAACGCCCGTACGAGCGGACGGCCGGGCCGAAGAGCCGCCCGCTCCCCCACATACCCACATCAACGGCCAGGAGGTCGTCATGACCGAGCAGACGGTGGCCATGACCACCCCCGATACCGACGGGCGGATCGTGTTCGTCGGCTACAACGCGGCCTACTTACGCGCCATCGACGGGAGTGTGCCCGCGGGGTCCGTGGTGGTCCTCGAAGAACCCGACATCATCCGCAAACGGGAACTGAGCGACGCGGCGGCACGTTTCGGCTGCCTGGACCGCATCATCCCGGCGAGCTACCAGCAGTCCTCCGGGGCTCTCGACCTGGCGGCCACGCTGGAGGCCGAGCGTCCGGTGGCCGCGGTCGTGCCCGGCCTGGAGTACGCGGTGCCCGCGGCGGCGGCGCTCGCCGAGAAGCTCGGCCTTCCGGGCGCGACGGAGCAGGCCGCGCAGGCCCTGCGGGACAAGGTCCGGCTGCGTGAGGTCTGCGACGCCGGCGGCGTCCGCGGTCCGCGCTGGCGTGAGGTGCACGGCCCCGCCGACATCCTCGACTTCGCCGACGGCGGCCCCGTGGTGGTTAAACCGGCCAACCGACAGGCCAGCGTCGGCGTACAGCTCCTCGACACAGTCGACGCGACCACCGCGGCGCAGGCGTGGGAGCGCACCTCGTCCGCCGCTGAGTACGAGCAGGTGCCCGACCGGAGCCTGACATGGCGCTTCCTGGCGGAGGAGCGCCTGCGCGGACCCGAGTACAGCGTCGAGGCGCTGGTCCGGAAGGGCGAGATCATCTTCCACAACATCACGGCCAAGACAGTGATTCCGGGACCGTACCCGGTGGAACTCGGTCACCTGCTGCCCGCACCGCTCGACCACGACACGCAGGCCGCGTTCGAGTCGGCCATGCGTGCGCTCGTCGCGGCGACCGGCTACCGCACCGGCATCCTGCACGCCGAGTGGATCCTGACCGATTCCGGTCCGGCACTCGTGGAATGCGCGGGACGCTGCCCCGGCGACTACTTGATCGACCTGAACGACCTGGCCTACGGCACCCGTATCAGGCTGGCCCTCATCGACTTGCTGGCCGGCCGCACGGTCGTCCTCCCCCTCACCGCGCGGCAGACCTCGGCGATCCGGTTCCTGGCCGCCGAGCCGGGCACCGTCACGGCGGTCGCGGGTGCGGAGGCGGCGCGGGTCCTGCCCGGTGTCCGGGTCGTGGAGGTCGACGTCGAGGCAGGCCAGAAGGTCAGGCCGTGGGCGTCCTCCTGGGACCGCGCCGGACACGTCATCGCGACCGGGCCGGACGCGGAGACCACGCGGCGACGCGTCCTCACCGCCGACGCCGTCGTCCGCATCACCACACAGTGAGGAAGCAGATGTCCGTTCTCTGGCAACGCGTCCGCGGCTGGCCGAGGTCCGTCCCCGGAGGGCCGGTCGGCCTACGACTGTCCGTGATGGCGATGATCGACGCCGTCGGCACCGGTGCCTTCCTGGCCGTCTCCGTACCGTTCATCACCCGGTCCGTCGGCCTGTCGGTGGGCGAACTCAGTCTCGGTCTGACCCTGTCCGCCGCGATCGCCCTGGGCACGGCGGTACCGATCGGCATCCTGGCCGACCGGATCGGCCCGAAGAAGGTCCTGGTCGGGGTGAGCCTGTGGCGCTGCGCCTGCTTCGTGCTCTACCCCTTCGTCCAGAACCTGTGGCAGTTCCTCGCGGTGGTGTGCCTGCTCGGCCTGGCCGACAAGGCGGCGGCCCCGATGGAACAGGCCCTGGTCGGGCAGGTGACGGCGACCGACGACCGGGTCAGGGTGGTCGCGGTCCTGCGGTCCCTGCGCAACGTCGGCTTCACCGTCGGCGCCCTGCTCGGCGGTGTCGGCCTGTTGATCGACACCCGGGCCGGCTATGGAGCGATCCTGCTGCTCAACGCCGTCTCGTTCGCCGTACTCGCCTACCTGGCCCACCGGTTGCCGCTGCTCGACACGGCGGCCAAGAGCCTGCGGCGCCGCTTCTCGGTCGACGCGCTGCGCGACAAACCGTTCCTGTCGTTCACCGGGATCAACGCGGTGCTCACCATGCACATGACCCTGCTGAGCATCGGCATCCCCCTGTGGATCGTCGAGCACACCGAGGCCCCCGCCGCGGTGATCTCGCCCCTGGTGGCGGTCAACACCGTGCTGGCCGTCACCTTGCAGGTACGCGCCAGCCGGGGCACCGAGACCATCGCCGGTTCGGCACGGGCACTGGTGCGGGCCGGCCTGGCTCTCGCGGCTTGCTGCCTGCTGCTCGTCGCGGCACCGAAGCCGCCCGTCGTCGTGGCCGTCGGCGTGCTGCTGCTCGCCATGGTCGCGCTGACCGCGGGCGAGCTGTTCCAGTCCGCCGGGGGCTGGGGCGGGTCGTATCTGCTCGCGGCGTCCGGTCAGGAGGGCGTCTACCTGTCGGTCTTCTGGCTCGGCGTGGCCGTCCAGCAGATCGCGGCACCGCTTCTGATCGGCCTGGTCATCACCACCGGCACCACCGGGTGGGTCGTCCTGGCGGCGCTGTTCGCCGCCTGTGGCCTCGCGGCGCCGGTCATCGGCCGCTGGGCGCAGGCACAGGCGAACCGCCCGCCCCAGCAGGACCCGGCCCTGGCCGAGGCCACGTGATCACCCCCGCGCACCAATCCGGTGTGCGGCTCAAACCACTCCTCACCACGAACATCACCCTGGAGGGAAAAATGTCCGTTCCGCTGTACGTCCCCGCTGGTGAAGGCGAATACGTCGACATCCGGGACACGAAGAGGACGTATCTGAAGCTCACCACACCTGACTCCAACGGGGAGTTCGGCTTCTTCGAGCATCACATGGCTCCGGAGGCCAAGGGCGCGTCCCCGCACATCCACAAGCAGTCCACCGAGATGTTCTACGTGGTCAAGGGCGAGATCGAGTTCACCATCGGCGACCGCAAGGTGGTCGGTGAGCCGGGCGCGTTCGCCTACGTCCCCAAGGGTGAGCCGCACGGCTTCACGAACCGGGGCACCGAGGACGCCACCCTGCTGATCATGTTCTACCCGATCTACGACCGCGAGGACTACTTCCGCGGCCTGGGCCGCCTGACGGCCAACGGGCGCAATCCCAGCATGGAGGAACTGCGCGAACACATGGCGAAGTACGACCAGTTCATGGTCTGACGTCACGTGCCGCGGCTGCGCAGCATCCGATCCGCGAACGCAACGCACGGGAACAAGCCGGGGCCCGGCAGCGCACCACGCTGCCGGGCCTCGGGAATGACTTCACCCGTCCTCAGCCCTCCGCGTTCTTGCCCTTACGGAAGCGCCACTGCAACTCGCGCACCTCGTCCGCCAGTTCGGGCGACGGACCGGCCACCTCCAAGCCGGGTACGACGTCCTGAATGGTCAGCGGGCTCAGGGGCGAGGTGACGGACACCCCCCACTCGGCCTTCCACTCCCGGGCCTGTTGGGACGAGCTCGCGTACACGATGCGGCCGAGGCCGACCCACCCGTGCGCGGCCGCGCACATCGGGCAGTGTTCTCCCGAGGTGTAGACGGTCGCCGTGGCCCGCTCGTCGGGCGTGAGATGGGCCGCGGCCCAGCGGGCGAGCGCGATCTCCGGGTGCGCCGTCGGGTCCTTGGTCGTGGACTCGCGGTTACGGTCCTCGGCCCTGATCGTGCCGCCCTCGTCGACGAGCACGGACCCGAACGGCCAGTCACCGGCATCGAGTGCCTCCGCCGCCAGTTCGACGCAGCGACGCAGATAGGGCAGATCGGCTCGGGTGACGGTGGTGGCGGCCGGCACGGCGTCAACCCCGGAATGGTCGCGATCATGAGATGCCACTGCTGTGCTCCGTCTCTGTCCGTCGGTCTTCTGCGTCAGTGGTGTAAAGGGAGGTGCCGGAGGGGCGCACGCTACGTCCGGTGTGCGGCCACGACGGCCAGCGCCTGCCAGGCCGCTTCGGGCCGCAGGGTCTCGTCCGGATCACCGTGGTACGGATCGAGCAGGATGCTGTCGGCGCCTGCCACACGCAGTTCCTCGACATCCCCGAAGAACTGCTCCAGGGTGCCTTCCCCGGCACGGCGATCCGGGTGGTCGACCGGTTGCTGCGTGAGGTTGAGCCGAATCCTGGGCGCCAGACCCGGCACGGGCCGACCGAGCTGGGCGGCGATCCCCTTCAGGCGGGGCAGCGCCTCCCTGAACCAGGGCATCGTGAACCCCAGCGGATGCCAGGGAGCCCCGAACCGCACGGCCCGGCGCATGCCCGCGTCACTGTTGCCGCCGATCCAGAGCGGAATCTGCCCGCATCGATAGTCGGCGTCGTTCTCCCACGCGGTGCGCAGCGTGCGCAGATGGTCGTCGGTCAGCGCGCCGCGCCGTTCGAAGGGCACACCGAGGGCATCGAACTCCTCCCGCGCCCAGCCGACCCCGACGCCCAACACCAGTCGGCCACGGCTGAGTTGTTGCAGATTGGCGGCCATGCGGGCGACCAGCAGAGGATGCCGGTAGGGGGTGATGAGGACGGTCGTGCCCAGCTTGATCTCGCTCGTGAGCCCGGCCATCCAGGCGAGCGTGGTGAACGGCTCGTAGAAAGGCGCGGGGTACTGCTCGGCCACGTCCGGCGTGATCGCCACGTGATCGGACATCATCAGCAGATCGAAGCCGAGGCCCTCCACGGTCTCGGCCCAACGAGCCAAGTGATCGGGATTCGCCCCGGGCCCGAAGTTGGGGACGTTCACGCCAATCCGCATGGGCGTCAGCCTAGCAACGAGCGTCGTTCGACGTGCCTGTTGCGCCGACCGGTCGGGCCACGGCCACGCGTCCCTGTTTGACCTTGACACGGTGGCAAGGTCTTCACTGATCGGCGAGGAGGTGATCTCGTTGACGGTCACGGGACAGAACATGGAGGCGCTCGACACGCAGGCGCTACGAGCGCTGCAAGGGCTGGAGGACGGGCGTTCGTCGGTGCGGCTGCGAGCCGCTCTGGCGGTCGGCACGGCGCCGGACCCGCGCTTCGTCGACAAACTCGTCGAGCGCTGCGCGATCGAGCCCGAATTCTTCGTCCGGGACATGCTGACCTGGGCGCTCACCCGCCATCCGGTCGCTCTGACGCTGCCCGAACTGCTTCGCGAGCTCCGCTCGGAGCGGGCCCAGGCCCGGAGCCAGGCGCTGCACACGCTGTCGAAGATCGGGGACCGGCGGGCGTGGCCGGCGATCACGGGAGCGCTGCTGACCGACCCCGAGGTGGAGGTGGCGCGCAGCGCCTGGCGGGCCGCGGTCATCCTCGTGCCGGCAGGCGAGGAGTCCGCATTGGCCGCGGTCCTCGTGACGCAGCTCGGGCGCGGTGAGCGGGAGACGCAGCTGAGCCTCAGCCGGGCGCTGGTCGCGCTGGGCGAAGCGGTCAAGGCTGCATTGCACGCCGCGACGACGGCCGAGGACCCCCGCACGCGTACGCACGCCCTCGCCACGGCACGGCTGCTGCGTGACCCGGACACGGGGTTCGAGTTCGCGATCGAGGAAGCGAAGCGTGTGGTGGCCCTCGGCGGGGGCGGCCCGGAGGGACAATGAAGCGTGTTGATCGGTGAGGTGGCGCGACGGTCCGGGGTCAGTGCCCGCATGCTGCGGCATTACGAGTCGCTCGGTCTGGTGCGGCCTTCCGGCCGTACCGGCTCGGGCTATCGGGAGTACTCCGGGCAGGACATCCGGCGGATCTTCCATGTCGAGAGCCTGCGATCGCTTGGCCTCTCGCTGCGGGAGATCGGGCGCGCTCTCGATGAACCCGGCTTCACGCCCTCGGCGCTCGTCGGAGACCTTGTCCTGCAGACACGCGAACGCATCGCGGCCGAGACCGAGCTGCTCACCCGGCTGCGCCGGATCGATGCCGCGGACCCCGCCGACTGGGAGGACGTTCTCCAGGTCGTCGCGCTGCTCCAGGCACTCGGCTCGAAGAGCGCGAGCGCACGCCAGCGTGCCGCGCTCACGTCGGACGAGGAGGTTCCGGTGCCGGTGGAGGCCTTGGTGGAGGCGGCACTCGGCGAGACGGATCCGAACGTGGCCGGGGCCCTTCGGTGGGCGCTGGCCCGGTCGGGCGAGGACGGTGTGACGCTGCTGGCGGAGGGCCTCGACTCACCGACGGCGGCGGTGCGGGAACGTGCCGTCCGGTCCCTCGCCGAAATGCCGGGCGACGAGGCCGCCGCACTGCTGCGGCAAGCCCTTGCGAGCCCGGACGACGCGGTCCGCGGGCCTGCGGCTCTGGCGCTCGGCGCACGGGGGGTGGCCGCTGCGGTCCCCACGCTCATCGACATGATCGTGGACGGCAGGAACGACACCGACGCGGCCGATGCGCTGAGCGTGCTTGCGAGCGACTCCGCGAGGGCGGATCAGATCGCGACCAGGCTCGTCGACCGCCTCGCCGACGCCACCACGGGCGCGCCCGCACGCGGCCGGCTGACCCAGGCGATGGCAGGCATCCCGGGCACGACGACATCACGCGCCCTCACGAAGCTCTCGCACGACGAGGACCGCGCCGTGGCGGTGACGGCGGCCTACCTTCTCCAGCGGCGCGAGACGCGGTCGACGGCTAGGGTCCGTCGATCACGGCATTCACCTGGCGAGTGAAGTCCTGCGGGCTGACCGCGCGGCCGTTCTCGTCGATGACGGTGAGCTTCTCGTCGTCGGCCTGCACGGTCGGCGTGCCCGTCACATCGCTCTCGTAGAAGGCGTCGGCGACCTTGTCAGCCCAGGCCGCGTAGGTCTTCTCCTTGACCGCCTTGTTGAAGGACGGCGTACGCAACCCAGGTATCTTGCCCGCGAGTTCGAGCAGTCGCGCGGTGCTGCCGAACTCGTCGTCGCCCTCGTTCTCGGGCTGATGGGCGAAGAGCACGTCGTGGAAAGACCTGAACTTCGCCGGGCTCTCGTTCAGGGCCGCTCCGAGGGCGGCGATCGATGTCCTCGAGCCCTGGCCGCCCAGGCTCTTGTCGAGAAAGGCTGCCAGGTGGAACTCGACCCTGACCTTGCCGGAGTCCGCCATCTCGTTGAGCGTCGGGCCGAGCTTGCGCTCGAATTCCGCGCAGTACGGGCAGCGCAGGTCCTCGTACACCTTGACGGTGGTCCTGGCCTCGCGGTCTCCGTACGCGATCAACGTGCCGTGTCGCCCTTGGGAGTTGGCGGGAATTCTCAGTGGCCGGTCCGCCTCCTCGGCCGTGCTGCTGCCGGTACCGGTTCCGGTGGACAGGCCGAGCCCGGCCGCAAAGGCCACGGCGGTGGCGGCGCAGCCACCGATCAGGGCGCGCCGACGGAAGCGCGCGTGCTTCGCCTCGCTCCCCTCGACGTTCTTGCCACCGGCCCTCCTACTGCTCATCAGCGGTCACCTGTCCCGTGAACGGCTCAGTTCCGGGCGCCACGCGGCGCGCCGCGGCCAGGCCGCTGCTGATGCAGGACGCGACTCCGACGCCCTCGTACGTCGCTCCGCACACGTCGAGGCCCGGCACAGCGGCGAGTTCGTCCCTGACGAGGCCCACGCGTGCGCCATGGCCGACGTGGTACTGGGGCAGGCCGCGCTTCCAGCGGGTGACGCGGCTCGCCGAAGGATCACCCAGGGGCCCAAGGGCCGCGGTCAGGTCCGACAGGGCGGCCGCTGCCAGCGCCCGGTCCGTGAGGCCGAGTGGCGAGTCGGCCCCGGCCCGTCCCAGCGACGCGCGGACGATGAGGACGTCGGGGGTGTTCTGCGCGTACCAGGGCCATTTCTCGGAGAGGAAGGTGCAGCCTTTGACGGCGCGCCCGTCGACGGGCGGCACGAGAAAGCCGTTGCGGCCCGCGGCAGCCTGCCGTGCCGCGCCGTCCGCGGGGAAGGCGAAGGTGACCACCGCGCTGCTCGCGTGTTCGACCTCCGCGAGTGCTTCGGCGGCGCGTGGCACGTGTGGGCCCAGCAGCCGAGCGGCGACGTCGGAGGGTACGGCGAGGATCACGGCATCCGCGTCGAGGGCGAGTGGCCCGTCGTCGGTGTCGGCGTGGACGCGCCATCCCTCGTCCCGGTCGGGCCGCGGGCGCAGGGAGCGGGCTGTCGTGCCGGTCAGGACCGTCGCTCCGGATGCTTCCGTGATCGCCTGTGCGAGGCGCCCCATGCCGCCGCGGACACCGCGTACCGGCACGGTCCGTGGAGCACCCGCGCGGGCGGCCTCGCGGCGCCGTAGAGCGGTCATGAGCGGTTCGCCGGAGCGGGTGATGCCGGTGAGGAAGGGCAGCGCCGAGGCAAGGGACAGACGGAAGACGTCGCCGCCGTAGATGCCGCCGAGCACCGGGGCGACGAGCCGCTCCACCGCCTCCCTCCCGATGAGGGGTTCCAGGTAGCCGCCGACGGTCACGTCCGTGGCCGGCGGGAGCGGTTCGAGGTCGTCGCCGAGCTGGAGACGCCGTAGACCTTCCTCGGACAACAGGCCTGTATTCGGCAGGAGTTCGGGTCTCGACGGGATGCCCATGAGGTGTCCTGGCGGCATGGGCCGCAGTGCGTCGCGCGTCCATATCGTGACCGGCGCGACGGCGGGCTCGCACAGCGAGTCACCCAGGCCGACGGCCTCCGCGAGCCGCACGGCGTCGGGTCCCGTCGTCACCATGGACTCCGCGCCCAGGTCCGCCGGAGCGCCGGCGACACGACCGGTACGCATCTTGCCGCCCACCCGGGGCGCGCTGTCGAGCACGGTGACGCGTGCCGTGTCGCGCAGCGCCCACGCTGCGGAGAGGCCGCTGACGCCCGCGCCGATGACGGTTACCGATCGCATGAGGATCCACTTCGGGAGGAGGCCGGCGCGAGGACGGCTCGCAGCTCGGCCTGGTGGGGGAAGGCGCCCGGCTGGTAGGCGCAGTAGGGGTCCTCGGCGAACATGTCGCCGAGGACCGCGTGGGCGCGGGATCGTGAGCCGCCGCAGACCTGACGGAACTCGCAGTGCGCGCACTTTCCGCCGAGGCGGGCGGGATCGCGCAGGGAGACGAACAGGTCGGACGTGCGGTAGATGTCCGGCAGGGAACCGTGCTTGACGTTGCCCGCCGACACCGGCAGGAAGCCGCTCGGGTGCACCTCTCCGGTGTGGGACACGAAGACGAAGCCGCGGGCCGACGACACGTCCATCGGCGGCCTGCGCCGTGCCCGTAGCGCCCCCTCGAAGAGCCCCAACTCGTTTGCTCGCCGCGTCAGTTCTCGGTGGAGGGGGCCTACCTGGGGACGGGTTCCGCGTTCGGCGTGGATGGCTCGCTGCACCGCCACGCGCCGGAAGTGGTGCCCCTCCGTGGTCTTGGTGGCGATCACCGCTCCGCAGTCGTAGAGGAAGTGCATCGCGTCCTCCACCTCCTGCGGCGTCAGACCGTCCAGCTGTGTTCCGCGGCCGGTGGGCACCAGGAGGAAACCGGACCAGAGCATGGCTCCCTCGCGGCGCACCAGCGCGGCGATGTCGGCGAGGTCGCTCAGGCTGTGCCGGGTGAGGGTCGTGTTGATCTGTACCTTGAGGCCGAGATCGCGTGCCGTGCGCCAGCCCTCCAGGGTCCACTCGAAGACACCGTCGACCCCTCGGAAGGTGTCGTGCCGCTCGGCCGTCGATCCGTCCAGGGACAGCGAAAGGGCCACCGCGCCCGCGTCGCGTACCGCCGTCAGGTTGGCGCGGTTCAGCGTGGGCGTCCCGGAGGGCGACACGGCGATGCGCAGGCCCAGCGAGGTTCCGTATGCGATCAGGTCGGTGAGGTCGCGGCGCTGGAACGGGTCACCGCCGGTGATCACGAACAGAGGTGACGGCCGCCCGAACTCCGCGGTCTGTCGCATCAGGTCCCGCGCCTCGGAGGCGCTCAACTCGTGCGGGTCACGCTCGGGTTGGGCGGTGGCCCGGCAGTGGAGGCAGGCGAGAGGGCAGGCTCTGGTGGATTCCCAGATCACGATGAACGGGCGTTCCGCGACGGCGTGGCGCGGGCTTCGTACGGTCCGGTCGCCCTTCATCGCACTCGCTCCCAGCCGCGCCTGGGCGCACGCTGCGCGGGCTGCTGATGCGGGTCCCGACGCCGGTAGACGACGAACGGCCGGAAGAGGTAGCGCACCGGAGCGCTGAACATGTGGACCAGGCGGGAGTACGGGATGAGGGTGATGAGTGCGAAGCCGAAGAGGATGTGCAGCTTGAAGGCCAGGGGGGTGCCTGTCATCAGCGCGTAGTCCGGCTGGAGCGTGAACAGGGAGCGGAACCAGACCGAGATGCCCTCGCGGTAGTTGTAGTCCCCGCTCATTCCGGCCGAGTTGAGAAGCGTCGCGGTGAGGCCCAGGAGCATCGCGCCGATCAGCACGGTGTACATGAGGTGGTCGCTGCGCAGCGTCGCCCGGCGCACACCCGGCACGGTGCGGCGGCGGTACACGAGGATGCCGATGCCGGTCACCGCCGCGATGCCCGCGAGTGCGCCGGTCGACACCGCGACGAGGTGGTAGAGGTGGTCGTCCACGCCGACCGCGTCCGTCCAGCCCTGCGGGATCAGCAGCCCCACCACGTGGCCGATCACCACGAACGCCATGCCGAAGTGGAACAGCGGGGAGCCGATGCGCAGCAGTCGTGACTCGTGCAGTTGGGAGGAGTGGGTCGTCAGGCCGAAGCGGTCGTGGCGCGAGCGCCAGACCAGGCCCGAGACGAGCAGGACGAGGACGACGTAGGGCAGGACGCCCCACAGCAGCAGGTCCATCACGCCGGGGTCCTTTCGGGCAGAGCGGGCCAGGGCAGTTCGATGCCGGGGCCGAGGGGTTCGAGGCCGACGCTCTCGCGCGGCGGCCCCTGGCGGGCCAGCGCCTTGGCCTCCTCGCGGGTGGCGGGCGAAGGGCCGGGGAGCGTGGCGCAGACGGCCTGGAGGAGATGCGCGTAGGGGGTGCCGTGTTCGGTGAGCGCAAGCCGCAGGAGTTCGAGCCCGGCGCGGTGCTCCTGGAGCAGTGCGGTGCCCGCGGCCGGCTCCAGTGCCGCGAACTCCAGCATCACGGGCAGGTAGTCGGGCAGTTCCTCGCCGCCGAACTCCAGGCCGTGTTCGCGGTAGACGCTCTTCACGCGGACGAGGGAGAGGCCGCGGTTGCGGGTGTCGCCGTCGGTCCACCAGGTCAGGTAGGGGCAGCGGCGATTGCGGGTGTCGAAGACGGAGGCGTGGTGCGCGGCCAGGTCGAGGGGGCGTGCCTCGTCCATGTGGGCCAGGAAGGCGGCGAGGTGGCCGTCCGGCCCGCCGTCGAGGCCCTCGCTCACCTCCCGGATGAGCGGCAGTTGTTGATACATGTGCTCGTCGGGGTGGACCAGCAGGCGCGCAGCCGCGAGCCGCACGGTGGCGTCCGGTGTCATGCGGGCCTCCGCAGGGTCGGCAGGTTGAGCAGCACGGGTTCGTTCGGCACCGGACCCGCCGAGCCCACCGGGCATGCGGCATCCGGCATCGGGTGGGAGTCGGCCAGGGCGTCCGCGTCGGCGCGGGCCGCGGTGGGGATGACGTAGCGGTCCTCGTACTTGGCGATGGCAAGGAGCCGGAACATGTCCTCCAGCTCCTGTCCGGTCAGGCGCACGGACGCCGCTATTTTCGGGTCCGGCTCTTCGCCGAGGTTGCGGCCGCGCATGTGGGCCCGCATCGCGGCCATGCGGCGCAGCACGGCGTCCACGGGGTAGGTGTCGCCCGCGGTGAGCAGTTCGGCGAGGTACTCGACGGGGATCCGCATGCTGTCGATGGCGCCGAAGAGATTCCCCGCGTCCTCGCCGTCGTGACCACTGGCGGCCACCGCCTCCACCACGGGGGACAGCGGCGGGACGTACCAGACCATGGGCATGGTGCGGTATTCGGGACGCAGCGGGAGCGCCACCTGGTAGGTGCGGATCAGGTCGAACACCGGGGAACGGCGTGCCGCGTCCAGCCACTCGTCGCTGATGCCGTTCGCCCGCGCGGCCTCGATCACCGCCGGGTCACGCGGATCGAGGAAACACTCCAACTGGGCGGGGTACAGGTCGTGTTCGTCTTCCACGGCCGCCGCCTCGGTCACCTTGTCCGCGTCGTAGAGCATCACGCCGAGGTAGCGCATGCGCCCGACGCAGGTCTCGGAGCAGATCGTCGGCATGCCGATCTCGACGCGCGGAAAGCAGAACGTGCACTTCTCCGCCTTGCCGGTGGCGTGGTTGAAGTACACCTTCTTGTACGGGCAGGCGCTGACGCACATCCGCCAGCCCCGGCAGTCGTGCTGGTCCACGAGCACGATGCCGTCCTCGGCGCGCTTGTACATGGCACCCGAGGGGCAGGCCGAGACGCAGGCCGGGTTGAGGCAGTGCTCGCAGACCCGCGGCAGATAGAACATGAAGCTCTGCTCGAACTCGAAGCGGATGCGTTCGCCGACCTGGTCCCTGATGCGCTCGACGATCGGGTCCTTGGAGCCGTGCTCGGGGGCGCCGCCGAGGTTGTCGTCCCAGTTCGGCCCCCACTGGATCGTGTCGATCGGCTCACCGGTGGTCTGCGAGTACGGGCGCGCGACCGGCATGTCGTCGCCGGCGGGGGCCTCGGTGAGGTTCTTGTACTCGTAGGTCCACGGCTCGTAGTAGTCGTCGACGGTCGGCAGGTCGGGGTTGGCGAAGATCGTGCCGAGCCGCTTCGCCCGGCCGCCGGCCCGCAGGCGAAGGCGGCCGGAGCGGGTGCGCTCCCAGCCGCCCTTCCAGCGGTCCTGGTCCTGCCAGCGGCGCGGGTAACCCTGGCCGGGGAGGGTCTCGACGTTGTTGAACCAGACGTACTCGGTGCCGCGCCGGTTGGTCCACGCCTGCTTGCAGGTGACGGAACAGGTGTGGCAGCCGATGCACTTGTCGAGGTTCATCACCATCGCCACTTGTGCCATGACACGCATGTCAGTACTCCACGTTTCTAGTAAGACACAGCCTGCGACCTGCGGCGGATGACCGTCACCTCGTCACGTTGGTTGCCCGTGGGGCCCAGGTAATTGAAGGCCCACGTCAACTGGGCGTAGCCGCCGACGAGATGAGTGGGCTTGAGCATGATGCGGGTGAGTGAGTTGTGGATGCCGCCGCGCTTTCCCGTCCTGCGCGTCTTGGGCACGCCGACGGTGCGTTCCTGGGCGTGGTTCATGTAGACGGTGCCGGGCGGCATCTTGTGCGAGACGATCGCGCGGGCGGTGACGACGCCGTTGCGGTTGACGGCCTCCACCCACTCGTTGTCGCGTACGCCGATGGCGTCCGCGTCCTGCGGTGACATCCACACGGTCTGGCCGCCGCGGCCGAGCGTCATCATGTACAGGTTGTCCTGGTACTGGGAGTGGATGGCCCACTTGTTGTGCGGGGTGAGGAACCGCACGGCCACCTCGCGCTCGTCGCCGACCGTGCCCAACTCCGGCTCCCCGTAGAGGCGGTGCATGTTCAGCGGTGGCTTGTAGACTGGCAGCGCCTCGCCGACCTCGTGCATCCAGTCGTGATCGATGAAGAAGTGCTGACGCCCCGTCAAGGTGTGCCACGGCTTGAGGTGTTCGGTGTTGACGGTGAAGGCGGTGTAGCGCCTGCCGCCGGACTCGCTGCCCGACCACTCCGGTGAGGTGATCACCGGCACGGGCGCCGCCTGGGTGTCCGCGAAGGTGACCCGCTTGCCCTCGTGCTCGGCGGCCAGGTGCGCCATCTCCTGGCCCGTACTGGCCTCCAGGGTGTGGAAGCCCTGGGTGGCCAGACGACCGTTGGACGTACCGGACAGGCGAAGGATGGCCTCGCAGGCCCGCTGCGCCGTGTCCAGGCGGGGGCGCCCGTCGGCCACTCCCCCGCGGACCGCGCCGTTCTTCTCCCGCAGGTAGGCGACCTCTTCGCCCACCTCGAAGGTGACCGCCTTCGTCGTCACGCCGAGGGTGTCGACGAGCGGACCGAGCGCGGCGAACTTCTCGCCGATCGCCCCGTAGTCGCGCTCCACGACGCCCAGGTTGTACATGGTGCGGCCGGGTATCGGCTCGCACTCCCCCTTCGACCAGTCCAGGGCGACGCCGCCCGGCTGCGCCATCTCGCCGCCCGGTGTGTCGTGCTGGAGCGCGGTGGCCACCAGGTCCCTGCGTACGCCGAGGTGCTCGCCCGCCAGATCGCTGAAGCGACGGGCCAGGGCGAGGAAGATGTCGTAGTCGGAGCGGGCCTGCCAGGGCGGGTCGATCGCGGGGGTGAAGGCATGCAGGAAGGGGTGCATGTCCGTCGACGAGAGGTCGTGCTTCTCGTACCAGGTCGCCGCGGGCAGCACCACGTCGGACAGGAGCGTCGTGGACGTCATGCGGAAGTCGAGCGAGAGCAGCAGGTCGAGCTTTCCCTCGACGTCGTCCTCCCGGTACGTCACATCGCGCGGAGTGCAGCGCGGCCCGTC
Organism: Streptomyces sp. NPDC050439; assembly: GCF_040655335.1. Taxonomy (NCBI): domain Bacteria; kingdom Bacillati; phylum Actinomycetota; class Actinomycetes; order Kitasatosporales; family Streptomycetaceae; genus Streptomyces; species Streptomyces sp. NPDC050439. The sequence continues at coordinate 349,501 of NZ_JBFAJT010000001.1, forward strand.
GTCGGGCAGGTTGGAGTGGGTGCCGAGGAGGTGCTTGAGGAAGTACTCGTTGCCCTTGGAGCTGGAGCCGAGGAGATTGGCCCGCCACACGGTCATCACGCGCGGCCAGTTCTGCGGCGCGTCGGGGTCCTCGGCGGCGAACTTCAGCTTCCCCGCCTTGAGTTGGTGCACCGTGTGCGCGACGGGATCGTCGGCCTCGCCCAGATCCAGGGAGTTGCGGTCGAACGTCGGGTACGAGGGCATCCACCCCATACGGGCCGATGCGGCAAGGCAGTCCACGCCGGTCATGCCGCCGAAGCGGCCGTCGCCGAGGGGTGACGCCAGCGCCTCGGCGGGCAGGGTGTCGTAGCGCCACTGGTCGGTGTGGAGGTAGAACCAGCCCGCGCCGATCATCTGGCGGGGCGGCCGCGACCAGTCCGACGCGGCGGCCAGGGTGGCCCACCCGGTGACCGGCCGGCACTTCTCCTGACCGACGTAGTGCCCCCAGCCGCCGCCGTTGCGGCCCTGGCAGCCGGTCAGGGTCAGCAGCGCGAGGAAGGCGCGGTAGATGGTCTCGGAGTGGAACCAGTGGTTGGTCCCGGCCCCCATCAGGATCATGCAGCGGCCCTGCGACCGCTCGGCGGTGTCGGCGAACTCCCGTGCCACACGGACGGCTTGGGCGGCCGGGACCGACGTCAGCGTCTCCTGCCAGCCGGGCGTGCCGGGCGTGTCCGCGTCCTCGTACGACGTCGGCCAGTTCCCCGGGAGCCCCGGGCGGCCGACTGCGTACTGCGCCAGCATCAGGTCGAACACGGTCGTCACGAGCGGTCCGTCCTGGCCGCCGACCCGCCGCACGGGAACCCCGCGGCGCTCGGTGGCGGGAGCGCCTTCCTCGAAGCGGGGAAGGATCACCTCGGCGCTCTCGCAGCCGCTCGCGTACAGACTCAGCCGGGGGACGATGCCACCGAGGTCGAGGTTCCACTCCGGCTTCTCGCCGCTGCCCCAGCGGTGCCCGAGGGTCCCGTTCGGGACGGTCGGCTCGCCGGTGGCGTCGTCGAGCACAACCGGCTTCCACTCGGCGTTCTCGACGTCCTGGCCCAGATCGGCGGCGTTGAGGAACTTGTGCGGGACGAGCCCGGAGTCCGTCTCCTTCAAGGTGATCAGGAACGGCAGATCGGTGAACTTGCCCACGTAGTCGGCGAAGAAGTCCGTCCGCCGGTCGACGAAGAACTCCTTGAGGATCACGTGGCCCATCGCCAGGGCGAGCGCGCCGTCGGTGCCGGGGTGCGGGTGCATCCATTCGTCGGCGAACTTCGTGTTGTCCGCGTAGTCCGGCGAGACGGCGACGACCTTCTGGCCCCGGTAGCGGGCCTCGGTCATCCAGTGCGCGTCAGGAGTCCTGGTGACGGGAACGTTCGAGCCCCACATCATCAGGTACGCGGCATCCCACCAGTCTCCCGATTCGGGTACGTCGGTCTGGTCGCCGAACACCTGCGGCGAGGCGACCGGCAGATCGGCGTACCAGTCGTAGAACGACAGCATCGGGGCGCCGATCAGCGAGTGGAACCGCGCGCCCGCCGCGTGCGATGCCATCGACATGGCGGGAATCGGCGAGAACCCGGCGACCCGGTCGGGACCGTGCGCCTTGATGGTGTGCACGTGCGCGGCAGCGACGATCTCCAGGGCCTCGTCCCAAGTGGCCCGCACCAGACCGCCCTTGCCACGCGCCTGCTGATACCTGCGCCGCCGCTCGGGGTCACTCTGAATGTCCGCCCAGGCGAGCACCGGGTCCTTCAGGCGGGCCTTCGCCTCCCGGTACATCTCGATCAGGGCGCCGCGGACGTAGGGATAGCGCACCCTGGTCGGCGAGTAGGTGTACCAGGAGAAGGAGGCACCGCGCGGGCAGCCGCGCGGCTCGTACTCCGGCCGGTCCGGGCCGACGCTCGGATAGTCCGTCGCCTGCGTCTCCCACGTGATGATGCCGTCCTTGACGTACACCTTCCACCGGCAGGACCCGGTGCAGTTCACGCCGTGCGTCGAATGCACGACCTTGTCGTGGCTCCAACGGTCCCGATAGAACGACTCCGCGTCACGGCCCCCGGAACGGGTCACCGTCCGCAGATCGTCGGAGACCACATCCCGGCTGAAGAAACGGCCGGCCCTGATCAGGAGGTCGGCGGGGTCGCCGCCTTGCTTCTGCTGCACCCGGACTCCTCATGGACATCGACGGATCGGGCGCGCCGCGGCGCGCCCGATGTGGCGCAAGCACCGGTACGAAGATCGGTACGCGATGACACTATGTGGGCGCCCTGCGGTGATTTCACGGCATTGGTCCCATGGGGGCGGGACCAAGGCCCGTACTTATGGGGAGCGCGGGGCGCGACGGATTCGGACGGCGGGGCAGCGCGTCACGGACCCCGGTTCCCGGGACGTTCGCCCGGCCGGATCGGGACCAACGGCTGCAACCACGCGGCAGGTTCACTGACAGGCTGGAGACGGCCGAGAGGTTCGAGAAGGCCGCGAAGGGGGTTGTCATGGCATCGCGTGCCGTCCGGCGGTGGCTGCCCAATCAGCACGGGGCGTGGGCCATGCTCGTGGTCCCGTTCCTCACCGGAATGTTCCTCGGCGCCCCCACTCCCTGGCACGCCGTCCTGCTTCTGGCCTGGCTGCTGGGGTACCTCGCCACGTTCCACGTACAGCAGTGGCTGCGGCTGCGCCGGCACTCCCGCAACCCCCGGGCCGCCCAACGACACGCGCTACCCGCCCAGGTCTTCCTCCTCGCCCTGCTGCCTCTCGCCGTGGCGCTGGTCGTCCACGCGCCGTGGCTGCTGGCGGCCGGGGCGTGCGCGGTGCCGTTCCTCGCCGTCAATTGCGCGTACGCGTGGCGCAATCGCGAGCGGGCCCTGCCGAACGGGATCGCCGCCGTGATCCCCGCCTGCGGAATGCTCCCGGTCGCGCTCCTCATGGGTGGCGGCGACCTCGGCCACGCCTGGCGCCCGACGCTCGCCTGCCTGCTCTACTTCGCGGGCACGGTCCTCTACGTCAAGACGATGATCCGGGAGCGGGGCAGCTCTCCGTACCGATGGGCGTCCGCTGTCTGGCACGCCGGCGCGGTGGCAGTGACGTTCGGCATACACATGCCCGTGACGCTCGTGGTCTTCTTCGGCGTCTGCTTCCTCCGCGCGGTGTGGATGCCGACGCGCGGCAGGGTACGGGCGCCGGTGGTCGGAGCCCTGGAGATGGCCCTTTCGCTGGCCCTGCTCGGGGCGCTCGTCGCGACGTACGGCGGCTGACGCTCGGCGTACGGCCGTTGACGCGCGGTGGAGTGCGGTTGACGCGTGGCGTGCGCTTGATCTCGCATTGTGGTCGCACCCTGGACCCGGACGCTGGTCAGTGTGTTTACATGCGCGTAATACATGAGTGTCACGCGCGCGGCAACGGCGCCGAGCGTCCCGACCGGGCTGGATCGGAGCACGCCACCAGTGCGCGGCGTGGTCCGTACCGCTCCCCCGGTGTCAGCCGTGCCAGAAAGGGCTCCCTTGACCACGCGATCCGAGACGAAGACCACGCTCGCGCAGCTGCTCGGCGAGATCGAGCACCGCAACCCGGCCCAGCCGGAGTTCATCCAGGCCGTACACGAAGTCCTGGAGACGCTGGCGCCGGTCATCGCAGCCCGCCCCGAGTACGCCGAGCCCGGCCTGATCGAGCGGCTGTGCGAGCCCGAGCGGCAGGTCCTGTTCCGGGTGCCGTGGCAGGACGACCGGGGTCACGTCCACGTCAACCGTGGTTTCCGGGTGGAGTTCAACAGCGCGCTCGGCCCGTACAAGGGCGGCCTGCGTTTCCATCCGTCGGTGAACCTCGGCGTCATCAAGTTCCTGGGTTTCGAGCAGATCTTCAAGAACGCGCTGACCGGTCTCGGCATCGGCGGCGGCAAGGGAGGCAGCGACTTCCAGCCGCACGGCCGCAGCGACGCGGAGGTCATGCGCTTCTGCCAGTCGTTCATGACGGAGCTGCACCGGCACATCGGCGAGCACACGGACGTACCCGCGGGTGACATCGGCGTGGGCGGCCGGGAGATCGGCTATCTGTTCGGCCAGTACCGACGCATCACCAACCGCTGGGAAGCCGGCGTCCTGACCGGCAAGGGCCAGGGCTGGGGCGGCTCGCTGATCCGTCCGGAGGCCACCGGGTACGGCAACGTCCTCTTCGCGGCGGCGATGCTGCGCGAGCGCGGCGAGGACCTGGAAGGCCGCACGGCGGTCGTCTCCGGCTCCGGCAACGTCGCCATCTACACCATCGAAAAGCTGGCCGCCCTCGGCGCCAACGCCGTGACCTGCTCGGACTCGTCCGGGTACGTGGTCGACGAGAAGGGCATCGACCTCGACCTCCTCAAGCAGATCAAGGAGGTCGAGCGCGGCCGGGTCGACACCTACGCCGAGCGGCGGGGCGCCTCGGCCCGCTTCGTTCCGGGCGGGCGGGTCTGGGAGGTTCCCGCCGACATCGCGCTGCCGTCGGCCACGCAGAACGAGCTGGAGGCCGACGACGCGGCCGCCCTGATCCGCAACGGCGTGAAGGCGGTCTCGGAGGGCGCCAACATGCCGACGACGCCTGATGCGGTACGCCTGTTCCAGCAGGCCGGTGTGGCCTTCGGCCCCGGCAAGGCGGCCAACGCGGGCGGCGTCGCGGTCAGCGCCCTGGAGATGGCCCAGAACCACGCCCGTACGTCGTGGCCGGCGGCCCGGGTCGAGGAAGAACTGACGCACATCATGAACGACATCCACAGCACCTGCCACGAGACCGCGGAACGCTACGAGGCCCCCGGCGACTACGTGACGGGCGCCAACATCGCGGGCTTCGAGCGGGTCGCGGACGCGATGCTGGCCCAGGGCGTGATCTGAGCCGGTGCCTTGACGGCAGCGAGGAGCGGGGCGCCCTGGACGGCTGGCCTGGGCGCCCGGCTCATCGCCTCGAATTGCAATGGCTCGCTGCGGCCACCGGTATCACCCGGGGCGCCTCGACCGAGCCGGAATCGTCGTCCGGCACGGGCAGGCGGCCCGGGGCCTTGCCCGGGCCCGATCGGTCAGCTCTCGCGCTCGTTGTAGGCGTCGGCGGCACGCTCGTTTAAGGCGCTCCCCCACGTCTGGAAGCGGCCGCTCACCGCTCCCTTCGGCGGGTCGACCTCGGCACCGCGACGCAGCCGCGGACGTCCGGAGGGAGCCTGCGGCAGCAGCCGTGCCACCACGCCGTTGAGGCGCGTCGTCACGGCGGGCGCCAGGCCGTGGGCCAGGTCGGCGGCACGAGCCAGGGGCGTCAGGACCAGCCGAGTACGGCGCCGGACGACGCCCTTGACGATGCGTTCCGCAGCGCGTTGCGCGTTCATCGAGACCAGCGGCGCCCCCGCCGCCGCGGAGAACCAGCCGTACTCCTTGCTGCGTACGCCGCCGAACTCGGCCTGCAGATGCGACCCGGTCCGCATCAGCCCCGGATACACCGCGGTGACGCTGACACCGCTCCCGGCGGCTTCGGCGTGCAAGCCCTCGGCCAGGACACCGGCGGCAGCTTTGGCACCCGCGTAGGGCAGGAGGTGGGGCACGCCCATGAGCCCGCCCACCGAGGAGATGACGCCCAGCCGCCCTCCCTGCTCGCTTTCCCTGAGATAGGGAAGCGCTTCGAGGCAGGTGTGCACGGCCCCCATGTACATCGTGTCCATGGCGTCCCTGAACTCCTTGGCGCCGATGGCTTCCACCGGCGCCACCTGGATCACGCCGGCGTTGGCGATGACGATGTCCGGCCCGCCGCAGCTGTCGTGGGCAGCCCGGAACATCGCGTGCACCGCCTCCTGGTCACGTACGTCGCAGACCGAGGTGTGCACGGCGACGTCGGGCCGACGGTGCAGCAGCTTCTTCTGGGCGGCCGCGAGCTCATCGGCATCACGGGCAGCAATGATCACTGTGCAGCCGCGCGCAGCCAGCCGGTCGGCCATCAGCAGACCAAGTCCCCGCGACCCTCCGGTGACGAGTGCGGTCTGCCCTGCCAAGGATTCTTCCGTTGTGTGTGCCATGAGCGCTCGGCGTTCCCTTCTCAGATGGCGTCGTGGTCGTCGCCGGGTTCCCGGTCGGGGACGCTTCGATCCCCGTGCCGTCGGGATCTTCCTTCCGGACCTGCTTTCTGGGCGCCTTCTGGCGCGCTGAGCGTGACTGGTGTGCCCTCTGTTTCACCCGGTGCGCCCAGGGAACCCGGCCTTGAGTCGAGCGTGAACACGGCACAACCAATCTGGCGGCGCGGTCTTGATCCGGCGCCGCAAGGAGGCGTCATGGAGCTGTGGTGGCGGCAAGCCGCCTGTATTGACGAAGACCCCGAGATGTTCTTCCCGGTCGGCACGTCGGGCCCCGCCGAGGAGGACCTGCTCGCCGCGAAGCGGGTGTGTCACCGCTGCCCGGTCCTCGACCGGTGCCGGAACTGGGCACTGGAGACGGGGCAGGCCGCGGGTGTGTGGGGCGGAATGGGCGAGGACGAGCGGTCGCGGCGGCGACGCAGGACGACCAGGGCCGCGGCCCGCAGGACCCCGGCCAGAACATGACCCGCGGGCGGCAGCGCCAGCGGCAGACCGAGGTGTAGATCAAGGTGCACCGACCGACCCTGTCAGCCACGACGGCCACTCCTTCCGGAGAGCCCCCTCTTACGGTTCCGACGGGGGGCCCTGGGCCTTCAACGTAGGCCGATCACGTGGACGTCGCCTGTCCAGCGGCGGCACCTGGCCGAGAGGAATTGCGCCGCCGCCGCGTACCCGTCGGTGCCCGGAGGGCACCCGGTTGAACGGCCCCGCCCGTGGCAACCGGACGGGGCAACACCGTGACCGCTACGCGTCTACTTCACGCTCCCCGTGAAGATCGCCGTCTCGGTCTCCATGTCCGGCGCGACCTCGATCTGGATCGTCTTCTCCGACTTCGGCATCTCGCACGCCCACGTCACCGTGATGGACCGGCCGGCGAGAAGCCGTGTGTCGGGGCCACCGTCCAGCCCTTGCTCGGAATCAAAGATCGATTCACTTGACTTACCGGCCTTGCCGTAAGAGCAACTGGCAGTGAAGCCCGACGTATCGACGGTCGACTTCCCGTCGTTCTTCACCCGCACACTGAACTTCACGTACGGCGTGTTCTCGGGTGAGCCGTACTCACTGGACGTCCCACGCACGAACTTCGACAGGCTCAGCCCGACATCATTGCTGTACGTCACGGAGTCGTTGAGGCCGGCCACCTCCGGGCCTGTGCTTTCCGGCTCCGGCTCCGGCTCCTCGAGTGGCTCTTCCTCGTCCGCGACCACGTCGTCGGACGCCGCGGAGTTGGCGGCGCTGGTGGTCTCCGACTTCTTGTCGTCATCGCGGCTATTGACGACGACGAAGCCCGTCGCGACCACTGCCACGATGACTGCGGCTGCCGAGCCGATGACGACGCCATTGCTCAAACTCTTCTTCGCCGGCGGCGGAGGCGGGGGCGGAGGGAAGGCGGGCGGAAGCGGCGGTGGCGTGGCGTTACTCATGGGTCCCCCCTGCGGGTTGTGCGCTCTCTGCGCATAATGCGCCCTGTGAGGGAGACGTGAAGGCGTCGTGTTGGATTCGTGACATGCGCACTCCGCGCGGCTGGCCCCGGGGGCGCCGGGCGCTGAGCTTTGGGCCGCATCCCAGAGCCTCAGCCCCTCATCGAGACAGCGCCGCCTACAGGTCCGCGTCCCGGCGGCTGTGCGGTGGTGACGCTTCCCTGCGGCTGAGGGTGTCTGTCGCTGACGTCGTCCCGTCGTCGGGATGGAGTGCGGCTACGTGTCGGGGGGACAGTTCGGGTGGGGTCTCCCCCGCCGCCAGGTGCTCCAGGACCTCCGCGAGTTCCCCGCAGGCACTCTTCACCGACCGTCGGGTGGCGCGCTGTTCCGCGACCATGGCGGACAACAAGAGCGCCGTCAGCGCAGTGGCGCCGTTGAACGCCTGCAGTTTCGTCATGACCTCGACGGCGGTCAGGTCATGGAAGGCACCTCGCTGCTTGTTCGCCTCGAACGTCGTCAGCACGGACGCGAACAGCGCGCACAGCATGCTCCCGGCCAGCTGGAAGCGCAACGCCACCCAGATCAGCAGCGGGAAGACGAGGAAGAGCAGGCTCAGGTCGCCGAGCACCGCCAGAGGTACGACGACCACGGCCGCGAGGCCCAGGCACAGCATCTCCTTCCATCGCCTCAGCCGCAGCGGCCCAGCGGCACCCACCAGCACCAGCAGGAGCGGAGTGACGAGCAGGACGCCCATCGCGTCGCCCACCCACCAGGCCAGCCACACCGACCAGAACTCCCCCGTTTCCAGCCCACCGGTCAGCACCTGCAGCCCGACCCCCGCCGTGGCACTGATCAGCATGGCGCCGAGCCCGCCGAGGAAGACCAGGGCCAGGCCGTCACGCAGCCGTGAGATTCCTACCCGGAAACCGACCCGGCGCAGCATCAGATAGGCGCAGAGCGGGCCGACGGTGTTGCCCGCCACGGTGACGAGCGTGGTGAGCTGAGGGGTGGTGAGGGACGCGATCACGAGGAAGGAACCCACGGCGATCCCGGGCCAGATCGACACGCCGTAGACCAGCAGTGCGGCGACGGCGACACCGGTCGGCGGCCAAATGGGCGTCACGATCACACCCTCGACGGTGAGCCGGCCGAGCAGGCCCAGACGCCCGGCCACGTAGTAGCAGGCGGCCACGGCCAGTGTCTTGAGTACTACCTCCAGGGACAGCCGGAACCGCCGGAACCGTCGAGTCACCAACACAGGGCCATCAGACACCGAGTGGGCCACTTCGGCCATGTGAGGGCCCCTGTCCGGGTCCCGTCGCGCCGCGTCGGTCGCGTCGCGTCACGTCACATCACGTACGCAGGCAGGCACGCCTCTCAGCGATCCGACACCGGCATTGGCACTGGCACTGGCACTGGCACTGGCACTGGTGGCACCGGCACCGCTACAGCGCCCCACCGTCATGGCCCACCACAAGCACGGCGGCATCGTCCTCATGCCCCACCGTGTCCGCCAGCCGCATCACACCGCCGACCAGAGCGTTGATGCCAAGACCGGCAGCCGTGGTGATCTCGGCGAGCCGCATCACCCGCCGCAGGCCCTCGTCGAGGCTCAGTGACGGCCCCTCCACCACGCCGTCGGTCAGCAGCACGACGACGCCGTCCGTGGTGAGCCGGTGGCATACCACGGGGTACTCGGCGCCTTCGAGCACGCCGAGCGGGGGCCCGCACTCTCCTTCGTCGACACCGGACCGGCCGTCGGCCGTGGCCCAGATGTGGGGAATGTGCCCGGCCCGAGCGCACTCCAGTACGCCGGTCGCCGGATCGAGCCGAAGAAAGGTGCACGTGGCGAAGAGGTCCGCGCCCAGGGAGATCAGGAGGTCGTTGGTACGACTGAGCAGCTCCCCCGGGTCGCCCGTGACGGAGGCCAGCGCACGCAGACCCACACGGACCTGGCCCATGAACGCGGCGGCCTTGATGTTGTGCCCCTGCACGTCTCCGATGGACAGCCCGATACGGCCGTCGGGCATGGTGAAGGCGTCGTACCAGTCTCCCCCGACGTTCAGCCCGTGGTTGGCGGGCATGTAGCCCACGGCCAGCCGGACGCCCGGAGGCTCCGGGAGGTCGTGCGGGAGCATGCCGCGCTGCAGGGCCACCGCCAGCTCGACGCGGGAGCGCTGCATCTCCGCGAGCTCCCGGGCGCGGGCAGTCAGGGCCCCGAGCCTGGCAAGCAGCTCGTCGCCGTCGTCGGCCGCCTGCGTACGGAACATCGATCGCCCCGGTTCCGCGAGAGCACCTCGCGTCGGTTCAGCTGTCTCTCGCCTCGTGCACCACTGGCACAACCTCGCCATCAACTTTGCCCGGAGATTCCGGCGCACGCACCCTGTCGGGCCTCCACCGGCAGTCCGACGGGAGTCCGAGCCGGTCGCGGATGGACGCGGGTGGTACCTGGGGGGTGGACGCGGGTACGGCAGAAAAAAAGCAAAGGCAAGGAGAGATCTCTCCTTGCCACTATCAAGATATATCCCAGTGGGGGGCTTGCCACAAGGCCCCGGTCACGGCGCAGAATCATCCGCCGACGCCCCACCCCAGTACGACGCAGCGCGGCTGCCTCGGAGGTAACGCAGTGACTGAGCAGTACGTGTTGGATCTTCAAGAAGTCGACGAGACGCAGGTCGCGGTCGTCGGCGGCAAGGGTGCGCACCTGGGCGGGCTCTCGCGGATCGAAGGCATCCGCGTGCCGCAGGGCTTCTGCGTGACGACACACGCCTTCCGGCGAACCATGGCGGAAGCGCCGTCGCTCGAGAAGCGGCTCGACCAGCTGGCTCGTCTGAGCCCTGACGACAAAGACGAGATCCGCACACTGAGCGCGGAGATCCGTCAGACCATCGAGGAGACTCCCCTCCCGGCCGATCTCTCGACGTCGATCACCCACGCGCTCTCCCGGCACGGCGAGCAAGCCGCCTACGCCGTCCGGTCCAGTGCGACGGCAGAGGACCTGCCCACGGCCTCCTTCGCCGGCCAGCAGGACACGTACCTGAACGTCGTGGGCACGACGGCGATCCTCCAGCACATCAGCCGGTGCTGGGCCTCGCTGTTCACCGAGCGGGCGGTCACCTACCGCCGACGCAACGGCATCGACCACCGTACGGTCCACATGGCCGTGGTCGTGCAGGAAATGGTCTTCCCCCGTGCGTCCGGAATCCTGTTCACGGCCGACCCCGTCACGGGCGACCGGAAGGTCGCCACGGTCGACGCGGGCTTCGGACTCGGCGAAGCCCTGGTCTCCGGCCTGGTGAACCCCGACACCTTCAAGGTGCGCCACGGCGAAGTCGTTGCCAAGACGATCGCCGCCAAACAACTTGCCGTACAGGCCCTGCCCACCGGCGGCACGCAGGAAGTGACCGTCGCCGCACTGCGGCAGGAGCAGCCGGCGCTGACGGACGGCCAGGTCACGGAGCTCGTGCGGATCGGGCGGCGGATCGAAGCGCACTTCGGCCGCCCTCAGGACATCGAATGGTGCCTGACCGACGACGGTGACGGTGACAGCGAGGGTGAACCCGGAAGCGGGGGCTTCCGGATCGTTCAGAGCCGGCCGATCACCACCCTCTTTCCCATCCCGGAGACCGATGACCGGGACAACCACGTGTACGTCTCGGTCGGCCACCAGCAGATGATGACCGACGCCATGAAGCCCCTCGGGTACTCCATGTGGCAGCTGACGGCCATGGTGGCGATGCACGAGGCAGGCGGAAGGCTGTTCGTCGACGTCACCCCGCGCCTGGCCTCGCCCACGAGCCGCGCCGTCCTCCTGGACCTCGTGGGGAAGGGCGATCCGCTGGTCAGGGACGCCCTGGAGACCCTCATCGACCGCGCCGACCTCATCCCGCCGTTCGGGGAGGTCCCGCCGCCCCCGAAGGCCCCGCCGCTCGCGGACGCGCCCCCAGCCGCGCCCCCAGCCGCGCCGCCGGCCGGCGCTGCGCCCGCCGCCCCGATCGCGACCGACCCGGCCATCGTCACCGAGCTGATCGAGCGCAGCGAGGCGTCCGTCGCCGCCCTGCAGCGCGACGTCCGGACGAAGACCGGACCGGCTCTGTTCGACTTCCTCCTGGAGGCCTTCGAGGAACACAAGCGCGTCCTCGGTGACCCCTTGAGCATGCAGGCGATCATGGCGGGGATGGAGGCCACCTGGTGGCTCAACGAGAAGCTGCAGGAGTGGCTGGGCGAGAAGAACGCGGCCGACACCCTCACGCTGTCCGCCCCTGACAACATCACGTCGGAGATGGGACTGGCGCTGCTCGACGTAGCGGACGTCATCCGCCCGCACCCGGAGGTGGTGGCCTTCCTGCAGAGCGCCGAGGACGAGGGCTTCCTTGACGAGCTGCCGAAGCTCGCGGGCGGACCCGAGGCGCGCGACGCCATCCAGGCCTACCTCGACCGGTACGGCATGCGCTGCGTCGGCGAGATCGACATCACCAGGCCACGCTGGAGCGAGTCCCCCGCCACGCTCGTGCCCGTGATCCTCGACAACGTCAGGAACTTCGAACCGGGCGCCGCCGAGCAGCGCTTCGAGCAAGGACGGCTAAAGGCGCAGAAGAAGGAACAGGAGGTGCTGTCCCGCTTGCGGGCCCTGCCGGACGGGGACCGGAAGGCCGACGAGACCAAGGGGATGATCGACCGGATCAGAACCTTCATCGGGTACCGGGAGTATCCCAAGTACGGCATCATCTGCCGCTACTTCGTCTACAAGAAGGCCCTCCTCGACGAGGCGGAACGCCTCGTGCGCGCAGGCGTGCTGCCCGAGAGGGAGGACATCTTCTACCTCACGTTCCAGGAACTCCACGAGGTCGTGCGCTCGAAGCAGTTGGACGAGCAGCTCATCCCGCAGCGCAAAGACGCGTTCCGGGCGTACCAGACGCTCACCCCGCCCCGGGTGCTCACGTCGGACGGAGAGGCCCTCACCGGGGCGTATCGGCGCGATGACGCGCCGGCCGGTGCCCTGGTCGGCCTGCCGGTCTCCGCGGGGACCGTCGAGGGGCGGGCCCGCGTCATCCTGGACATGTCGCAGGCCGATCTCGAAGCGGGGGACATCCTGGTCACGTCCTTCACGGACCCCAGTTGGTCCCCGCTGTTCGTCGGAATCGCGGGGCTGGTGACGGAGGTGGGCGGCCTGATGACCCATGGCGCGGTGATCGCCCGTGAGTACGGTTTGCCGGCTGTCGTGGGCGTGGAACAGGCCACGCGCCTGATCCGTGACGGGCAGCGTATTCGCGTCCACGGAACCGACGGGTACATCGAGATCCTGCCCTGACCGACCCCACCGCCGCACTGCCGCACCGCCGCACCGCCGCACCGCCGCACCGAACCAGCGAGAGGCGGTGCCACGCTCCGGCCTGAGCTCACGCGCCAGGCCGGGCGCCGGTCTCATGCGGACGCGGCGGGTTCACTGAGTGTTCCTGGTGTGCCGGGTGTGCCGGGTGCGGATCGAGGGTGCGGTGGAGGTCCTGCACCTCGCTGAGCCCAAGTCCTTTGCGCGGAGGCCGCGTTCGGGCGGCGCGTGAGCCACGGGACAGCAGATATCCGGCCAGTGCGGCGGCGAGGCCGGCCAGCCCCGCCGCCGCGAAGCCGCCGCCCGGCACGGAGGCGTCGATCGCGACCCCGACGATCGGCGTTCCGAGCGCGAAACCCGCGCTCAGCGCCGAGGACTGCAGGCCCGTCGCCTCACCACGTACGCCGGCCGGCGCGAGTCGCATCACCGCGTCGGCCACCGTAGAAAGAGTCGGCGCGACGAGCAGCCCCGAAAGGGCGACGGCCACGCACAACCAGGGCCAATCGTGGGCCATCCCCGCCGGAATGGTCGCAAGGCCGAGCAGACCGAGCAGCAGCCACGTCGGCACCGGCCGGGACAGCACGCCGTAGACCAGCCCGCCGACGACAGAGGCCGCGCCGTACGTCGCCACGACCACGGCGGCCCAGGAGACCTGTCCGGATTCCTTGAGGGTGGCGACGATGGCCAGGTCGGTGCCGCTGAGCAGCATCGTGGTGCCGAACGCCATCATGAGCATGGCGATCATCCCGGACCCCAGCCACTCCCGGCGACGGGGGCGTACGACCGTACCGACGCCCGCCTCGTCCTTGGTGCGCAGCGGCGGGTCGAGAAGGGCGATGCCCGCTCCTCCCACCACGATCGCGGCACCGACACCCCATGCGACCACCTCCGGGGACCATTTCGCCGCGCAGAGGATCACGATCGGCGGGCCCATGATGTACGACAGTTCGCCCTGCACCGATTCCAGCGCGAAGGCGGGACGGCGCTGTTCCGCCGTCGTCATCGCGGCGATCGCCTGTCTGGTCACCGGCTGGGCCGGCACCATCAGCAGCCCCGCCGCGAAAGCGGCGCCCAGCAGGGTTCCGTACGGCAGGATCGGCACGCTCAGCCAGAACACAACCTGGACCACGACAGTTGCCAGCAAGACCGCGCGCAGGCCCCGCCGGTCGATCATGCGCCCGAGCAGCGGCCCGCCGAGCGCCAGTCCGGTGGTCAGCGCCGCCGCGACACCACCGGCTGCCGCGTAGCTCATGTCCAGACCCAGCACGACGTACATCGTCAGCGCCATCACGTCGGCCGTGATCGCGGCTCGCGCGAGCAGTGAGATGCCCAGCAGCGACGCCATCCCTGGTACGGCGAGTATCTGTCGGTATCCGGTCACTTGTGTGACGCTAATTCCCGCGTCACGACATAGGTAGTGGTTATTTCGCTGGAGCTGCCATAGTAATTATTTATGGCCAAGGACCTTGAGACCGCGTTGCTGCGGTCATTCGTCGCCGTCGTGCGGGCGGGCAGCATCAGCCGCGCCGCGACCACGCTGGGCAGGACCCAGCCGGGGCTCAGCCAGCAGGTCCGCAAGCTCGAGAGCACCGTCGGCCGTCCGCTGCTCTACCGATCGCCGTCCGGTGTCTCACTGACGCGGGCGGGCGAGGAGCTCCTGCCGTACGCCGAGCGCATCCTCTCGCTCAGCGCACAAGCACTCACCGAGACCGGGCGCGCGCTGAGCGGCCGTTGCGGCGTCGGGCTCCTCGAAGACCTCGCAGCGGCCCAGCTTCCACAAGCTCTCGCCGACCTCGCCCGGCTGCACCCCGGTGCGACGCTGGAGGTGCTGAGCTGTTCCAGCGCCGAGATGCGGGAGGCCTACGAGGCAGGCCGCGTGCAACTCGTGCTCGACGAGGTGCCGGTGGTTCCCGCGCCGCCGCGCTGGACGGTTCGCCGCCCGCTGGTCTGGGCGGTCGGCCAGGGCGTGGATGTGACCTTGACCGCCGATCCCCTGCCTGTGGTGCTCTTCTCGGGTACGTGCACCTGGCGTACGGCGGTCCTGGAGACCCTGGAGCGGGCCGGCAGGCACTGGCGGGTGGCGTTCGAAAGCAACAGCCTGGTCGGCGTACTCGCAGCGGTGCGGGCCGGGCTCGGCGTCGCCGCACTCATGCCCACGAACCTCGAACCGGGCATGGTCGGCCACGACACGAACGCCCTGCCCACCCTGCCGGACGTCGAACTCGGCCTCGCACGGCACCCACGGACCGAGGGGGATCCGCTGATCGACGCGGTGGAGACGGCGCTACGACGCACGCTCTGAGGCGCGGCAGTCAGCGAACGCGGCGGATACGGATCGGGCCGCGGGCCTTGTCCGGGTCAATGGCCCGGCCGCCCTGGGTGATCTCCACCTCGCCGGCCGCCACCAGGCGCCGCGCCGCGCGGCGGGCCGGTTCCATGAGCTCACGCCAGCCGTCGTCGTCCCCTTCGTACACCGCCCGCGCGGCGTCGGACGGGCAAATGGTGGCATCCGCAACCCGCCCCTCAAGCAACTCCACGATCGCCCGCTCCAAGCGCTGCCCGTTCCGCCGCTCCTTGTCACTCACGGCGCCAGTGTCGCACCGCCGACGCCGAATATCGGGATGTCGCCACCGGTCCCTTTGCCTTTCCTCCAACGCGCCCGGACGGTCCGGAACAGGTCCAGCCGGGGGCAACGTCATCGGCAAGACTCAGCGCGGGCCCCGGGCAGTGCCATCGGCGACCTTCCTCCACAGGACCACAACATCTGGCGTCTGCTCGTCTGGCACAGGCCCCTCGATCAACCAACCGTCCTCGACGAGGAACACCCGCTGGCGCCGGCTTCCACCCGGGGCCGATAGCTCGGCCCGGACGGTCAGGTGCGTGCGATCCCAGCACAGCGCTCGAATCGGCCCCTGAGACCTCAAGGGCCGCAGA
This sequence comes from Streptomyces sp. NPDC050439, assembly GCF_040655335.1. NCBI lineage: Bacteria > Bacillati > Actinomycetota > Actinomycetes > Kitasatosporales > Streptomycetaceae > Streptomyces > Streptomyces sp. NPDC050439. The sequence goes on from NZ_JBFAJT010000001.1 coordinate 365,279, forward strand.
GTGAGACGACGAGGCCCTCCCAAAATCCAAGGAGCGAAAACGAGTTGGATGCAGTATTGATCGTCACGCTCATAGATCCCAGCTAACCGCTGCAGATCAGACTCCGGTCGCCCGGGCACTTTGGGACGCGTCCGTGTTGCTACATCGCGAGTAAGGCTGGTGCGTAGACGACTTCCCTGGACCCGCACGTACTCTCGCACCGCAGGTATCAAGCGTTCCTCACCTGACTCCTCCCAGCCCCATCCGTCACTGATCCGTTGCAAGGTGTCCTGCAAGGCTAGGTATTCACCACGCGCGGCCATCGAGAGAAATAGGCCGCCCGTTCCGAAGTACCAGGCTTGCAGGCTCTCCGCGAGCTGCTTCACTTCGGCAACCCGAAAGGTTGTCGGCGGGACATACTTCGACAAGGGTTCTAAACGGCCCCATAGGTCTGTGTACACGTCAATGCGCTTCTGCCGAAGATCCGCGTCGTAGTCCAATGCAAGCTTGCTCCGCGTTCCGGCGTAGGTGACCACGCTGGACAGGAGCGCTCCAGCGGTCAAGGTCAACAGAGGTATCAGCCACGTCCCCACAATCGGCCTCCAAGGCAGTCGCGTCGGACCCGCCTCCGTTACCTCAGTGTGGCAGCCCGCCTTGGCCCGATGTGGGGCGATTTTCAGTACGGGCGCTTGCAAACTCAGCGCCGTGCTGGCTCCGAAGACCAGGCCCCGCGGCCCCTCCGACCATGTTGGCCGACAGCCTCAGGGACACACCTGCGCCACCAGGGCCGCCAGCGCCTCCCCCAGCGGGAGTTCGACGCGCTGGGTCGCCCAGCGGTCGCCTCGGGTCGGGCCCTGGTTGACGATCAGGACCGGCGTGCCCGACTCTGCCGCCTGGCGCACGAAGCGCAGGCCGGACATGACGGTGAGGGAGGAACCGAGTACGAGCAGGACGGCGGCTTCGTCGACCAGGCGGCGACAGTCCGCCACCCGCCCCGGAGGGACGTTCTCGCCGAAGAAGACGACGTCCGGCTTGAGCACCCCGTCGCCGCAGGCCGCGCACGCCACCACCCGGAATTCACGTACCGCCTCATCCGGCAGTTCCACGTCGCCGTCCGGGTTGACCCGCGCGGCTCGGTAACGCTCGGCGGCGGCCTCGAACCCCGGGTTGGCCTCTCTCAGCCGCTGGTCGAGCTCCGCTCGGGTGCTGCCTCGCCCGCAGGTCAGGCAGACCACCCGGCTCAGGCTTCCGTGCAGTTCGATGACGTTCTGGGCCCCGGCCGACTGCTGCAGCCCGTCGACGTTCTGCGTGATCACGCCGGTGACCAGGCCCGCGTCGGACAGCGCGGTCACGGCCCGATGACCTGCGTTGGGGCGGGCCTGCGTCATTGCCCGCCACCCCAGCTGACTGCGCGCCCAGTACCGCCGTCGGGCATGCTCGGCGCCGATGAACTCCTGATAGGTCATGGGCGTGTGCCGACGCAGGGAACCGTTCTCGCCGCGGTAGTCCGGGATGCCCGACTCCGTGGACAGCCCCGCGCCGCTCAGCACCACGACCTGGCCCGCGCGCACCGCCTCGACGACAGCGGTGAGGTCGTTCGAGGCCGGGAGCACACCGGCAGTGGGCTCCCAGGTCAACGTGGGTCGCATCCGCATGCCTGCCAGCTTACGTCCGCGATCACACGGTCAGTTGTCCGTCGGGGTCGAGCAGTCGAAGCAGCTCCTCGAACTCACCGAGCCGAGCCGCCGCCAAGAACGCCTTGACCACCTCACGCTGTCCTGGCCCGACGCTTCCCGGCCGCTCGGTCGACTGCACCTCTCTGCGGGCGCGGCTGGCACCGCGAACATCTACACCCATGCCGCCGCCGCACACTTCAGTCAGGAAGAACTGGGCGCGATCACCATGGAGATCGCGCTGACCAATTTCCTCGACCGCATCAACCGCACTTCAGTACGTTCACCTTCGGGAGCGAACGGTGCCGGTGGTGCGCCTCTGCGATGGCGCCCAGCGCGGGGCGCTCCAGCGCGCGATAGGCGAGTACGAGGAATTCGTGCGCGAGGGCCTCGCGGTCCGGGTCGCCCGCCGACGCCCAGTGCAGGTCACGGCCCAGGAGCAGCGCCTCCGTGGGATCGCCCTGCGCGCAGCGGCGGCGGGCGTCCTCCACGTTCGCCCGCAAGGCGGCGGCATCGTCGAACAGGTCGTACATGTAGGTCGCGAACTTGTACTCGTCGGCGCCGCGGTGCCCGGGGCGGTCCAAGGTGGAGGCGCCCGAAGCGAGCCCGCCTGCTCCGTCCAGCGTCGTGATCCGGTCAGGGTCCACGGGCCCGGCGGGCCTGTCGTATGTCGAGGAGTAGGCGAGACCGACTTCTGGCCGATCCCCCGTCTCCACGGCGGTCAGCGCGTCACGCAGCTGGGCCAGATGATCGCGTCGCGCCTCCGCCCCTTCGTCCCGTACGTCGTCCTCGATGTCGCGCCACACTCGTTCGAGGAGAGCGCGTACCGCCTCCAGCGGCGTGCTCGCGGTGGTGTCGATCTCGCCGCCGTCATTGTTGTAGTAGGAGGCAACAGTTCTGCAGGTACGGCCGTCGTCGAACCACAGGCCGTAGTGCAGACCGTCCGTACCCCCGTGCATGAAGGTCAGGAACTCGGGCGGGTCCCGGTAGTAACGGCCGTGCACGCGTACGTCGATGTCCTCGACCGGCATCCGGTCAGGGGCGCCGAACAGATCCATGATGCCGAACGGGCTGACCCCCATATCCGCCAGCGCGCGCTCTTCGACCGGACCAAGTGACTCAAGGAAACGCCAGAACCGGAAGATTGACTCGGGCAGTTCCAGACCCCAGTCACGCAAGACGCGCGCTTCGACGGCGGCTCGTGCTGCCGGATTCCACGAGTTGCCGCTCATCGAAAGTCCCCCAAGTTGTGGCGTACGTACGCCGAATCACTACGACGAAGGGCGAGGCTATCGAAAGCCCGCGCATGGCCGGACAGCGTCCTCCTGCACTGCTCACCCCGCCGAGGTCAGGTCGCAGCAGGCAGCCCCAGGGCGGCCATGAGCCTTGAGGAGAGTTCTTCCGCGAAGAGGGCCGAGCCGGTGAGGGTTTGTCGGATGGCTTTCTCGTCGGGGGTCAGTCCGGCGGCGGTCGACCAGGCGAGTGCGCCGGCCACGGCGGGTTCCACGGGGAATTGCTCCAGAGGTATCTCGTAGTCCTCCGCCAGCTCGCGGTTGAGCAGGCCCTCCCAGGTGCTGCCTTCCGGCGTGGCAGCTTCGACGAACCCCAAATCGCTGTCCACGAAGGACACCATGACCGCCGGTGTCCCTGTCTTCTGCACAAGCGCCGCCAGACTTCGCTGCCCCGCGTCGGCGAACTCCGTCACGCCCCAGCCCTCCGCCCGCGCCTCCGTGTCTTCGATGCCGGTGAAGCCGGCCGCCCGCATGAGCTGGTGCAGTTCACCCGTGGAGCACTGGGTTGCCAAAGATCCGCCTGAGTTTCCCATGGGCCGCAACCTAGCGGACGCCTCTGACAAACAGGCCCGCGGAATGATCTCCCCGGCGCGCATGGATCCGGCGCGGCGGGGCACCCGGCGAAGGCTGGAAGGGGAGGGCTGTACGCCTGGGGAGGTCGAAGGGCCTCCCCTTCCACCTCAGAGTCGCCACAACGTGTTTCGGCGCAGAGCAACTGCGCTCTCCGCGTCAGTCACCAGTTGATCCCGGCTGCCACCGGCAGATGGTCGCTGCCCGTTTCCGGCAGCACCCACGCACTCGCCGGCTCCACGCCCCTGACCAGGATCTGGTCGATCCGCGCCACCGGGAAGGACGCCGGCCAGCTGAAGCCGAGGCCATCACCGGCCTCGTCCTGCGCCGAGCGCAGCTGCGAGGTGATGTCGGCAAGAGCGCGGTCGGTGGTGGTGCCGTTCAGGTCGCCGAGCAGTACCACCCGCTCGTTCCGTTCGGCGGCGAGGGCCTTGGCGAGCGCCTTCGCGCCACGATCCCGGTCGTCCGTCATGAAGCCATCCCTGGGAACCACGCGTACGGAACCCAGGTGGGCCACATACACCGCCAGCGGACCCTGGTCCGTGGCCACCGTGGTGCGCAGTGCCCGGTTGTAGGTCATCTTGACGTCGGCCGGCTTGGCGTCCCCCAGCGGTCCGTAGTCCATCTCGGTGTCGACCGGCCGGGTGTCGGACAGCGGCAGCTTGCTCCACAGCCCGACCGTCCCCTTCGCCACGTGATACGGATACGCCTTCGCCAGGCCCTTCTCGTACAGCGGCTTCGCCTGGGCACTGATCTCCTCCAGGGCCAGTACGTCCGCCTCGGAGGCAGCCAGCGCGCGGGCGGTGCCGGACGGGTCGGAGTTATCGGCGCCGACGTTGTGGCTGGCCACGGTGAGGTCGCTGCCGGAGTGGGACTTGTCCATGAGCAGCCCGCCGAAGAGGTTCAGCCACACCGTGACCGGTACCAACAGCGCGATCACCGCGGAGGCGGAGCGACGCCACAGCGCCCCGGCCAGCAGCACGGGGACCAGCAGGCCGAACCATGGCAGGAAGGTCTCCACCAGGCTGCCGAGGCCCCCGTAGTCCGTGATCTGTGCGTGCAGCAGCATGAACAGGCCCAGCAGCAGGGCCAGGGCGGTGAGCACCGGGCCGCGCTTCCAGGGACCCGGGCCGCGCTTCCACAGACACGGCCCGCCCGGCCCTTCCGGCCTGTCCTGGTCGCCCTGGTCTCGCTGGTCTCGCTGGTCGCCCTCGTGGCCCTGACCGGTCTCCTCCTCCGTGTCGACCTGCACCATGCTCTGTCCTCGCTCGCTCACGCTCACTGCTGCATCCTCGGGTCCTCGGTGGGGTCGGCATACGTACGCGGGCAGCCGTGATCGGCCGCTTCGGGGCGTAGTTCGTAGTGCCACGGTTCGTTCTTGTAGATCTGGCACAGCCCGTACTCGGCACCGTGCTCGGCGAGCCACTTCGTGGCATCGGAGCGGCCGAGGTCGGCCGCATCCCCTGACACGTGGGGAGACGTCGCCGCGGTGGCCACCCATCGGGCGGCCTCGTCCTCGGAGCCGTACTCGGCGATCGCCTCGCGAAGTAGCTGGTTCTGGTAGTCCGCGGAGCGCCAGCCGCTGTTGACGTAGACCTCGACGCCGTCGTCCGCCGCATCCGTCGCGGCCTGGCGCAGGGCCTTGAGCAGCTCCGTGTCGAGGCGGGCCACGGCCGGAGTCGCGTCGTCGAAGACCGTCACGCCGTCCGGGACCACGCCGTCGTCCTCGCCGAGCGCATCGCGGTTACGGCCACGGTCACGATCACCGTCACGATCGCTGCCGATCGAACTCAGGGGTGACGCGGCCGTGGATGACGAGGGCTTGAGTAATCGCCCGCCGAGAGCCGCGGTGATCGCCGCTATGACGACTGCCAGGCCGAGCAGGCAGAGCAGACCTACGGCAAGGCGTCGGCGCATCCGTCGAGGCATCCGCTGAGGCGACTGGCGCGACGCCTGGCTCGGCGACTGGCTCGGCATTGTGCGTGCTGATGCTGGGGTTCGAGTCATGCTGCCAGTCAAGGCAGCAGGGTGTTCCCGGCACGTATGCGGTTTTCGATACGCCGACGATATGCACCGGCTCGTAGCATCGAGAGCATGCGCGTGTTGATCGTCGAGGACGAGCCCTACATGGCGGAAGCCATTCGCGACGGCCTACGCCTGGAGGCCATCGCGGCCGACATCGCGGGCGACGGCGATTCCGCTCTGGAACTGCTGAGCATCAATGCCTACGACATCGCCGTACTCGATCGCGACATCCCCGGTCCTTCCGGTGACGAGATCGCCGAGCGCATCGTCGCCTCCGGCAGCGGGATGCCGATCCTCATGCTCACAGCGGCCGACCGCCTTGACGACAAGGCGTCCGGGTTCGAACTGGGCGCCGACGACTACCTCACGAAACCGTTCGACCTGCGGGAACTCGTCCTCAGGCTCCGGGCGCTCGACCGCAGGCGCGCCCACAGCCGGCCACCGGTCCGTGAGATCGCGGGGCTACGCCTTGACCCGTTCCGACGCGAGGTCTACCGGGACGGCCGCTACATCGCGCTGACGCGCAAGCAGTTCGCCGTCCTCGAGGTCCTCATCGCCGCCGACGGGGGTGTCGTCAGCGCCGAGGGCCTCCTGGAGCGTGCGTGGGACGAGAACGCCGACCCGTTCACCAACGCCGTCCGCATCACCATCTCGGCGCTGCGCAAGCGGCTCGGCGAACCGTGGATCATCGCCACCGTGCCCGGCGTCGGCTATCGCATCGGAGGCGAGGGTGCATAGATCCCGCGGCCTCAGTGTCCGGCTCAAGCTCACCCTCAGCTACGCCGGGTTCCTCATGCTCGCCGGTGCCTTGCTGCTCGCCGCCGTGAGCTGGTGGCTCCTGCGGGAAGATTGGTTGCAGACCAACGCAGCAGGGTCATGGAAAGCGACTCCGGGCACCACCTTCGTGCGCGGATTCGCTCCCATCGCGGCCGCGGTCATGGTGTTTCTCCTGGTGTTCGGCCTTCTCGGAGGATGGGTCCTCGCCGGACGGATGCTCGCCCCTCTGACCCGCATCACGGACGCCACCCGCACCGCCGCGACCGGGTCACTCTCACACCGCATCCAACTGCCCGGCCGTCAGGACGAGTTCCGCGAACTCGCCGACGCCTTCGACGCGATGCTCACACGGCTCGAGGCACATGTCGCCGAGCAGCGGAGGTTCGCGGCCAACGCCTCGCACGAACTACGCACCCCACTTGCCATCTCGAAGTCACTCCTTGACGTGGCCCGCTCCGATCCGTCACAGGACACCGGCGAGGTCCTCGACCGCCTTCACGCCGTCAACACCCGCGCGATCGACCTCACTGAAGCCTTGCTCCTGCTCAGCCGGGCCGGCCAGCGGTCCTTCTCCCGAGAGCAGGTCGACCTGTCCCTCATGGCGGAAGAAGCCACCGAGACGCTGCTCCCCCTCGCGGAAAGGAATGGCGTCACCATCGAGACCCGTGGCGACGTCACCCCCGTGAGCGGATCGCCGGCGCTGCTGCTGCAACTGACCATGAACCTCGTGCACAACGCGATCGTCCACAATACGGCCGGACAGGGCAGGGTGTGGGTCACTGCCAGCGTCCGGCCCGGCACCGTGCTGCTCACGGTCGAGAACACCGGCGAGCAATTGACTCCACACCTGGTCGCGACACTCACCGAACCGTTCCAGCGCGGCACCGAGCGCGTTCACCGGCACACCGACCACGCGGGCGTCGGCCTCGGCCTGGCCATCGTCGAGACCATCACCCACGCACACGACGGCACACTCACCCTCGCGCCACGACCCGGGGGCGGGCTCCGCATCACCGTGGAACTACCGGCGGCAGCACCGGACACGGACGGCTAGAAAACCACCGTGCCCGGCCGCTTCGTGCAGAAGGAGTTCAGTCATCGGGTGGTGCAAGGCTCACAGAGGAGGCCCTGGGCAAAGCGCTCGAAGGCCGCCTTGGTAAGGCCGTGGTCCATGCGACAACCGGTCGTCAGGTCCGCTGGTGCATCGCCGCCCGCCGGTCCAGCGTGGCGAGGGTGGTGTTGAGGGCGACCACGACGGCGAAGGCGGTGGCCCACGTATGCCGGCCCATGGCCCACCAAGCGATGGCCGCGGCTCCGAACACCAGCGCCTTCACCGCCAGTACGCCCGCCAGCGGCACCGCTATCCGGGCCTTCGGCGCGGCGAACAGGCCCCACAGGGTGGCGGCCGCCGCAGGTACGGCGAGGGCGAGGAGGATCCGCAGGGCAAGGGGGTCCACGCTCTGCCAGCCCCACCAGGCGAGCACGACGAGGGCGACGACTTCCAGAAGGAACGCCAGACCTTCGTTGAACACGTGCAGGGGCGCAGGAAGCTTCATCGTGGGTCATCCTCCGTCACGAACGCGGGCCGGCCAGGCGAACAGGTCCGCAGCAGAGCCGCAGCCGAGCCGCATTGAAGCACGCTTGCCGCGGCTGGCGTGGCCTGATCACGTTGTGGCCGACGGGGCCCGAGTGGCGCGCGGTGTTCGGGGGTAGAGCGCGATAGATCGGCGAAACGACGCGGGAGTTGCCGGTCAGCCAGTCACCTTGGCGCCGCTGGGGATGCCACAGGCTGCGTCGTGTCATGTACTGGACAGTCGCACACCCTCGTGGTGTGCCAGAAGAAGGGCGACGACGACACCATGAACAGAACCGCCTTACAGCGCTCCACCCGGGCGAGCCTCGCCCTCTGCGCGGCGCTGACGTCGACCGTGCTGTGCGCGACGGCGAGCACCGCAGTGCCCGGGGACGCGGGCGGCGGCACGGCGTCGGCCTCCGCCGCCGCCCGGGTGGGAACGCAACGCGCCTGCCCCGTCGTGTACTTCGACCTGGGCGAGACCCTCGTGCACACCGCCGACGACGGCAGCACCAGCTATCGGCCCGGGGCGGCCTCCTATCTGCGAGCCCTGCGCGAACGGCACATCAGGATCGGCCTGATCACCAACGTGCCGTCCTCCTGGGGCGCGACCGACGCCGAGCGCGCCGCCCGGCTGAAGAAGGAGGTCGACGCCACCTGGCAGGGCTCCGCGCCCTTCGCCTGGGAGGACTTCGGCGACCGCGTCCTCACTCCCCGCACGGAGGCGGAGCGCAAGCCGGCTCCCGTGCTCTGGCAGCGCGCGAAGGCCTCCGCGGGTCACTGCCGGGTCGTCTATCAGGCCGAGACGGCCGAGGAGGTCGACGTCGCCGCCTCGCTCGGCTACGTGCCGTACCAGATCGGCCGTCCGCACCGGCCCGCGTACCTCCCCGTCGGGCTGATCGAACTCCTCGGCCACCGGCCCCGCTGATCCCAGGTCCCAGGTCCCAGGTCCCAGGTCCCTAGCAGGCTGGTGCTACTCCTCGGCCCGCCGCCCGCGGCGCCCGCCTCTGGATGCGCCGGGGGCAGCGCGGGCGGCGGGGCCGCCCCCGTTCGCGCCCACCGTGTCCGGGGGCCCGGACCGCTTCACCACCCCACTGCGCAAAAGCAGTTGGAAGGCTCCGAGCAGCACGGCTGTCGCCAACGCGCTGTGCCACAGCAAGGCGTCCAGGTGCCCGGCCGAGAGATAGGCACCCGCGGCGACCGCGGCCAGGGCGCACACCGCGCGGTCCACGATGCTCTCGACCGACAGCAGCGTGGCGCGCGGGGCGTGCGGGGGCACCGCGTCGTTCACCAGCTTGCGCTGCACCGGGTAGGCGAAGCCGGTCGCGGCGGCGAACAGGCAGAGCAGCGCGACCACCGCCCACGGTCCGCCGAGCGTCATGGCCGCCAGGGTGCCCGCGAGCACGAGGCTGAGGATCGAGACCCAGGCGACCGGTGTGAGGCGTCGGCTCAGCCACTGGGGGCGGGCCGAGGCGACCGCCTCGGCGACCGTCATCGCGGCCAGCACTCCCCCGTGCGAGGCCTCGGCGATGCCGTGGTCGAGCAGGATCGGCTGGAAGAGGTTGACCTGGCAGATACGGGACAGCGTGAACACCGCCACGCCCTGCACCATCACCATGGCCAGCCACCGGGACGAGGCGACGCAGCGCAGTGCGGAGCCCGCGTCCCGCAGGAACGCCCCTCCCCTGCGACCTCCGCCGGAGGTGGCCGCCTTCCCTGTCTGCTCGCCCGCTGCCGCGAGCCGGGGCAGGGCGATCGCACAGGCGAGGGAGCCCGCCGCGCTGGCGGCGCTCAGCACGTACGGAGCCGCGTGGGCGACGGACATCAGGGGTCCGACCAGCGGCCAGCATCCGACCTTGGCCGCGAGTCCCAGGGCCCGCGCCGTGCCCTCCGCCTTCAGGTAGTGCTCGTCGCAGCCTTCGGCGCGCAGCCCGTCGTACAGATAGGCGCTTGCCGCACCCGAGGTGAGCGAGCGGCCCGCGGCGATGGCGAGGAAGTGGACGAGGAAGCCGGTGTACGAGGCGCTGAGGACCGGAGCCAGGTTGGCCGCCGTCATGACCACCGCGCCGGCCCGCAGGCAGTTGCGGGTGCCGATCCGGTCGGCGATCAGGCCGGTCGGGATCTCGAAGAGGCAGAAGGCCACGTAGTAGATGCTCTGGATGCCGAAGATCTGCGCGTCCGTGAGCCCGGCGGCCTTCTGGTAGGCGTAGAAGACGGGCATCCACCACAGCAGGTTGAACAGCAGCTGGAAGCCGTAGTTGAGGCGGATGATGCGGCGTGCGGTGTCCGTCAGGCCGGTGGCTCCCGCCCGGTGGGTGGGCGCCTTCACAGCGCGTACGGGCGGATCTGGACCAGCCGGAAATCGCCCCGCTCGGTCATCAGCCACTCGATGTCCAGCGGCTTGTCCACGTCGGAGCCGCCGAAGTGCGACCCGCTGAAATGGGACTGCAGCAGCCGTCCGGTCAGCGACAGGTCGGCGAGCCGGGCGCGGGTGGGCGCGGGCAGGGGGTCGCCCCAGGAGCCCAGGGCGACCGTGCGGCCGCCGCCCTCCACCGTGTTGTAGAGGTACTGCTGCGGGAGGACCGAGCCGTCGACGACCTGCTCCGGGGAGCCGGGCGAGCAGTTGAGGTAGACGTTGCGGAAGTCCTCGCGGCGGGTCGGGTTGCAGGTCACCAGGACGCCGCCGAGGGTGGCGGGCTCGTACTCCTGGATGATCACACCCATGTAGGTGTCGTCCAGGGAGATGCCGACCTGGTGGCGCAGGCGCACGCTGCGGGGCGACACCAGGGAGGCCCACACCTGGCTTACGGCGTCCAGGAGTTCGCCGGTGGAGTGGACGGTGGTGACGGAGTCGTAGACGCCGGCCGCGGAGAAGCCCGGCAGGTCCTCGGCGTTGGACGAGGAGCGCACCACCAGGCGTCGGTGTGTGGCCGCGGTGGCGGGGAAGGCCTGGTCGATCTGCCTGGTGACCGACTCGGGGACGGGCGTGTTGCGGACCAGGTGCTGGAGTTGCAGGCAGAGCGAGTCCAGGACGTCGGTGGCGTCGAGTTCGAGTGCCATCTTGAGTTTGCCGATGCCCTGCTGAAGGGCGGGCGAGGAGGCCAGGAAGTGCTGCTGGAGCGCGAAGGGCAGCGCGACCCCGGCCGGGGCGTCGACGGTGGTGGCCACGAAGTCGGCTGCTGCGGAGCGCAGTTCGGCCGTGGAGGGCGTGCTGAGGCCGAGCCGCGCCCCGAGGTGCGCGTAGAGGCTTTCGCGCGGCGGGCGGGGCCGCCCGTAGAAGGCGATCAGGTCGGCCGTGCGGCTGTCGAGTACGTGGTGCAGTTCGCCGAGGTTGGCCGCCTTGGTGCCGTAGCGGTCGCTGTCCGCGCTGCGGAGCCGGTGCAGGGCAAGGACGGGGGCGTCTTCGAGGAGGGGCGGCTGGAGGCGTATGCGCTGCTGGTGCCAGGCCGGTGCCCGCAGGGACGGCTCGTGGTCAAGGCGCTCCAGGAGGATCTCGTCCTCGCGTACGCGGTAGCGGACCCACGCGCCGTCCAGCTGGTCCTTGTCGACGAGCTGTTGCAGGTCGCGGACGATCGCGTTGGGTATGCCCCAGCCGGAGGCGAGGACGTTGGTGTGCGAAAGCGGCGTGATCGGCGCGGTGTTGAGGAACCCCGCCACTCGGGGCACGTCGTCCGGCAGGCAGGGCATGGCCACGATGTCCGCCCAGCCGAGACCCGCCTCCGCCGCCGCGTACTCCTCGTGCGTACGGAAGTACCGCAGGCGCCCGGTGGCCTCGCCGGGGTTCAGGGCGGTGCGGGTGCGGGAGCCGAAGAGCTCGTGGCTCAGGATGCGCGGTACGCGCAGTTCACTGATCGCCGCGAGCTCCTCCTCCTGCCCGTGGTTGGCGGGCTTGAGGAGTACCGGGAGCCTGCCGTCGACGCGTTCGCGCACGAACTCGTAGAAGTGGGCGAGCAGTTCGCCGTGCATGGTGTCGGCCTCGGTCGTCTCCAGGACGAGGAAGGTGCGTTCGCGGCCGTCGGCTTCCTGTTCGGTGTGCAGGGACAGCACGCCGAGCAGGAAACGGCGCTCGGGGTCCATGTAGACGGAGGCGTTGAACGCGTCCAACTCGGCGTCCAGTGCGTGGAGTTCCATGCCCAGGACGTGGGTGGCGATGTAGTTGACGTGGAAGGGGTGCGCGGTCGTGTCGAGCAGGTGCCAGGTGTTCTCGGCACGGTCGACGACGACCTTGAGGTACGGGTGACCGGCCAGGACGCCCGAGAGCGTACGGAAGAGGGGCAGGGAGAGGTTCTCGCCGACGACCGTGCGGTCCGTGGACGGTTCGGCGGGGCCGGTGAACAGCTGAGTGGTCATCGGACGATCTCCTCGGGCTGCGCGGCGGGCAGGACCCGGGGCAGGGCGTCCACCAGGGTCTCGAAGTCCCGTAGGACCGTCCGCGGGTCGGTGGCGGAGAGCAGGCACAGGGCGGCCATGGTGTTGGCGCCCGCGGCCGGGTCGTAGACCGGCACGAGCGTGCCGTCGGCGAGTGAGCTCTCCGCGACCACCGACAGCTCGCTGCCGTCGCTCAAGGGCACGTCCGCCGCGACGGCGGAGAAGTCCCAGACCTTGCGGTCCTGCCAGGCCTCGCCCTTGGAGTCGACCGCGAGGACGATGAGGGAGCCCGCGGCGCCGTTCGCCTGGGCCGGCGTGAGCGCGTGCCGGGGCCACTCGACCGGGCGGCCGATGAGGTGGTCGACGAGCATGCCCACGAGGTCGAGCCCGAAGACCTCCTCGATCTGCGGCACCGTCATCGCGCCGCCGAATCGGGCGGCCGTCTCGATCAGCCACATGCGGCCGTCCGCACCGAGCTTGATCTCGGTGTGGGTACCGCAGTCACGCAGTCCGAGAGCGTCGACGGACGCGCGGGCGAGGGCCACGATCCGGTCCTGGGCGTCCTGGGACAGCAGGGCGGGCGTGATGCCCGCACGTTCGGTGAACGGTTCGACGGTGGGCATCCGGCCACTGAGGCAGACCGGGCGGAACACGCCCTCGGCCACCACACCTTCGACGCTGACGTAGTCGCCCCAGCCGGCTTCGTCGAACCAGTCCGATGCGGTGCCGCTCACGATCTGCTCGACGACGAAGTCCGCGTCGGCCTCGGCCACATGGAGTTCCGCGTAACCCAACTGGGCTGATTCGGCCATCACTTCGCGCGACCGGCGCCACGCGGCGGATGCCTCGTGCGGGGAGCGGATGATCTGGTGCGCGGTGGATCCCGCGCTCCAGGCCGCCTTGAGGAGGAGCGGGAAGGGCAGGTCGCGGGCCGCTTCGTGCAGGTCCGATTCGGTGGCCACCGGGCGGAACTGCGGTTGCGGCAGGCCGTGTTCGTGCCAGGTGCGACGCATCAGCCGCTTGTCGCGTGCCAGCGCGGCGGCGCTGCCCGCCCCCGCGAGACCGAGCACCTGGCAGGCCTCGGCGACGGCCACGACGGCGTACTCGGAGAAGGTGAGCACCGCGGCCGCGCCCACGGCTTCGGCCCGCGAGACGATCAGGGACACCAGGTCGGCGCGGCGCGCGTCGGCGGGCGTCACGACGGAGGCGCACAGCCGCTCGGCCGTGTCCGCCACGGCGGGAGGAAGTGCGCTGAGCGCCAGCAGGTGCACTTCCGCCCTGGCGGCCGTCCGCGCGAGGACGTGACCGAGCGGCGGGCCACCCTTGGCATGCACTAACAGCACCTTGCTCACTGAAGTTCCCTCTCCATTCGTCCGGTTGAGGCAGGTCGACGTACGGCTCGGTGACGCGCGTAGAACAAGTGGGGCCACCGGGGCGTACGTTGCGGGGTGTGTTCACCCGCACACTCAAGGGGACCAGGCGACAGACCTCCGCAGCGCCACCGGGGACGTCTGCCGTTCAGGCAAATGCCTGAGTGCCGCAGTCGCACGCGACGCCCGAGGCACCCGCCACCGCGGCCGATTCGGCCGAGAACCGAGCATGCGCGAGATCGACGCGGGAAACGCATCGCTTGGTGACTGTGCGTCAATCAGTTGAATACGGACGGAGAAAACGCTGTGAACGACTCCAATCTCAAGGCTCTGCTCGAACATCTGCCCGCGTTCTGGTGGGAGGTGGACCAGCCGTGGCAGGTCCTGGAGAGGGGAGGCGGCGCCTTCGCCGACACCGGGACGGCGCAGCGCTTCCTGGAACGCATGCACGAGGAACTCTCGGGGCCGGGGCATCCACCGGAGGAGGTCAGCTGGCAGGCGCAGTTCGACGGTCGCACCTTCGACGTGAGCTGGCCCCTGGACGAGACCCGCGCCCACAGCCGTACGCGTGGCCTCGCGGTGGAGGTGGACGCGCACGCCCCACACCGGTACGCCGCCTTCGCCGACCTCGTCGATCTGGCCCCGGCCGCCGCCTTCATCCGGGACCGCGCGGGACGCTATCTGTGGGCCAACCACGCCTATGCGCACCTGTACGGCACCACACCGAGGGAACTCACCGGCAGGTTCATCGAAGACTTCGACGCGCCGGTCGAGGCCGCCGAGTTCCGCGCCCTGGACCAGGAGATCCTCACCCGGGGCACTCCGGTGCGGCACACCCTCGGCTATCGCCGACCGGACGGCAGCGTCGGCCGGGCAGCCGGTCACCGCTTCCCGGTACGGGAGGACGCGGAAACCTGCGTCGCCGGAATCTACGTGGACATCACCGACCACCTCCGAGCCATGGTCCAACGTCAGGAGGCGGAGGAGAATTTGCAGGCGCTGCGCGACCACAGCGGCCTGCCCTGCGCGCTGCTCTCGGCCAACGGGCGCGTGATCGAGGCGAGTTCGGCGGCCGCCGATCTCTTCCACCTCGGGCTGCCCGACCTGGTGGGCCGCCGCGCACACACGCTGCTCGCCTCCGCCTCCGCCTCTACCTCTGACCTGGAACAGCTGCACCGCAGATGGAACGGTCTGATAGCCCGCCGCACGAGACGGGTGGAGACGTCCGCCGTGCTCGTCGACACTCAGGGGCGGCAACGCCGTGCGCAGCTGCACCTGACGACGGTCGGCCATTCCGCCGGCCGAGCCCGGCACGTCTGGGCCGTCGTCACACATCAGAGCCTGGCCCACGAGGCCCACCCCTCGCTCACCGCGGCGCAGATTCGCATCCTCTCCCTCCTTGCGGAAGGCAGCAGCAACAGTGACATCGCCACCTCGCTGCGGCTGTCCCGGCAGACGGTCGACTACCACCTGAGCCGCCTGCGGCAACTCCTGGACGCCACCACCCGCCCCGCCCTGGTCGCCCGGGCCTACGTCCTGGGCATCCTCGCCCCACGCGCCTGGCCCCCGCGATCGGCGACGGCGGCCCATCCGCTCAGTTCCGTCTGACGGACGGAATCCGGGCACGGAGTCAACGCCTGGAAATAGCCCTGCGTCTGACGTGAACGAATCTATTCGGACCGTCAGTGGTGGCTGCAAACATGGAAGGTCGGAGGGGGAGTCCGTCGGGAAAGGGAGCCGCTCATGCCGATTGTCAGGCTCTTTTCACTCCAGGGCGGTCGGCAGTGACGCGGCGGATGCCCGCGCGGCGGCGCCGGCGGCGCCCGACCAAAAGGCAGCAGCGGCAACAAGCGCGACTCGTGGCGCTCCTTGCCGGTGCTGCCGTGGCCCTCGTACTCGTCACCTCATTGGTCAATTGGCTGATGGACCACTGGTGGTTACTGATCGGGTCAAGTGTCGCGGCCGCGGTCGCGAGCCTTGGAATCTTGCATCAGCGACGCCAACGGGCCCTGTGGGCGGACGTCCGGCGCCGTCAACTGCGCTATGCGATGTCGCAATTGGACTCACTGCATCACCGCGACTTCGAGTACGCGGTGCGGGACTTGATGCGCCGCGACGGCTGTACGGATGCCCGGCAGACGGGTGGCACGGGTGACAACGGGGCTGACGTGCTGGCCACCGACCCGATGGGCCGCAAGTGGGTCATCCAGTGCAAGCACCGCGGGAACGGAGCGCAGGGTTCGCCGGTCGGCACGCCCGACCTGCAGCGCGTCAACGGGACAGCCCGCCAGCTGCACGGCGCGGACATCGTCCTGGTGGTGACCAACGGACGCTTTTCCCAGCGGTGCGCCCCCCTGGCCCGACAGCTGCACATGCACCTGGTCGACCGCGCCACGCTCGCCAACTGGGCGGCGGGATCACGGCCGTTGTGGGAATTGCTGCCCAATATCCCGCCCCCGCCTCGCTTTATGCCTACGAACTGAGAGCCCATATCAGGCTCGCCGGAAGGCATCACCACCGGGTCCCACCCAAAAAAGATGCCCGTTTTGACATGAAAAATAGGGATCGCATTATGTCCGCTTTTGCGAATAAGGCCACGTCTGCACCCACTTGGCGTCGCAGCGCAGTGGAATGAGTCACACCCGCAGATCGGGGCCGCAAGAGCCGCCCAGCGCATTTTCGCTTCCCCCAAACAAAGTTGAGGCTAATTGATCAATGGGGGCGCGGGCCGCGGACTCCGAGAATGACCCTCGCGCATTCTCCGAGAGAATTCCGGCCTTGTTCTGTCCGGGCAATCTCGCCTAACGTCACCGTCAATCCGGATGGAACGCCGAATCCTGCCGCTGTCCGGAAACCCTTCCCGTACTCACTCACTTACGCACGGCAGGAGCGGGGGACCCAGGTAAGCCGCCGATCCGGATTCCGGAACGGCTAGGGGTGAAGTCGCATTCACAGTGCGACCGGACATCTCCCGTCCGAACCCGACAGCTCACCTCGTAGGCGACGGAGAGGAAATTCGTCATGCCTGCAAAGGGTAAGCACCGCCGCCCCAAGTCCAGCTCGCTCAGCCGGGGCATCGCCGCGGCAGGTACGGGCGGCGCCGTGCTCGTCCTCCCGGTGATCGGCGCGACCGCCGCCAGTGCGGCGCAGCCCGCGGCGGCCGCCAAGCCCGCCGCCGCCCCCAAGACCTATGTCGTCGCCGCGGGCGACTCTCTCGCCAAGATCGCCCGGGAGCACTCCGTCGGCGGCGGCTGGAAGAAGCTGTACGAGGACAACCGCAGCGTTCTGGGTGCCGACCCGAAGCTGATACACCCCGGCCTCAAGATCACCATTGGGCAGAAGGCTCCGGCGGACGACGCGGCCGCCCGCAAGGCCTCCGACGAGCGGGCGGACCGTTCCGAGCGCACGAACGCCGCCAAGCCCGCCGTCGCCCCGGCGAAGAAGACGTACGCCGACAACCTCGACGGCTGGATCAAGGAGTCGCTCGACGTCATGGCGCAGCACGGCATCCCCGGCACTTACGAGGGCATCCACCGCAACGTCATGCGCGAGTCCTCCGGCAACCCGCTGGCCATCAACAACTGGGACGTCAACGCCGTCGCGGGAACCCCGTCCAAGGGACTCCTGCAGGTCATCGCCCCGACCTTCGACGCCTACCACGTGGTCGGCACCTCGCTGGACAGCTATGACCCGGTCGCCAACATCACCGCCGCCTGCAACTACGCGGCCGACCGCTACGGCTCGATCGACAACGTGAACGGCCCCTACTAGGGGATCCCGGTCTCTCGGGCCCTGGGCCCCGGCACGCCGTACGTGCCGGGGCCCAGGGCTGTCGGAACCTCCCGCAGGGGAGCCTCGAATTGGCATGCACCCGTCTATTCACGGACGGGGGCATGCCAATAAGGTGAGCGACCTTCGCGTTCTGGGGGGTCTCATGAACGGTCTCCGTGGTCTTCGTGCTCTCCGTGATGCCCGTGATCTCCGTGCGGTCATCGTCTGCCTTGTCGTCGCGTGTACCGCGGCCGTGTCGCCTGTCGCGCTCGTATCCCCGGCCGCGGCGGTGCCGCCTGCCGAAGCCCACGCGCCGAGCGTGACGCCGAGCTGGTCGGCGCTGCCGGTACCCGCGGCCGCACCGCCCGTGACCGTGTCCGATCTCGCCGCCCGCGGGCCGGGCGATGCCTGGGCGACCGGGTACGAGCACACCACCGACTGGGTGCGGCCGATGCTGTACCGCTGGGACGGCGCGGCGTGGAGCCGGGACAGCAGCTTCCCGGGCGCCGAGGCATCGGGCTGGCTCGGCAAGGTGCAGTTCGTCGGCAAGGAAACGTGGATCTTGCACAACCGCGACGGAGCGGGCGAGATCCTGCGCCGGTCGGCGGGAGGACCGGGAGGGCCGGAAGGGTGGAGCACGGTCCCCCTGCCACAGACCTTGTGGACCTACCAGGACTTCGCCGCCGTGCCCGGTGCCGCCTGGGTGGTCGGTGAGGACGAGACGGGGCTGAAGGTCCTGCACCACGACGGCTCCGACTGGACCACACAGTCCACCCCCGACGGCGTGCTGTACGTCATGGGGATCACCGCGCGCTCGGCCACCGACGCCTGGGCCTGGGCGGACACCACCAACGGGACCACCGTCCTGCGCTGGGACGGCACCGCCTGGCGGGACGCGAAGGTGCCGCTGCCGCCGAACAGCAACGTACACACGATGCTGCTCGAACCCTCCGGCCGCGTCACGATCGGCGGCAGTCAGTACAGCGACGGCGCGTCACGCACGTACCTCATGACCTGGAACGGCCGCACCTGGCGCACCACCCACCCGCCCCTGGGCGACACCTACACCGAGGCCATGGTGCGCGGCCCGGACGGCGCGCTGTGGCTGCCGGTGCGCAGCGACCGCGCGTTCCAGTCGAAGTACGCGCGGATCGACGGCTCCCGCACCACCTTCTCCTACGGCCCCGAGCGCACGAACGCGATCGACGTGAAACCGCGTGCACTGACGAGGGCCGGGTCCTCGCTGCTGTCCTTCGGGACCGTCGAGATCTACGGCTCGAAACCGAACCTGATGAGCGAGCGGCTTGGAGGCTGACCATGGTGCGCCGACTTCTCGTCGCGGTTCTCGCCGTCGCGATGACCGTCATCACCGTCATGAGCTCGGCCGCGGCGGAGCCCGGTGCCTGGCGCCACGTCCCGGTTCCGGCCCAAGTACGCCCGCAGGCCGGCCTGAACGAGGCCGTGGCGTTCGGTCCTGACCGGGCGTGGGCCGTGGGCTCCGACGCCGTCGGCCGCGAGGCACCGGGCTTTCCGCTGATGCTGCGCTGGGACGGAACCGCGTGGCAGCGCCAGAGCCTTCCCAAGGTCAGCTGGCAGGGCGACCTGCTGTCCATCGCCGCGACCTCTCCGACCGCGATCTGGGCGGTCGGCCGCGACTCGGCGGGCGGCGCCCGCCTGCTGCGCTTTGACGGCACCGCCTGGCGCGAGAGCCGTGCGCCCCGCGGTGTCCTGCTGACCAAGGTCGTCACCGGCGGCGGTGAGACCTGGCTGATCGGATCGCGGGACGGCGCGCAGGTCTTGCTGCGGCGGGACGGGAGCGGCTGGCAGGACATGCCGGTGCCGCCGGGAGCCGTCTATGGCATGCACGTGGTGGCGGCCGACGACATCTGGGCCGCGGGCGCCACCAACTCGGGTGCGGCGGTCTCGCACTGGAACGGGCAGGCGTGGCAGCAGACGATCGTGGACGGGTTCCCGAGGTCGGCCGTGGGCAGCGTGTTCGCGGTCTCTCCGACAGAGGTATGGGCGGGGGGCACGGCCGGGTTCGTCGGAGGTCCGGTGGGCAAGCCGATTCCGCCGCTGCTGATGCGCTGGGACGGGAACGCGTGGAGCCGGGTGACCGTGCCCACCGACTTCGGTTCGATCAGTTCGTTCGCCCCTGCCGCGAACGGCAAGCTGGGCTGGGTCTCGGTGGCCAACTCGCAGAAGTACGGGCCGCCCGGCAGCTACCCGCCCCTGGTGTCCGGGCCGGATTTCCTGGCCTGGGACGGCCAGTCGTTCACCGGGCACAGCGAACCGGCGGTGGCCGGGGAGGGTGACTCCCGGACGCTGCAGCTCGCGCCGGTGCCGGGTACGTCGACGGTGTGGTCGGTCGGCCGTGCCGCCGGGCCCGAGAACACCTTCGCGCCGCGCACTCAACGCTTCGGCTGAGCAGGCTTTACGGAAAAGTGGATCACCAAGGTGATCCACTTTTCCAGATGAGCTCCTAGCATCGCCCCATGCCTCACAACCCGTCACGAGTCGCACTGCGCCCGCTCACCCTCGCCGACCAGGACGAGTTCTGCGCGCTCGTGCGGGCCAGCACCGAACTCCACTCGCCGTGGATGCAACTGCCCACGACCGCGGCGGAGTTCCAGGACTGGATGCGCCGCTTCAGTGACGGCACCACCCGGGGCTTCCTGATCCGCGTTCAGGAGACCGGCGCGGCGGCCGGGATGGTGAACTTCAACTCGATCATCCGGGGCCGCTACCAGGGCGCATCACTCGGCTATGCGGCCTTCGCCCCGTCCGCGGGGCGGGGTTACATGACCGAAGGTCTCACCGTCGCCCTGCGGCACGCCTTCGACGACCTGCGCCTCCACCGCCTCGAGGCCAACATCCAACCGGCCAACCAGGCATCCTTGGCCTTGGTCCAGCGCCTGGGCTTCCGTTACGAGGGCCTCTCCCCCGCCTATCTCTACATCGACGGGGCCTGGCGCGACCACGAACGGTGGTCCATCACCGCACCATCCCCCTGGAAGCCCGACCCTTCACTTCCCCGGGTCTGACCTGCGCCTGCCCCTGCCCTACACCCTCACGTACTGCATGTATTGTGCGGGCCGGCAGAAGGGCTCGTCGCCGCCTGACTGACGACGGAAACCGCACTGCTCCATGAGCCGGTCGGCGTCGGCCGCGCCGAATACGCGATAACCCGAGCGCTGATGCGCCACCACGGTGGTCTCGCGCATCACGTAGTAGTCCTTGGTGAAACGGCCCCCTCCTTCTGCCCGGGACTCCTGGGCGTAGACAAGCCCTCCGGGCAGCGTCCGCCGGAGGGCGTGATGCGCGTCCTGAACCGCCAGGACCAGAAGTCCCCCCGGGCGGAGCGCAGTTGCGAGATTCCGCAGGCCCTTGATGTTGTCGCTCTCCTCCACCAGGTGGCTGCCCAGGGTAATTTCGTCACCGTCACGGAGGCAGTACCAGATGCCGCCGACGGAGAAGGCGACGTCGAATGTCGATTCCGGGACGGCATAGAGGATGTCCATCTCGACGAGCTCCACTCGGTCGCCGAGTCTGTTCCGAGCCTGGGCGAGCATTCTTTCGGTGTGATCAATTCCGGTGATCCGCATGCCGGTGGGCCCTGTGGCGAGCAGGCGATCACACACCAGCCCTGTGCCTACGCCGAGTTCCAGGACATCCCTGCGGTTGCCGATGAGTGCCCGCAATTCCCTCGCATAGGCGTCGTAGTCGTAATACCCCGAGGTCATGATGAGGTCGTAGTGCGGCGCGAGAGCGTCATAGGAGTTGGTCACGCGCCACCGTATCGACAGGGGGGCCGACAGGGGTATGACCGGCCATCAGTTGTGTGATGTCGCGTCCGACACGCCCCAAGCTTCCGGCCGAAATTATCGAATTGGCTGATAATGCGAGAGTGCTCAAGATCACGCTGCCCCGACTGATTCTCCCCTTGCTCATCTGCACGGTTTCTCTCGGCGGATGCAGCGACGAAAGAGCTCCGGCCGACGGCCGGTCGGGCCATCATGCGCCGCCGCACAACGCGTACGGGAAAATCCCGCCGCCCGAGCGGGCCACGGCAATCCCTCAGCTCGGGCCGGACATGCAAAAGGCCGTGGACCGTCGGGGTGCCAGGCAGGTGGTCCTCGTGTCGGGGGACGCACCCGACTCCAGCTACGCGACGGTGCACCTGTTCGAACGCGACACGCGGGGCGGATGGCGCAGGGTCTTCGAGCCGTGGCCGGCCCGCAACGGCCAGCGCGGCTGGACCGAGCACCACACCGCGAGCGACCGGAGCACCCCGGTGGGCGTATTCGGGCTGAGTGACGCAGGCGGGCTCCTGCCCGACCCTGGTTCCAAGCTGCCCTACGACCAGTCCCCCGTGTACGACGAGGACGGCGTCGGCTTCCTGGGCCAGTCCCTCAGAGGGGCCTTCGACCACGTGGTGGCCATCAACTACAACCGGCAGCCCGGCACCCCGCCCCGGGACCTCGTACGCCCCATGGGGGCCGAGCGCGGTGGAGGCATCTTCATCCACATGGAACACGGCGGGCCGACCCAGGCCTGCGTGGCGCTGCCGCGCAAGGCGATGACCGAGCTCGTGAAATGGCTCGACCCCGGCATGAAACCGGTGATCGCCATGGGTGACGTCGAGTCAGTCGCCCGCTGAATCCGGATCATCGGTTTCTGCTGGTCCTGGGTCGCATGATCGTGCGAGGGTGACCCGCATGACGACAGAGCGATTCGAAGTGCAGCGTCAGGTGGCCGCCTCCCCGGAGAAGATCTTCGCGTTGCTGTGTGAGCCCGCGGGACACGTGGCGATCGACAGTTCGGGGATGCTGCAGTCCGCCGAGGGAAAGCCCGTGCGCGGTGCCGGTGACGAGTTCGTCGTCCACATGGACCGCGAGGCGCTGAACGACTACCCCTTGGGCAAGTACGACGTCACGGTGATCATCACGCGGTTCGAGCAGGACGCTCTGATCGAATGGACCATCTCCGGCCAGATACAGCCGCCCATCCGCCACCTGTACGGCTACCGGCTCGAGGCCCGCGAGGGCGGCACCCTGGTGACGTCGTACTACGACTGGAGCGAGATCGAGGAACGCTACCGGGAGGCGAACATCTTCCCGGTCATCCCTGAGGCAGGCCTTCGCGCGACCCTCGGAATCCTGGCCCGCAACGTGGAACAGTGACCCCCGGCCGCGGGGCCCGAGCAGTCTTTGCGTGAAGCCGAGGGGGAGCCGGAATGAGACGTGTATGCGGGGCGGCGTGCCTGACGTTGGGTCTTGTCATGGTGAGCGGGTGCAGCCCCGCCGACCTGCCGCTCATAGCGGTGCGCAACGGCATTGACGGGCAGCCCGTGGTCGAACTGCGGTCGTGCGAAGAGGGCGAAACGCTTTCGGGGGTGCGTCTGGGGAGCTGGACCCCCGAGGAAGGCGAAGCCACGAACGAAGAGGCATCACTCGGCTCGGCCGGTTCTTCCCGGCAAGACAGCGGGTGGGGGGCAGGGGAAGTGAAGAGCCAGGGAAAAGTCACCTTCCCCCTCTTCTCCCCACCACCCGCATGGCACGCGCGACCCCACGGCACACAGGAACTGATGCCCGGCCGGACCTACTCCCTGGGCTTCAAGGCATCCAGCAGCTACCAGGCGCACGTCTACTTCACCGCCGACGACCTCGCCTCCCTCCGGCCGGGCCAGGTCTGGGCCGACGGCCGGGCCATGAGCACCGAGGACTTCGCCGAACTCGTCGACGACAAGTGCTGACGCCCGTCACGGTCGCCTAGAGGCGTTCCTGGCCTCAGGTCGCGCGCAGCCGTGGCAGCACTCTGTCGTGGTAGAAGTCGAAGAATCCCTGCTGCTCGGGTCCGATCTGGCCTACGTACACCTCGTCGAAGCCGGCCTCGGTGTACGCGGAGACGGCGGACACGTGCTCGTCCAGGTCGTCGCCGCAGACCACCTGGTCGGCGACGGTCTCCTCCGTGACGAGGGTCGAGGCCTGCTCGAAGTGGGCCGGGTCGGGCAGCACTTGACCGAGCTCTCCCGGAAGGAACTGCGTCGGCCACTTGCGGTGCACCGTCTTGACGGCCTGCGCCCGGTCAGTGCCCCAGCAGACCTTGAGCCCTCCGAGGACCGGTTTCCCACCGCCGCCCGCACTGCGGAACTCGCCGATCAGTTCCTCGTCCGGTGTCATCGTGACGAACCCGTCCCCGATGCGCCCGGCCAGTGCCGCGGCCTTGGGGCCGAACCCGGAGACGTAGATCGGGACGGGTTCACTCGGGGTCGTGTAGAGGCGGGCGTTCTCCACGGTGTAGTGGCGGCCCCGGTGGGTGACCTGGTCACCCGTCAGCAGGTCGCGGATCACTTGCACCGCTTCCTCGAGCATCTCCAGGCGGACGTCCACGGCCGGCCACGCGTCGCCGAGGATGTGCTCGTTGAGCGCCTCCCCGCTGCCCACGCCGAACCGGAAGCGATTGTCGGTGATCACACCCGCCGTGGCGGCGGCCTGGGCGTTCAGCGCCGGGTGCATCCGGACGGTGGGGCACGTCACGAACGTGGTGACGGGCAGCGAGGTCACCTGGGCGAGAGCGCCGATCATCGTCCAGACGAACGGGCTGTTGCCCTGTTCCCCGGTCCACGGGTGGAAGTGGTCGGAGATGGCCAGGCATTCGAAGCCTGCTCGTTCGGCGGCCCTGGCCTGTTCGAGCAGGTCCGCCGGCGAGAACTCCTCGCTCGCCAGGAAGTATCCGTAGCGCGTCATCGCGTGCTCCTAGGGTGCGCGGCCCCGGCTGGGCAGGGCTGGGGCAGGGAGGGGCCGGGGCAGGGAAGGGCCGGTCAAGGCTTCAGGAGCGTCTTGATCATGCCGTCTTCCTTGGCCTGGAAGGTCGCGTACGCCGTCGGCGCGTCCTGCAGCGGCAGGTGGTGCGTGGCGAAGCTGTCGACACCCAGCGGGTCGTCGTCGGTGAGGTGGGGGCGGATGTCGTCGACCCAGCGCCAGACGTTGGCCTGCCCCATGCGCACCTGCATCTGTTTGTCGAACATCTTCAGGAGCGGCATGGGGCTCGCCGCACCGCCGTAGACGCCGCTGATGGAGAGGGTGCCACCGCGACGGACGATGTCGATGCCCGCGAACAGGGCGCTCATGCGGTCGATGCCCATCTTCTGCATCATCGGGCGGGCCAGCTTGTCGGGCAGGTGGCCGGTGGCCCACTGCGCGGCCTGCGCGACGGGCGCGCCGTGCGCCTCGAGGCCGACCGCGTCGATGACGGCGTCCGTGCCCCGGCCCTGGGTGAGGTCGCGGACGGCGTCGCCCAGGTCCTTCTCGTGCTCGCGCAGGTCCAGGACGGTCACTCCACGGCTCCGGGCCCGTTCGAGGCGCGCGTCGACCAGGTCGACGCCGATGACGAGTTCCGCGCCGCGCAGTCGCGCGATGCGGGCGGCCATGTCGCCGATGGGCCCCAGGCCGAGGACGGTGACACTGCCGCCGGCGGGGATGTCGGCGTACTCGACCGCCTGCCACGCGGTGGGCAGCACGTCGGAGAGATAGACGAACCGGTCGTCGGGCGGCCCGTCGGGCACCTTGATGGGCAGCTTGTTACCGAAGGGCACTCGCAGCAACTCGGCCTGCCCGCCGGGGACTTGACCGTAGAGCTTGGTGTACCCGAAGAGGGAGGCACCGCTTCCCATGGACGTGACCTGGCTCGTCTCGCACTGCGAGTGCAGTCCCCGGTCGCACATCCAGCAGGTGCCGCAGGACACGTTGAACGGGATCACCACACGGTCGCCGACCGCCACGCCCGTGACGTCGGGCCCGGTCTCGGCGACCACGCCCATGGTCTCGTGCCCGAGGATGTCACCCGGGTCGAGGAACGGTCCCAGGACTTCGTAGAGGTGGAGGTCCGAACCGCAGATCCCCGTCGAGGTCACCTGGACGATGATGTCGTCGGGCTTCTCGATGCGGGGGTCGGGGACCTCCTCGACGCGTACGTCGCGCTTGCCGTGCCATGTCAGTGCGCGCATTCTTACGCGCCTCCTAAGGTCGCTGGCGTGCTGCTTCTTACCGTGGGTCCCTGTACCAGGCTGGTCACACCGTCGTCCGTCCCGCCACAGGAAGCCCTTGGCCGGTGATCATCACCTCGAGTACCTGAGAATCCGCGAGTAATGCATGACTTTGGTCCTTCTTCCGCGCAAGGCGGCCGCCACCGGCCATGGCATCAGTCATGCGGCAGCAGGGAGCCGAGCGGACCCAGGTCGAGATTCAGGTCCTCGCGACGCAGCCCGTGCCGCTCACAGAGCTCGGTCATGCGTTCGTCGAGGAGCATGAGCGCGGTCCCGACTCGTTCCTCTTGTTCGTCGGTGAGATCGCCCGCGTCGAACCGGCGCACGGCTTGGCGCTCCATGAGCTGGCGGAGCAGTTCGACGACGGTCAGGACGAGGGAGGCCAGGTCACGGCCGACGGCGTCGGGGTCCAGGTCCACTCGGGCGGTCGCGCTCACAGTGGTCCTCCGTCAGCCCAGGGCGCGGGGACCCGCTCGCTCACGGACGCCAGCAGCGCGTGCAGCGAGATCCGTACGAGGGGTACCTCCGCGATGGCGATGACGAGGTCGCCGCTGACGACGACTCCGGTGGCCAGCACCCGGTCGAGGAGGTCGACGAGCGGCACCCCGATGGGCGCGCCGCTGTCCGGGCCCTGCCAGGCGACCGGTTGAGTGGCCGTGTGCGGGCTCATGTGCGGCTCCCGGCGTGCGGTCTGGCGTGTGATCCCTGGGGCGGTCCGGCGTGTGATCCCTGGGGCGGTCCGGCGGCATCCGTCTCGGCGAGGGAGGCCGTGTCCACGAATGAGTAGGGCACCCACGGGCCGGTGACCTCCACCTCACACCCCTCGAACTCGGGCGCGGCCCGCAGTTGGTCGAGCAGCGCGTTGAACTCCGCTCCACTCTGCTCGGGTACCAGGTAGGCGGCGTTCAAGATCTGGGTACGGTCACGGCCGACGATCTCGGCGCCGTGCAGTCGGCGGCGTACGGTCGCGTCCGCGATCGAGAGGACGGCACGGTCGAGCAACTCGGCCGCATTGACCGCGCGTTGGCGGCGGTCGTCACGTTCCTGTCCTCGCTCGCGCAGCCGGGCCAGATAGGCGCGGCCGCTGGGTGCCGGCGCCTCGTCGTGCGCCGGGGATTCCTGCGGAGGCTGCGCGGTCTGCGGTTCCGGCTTGCGGACTGCGAGCAGATTGACCTTCACGGCCCACTCGTTCCGGCCCGTGATCCGTTCCAGGGTCCGCTCGAAGCGCGGCACATCCGCCGTCAAGGCGGCCCGGCACCGCTCCTCGGAGTGGTACAGCGTGGCCAACGGGAGCGGGATCGCCCCGCTCCGCGCGGCGAACGCGGTCACCACCGCGTGGTGGTCCCGCACGCAGCGCTCCAGCGTCGCGGGTTCGGAAAGCCGCTCGCGCAGGGCGTCTTCGGAGTAGTCGTCGGCCGGAACGTCCTGGACCACGGCCCACAGAGCACCGGCCGGGACCAGACGCAGAGGACCACCGCCTTCGTGGCCCGTCAGGTCCGGGGGCAGATCCGGTCCTCGGCCTCGGCGGACGGCGAACACACACACGGCGTGCGCGGGGGCGGGCGCTGTTGCCATCAGTGGGGCTTCTCCTTCATCCGTTCCGGTCGCCGCGGTCCGTCGTCGGCGGGTGCGAGCTCTTCCAACTGGGCGCGCAACCGCCGGTTCTCCTCGCGGAGGTCGTCACGGGCTGCGCTCGACGACAGGGCCGGGTCGGTCTCCCACCAGTCGATGCCGGCCTTGCGCGCGGTGTCCACGGAGGCGATGAACAGCCTGAGCCGGATGGTGAGCAACTCGATGTCGAGCAGGTCGATCTTGATGTCGCCGGCGATGACGATGCCCTTGTCCAGCACCCGTTCGAGGATGTCGGCGAGGCTTCCGTCAGCGGGACGGCCCAGGTCCGACCCCTGGGGTGAGGGTGACGAGCGCCAGGTGTCGAGGTCGTCCATCGAGCCGGTCACCGCCTTCGGGCGGATCGGGCGCGGGGCCGTCGGGCGCGGCCGTCTTCCTCGTCTTCCTCGTCCTCCTCGGCGTCCTCGTCCTCCGCGTCCTCCTCGTCCCTGTCCTCCGGCTCGTCCTCCTCCGCGTCCTGGTCGTACTCCTCGTCCTCGCCGTCCTGGTCCTCGGCGTCCGCGTCCTGCTCCTGGTCCTCGTCGTCGTACTCGGACTCGGCGTCGCCGTCCTGGCCCTCGTCGTCGTAGTCGTCGTCCTCCAGGCCCTCCTCGTGGGTGCGGACGACCTCGCCGTCCCGGATCTCACCGCGCCAGCCCTCCACCTCGTCGTCCGCGTTGAGCGTCACGTAGCGGGCGAAGTGCTTGAGGTCGAGCCGCAGGCGGCGGCCCTGAGCACGCCACAGGTTGCCGGTCTTCTCGAAGAAGCCGGCGGGGTAGTACTCGACGATCACGACGACACGGGTGAGCGTCGGGGCGAGTTCGTGGAAACTGACGGCTCCACGGGTGCTGCCCTTGCTGCCCTCCGAGGACCAGACGATCCGGTCGTCGGGCACCTGTTCCTGGACCGTGGCCTTCCAACTCCTGCTGGACGGGCCGACCTTCACCTTCCAGTCCGAACTCACGTCGTCGTCGCCCATCGAGACGCTGCGGACACCTTTCGTGAAACCGCTGAACTCCTCGTACTGGGTCCACTGGTCGTAGACGGTCCGCAGCGGGACACCCACGTCGATCACCTCGACGATGTTGGTGACCTTCGTGTCGCCTGCTCCTCCCCCGCCACCTCCGGAGGAGAACAGGTCCTTCGCCTTGCCGACGACACTGTCCTTGATGTCCTTGGCCTTCTCCGCCACGACGGCTTTCGCGGGCGAGTCGCCCTTCAGCATCCGGGCGCCCATCTTGGGGAGGGACCCGCCGTTGTCCGCCACGTCCTGCAGTTTGTCGGTGAGACCACCCAGCGCGTCACCCAACTTGTCCGTCAGGTTCTGTGCCCCTGCATCGAGAAAGTCGGTGAGCCCATCACGCAGCCGGTCCATGCCCGACTCCTCGCCGCTGCCGGCGCTCTTCTTCCGTTCGGCCATGGCCGGTCAGCTCCTCTGCCTCGAACGCGACGTGGTCGCTCTGCCGCTCGACCTCTTGGCGGCACCGGTCTTCTTCGCTGCCGTCTTCTTCGCTGCGGACTTCTTTGCCGTTGTCTTCTTCGCTGTTGTCTTCTTCGCCGTCGACTTCTTTGCCGTCGACTTCTTCGCGGCGGTCTTCTTCGCGGGAGCGGACTTCGCCGTCTTCTTCGCCGCTGTCTTCTTCGCCGCTGTCTTCTTGGCGGAGGTCGACTTCTTCGCGGCGGTCTTCTTCGCAGGGGCGGTCTTCTTCGCGGCGGACTTCTTGGCGGGCGAAGTCTTCTTGGCCGGGGAAGCCTTCTTGGCCGGCGAAGCCTTCTTGGCCGGGGCCTTCTTTGCCGCAGACTTCCTGCGGGGGGAGGCCTTCTTCGCCGCCGCAGGTTCCGAACCGTCCTTACCGCCCCTGGACCCGTCTCGCTCGGTGCGCGCTATCGCGGATTTCTTGCCCTGCGACTTCTTCGCTCCCGACCTGGGCGCGGAACGCTCCCGGCCCGCCCTCCGGCGCGGTGTCGAACGGTGTTCCGCGTCGCGGCTCCGGCGTCGGCGGTCGTGGTCGTCACGGCCTGCGCCGCTACGGGGTCGACGCGAGGTCCGGCTGCGGGACGGGGTCGACGGCTCATCGCCACCCTCTTCGTCGTCGCCTTCCGCGTAGTCGTCCTCGTCCTCGTTGTCGTCTTCGACGTCGTCGGGCTCGTCGTCGTACCGCGCGTCCTGGTCGTCCCAGTCCTCGTCCTGCTCGTCACCCTGCTCGTCGTCGTAGGCGTCGCCGTCCCGCGACGACCTCAGGGATTGTGTGCGCTCGGCGAGTCTGTCCGTGAACGAGGACATCTGGCGGCCGGCCGCGGCGGACATCGCGGCCCGCCCCGCGTCCATCAACTCACCCCGCACCTGTTCGCTGAGATCGGCGAACTGCGGTGTCTCGCGCAAGCGTTGGGCGCCCTGTCGGAGCAGTTCCTGCGGTGAGAGGCCGAACTTGCGACCCGCGAGATAGGAGCCCACGGCAAAGGCGAGCTTGGCCTTCTTGGTGCGGCCCAGGAGGTATCCCCCGGCTACTGCTGCGCCAAGAGCGATTCGGTTGCAGTCATTCATCAGGAACTTCCCGTGAGTCGAGGCCGACGCCGCCGCGCACAACGTCAGGAGGCCGGGCGGTAAGGACGACGTTCCAACAGGTCGAGCAGGTGCTCTTCTTCGCGTTCGAACTGGTCGAGATCGATCTCGCCCTGGTCCAGGGCTTCGTTGAGGGCGGCGAGCCGGGCTCTGACCGCGTCCGGTGAGTACAGCTCGGTTTCCGCCGCCTCGATCAGCCGGTCCGCGACCCAGCCCACACCGCGGATCGGTGCCAGCGGGAGCAGCAGGATGCCGCTGATCAGTCCCATGTCACGCGCCCGCGGGTACGGCTTCGGCGCTCACGAAGCTGTAGCAGGGCAAGGGGCCCGTGAGCGTCAGCGTGATCCGCCCCCGGCAGCGGGTGGCGAGCAGATCAACCGCCTTGCGGAAGGCGGTCTCGGCGCTCCGCGGCACCAAGAAGGAGACGTTCATGGCCCCTCCGGCGCTCTCACGTCCCTCACGTGTCTCCGCTGCCAGCGGGCGCAGTTCGGCCAGCACGTCGGCGGCGGCCTGTTCCGCCCGGCGTTGCAGCGCTCCGGCGACGGCTTCGCCCAGGCGGACGTTCGCCTCGTACCCCGGACTCCGCCGTGTCGTCTCGCGCAGCGCGCGCAGGCCGGCGTCCTCGCGCAGCACGTCGGGCAGCGCCTCGGGCACGGACGCGCCCTTGAGGTTCCACTCGGCCTTGCCCTCCAGCCGTGTCAGCGCGGCGAGATGGGCCTCACGTGCGGAGTCGAGACCGGCAAGGACGGTCTCCTCGTCGGGGGCGATCACCCCGAAGCGCATGGGCAGGACGGGACCTTGCCGGGCGAGTTCGGCGAGCACGTCCTGATGGGCGCTGAGGTCACGCCGCCGTGCGCGCGGGCGCCCCGCCACGCGGCTCACGACGGCGGCGAGGCCGTCCTGACCCAGCACCGACACGACGGCGTTCTCGTCGCCGACGGCACGGCAGCTCCGTGCGTGTGCGGCGTGCTCGGGGGCGGTGATGGCGTACACGTACAGGCCGGGCGGGCCGGGGGGTGTCGGCACGGTCAGTCCTCTTCGTCTTCGTCACGGCGCCGTGCGCGGGGGCGCTGACCGGCGCGGGATGTGGAGCGGGAACGGGAGGACGAGCGCGAGGGCGCGTTGCGGCGCGGGCGGCTCGCCTCGCGCTCCTCGTCGTCGTCATCGTCGTCGTCGGAGCCGGAGTCCAGGCCCAGGGTGTCCTTGACCTTGTCGCCGACGGACCGGGCGGCCTTCCTGGCACCGGCCTTGCCCACGGCCGTGGCCGCGCCGCCGCCGAAGAGCTCCGGGACGGTCTTGCTGCGGGAATCGTGTTCGAGGTCGAGGCGATTGCAGGCCTCGGCGAAGCGGAGGTAGGTGTCGACGGACGCGATGACGATTCTCGCGTCGATCTTCAGGATCTCGATGCCGACCAGTGAGACCCGCACGAAGACGTCGATGACCATGCCGCGGTCGAGTATGAGCTCCAGGACGTCGTAGAGCGTGCCCGCACGGGGCGCACAGGGGACGACGTCCTCGCTGTAGGTGGTGGTCATGAAAGGGCCTGCTCCTCTCGACGGCGCAGAAGGTGCGCCTCAGCTGTCCGCCCAGCCGCGTCGGTAGCGGCGGACTCTGCGGTACTGCGTCAGGCGTCCGTGCGCGTCCAGATCCACCTCGTAGGTGGCCAGGAGACTGGTGGTGTCGGGAATGCGAGCCACCTCCAGCACATCCACGCTGACCCGCCAGCCATCGCTCTCGGTCGGGCAGACGGCCGACACGCCTTCAGCGCGGTGACCGATGAGTTCGGTCAGCGTCCGGCATGCCTCGCCGACCAGTTCCCGCAGGTCCGGGACGCCGTGCTCGTCGGCGCGCTTCGCCGACCGGTGGGGGGCGGCCTGGGTGCGTCGTGAGCGCTCGGTCATGCGACCACTCTTGAACGCCCGGTGCTCGACGGCACGGGCTGATAGTCCGATCAGGTGCCGCCGCAGCCGTGGGGCGGCCTCTGCGAGGGCGCCGGAAATTCAGTGGTGAGGCGCCGCTGTGCGCGCTTACGGTGCTCCCGAACCGAGTCGTCCAGGAAAGGACGTGCCGTTGTACACCGTGTGAGTCCTCCCGAGCGCTGAATCGTCGCGCGTCGCACCTGTGCGCCGCGCTCCTTTTTGCTGCGGACTTCTCACTGAAACCGGTGTACTTCTGTGCTCAACGACTGGGTGGTCATGCCCACCTGCCTGCCGACCGTGCTGCGCCGCTGTCACGCGTGCGGATCCGACCGTTTCCGTACCGACGGCAAATTTCGCGTCAACGCGCACCACAAGGTCCTCGACGCCTGGCTCCTCGTGCTCTGCGGCACCTGTGGGGACACGGCGAAGCTCACGGTTCTGGAGCGGGTGCGGGTGCGCTCCGTACGACCTGAGCTGCTTGACCGGATGCACGGCAACGACCGTGGTCTGGCGGCCGAGCTGCTCCAGGACCCGGGCGTGCGGCGCCGCAATCGCATCGCCCTCGACTGGGACGACGCCTGGCGCCTCGACACCGGCGGTCCGGATCATCTGGACCGCGAGGTGGTCGACGTGTCGGTCCGCTTCGCGGCGCGCATACCTGTGCGGCCGGTGCGGCTGATCGCTGAGGGCTGCGGCCTTTCGCGGGCCGAGGTCGGCAGACTGATCGCCGAGGGGAAGGTCGTCTCGGCCGTCCGGCTGAGCGGCAGGCTCTCCGGCGACTTCACCTTCATGCTCAAGCGCTGAGCCCTTCAGGCCGGGGGCCTGACCCGCGATCCCGCCGGTCAGGCCCCCGCGCCCGTCAACTCACCCGGGTCTTCAGCGGACCCGCCACCGTCTGAAGGTCGTGCAGAAGCCGCTGCGTGTCGGCGGCGTCCAAGCGCCGAGGCCTCCCGGCCCAGTGCCGGCCAGGGTCTGATGGCTTTAGCCCCTTGCCCGACCGGCGTGCTCCGGCGGTGCGGCGCGCATCGCCGGGATGCTCACCGTGAAGGTCGCCGCAGGGCGCAGCACGCTGGCCCCCCGACGCCAGGCGTCCAGGAGGCGGTCGGCGAGGCGGTCCTCGAGGAAGCCCGTCGCGTGCAGGCCGAAGGCGACGTCGGACGCGAGGGCGGGTTCGGCGGCCAGGAGGCCGCCGACGACCTCACGGCGCACCACCTGCTCGTGCACCGCGTCGGCTTCCACGTGCTCGTCGTAGAAGCGCTGCGCCGCGGGTCCCGCACCGGTCCGGCGCAGCGCGGCGGCCAGCCGGCGTGAACCGGGCGGCGACGTCACCTCGACCGCGGCGAAATGCCCGACCAGCGCGCCACGATGAGCTCGGTGCAGTCCGAACAGGGACATCAGGTTGACCGTGGCGAGTGCCTCCGCCGGAGCCTCGTCGAGGTAGTGGCCGTAGGCCGTCTCCAGCGAGAGGTCCTCCATGAGGTCGGCGAAGAGCCGCGCGTGGATGTCCTCGGCGCGCCCGGCCCCGAACTCGTCGTACTCGATGGCCACCATCGCGGCCTTGGCCCTGCCGTGCAGTCTGGGGATCACCCAGGCGTGCGGGTCGGCCTCCTTGAGGTGGTACAGCGAGCGCACCGCCGCGTACTCCCTGAGCTGCCACAGCTCACCGTCACGTTGCAGATGATGACTGACGCTCGAAGGGTCGTGCCCCGTCGGCTCCAGTTGCAGGGCGTCCAGTGCCTGTTCCGGGTCGTGGTGCGGCGGCACGTCGGCACGCAGCGCGGCGAGGAACCGCTGTTCGAGTACCTGCCGCAGGGTCAGCAGGCCGGGGTCCCACTCCCGGTCGTCGCCGACGCCCCTGAACCCCTGGTAGTGCAGTTCGTAGAGGACGTAGAGCGCGAGCTGGAGATCCTCCCCGTAGGGGTCGGCATGCCGTGCCCGGTCCGGCGGGAGGCATACGGGCTCGTTGCGCTGCAGGGCGGCGAGTACGTCGTCGGACAGTTCGCCGCGGGGAGCCGGGAGCCCGGGACTGACCCGGCGGGACTCGGTACGCGGGCTCATGGCGATGGGTGCTCCTCCGTGGGCGATGGGTGCTCCTCCGTCGTGGCGTCTGTTTCGTCGGCCGTCCCCGGCCTCATCCGGCGGCGGTGACTGATGACTGGTCCCCGTGCGCCCGGGCTGGGTGCCCAAGTGATCGCGGTCCACACCTGGGCAGGCAGGCGTTCGCCCGCCGAAACCCTGTGACATCCACTCCAAGCCCGGCGGCCATGGCCCGTTTATGCCGGGCGGGGGCCACACTGGCTGCGTGAGGGCTTATCGGGCGAGTGACGAGCACGGCTCGGACGGCGGCACGCTCCAGGGCGCAGCCGATGTCATGGGATACACAGACGTCATCCGTGAGCGCGAACGGCTTGCCGAGGAGCGCGAGCGCATTGCGGACGAACGAGAGCTGCTCGCCGACGAGCGTGAGGCCGCCGCGGACGTCCGTGAGGCCGCCGCGGACAAGCGCGAGGCCGAGCTCGCGGTATGGGAGAGCCAGCTCGACGAGCGGGCCCGTGCGGTGGGCGAGTTCGCCGCCGGTCTGCGGCAGCGTGCGTACGAGGAAATCGGCCGTGCACATGGGCTGTTGGACGCCAGTCGGCAACGGCTGGAGCGCAGTGCCGCCGCGCTGCATCGCGCGGCGGCGTGCGACGAGCGTCAGCAGCTCGCGGTGGAGCAGGAGATGATCGCTTCCCAGACACGACGGCGCCCAAGGGAGATCTGATGCCGGTTCCCGTACCGCTCTCTCACGCTGCACGGTGACGCTCTGTCATCAGCGCGGGCCCCATCCGGCGTAGCCGGGTCGCGAGGAGGGTGGGCGCTGCCTTACACCGGACCTATGAGCAACAGCGAGAAGCAGGTCTACAGCCCTGGTGAGATCGTCCCCGATTCGGGGATCTACGAGTGCGACTGCCAGCAGCATCACGGCTACAGCACCGACGTACACGGCCATCGCTTCCCGCCGCCGCCGGCGGGCTGCACCGGCCACGGCTGGAAACTCAAGGACGCCGCGCATCCCGACTCCTGACCTGCACCAGCACCAGCACCAGCCACGTCACTTCACTTCACTTCACTTCACTTCAGCAGCCGCAGTACCGCCTCCTCGATGGCCCCCTGGGTCGCGGGGTGGCCGAATTCGGCGCCATCGCCCAGCTGCTCCAACGCGCCGGCGATCGTGCGGCCTTCGTCGAAGAGCTCGATGACGCGCGGGTTGATGTACGAGGCGCGGCACACCGCGGGTGTGTTGCCCAGGTACGCGCTGACCTCGCGGACAGCACGGGTGACGGCGCTCTTGCGTGCCGTACGGGACTCGTCGGCGACCCGCGCGGACACGGCGAGGGCGACCGCGGCGAGGACGGTCGCGTGCCAGGTGCGGAAGTCCTTCGCGGTGATGTCCTTGCCCGCGCTGTCGCGCAGATAGTCGTTGAGTTCGGGGGCGTTCAGCTCGTGCCAGCTCCCGCCCTGCCAGTAGGAGAACAGCCGTTGGCCCCCGCCGTTTCGGCGCATCAGGGCGCGCAGC
Organism: Streptomyces sp. NPDC050439; assembly: GCF_040655335.1. Taxonomy (NCBI): domain Bacteria; kingdom Bacillati; phylum Actinomycetota; class Actinomycetes; order Kitasatosporales; family Streptomycetaceae; genus Streptomyces; species Streptomyces sp. NPDC050439. The sequence continues at coordinate 400,370 of NZ_JBFAJT010000001.1, forward strand.
ACCGTGCAGGCGGGCGGGTCGACGAGCGCGCGCGTCTGCGTCTTGGAGTACTTCGCCGGATACGTGAGGCAGACCTCCCCGCTCCGGCAGGAGGCGTGCTCCTTGAGCAGGGTGGTCAGTCCGTACGTGCCGTTGTCGCGCCGGTAGGACTCGTTGCCGATGCGGAAGAAGCCGAGGTCGAGCAGGCGGACGGCGCAGGCGAGGACCCTTTCGCGGCAGAGACCGCGACGGTCGAGGTCCTCCGTCACCTGCGCGCGCACCTCGGGAAGCGCGCGGGCGACCTCCAGCACGTGGTCGTGCTTCGCCGTCTCCTGACGCTCGCGGAACCGCGGGTGGTACAAGTACTGGCGTCTGCCCGCGGCATCGGTGCCGACGGCCTGCAGGTGCCCGTTGGGCCAGGGGCAGATCCACACGTCCTGCCAGGCCGGCGGGATGACGAGCCGCCGCAGGCGCTCCTTCTCCTCGGGGTCGGTGACGGGGCGCCCCGAAGCGTCCTTGTAGCGAAACCCGCGTCCCGAACGGACGCGGGAGATCCCGGGCCCGTCGACCTGGCTCGTCCTCAGCCGCCGCTTCTCGCGCATGACCCAGGAGTGCCCCCAAAGCGCGGCATCAGACCCTGGATTGGAGCGTTTGGCTCAGTGCCCACACCCACCGGCCCCTGTTCACAGCAGCAGAACCAGCGCGTAGACCAGGAAGGACGCCGCGATCAGCACGACGAGGCCGATGATCAGGGTCAGCGGGCCCTTGGACCAGCCCTTGGAGGGGTTGTGCGTCTCTTCGGGCCCTGCCCCCGACATGCTGCTCTCGGCGGGCGGGGTCTCCCCCGGCGGGACGCTGCCGCCGGGTTCAAGGCCGGTGGCCTTGGCGGGGTCGGGGTTCGGGTCCGGGGTGCGGGGGTCCGGGTCCGACTGGTGGGGAGGAGTCATGTGATCCAAGTTCCCACGCCGTCCGGACCCTCACCTCTCCACGGCCACCGACACGAGGCCGCGCGATGGTTGCCCCGCGTTCTCGAGGAGACCCGGAAGCGTGCATGACCGAACCTGGACGCAGGGTGCCCGGTGATCCGTCCGACGGCCCGAGCCGACGCCCCCGCGGTCCGTCGACCGGCCGGGACCCGGCACACGAGGAGGTTGCATGACCGAGCGCACCGCTGCCACCACCAGGGCGGCCGTCGTCACCGGCGCGGACTCCGGCATCGGCCGGGCGACGGCGGTCCGGCTCGCCGAGGCCGGGATGGACGTCGGCATCACCTGGCACAGCGATCAGGAAGGCGCCGAGAAGACGGCCGACGAAGTACGCGGGCACGGCCGGCGCGCGGCTGTCGCCCAGATGGACCTGTCCCGGCTGCCGGATGCCGCGCAGGTGGTCGACGAGCTCGCCGAGCGGCTCGGCCGGATCGACGTCCTGGTCAACAACGCCGGCACCGGCACCCGCGCCCCCTTCCTGGACCTGCGGCACGAAGACGTCGTACGCGTCCTGGACGTCGACCTCGTCGGCCCGTTCCTGTGCGGCCAGCTCGCCGCACGTCGCATGATCCGGCAGGGCGACGCGGGCCGGATCATCAACGTGACCTCGGTGCACGAGCATCAGCCCCGCGTGGGCGCGGCTCCCTACTGTGCCGCCAAGGGCGGACTCGGGCTGCTGACCCAGGTGATGGCCCTGGAACTCGCCGAGCACGGCATCACCGTCAACTCCGTCGCCCCGGGCGAGATCGCCACCCCGATGACCGGGCAGGAGAACACGGACGTGCACGACGTGGAGCGCCCCGGCATCCCGCTCGGCCGCCCCGGCGACGCCCGTGAGATAGCCGCCGTCATCGCGTTCCTCGCGGGACCCGACTCCTCGTACGTGACCGGCGCGTCCTGGGTCGCCGACGGCGGCATGGTGCGGATGGGCCCCCAGGCCGGTTCCCACCTCCGCGGCGACGAGTGGCGGCGACCCTGAGGTGCCGGCAGAGGGCGGAGCGAGCGGAGAGGGCGAAGCGGACGGCCGGATAGAAATCGGCGGACCGGGTATCGGATGTGCCTGGATCGGAGATCGTCGGAGACTGCCGACCTGCGCGATCAGTGCAGCAGCCGGTGTCCGGAAACGGAGCAGCAGGTGACGCGGAACGCGGAAGACGCCACCCCAGGCCCCCTTGCCGACGACCGGCAGCGGCCGGTCACCGAGCCGTCGTCGGCGGGAGAGCCCATCGGGGTGAGAACACATCACGACTCCCCCGCCGAGGAACTTCCCCCAGACCTCAACCAGGCCATCCTCGAGGCGGCCAAACAGGTCGGCGCCGTGCTCAAGAGGGGTGGCCACGACTTCGCCCTCGCCGGCAGCGTCGCCGTACACGCGCACGGCGGGACCGGGAACCTTCAGCACGACGCCGACTTCTGCATCAGGCCGGAGGACGCCGACGCGGTCGCGGCGACCCTGACCGACGCCGGTCTCACGGTGTACGCCCCGCCGGAGGACTGGCTGCTCAAGGCCAAGTGCCTGGGGCAGGACATCGACCTGATCTTCGAGCTGGCCCACCAGCCGGTGAACGCCGAGCTACTCGGACGGGCCTCGGAGCTGCCGGTGGACTCCGTGCAGATGCCGGTCCTCGCGCCCACGGACCTGATGCGGGCCCTGCTCGCCGCCTTCTCGGAGCATCACTGCGACTTCGGTGCCGTTCTGCCGATCGCGCGGCTACTGCGGGAAAAGATCGACTGGGAGGCGGTACGCCGTGATTGCCGGGACGCGCCGATGCCGGCGGCCTTCCTGTATCTGCTGGAGCGCCTCCAGGTCATCGCACCGCACGCGGAGGCACCGCACGCAAAGGCACCGCACGCAAAGGCACCGGACGGAATCGCACCGCAAGGAGGAGACCGATGAACGACCAGGCGCATGCCGACTATCGCATCGCCCACCTCAAGGAGCGGCTCGCCGCCGAGGAGCTGGGAGAACTGGGCATCCGCATCGAGACCCGTGGACCGTCCGTGATGGTCGCCGGGACCGTGCCCACGACGCACTGCCGCGACGAACTGCGGCGCACCGTGCACGAGGAGCTGGACGGTCTGACGGTCCACTTCGACATCGTGGTGGCCGAAGCGTCGGCCCCCGACCACCCCGAGGAGCTCGCATGATCCGCGTCGCAGCCGTGGGGGACATCCATATGGGCCTCGACAGCCAGGGCGTTCTCCGGCCCGCCTTCGAGACCCTCCCCGAATGCGCGGACCTGCTGCTCCTCGCGGGGGACCTCACCCGTCACGGCACGCCGGAGGAGGCCCGCGTCGTGGCCCGCGAGGTCGCCGGTCTGCCGGTGCCGGTCGTCGCGGTGCTCGGCAATCACGACCATCACGACGAGCGGCCCGAGGAGGTCACCGCCATCCTGCGCGACGCGGGCGTCCAGGTGCTCGAGGGGCAGGGCACGGTCGTCGAGGTGGACGGCAAACGCGTCGGCGTGGCGGGCACCAAGGGCTTTGGTGGCGGCTTCATCGGCCGCAGCGGCAGCGAGTTCGGTGAGCCCCTGATGAAGGAGTTCATCCGCTACACCCGCCGCTGTGCCGACGGACTGCGGACCTCGCTGCGCGAACTGGCGGAGCAGGACTGCGATGCTCGGGTCGCGCTCATGCACTTCTCACCCGTGTCGGACACCTTGGCGGGCGAACCCCTGGAGATCTTCCCGTTCCTGGGCAGTTATCTCCTGGCCGAGGCGGTCGACGAGGCGGGCGCGGACCTGGCCGTCCACGGCCACGCGCACGCGGGCACCGAACACGGCATGACCAGTGGTGGCGTACCGGTCCGCAACGTCGCGCAGCCGGTCATCCGCAAGGCGTTCAACGTGTATCACCTGCCGGGACACGGAAGTTCGGCACAGACCGCGGCGGCCGCGGCTTCGTCCGAGCGGTCCCGCTGAGCGAGTCCTCAGCACCGCATCCGACACGGCACCGCAACGACGGCTGAGGCCCGGACCAAGTGGTCCGGGCCTCAGTCAGGACTGATGCGGGGTCAGACCGCGCCTCGCCAGGCGCCGGTCTCCTGGCCACCGCGCTTCTCGATGAACTGCTTGAACCGTCCCAGGTCACCGGCGACCTGCCGCTTGATGAAGCCGAGCTTGTCGCCGACCGTCTCGGCCAGGCCCTCGGGGGCGTAGTCCATCTGCAGCATGACCTTGGTGCGGGTGTCGTCCAGGCGGTGAAAGGTGACGACGCCGGCCTGCTTGGCCTGGCCCTTCACCGTGGTCCACGCCACGCGCTCGTCCGGGATCTGCTCGGTGATCGTGGCGTCGAACTCCCGCTCCACACCGTCGATCTTCGTCACCCAGTGGGTGAGTTCGTCGGTGCGCTGCTCGATCCGCTGCACGCCTTCCATGAACTGGGGGAACGTCTCGAACTGGGTCCACTGGTTGTACGCCGTGCGGACCGGCACATTGACCGCGATGGACTCTTCGACTCGCGACACAGATGACACCTTTCCTCGTTGCTCGCCCGGCCCCCCTTCAACACCGGGGCCGGGCGGTGCGGCACTTGCTCCCCACCCGGGTGCCCGAGTCGTCCACCGTCACACCCGCCTCTCTCACCGTTTTGCCCGGCGCCGCGCGCCGAGGGCCACCGCTCCGCATGCGGCGCCTGCCGCCGCGACGGCGGCGAGCGCCGGGTGCCGGGAGGCCCAGAGTTGTGGGTCGCGTCGGCGGGATTTTTGGTCGAAGGATCCGTGCGCCCCGTGGTCGGTCTCGTCGTCGACCGGGTGCCACAGGTTGTACCCGCGGTCCGGCTCTTCGGCCTCGTCGGTCTGCTGGGCGTCGTAACCGGTGCGGGCGAGGTAGCGGTCGAGCAGTCCCGGCGCGAACTTGTTGGCGACGAGGGTCGCCGCCGTACTGGCCCCCACGAAGTACTGCTTGCGGCCGGGGTGATCGGCGGCCTGCACGACGGCGGCCGCGGCGACTTCCGGCTGGTAGATCGGCGGCACCGGCTGCGGTCGGCGGGGCAGCCGGGAGAGGACCCAGGAGAACTGGGGGGTGTTGACGGCGGGCATCTGCACCACGGTGATCCGGACGCCGCTGCCCTGGTGCATGAGTTCGGTGCGCACGGATGAAGTGAAGCCGTTGATCGCGTGCTTGGCCCCGCAGTACGCGGACTGCAGGGGGATGGATCGTGCGCCGAGCGCCGATCCGACCTGCACGATGGTGCCGGTGTCACCGGGCGTCATATGGGCCAGCGCGGCCCGGGTGCCGTTGACGAATCCCAGGTAGGTCACCTGCGTCACGCGTTCGTACTCCTCCGCCGTGATGTCGGTGAAGGGCGCGAAGACCGAGGTGAACCCGGCGTTGACCCAGACGTCGATGCGGCCGAAGGCCTGCAGGGCGGCGTCGGCCGCCGCCTCGACCGCCCGGTGGTCGGCGACGTCCGTGGGGACGACGAGCGCGCGCCCGCCCGCCTCCTCCACCTCGCGGGCCGCCGCGTCGAGTCCGGCCCGGCCCCGCGCGATCAGGACGACGTCGTCGCCGCGTGCCCCGAACGCGCGGGCGGTGGCCCGGCCGATCCCCGCGCTCGCTCCGGTGATGACAACGGTCTTCGTCATGACGGCTTTCCTTCCGATCCGGGTGCTGTGGCCAGGCGGATGGAGGATTCGAGCATCAGGGCGTGCACGAAGGCCTGCGGAACGTTGCCGCGGAGCTGTCGCTGGCTGATGTCGTACTCCTCCGTGAAGAGGCCGGGCGGCCCGCAGGCGGCCCGGTTGCGCTCGAACCAGCGCAGGGCCTCCGCCTGGTTTCCCTGCTGGTGTTCGGCGAGCGCCATGACGTAGCCGCACAGCAGGAAGGCGCCCTCGGCTTCTTCGAGGGGTCGTTCGTCGTGGCGGAAGCGGTAGGCGTAGTAGTCGCGGGTCAGTTGCGTGCGGTAGGCGTCGAGCGTCCGCACCGTTCTCGGGTCGTCGGCGGGCAGCGCACCGCGGATCGGCGGGATGAGCAGCGCCCCGTCAAGCCCTGGGTCGTCGGTGGCGCGCTGCCAGCGTCCGGTGGGGTGTGTGCCGGTCGCGGATGTCTCGGCGAGCAGTGTGTCGGCGAGCGAGGCCCACCGGGCGGCGCGGGCCGGTGCCGCGTACGGGGCCATGGAGCGCAGCCCCGCGGCGCAGATGAGGCGGCTGTGGGTCCAGACGCGGTCGTTCAGCTCCCAGATTCCCGCGTCCGGTTCAGCGCGGCGCCGGACGATGGTGTCGGCGGCGATGTCCGCCGCGCGCCGGCCGTCGCCGTCGAGCCTGCCCGCCCGGGCCGCGGCGGCGAACAGCAGCAGCGCCTCGCCGAACGCGTCGAGCTGGAACTGCTGGTTGACCCAGTTGCCGGTGAGGTCATGGCCGCCCGGATAGCCGGGGAGCTCCAGGCACTTCTGGTCCGGGACGGGATCGCCGGTGACGGTGTAGGCGGGCGCCATGCGGGGCCCGTCGGCGAGCAGGCGCGCGGAGACGAACCGCACGGCGTCGTCGGTCAGGCCATGGTCGCCCGCGACGGCGGCGGCCTGCCCGGCGTAGCACTGGTCGCGGATCCACACGTACCGGTAGTCGTAGTTGCGGCCCGCCCCGGCCCGTTCGGGGAGGCTGGTCGTGGCCGCCCCGACCATGCCGCCCGTCGAGCTGGTGAGCCCGCGCAGCACGACGAGGGAGTGCCGGGCGTCCTCGGGTGCCAGCGAGGCGGGCAGCGTGGGCACCGCACGCTGCCAGGCGTCCTCGGTGGCGTTCCACGCCCGGTCCGCGTCGACGGGGTGGCCGAGTTCCGTGTCGGAGAGTTCGAGGACCAGGTCGTGATGGCCGCCGGGCGGCAGCACGAGGTCGGCCTGAAGACCCGTCGTGCGCAGACCGGCGTGCACCGGGCGGGCCGCGCCGCCGCCCGTCCAGCGCCAGCGCAGCCCGCCGCCGTGTCCGGTCCACACGCCCGAGTCCGCGCGGCGCACGTGCCGCGGCGGGCTTTCGCCGAAGTCGGCGTGCGGATCGAGGCGTACGGTGACGCGCGCCTCGCCCTCGACCGCGGTGATCCTGCGCAGCAGGACGGCGCATCGCGGGTCGCCGGGGAAGGCGAGCGCCTCACGGCACTCGATGACGCCGGTGGTGGTCACCCAGCGGCTGCGCCAGATCAGGGTGCCGTCCTCGTAGTAGCCGCCCCAGACGAAGCGGTCGCGTGGGGCGACGGTGTAGTGGCCCGCGCCGCCGATGAGGGCGGAGAACACCGCTGCGGAGTCCCAGCGCGGTGCGCACATCCAGACGATGTCGCCCTCGGGACCGACCAGCGCGCCGCGTTCACCGTCGGCGAGCAGCGCGTATTCGCGCAGTACGTGCGGCGGGGGCAGGTCGTCGTGCGACGGGTGCGGGCGGGTCATCACTCGCCCCGCGGCCCCTGCTCGCCGCGGGGGTCGGACTCCTTGCGGCGGCCGGGCAGCATCTCCTGCACCTTGGCCTTGAACCCCTGGCGGACCACGGCGGTCCGGTCGCTGTCGCCCTTGAGGATCGACAGGGCCGCCGCCTCGATCTGGTCGAGGGTGGCGTGCGGAGGGATCGGGGGGACGGCGGGGTCGGTGCGGAAGTCGATGACGAACGGCCGGTCGGCTCCCAGGGCCCGGTGCCAGGCCGCCTCCACGTCTCCCGGCTTCTCCACGCGTACGCCGTCGAGGCCGATCGTGCGGGCGAAGTCGGCGTACGGGACGTCGGGCAGGGCCTGCGAGGGCAGGAACTGCGGAGCGCCGGACATGGCGCGCATCTCCCAGGTGACCTGGTTGAGGTCCTGGTTGTTCAGGATGGCGACGATCAGCCGCGGGTCCTCCCACTCCTGCCAGTACTTGGCGACGGTGATGAGTTCGGCCAGGCCGTTCATCTGCATCGCACCGTCCCCGACGATCGCGATCGCGGGCCGGTCGGGATGGGCGAACTTGGCGCCGATGACGTACGGCACGCCGGGGCCCATCGTGGCGAGCGTGCCGGACAGCGAGCCGCGCATCTCGCCGCGCATGCGCAGATGGCGTGCGTACCAGTTCGCGGCCGAGCCGGAGTCGGCGGCGAGCATCACGTCGTTCGGCAGCAGGGCGTCCAGGGCGTGCACGACGTACTCGGGGTTGACCGGGTCGGCCTCCACCGCGGCGCGCCGCTGCATGACCTCCCACCACCGGGCGGTGTCCTTCTCGATCTTCTTGCGCCAGGCGCCGTGCTTCTTGCGCTTCAGGCGCGGGATGAGGGCGTCGAGGGTCGCGCGCGCGTCTCCGACGAGGTTGACCTCGAACGGATACCGCAGACCGATCATGAAGGGGTCGATGTCGATCTGCACGGCGCGGGCCTGGTCGAACTCCGGCAGGAACTGGCTGTACGGGAAGCTGGAGCCGATCACGAGGAGGGTGTCGCAGTCCTGCATCATCTCGTACGAGGGCCGCGTGCCCAGGAGGCCGATGGAGCCGGTCACATAGGGCAGATCGTCGGGGAAGGCGTCTTTGCCGAGCAGCGCCTTGGCCACTCCGGCGCCCAGCAGGTCCGCGAGCCGTTCGACCTCGGCGCGGGCGCCGCGGGCGCCCTGGCCGACCAGGACGGCGACCTTCTCCCCGGCATTGAGCACCTCGGCGGCCCGCTCGACGTCTTCCGCGGCAGGGGTCGGGGCGTAGCTGCTCAGCCCGAGGCTGGAGGGGACCATCTTGAAGGCGTGCGTCGGGGGCGTGTACTCCAGTTCCTGGACGTCCGCCGGGATGATCACCGCGGTGACCGTCCGCTTGGCGTACGCCGTGCGCATGGCGCGGTCGATCACGTTGGGCAGCTGCTCGGGGACCGTCACCATCTCGCAGAAGTCGGACGCGACGTCCTTGTAGAGGCTCAGCAGGTCGACCTCCTGCTGGTAGGAGCCGCCCATCGCGCTCCGGTTGGTCTGCCCCACGATGGCGACCACGGGCACGTGGTCCAGCTTCGCGTCGTACAGGCCGTTCAGCAGGTGGATGGCTCCGGGGCCCGAGGTGGCGGCGCAGACGCCGACCTTCCCGGAGAACTTCGCGTAGCCCACCGCTTGGAACGCGGCCATCTCCTCGTGGCGTGCCTGCACGAACTTCGGGTCGTTGTCCGCGCGGCCCCACGCGGCGAGGAGGCCGTTGATCCCGTCGCCGGCGTAGGAGAAGACGTGGTCGACGTCCCACTCGCGCAGGCGCTGCAGAACATGGTCGGAGACCTTGGTCGCCATGGCGTTGCTTCCTTTCGCAGATGCGGGGTGCGGACCGGGACGAACCGGACGCAAGAGCCCGGTACCCGAAGTCACCGGGTTCACGTGTCGGATTTCGGGCCGCTGCCCCGATCGGCCCTGTCAATCGCCACGAGTGGCAGCGGCCGGGGCCCGGCATTCGACTGCGAAAGGGCGCGGCGGACGCTCCCAGAACAAATTCAGGGGCCCCCAGCAGGAATAGAAGAGGAACGACCGGGCATACTCGCGCCTTGCTTGTGAGCCCGCCCATAGGGGCCACATCACACGCTAAGGGCGGTAGTAGACGCACAGCCGCGTTCTGGGCCTTGGAATTCCAGCGGCAGCGCGCATCCCGGAATTTGCTACGTAGCCGGGTAGTACGTCACATCCTTGCGCTGCTTTCCCCTCGCCGCTAACCATGGACGACGTCGCAGGGCCGGAACTCGAACAGCGCGAATACCTCGCCATTCCGAACGCACCGGCCCCGCCCCACGTCCCCCATGGAAAAGGTTCACTCCCGTATGACGACGCGCACCAGCACCGCCCGAGTCAGCACCGCCCGCATCGCCCGCATCCGCTCGTTCTCCGTCGCGGGTCTCGCCACTGCCGGAGCCGCGGCCGCTCTGCTCACCGTCGCCCCCTCCCCCGCCCAGGCCGCCGAGCCGCACACCGTCGCGGCCAAGGCGCCTGCCGCCGCCGCGAAGGCGAAGGGCGGCGACAAGTCGTACGCCAACAACCTCGACGGCTGGATCAAGGAGTCCTTGGACATCATGAAGTCCAAGAAGATCCCCGGCTCCTACGAGGGTCTGCACCGCAACATCATGCGTGAGTCCGCCGGTGACCCGAACGCCCAGAACGGCTGGGACGTGAACGCGCAGAACGGCACCCCGTCCAAGGGTCTGCTCCAGGTGATCCAGCCCACCTTCGACGCGTACCACGTCAAGGGCACGCCGAACAGCCTGACCGACCCGGTCGCCAACATCACCGCGGCCGCGAACTACGCCGCCGACAAGTACGGCTCGATCGACAACGTCGACTCCGCCTACTGAGCCACCGGCCTCCTACGGCACTCGCGCCACGCCGACCCATCCGGCCCGGATGGTCAACGAGCCGGGCATGACCGCGTCCGGCTTCCACTTCGGCCAGGGAACGAAGCCGGGGTCGACCAGTTCAAGGCCGTCGAAGAGCGAGATCGTCTGCTCCGGGCTGCGCAGAACATAGGGAATGGCGCCGGAGTTGTTGTACTCCTCCTGCACGCTGCGGTGCAGTTCGTCGTCGGCATCGGAATGACTCAGCGAGGCATAACTGCCGGACGGAAGTCCCGCCACCAGACCGCGCACCAGAGTCAGCACGTCTTCCCAGGGGTCTATATGCCCCAGCACATCATTGATCACCAGGCCGATGGGCTGAGACATGTCGAGCGTTTTCGCCGCGCCCTGCAGAATTTTCTCGGTGTCACGCATGTCTGCAAGCACGTAATCCGTGGCGCCTTCAGGTGTGCTCCGCAAAAGCGTGTCGACGTGCATCAGGACGATCGGATCGTGGTCCACGTACACCACCCGGCTGTCTCTCGCTATGCGCTGGGCGATCTCGTGGGTGTTGTTGGCCGTGGGCAGTCCGGCACCCACGTCGAGAAACTGCTTGATGCCCTCCCGCGCCATCCAGCTCACCGAGCGGCGCAGCACGTCGCGTGACTCCTGGGCCATCGGGACGATCAGCGGGAACTTCTCCTTGTAGGCGTCCCCGGCCCGCTGGTCGGATTCGTAGTGGTCCTTGCCGCCCAGCCAGTAGTTCCATACGCGCGCGCTGTGCGGAAGCGAGGTGTCTATCTTGTGGATGTCTGCCGGTTCACTGCTCATTACGGTGCCTCTCTCAACTGGTCAGGACGGGAAGCAAGGACAGCGGAACGCAATCTGCTACGTCAACACCCCTCCCGTCAAAGTCAGTTGGCGTTCCGCGTGCCGGAACCTCCGTCACGCCCGTTGGGGGTGTGTGGCGCAGGCTCCGCTGCCACCTGGTGCCCCCGCCGTGGGTGTGCTGAGGTGCTCACAGTCCCGGCACCCCCAACCCGGCCTCGGAGAGCGACTTTGCGCAGTCTGACCTTCGTCATCGGCACCGGCCGCAGCGGCTCCACCGCGCTGTCCCGCATCCTCAACACCCACCCCGACGTGCTCAGCCTCAACGAGTACATGGCCTCCGTCGGTGACGCGGCCTTTCCCGAAGGCCAGGTCTCGGGCGCGGAGTTCTGGGAGGCCCTCTTCCGGCCCACCCCGTACTTCGCGAACATGATCCGCAGCGGCGTCCTCATGCCCGAGTTCCTCTACACGCGCGGCCCGGGGCGGTACACGGCGCGGAGCACCGGCATCCCCGCGCTCTCCCTCATGGTGCTGCCGCATCTCACCGAAGACCCCGACGGCCTGCTCGACGAGATCCGGGCGGCGGTCGTCGACTGGCCCGCGCGGCCCGCCGCGGAACACCACGAGGCGCTCTTCGAGCTGCTCGGCACGCGGTTGGGAGGCAGCGCCGTCGTGGAGCGCTCGGGTTACTCGACGGGCTGGGCGCCGGGGCTGCGCGCCGCCTTCCCTTACGCCAAGTTCGTGCACCTCTTCCGGGACGGACCGGACTGCGCCCTGTCCATGAGCCGCCACCCCGGATACCGCGTGATCACTTTGATCCGCGAGATCAGAGAACGGACGGGCGTGGAGAACTTCGGTGACCTGACCGAGGAGCACGTGCGTTCACTGCCGCCCGACCTGGCGCCCCTGCTCGACGAACGGTTCGACCCCGCCCTCGTACAGGACCGTGATTTTCCCCTGCGTCGGTTCGGCGCCCTGTGGTCCGAACTCGTCATCCAGGGCACACAATTCCTCAAGGGCCTGCCCGCCGCTCACCGCATGACTCTCGCCTACGAAGATCTCCTCGACGCCCCGCGCGAGGAACTCACCCGCCTCGCCGCGTTCGTCGGGGTCGAGCCTTCCCGCCGGTGGCTGGACGGGGCGTGCGCGCAGCTCGACACCAGCCGCCGCGGCTCCGCCGAGAAACAGCTGACGGCCGCCGAACTCGACGAGGTGAGGGAGAGCTGCGCTCCGGGCAAGCAAGCACTGGACATGGCCCGTTCCGCATTCTCTGACTAGAGTCAGAGAATGCGGAACCAGCAGGTGGAGCAGGTACGACGCTTCAACCGGACCGTGGCCGAGCGCGTCGGAGTGCTGCACGATCACTATCTCGGCGGCACCCGCCCCTACGGGCAGGCCCGGCTGCTCTGGGAACTCGGCGGCGAACAGGCGGCGCACGACGTGCGCGGCGTGCGGGACCGGCTCGGTCTCGACTCCGGTTATGCGAGCCGGTTGCTGCGCGCCCTTGAGCGCGACGGGTTGATCGTGGTCGAGCCCCATCCCCGCGACCGGCGGGTACGCACCGTGCGGCTGACCGAGGCCGGACAGGCGGAGCGCGCTCTGCTCGGCGAGCGCAGCGACGCGCTCGCCGCATCGCTCCTCGCCCCGCTCGACACCCGGCAGCGGGATCGGCTGACCTCGGCCATGGCCGAGGTCGAGCGGCTTTTGACGGCCTCGGTGGTCTCCCTGGAAGTACTCGACCCCGACCACCCGGACGCCGCCCACTGCCTGCGGTCCTACACCGCGGAACTGCAGGAGCTCTTCGACGAGGGCTTCGACCCCGGCCACAGCCTGCTGCCCGACCCGGCCGAACTGCGCGCCCCACGCGGCCTGTTCCTCGTCGCCCGGCTGCACGGTGAACCGGTGGGCTGCGCGGGACTCAAGCTGCCGCCCGGAGCACCCGCCGAGATCAAGCGCCTGTGGGTCGGCCCCCGCACACGCGGTCTCGGCCTGGCCCGGCGCCTCCTGTCCGAACTGGAGGAACGCGCCGCCCGGCACGGCAGCGACCGCGTACGGCTCGACACCAACAAGGCCCTGAAAGCCGCCACCCGCCTCTACCGCACCAGCGGCTACACGGAAGTGGCCGCCTTCAACGACGAGCCGTACGCCCACCACTGGTTCGAGAAACGGCTCCCCCTCCGGGGCCCGCGCTAGGGGCAAGCGGCCCGCCATCGGCCTCGCTCAAGATCACCTGAATGTCGCGTTACCCCGCATCGGTGCTGGTCGTAGTACACGTGCGGACACGAGAAAGGCATTCAGCCACCCCATGCACACCTCTTCAGCCCCTCTTCCTGTCACAGCTCTTCCTGTCACAGCGGACCTCCCCCACGGGCACGCCCCGGAGCCGGCCGGAAGAGCGGAGACCTCGGGGGCTTTCGATGCCGGGCGCTGGGTCCAGCTCGTACGGCAACCGCGGCAGCCGCTACGGGTCGTGGCGCGAAAAGGAGACGGCGCACGCGGCGCCCTCCCGGTGGGCGTGGCGGGAGTGGCCGAGGGGTGCAGCGAGCTCGGGGTGCTGCCCGGCATTTATCCGGAGTGGCTGGGCGACAGGGGGTTCCTCCAGGCACACCAGGTGCGCTACCCGTACGTGTGCGGGGAGATGGCCAATGGCATCGCCACCGTGGAGCTCGTGGCGTCGGTCGCCCGGCAGGGCGTGCTCGGCTTCTTCGGGGCCGCCGGGCTGGCGTCCCGGCGCGTGGAAGAAGCCGTGCTCGCCCTGCAGCGCCAGTGCGCGGATGCCTCGTGGGGAGTCAACGTCATCCACTCCCCCGCCGACCCACGGGCGGAGGAAGAGACCGTGGAGCTGCTGCTGCGCCACCGCGTGCAGCGCATCTCCGCGTCCGCGTACATGGAGTTGACGCCGCCCGTGGTGCGCTGCGCCGCGACAGGGCTGCGGACCGACCGGTCGGGGCGCGTGGTGCGCGCACATCGTGTGTTCGCCAAGGTCTCGCGGCCGGAGACGGCGCGGATGTTCATGTCGCCGCCCCCGCGCGAACTGCTGGACGAGCTCGTGCGATGCGGGAAGCTGGACCCGTACGAGGCACAGTTGGCGGCGGGCGTCCCGGTGGCCGAGGACGTGACGGTGGAGGCCGACAGCGGCGGCCACACCGACAACCAGTCGCTGACGGCGCTGCTGCCCCGGGTCCTCGGGGTGCGCGACTCGATGGAACGCGCGCACGGTCACCGGGTGCGCGTGGGTGCCGCCGGCGGCCTGGGCACCCCGGAGGCCGTCGCCGCGGCCTTCGCCCTGGGTGCCGCCTATGTGGTGACCGGGTCGGTCAACCAGACGGCGGTGGAGGCCGGCATGTCGCCCGAGGCCAAGGGGCTCCTCGCGGCGGCTGACCTGGGTGAGGTGACCATGGCGCCATCGGCCGACATGTTCGAGCTGGGGGCGCGGGTCCAGGTGTTGTCGAAGGGCACGATGTTCGCGGTGCGGGCGCAGCGGCTCTACGAGCTGTACCGCCGTCACGCGGGTCTGGAGGAGCTGTCCTCCCGTGACCGGACCTGGCTGGAGCGTGATGTGCTGCGCGCTTCGGTGGCGGACGTGTGGCGGCAGACCGAGCGGTACTGGCAAGAGCGCGATCCGGGGCAACTGACGCGGGCCGCCGCCGACGCCAGGCACCGGATGGCCCTGCTCTTCCGCTGGTACCTGGGCCAGTCGACCCGCTGGGCCATCGCCGGCACCGCGGATCGACGCGCGGACTACCAGCTGTGGGCCGGACCGGCGCTCGGCGCGTTCAACGCCTGGGTCGCGGGCAGCCACCTCGCCGATCCCGAGCACCGTACCGCCGTACAGATCGCCCTCAATCTGCTGGAGGGAGCGGCGGTCATCACCCGCGCCCAGCAGCTGCGCACCTGCGGGCTGCCCGTGCCCGACGCCGCCTTCCGTTTCACCCCGCGCCCCCTGACCTGAGCCGCCCCCTCCGGCAACTGTCGCGCCACCTGCCCTGAGCCGCCCTCCCGGGATCGGCCGCGTCCTCCTGACCTAGGCGTAAAAATCAATGCAGAGTCCTATCGAGAGCACCCCTCGACTCTCCACGCCCGAAAACGAACAGGCGCCCCGTCCGGGGCCGTTGGACATCGCCGTGGTCGGCCTCAGTGCCCTGCTGCCCGGGGCGGACGGCCCCGCGCCCTACTGGCGCAACATCCTCACCGGGCGCGACCTGATCCGGGACGTGCCGGAGACACACTGGCGGATCGAGGACTACTACGACCCGGATCCGCGGGCCGCCGACAAGACGTACGCCAAGCGCGGCGCCTTCCTTGACCCCGTGGCCTTCGATCCGCTGGCCTTCGGTATCCCGCCCAAGGCGCTGGAGGCCACCGACACCACGCAGTTGCTCGCTCTGGTCGCCGCCCAGCAGGCGCTCGCCGACGCGACCGGCGGCAACATGGACCGACTGGCGCGCGACCGCGTCGGGGTGGTGGTGGGCACCGGCGTGCTGCAGCTGTCGTGCGACATGGCGGCCCGCACACAGCGGCCCGTGTGGCTCAAGGCGATGCGCGAAGGCGGCGTGAGCGAGGACGAGGCCCAGCGGCTGTGCGACCGCATCACCGATCACTACGTCCCCTGGCAGGAGGCGACGTTCCCGGGCCTGCTGGGCAACGTCGTGTCGGGCCGCATCGCCAACCGCTTCGATCTGCACGGCCCGAACTGCACCGTCGACGCCGCCTGCGCCAGCTCACTCGCGGCGCTGGCCATGGCCACCGACGAACTCGCCCTGGGGCGCTGCGACATGATGCTCGCCGGAGGAGCCGACACCCTCAACGACATCCTGTGGTACCTCAGCTTCAGCAAGACACCCGCCCTCTCCCCGACCGGTGACTGCCGCCCCTTCTCCGAGAACGCCGACGGCACCATGCTCGGCGAAGGTCTGGTGCTGTTCGCCCTCAAGCGGCTGGCCGACGCCGAGCGCGACGGCGATCACATCCACGCCGTGCTGCGCGGCCTGGGAGCCTCGTCGGACGGCCGGGGCACAGCCATCTACGCGCCCCTCCCCCAGGGGCAGGAACTGGCCCTGCGCCGCGCCTACGACCAGGCCGGGTACAGCCCCCGCACCGTGGAGCTGGTGGAGGCGCACGGCACCGGCACCGCGGCAGGAGACGTCGCCGAGTTCCACGCGCTGTCCTCCGTCTTCGGTGACGCGGCCGAGTCCGGCGCGCCTCCGTGGTGCGCCGTCGGCTCGGTGAAATCACAAATCGGCCACACCAAGGGCGCGGCGGGCGGCGCCGGTTTGCTCAAGGCCATCCTCGCGCTGCGGCACCGCGTCCTGCCGCCGACCTACAAGGTCGAGCGGCCCAACCCGCGGCTGGCCCTGGACCGTGGGCCGCTGTACCTCAACACCGCGGCCCGGCCGTGGATCCGGGACAGTGCGCACCCCCGCCGTGCGGCGGTCTCCAGCTTCGGCTTCGGCGGCAGCAACTTCCACCTGACGGTGGAGGAGTATCGCCCCGCAGCCGGGTCCACGGCTTCCCTGCCACCCCGTGTGGACGCGGCCCCCTCCCACCTCGTACTGCTCGGCGCGGACTCCGCCGCGGACCTCGCGGCGCAGGCACGAGCGGCCGCCGCCGAACCGACACCGCTGGCGTCAAGGGCACGGGCCACGCAGCTCGCCTTCCAGCCCAAGGCGCACGCCCGGCTCGCGGTCGTGGCAGCCGACACACAGGAGCTGGCCCGGCTCCTGGATGAAGCAGCCGACCACCTCGACGGCGCACCCAACACTCCACTGCGGGGTGTACGCGGGGTGCACTGCACGGTGGGCACCCCTGACCCGAAGCCGCTGGCCTTCCTCTTCTCCGGACAGGGCAGCCAGTATCCCGGCATGGGCGGCGGCCTTGCCCTGCACCTGCCCCAGGCCCAGTCCCTCTGGGACGACATCGCCGACTGGCAGCCGGAGCCGGGCACGCCGCTGCACCATGTCGTCTTCCCGCCGCCCGCCTTCGACGAGACCGTACGACAGGAGCAGGCCGACCGGTTGACCGCGACCGAGTGGGCGCAGCCGGCGCTGGCCGCGCAGGCCCTGGCGCAGTTGGCCGTCCTGGACGCGGTGGGCGTGGCGCCGGACTGCCTGGCCGGGCACAGCTTCGGCGAGCTGGTCGCCCTGCATGCCGCGGGCGCGCTGAGCCGGACGGACCTGCTGGCAGCCGCCCGTCGACGCGGTGAGGTGCTGCGGAACGCCGCGGACCGGCCCGGCGGGATGACCGCCGTGGGATGCGACGCCCGGCAGGCCGCCGACGTGCTGGAGCGTTGCGCCGCCAAGGAAGTCTGGGTCGCCAACCACAACAGCCCGCGGCAAACCGTCCTCTCCGGAACGCTGGAGGCACTGGCGGAAGCCGAACAGGCCTTCAGCGACGCGGACATCACCGTGCAGCGGCTGCGCACGAGTGCCGCCTTCCACACACCTCTGCTGGCCGGCGCGACCGAGCCGTACGCGCGATTCCTCGCCGGTCTGCCGGTGCACGAGCCCGGCCGCCCCGTGTACGCGAATGCCACCGCCGCCGCCTACCCGACGCGACCGCAGGAGGTGCGCGACCAGCTCGCCGCGCACCTGACCGCCCCCGTCCGCTTCACCGAGCAGATCGAGGCGATGTACGACCACGGGGTGCGCACCTTCGTCGAACTCGGCGCGGGCAGCACCCTCACCACCCTGGCGCGGCAAGTCCTGGAGGGCCGGGAGCACTTCGCGGTGGCCGTGGACCACCGCGGCGAGGACGCGTTGCGCAGCCTGCAGAGCGTCTTGGGCGCCCTCGCGGTGGAGGGCCGCTCCCTCGACTTCGCCCCGCTGTGGGCCCACTTGGCCGACCCGCCCGTCCCAGCGCCGACCGAAGCCACCGAAACCGGCGCATCAGCAGCCAACAGGAGGATCACCATTCTCGGCACCAACTACAACAAGCCCTATCCGCAGCCCGGCGGGTCCCCGGAGGAGGCGCCCGCAGAGGCAACTCATGTCGCCGCGCATCAGGTGCTGCCCGCCCAGAGCTCCGCGCCGCACTCGGACGTGCCGTCAGTTCGGCCGTACGCCACGCACGGTGGGCCTGAGTTGCCGTGGCTGCATGCCTTGCAGGAGACGCAACGTCAGGCCACCGAGACGCACGCGGCCTTCCAGCGCGCCATGGCCGACAGCCACATCGCCTTCCTGCGCACCGTGGAGGCCGTCGTGCACGGCATGTCCGCGGCGATGGGCGCCTCCCCGATCCAGCCGTCCCCGATTCCGGCGCCGATGCACGGCGGCCACGAGGCGCACACCCCCACCACGTGGAACACCGCAACACCCCAGCACATGCCACCCGCCCCCTCTTCCGCTCCCGCGGCGACCTCGCCGTCTCCTGTCGTGGCCGAGCCAGCCACGACATCAGGTGACACATCTGCGTACGACATCCCGGCGGAGGTGACCGTCGCCGAGCCGGCCGGAGCCGGGCCCGTGACCGCGCAGGCCGCCGTACTCGAAGTGGTCGCCGACCTGACCGGCTACCCCGCCGACCTGCTCGACCCGGACATGGCACTGGACACCGACCTGGGCATCGACTCGATCAAGCGGGTGCAGATCCTCTCCTCCCTGCGCAAGCGCTTCCCGCGACTGCCCCGGCTCGATGCGACGCAGGCCGCAGGCCTGCGGACACTCGGCGAAGTCGCGGCCGTCCTGCAGGAGAACCTGCAGGACGAGGAAGACGAACTGCCTGCCATAGCGGCCTCGACCGCCTGCCCGACCGCACCGCGTGAAGCACCGCTGGACCAAGGGGAGCGGCGGCCTGCACCCCTTCAACGCCTCGACGTGGAAGCCACACCCGTGTCCGCCCCGGGCATGGCGCTGCCCGGACTCTTCGGCCATCCCCTGCTGATCACGGACGAGGGCACCGGGGTGGCGGCGGCGCTCGCCGAGGAACTCGCCTCGCACGGCGTGCGGGCGAGCGTGGCCACCGACGAGGTGCCCGCGCGGACGCGCGCGCTGGTTTCCTTGGAGGGTCTGCGTCCGGTAGATGACGCCGAGGCCGCGTACGCCCTCGCACGCGGTCTCTTCAGTACGGCGCGACGTCTGGCGCCCGCGATGCGTGAGGGCGGCGTGTGGGTCACCGTGCAGGACACCGACGGCGATTTCGGCCTCGGCGGCACGCACGGACTACGTGCAGGCCTTGGTGGAATCGCCGGACTGGCGCGTACCGCCTCCCGGGAGTGGCCGAAGGCGTGCGTGAAAGCCATCGACTGCGGGCGTGGACAGCGCGATGCGCAAGAGATCGCCCGTGCGCTGGCCCAGGAACTGCTGCACGGCGGAGCCACCACCGACGTCGGGCTCCCTGAGGGCAGGTCACGAGTGCGGGTGACCGCACGGCCTCGGGCCACGGACCCGCCTCCCCTCCCGGACGGCGGCCCCGGCGCTACGTCGGCCCCGGGGCTGCCCGGCCCGCAGGATGTCCTGGTCGTCACCGGGGGCGCGCGCGGGGTGACCGCAGCTTGCGTCATCGCACTGGCCCGCGCCGGTCGGCCCAGGCTGCTGCTCCTGGGCCGCACCCCGTTGTGCGACGAACCGGATTATCTGCGTACGGCCGAGGACGAACGCGCCGTCCGCACGGCCCTGATCGAGCACGCCCGGCAACACGGCGACACCCCGCCCGCGCCCGCCGAAGCAGCAGCCCGAGCCGCCCAGGTCATGGCCTCCCGTGAGATCGCCTCGACCCTCGCCGCCTGCCGCGAAGCGGGAGCCCAGACCCGCTACGTACCGGTGGACAGCCGTGATGCCGACGCGCTTGAGCAGGCATTGAAGGAGACCAGAGCAGAGTGGGGGCCGGTCACGGGCATCGTGCACGGCGCCGGCGTCCTGGCGGACCGGCGGCTCGAGGACAAGAGCGACGACGAGTTCGACCGCGTCTTCGGGACCAAGGTGGGCGGTCTGGACGCCCTGCTGGCAGCCACCGCCCAGGATCCGCTGCGGCTGCTGTGCGTCTTCTCGTCCATCGCGGGCCGCACGGGCAACGCGGGCCAGAGCGACTACGCGATGGCCAACGAGACGCTCAATCATCTGGTCGCCGTGCACGGCGCCACGCGCCCGGGGCTGCGGGCGAAGGCCCTCGTGTGGGGGGCCTGGGACGGCGGAATGGTGACGCCGCACCTGGCCGAACACTTCACGGCGGCGGGGACTCCGCTCATCGGGCAACAGGCAGGGGCTCGCGCCCTGGTCGAAGAACTCGCCCACGACGGCCCCGCGCAGACGGTCCTTGTCCCCGACGCGGGATGCGCCGACCTCGTACCGGCCCAAGGCGACGCGCCCCTTGCCGAACTGCGCGTCGGGTCCGGCACCCACCCCCATTTCGCTGATCACGCCGTAGGCGGACGCCCCGTCGTGCCCATGGCCTACGTGACGGAATGGCTCGCCCGGCTGCTGCGTGAGCACCAGCCGCACGCCGATCTGGAACTCAGTGACCTGCGCGTCCTGCGCGGCATCCCGCTGGAGGACTTCGGCACCGCAGAGCACCGCCTGCGCGTGCACGGCGTCCGGACCGCCGAGCGGACGCACCCCGGACAACTGCACCTCTATGCCGGGGACACCTCCGCGGCACCCCACTACCGCGCCACGCTGGGTGCCCCACCCGCCGCCAGGGGCCAGGTGCGCTCTCCGTTGGAGGGGCTGGGCCCGCTGCCGCGCGCCGAGCTGTATGACGGACAAGTCCTCTTCCACGGGCCCGCGTTCCAGGTGATGCACGGCTTCGAAGGGGTCGGCCCGCTGGGCGCGCGGGGCGAGCTGGCCGGCGTACGCGTCATGGACTGGCGACCGGAACCCTGGGCCTCCGATCCGGCGGCCGTCGACGGCGCCCTGCAACTGGCCGGGCTGTGGGCCGAACACCTGCTGGGCGGCCCCACGTTGCCCATGGGCATCGACGTCTTCCGCTGGCACCGGTGGGGGCCTGTCGAGGGCACCGCGCAATGCACGGTGCACGCCAGGGACGCCGACGACGGGCTTGCCCGCTGCGACGTCCTGCTGGGCCCGTCCGACGCGCCGATCGCCGAACTACTGGGCGTACAGCAGGTGTTGCGCCCCTCATGATCCCGCCGCCTCCCCTGCCCCGCCGGGGGCGACCCGACACCAGGAGCACCGAGAGCGCCATGGACGCAGCTCACATTCCAGAAGAGAAGGGCGCCCCCGATTCCGCCGCGCCGGCGGACGCGGAGATCGCCGTGCGGGCCTTCGCGGTCCGGACCTCGGACGGTGGGGGGACGCGTGGTTTCATCGATCGGTTGATCACCGGGCGGGCCGACGTCCCCGCGGTACCAGCCCTTGCGGCCACGGAGGCGGGGGATGTCGCGTCGCGCCCTGGGCTCACCGGGGCGGCAGGCCTGCTCGTCGCCGTCGTCCAGGAAGCAGTGGCCGCACTGCCGGTACTGCCCGCACGGTCTTCCGTCGTCCTCTGCGGCGGTAGCGAGCCGGGGCCGGGCCGGGCGGCAGCAAAGGCGGCGGCCGAGAAGGCGGCTGCGGAGATCCGCACCGTCCTGGCCTCTGCCTCGATGTCGGTATCCGCGACCGTCCGTACCGAAGCCGTTGCCGATGTAGAAGCATTGCACGGTGCCTTGCGGGCCCTGCGATCGGGTCAGGTCGACGTGGCGGTCGTCGCCGGGGCTTCGTCGGGCCTGGGCTCAGCGGCCGCCGACGGCCGGGAAGGCATGTGTTCTGCCGCCGTCGCCGTGGTCCTCACGCGGCACACCCTGGGTTCACAGGGAACGGACGAACCGCTCGCCTTGATCGACCGCGCGGACATCGCTGCCGGTGAGCCCGACGTTGAGCGCGACAGTGTGGTCTTCCCCGCCCACCGTCCCGGGTCCGATGACACCGCCGCCCTGTGCGGCCAGGACGATGACATGGCGTGGGAGGGCCCGCTGGGGCGGGGCAGCGGCGTGGCCGGGCTGGAGGCTGTGGCAGCCGCGGCGACATCGGTGCACCACGGCGTGCGGCCCCGTTCCGACGCACACGCCGAACCCTGGCTCGCACCACGTCGCACCGCACGGGTGCTCGTGACCGGTAACGGCGGCGGTACGTCGCTGCGGCTGCGCTCCGTGCGGGAGACCGCGGCGGCCTGGGCGCCCAGGCGGGCAGCCGCGCAACATCTGTACGTCTTCTCCGGCACCGACGCCGCTCAAGTCCTCGATGCACTGGAGCGCGGGCACACCTCACGCAGCGGCCCGGCACGTCTCGTCATCGTGGCGGCCGGGCAGGAGGCCTACCACCGCCGCGTCCAGCAGGCCCGCGACTGGCTGGCCGAGGGGGGTCGCAGGCCCCGCCCGCCAGGGGTGTACTTCAGCGCGCGGCCCCTGGGCGGTGACCTGGCCTTCGTCTTCCCGAACGGCGCCGCCGCGTATTCGGGCATGGCCCGCACGCAGCTCCTCGCCTTCCCCCGGGCCATCGAGGAGCTGCGGCACCGAGGCGATCCGCGGGAGATGGCGGGCTGGGCCTACGCCCCGTCGGACGGCCCCGCGGACGCCGTGGGCAAGATCTACGCCGCCTCGTTCCTCAGCATGGTGCACACCCACATCACGACCGGGGTGCTGGGCCTGCGCCCCCAGGCCGTCCTGGGCTACTCCTCGGGAGAGATCAGCGCGTTGCTGGCCACCGGCGTGTGGCAGGACGTGGCCGGTCTGCTGGCCGACACCCGCAGCAGCCCGCTCTTCTCCGGGCTGCTGACGCACCCCTGGCGGGCCATCCGCGCCGGGTGGCAGCGGGCGGAAGTACCCGGCAGCCAGTGGGCCGCACACCTGGTGGGCACCGACCCGAGGCACGCCGCCGAGGCCGTCAAGGACGAACCCGGCGTGCACCTCCTCACGGTCAACGCGCCCAGCAGCTGCACCCTCGGCGGCGAGGCCGAGGCCTGTCGTCGCGTGCTCGAACGGCTGCCTCACGAGTACGCCGTACCGCTCGACTACGACATCGCCGTGCACACCCCGATGGCGCGGACCGCGGCCGCGCAATGGCGCGACTACTTCCGCCGCCCGGTGCGCCCGGCCGACGACGGGCTGCGCTTCTACACCTGTTCGGGCACCTACCGCTTCACCCCGCGACCGGACGCGATCGCGGAGGCGAGTGTCGCGCAGGCGCTGGGGACGATCGACTTCGTGGGGGCCGTGGAACAGGCGTGGGCAGACGGCGTACGTGTCTTCGTCGAGCACGGTCCCAAAGAACGGTGCACCCAGTGGATCCGCGAGATCCTGGGCGAACGCCCCCACTTGGCACTCGCCTTGGACCCCACCGACGGGCGCGGCCTGGACCGGCTGACCGAACTGTGCGCCCAACTCGTGGCCGCCGGGGTCGAGGCTGACGACGAGGCACTGTTCGCCCACCTGTCAGCGGCGCGAGGCGTCCAGCCGCACGAAGTCCGCCTGCCGCACCAGCCCGAACCGGTCGTGATCCCCACCCCCGCGGTGATGGAGCCCGCCCCTGTGCTGCCGCCCCTGGACTTGGATTGCACAAGAGGTGACACGGCGGGCTTGCGTGCGACTGTGGTGAAGGGCACGATCAGTTCTGCCTCAGCGACGGGGACAGACGCATACGCTCAAGTCGCCGCAACTCACTGCCAGTTGATGGACCAACACCAGCGGATGCAGGCGCTGCTGCTGCGAGGCCACCACCACTTCAGCGAGTACGCCGTGGCCCCCGCAGGCCGAGCACCCTCCCGAGACGAGCCGCCGGTGCTCGAGGCGTCCGGACACGTATGCCTGGCCGCAACACTTCACAGTGCTCTGGCCCAGCGGGTGTCGAACGCGGCCCTCAGCACTCGCCCCCCTCGGGCCATCCACCCGTCCCTTGTGGAGTTGGTCTTCCATGGCCCGCTTCCCCGGCCTGACGAGACCCTGCACCATCAGCGCAACGCGCCACCCACGCCCTTCGAGCACACTGTCCACGCATCAGGCCGCCCTGTGCTGACCTTGCGGGCTGCTTCCGACAGCGCCCAGGCGTCGCTCCGCACGGTCCCTGAATCGGTGCGGCCCACGGGAGCCGGCCCGGCACGAGGCTTCGACCCCGAGGCCGTACGCGCGTTCCGCGAGGGGCGGCCCTACGACTGCTTCGGCTCAGCATGGGCAGTGACCCGCTCGCACATCCGCACACCACGCAGCGGCACGGACGAGTTGGCGATCCTGCACCGGGTCACCTCGTTCGACCCGCATGGCGGCGCTCACGGTCTTGGGCACCTGACCGCTCAACTACGGCCGTGCGAGACCCACTTGTACGCCGACACCGCACCGACGACCCCTTCCGGCGAGCCCCTCGCCGAGACGGACAGCCTCCCCTTCCTCCTGGAAGGCAGCCAGCAGGCCCTGGCATTCCATCTCGCCGCTCTGGGCCTCACGAAAGAGCGGGACGGCTGGCGATTCCAACCGCTGGCCGGTAGCCCTTGCACCCTTTTCCACACGCCCTCCGGCACATCAGGAGGCGTCGTGGCGTGCGAGGTGACCATCACCGAGATCGCCACGGATGCTCACGAGCCCTATCTGCGCGCCGACTTGGTGTGCAGCCGTGACCGGGCGCCTGTTCTGCGTGCGCGGAACATGACGCTGCAATTGGTGCAGGACTGGCCGCTGGAACAGTGGCGGCGCCTTGCCGCCGGGCACGGGCACGGGCACGGGCAGGGGCAGGGGCAGCACGCTTTGCGGCACATTCCATCCGCCGCCTTTTCCAGCGTGCAGACGTCGGCACCCGATCCACGGGCCCTTGTTCGCGACGGGTTGCGCCTGGACCGCGGGTCGATGGTGGCGGCCGCCTGGGGGCGCCCCAGCGAGGCGCTCGGCGCGGCCCACCGGTCCCTCGACGCGCAACCTCGCGTGATCCGCCTGCCCGCGCCGCCCTACCAGTGCCTCACGCGCGTGACTCATCTGAAGGCGACGCCTTGGGAGCCCGAAGAGGACAGTTGCATCGAGGCGGAGTACGACATTCCGGAGGCCGTGTCGGGCCAGGGCGACGGCATTTTCCGGCGGAGGGACGGCGAGTCTCCCTTGCCCCCCGCGCTCCTCCTCGAAGCGGCGCTGCAACCCTGCGGCTGGCTCGCCCAGTACGTGGGGGCCGCTCAAGACCTGCCCGGGACCCCGGTCTTCCGCAACCTCGACGGGGAGACGCGGTATGCGGCGCCCATCCCGCCGCAAGCCCGCGTCCTGACCACGCGGGCCACTCTGCGCCGGCGGGTCGACGACGGCACCATGGTCCTGGTCTTCTTCGACGTGGAGTGCTGGGCGGACTCCGTCACCGTCTTCTCCGGCACCACCAGCTTCGGCTTCTTCCCGCCGGATGCGTTCGCGCAGCGCACGGGCCTGCCCGGTCCGCCACCGCACGTGCGCGAGGAGGGTGCCGAGCCCGTCCTCGACTGTGATCTCACTGCCCGACCGGGTCGGTGGTTCGACGGCCCGGTCCGTCTGCCCCGCACCCCGCTGCTGATGCTGGACGAGCTCGCCGGCCACTGGCCCGAGGGAGGCCACGCGGGCAGGGGGAGACTGCGGGCACGCAAACGTGTCGACGCGGGCGACTGGTACTTCACCGCGCACTTCTTCCAGGATCCGGTGCAACCTGGCTCGTTGGGCATCGAGGCCATGTACCAGTTGCTGCGCTGCCACCTGATCGCGCTCCGCCTGGACGCGGGCATGCCCTCCCCACACATCGAACCGACCACCACGTCCGCCCCCCTCACCTGGAAGTACCGGGGGCAGGTCGTCCCCACCGACACGCTGGTCACGGTGGACGTGGACATCACCGGCCTGCGCCACGGCCCGGACGGCATCGTCCTCACCGGCGACGGCTGGCTGTCCGTCGACGGCACCTGCATCTACCACGCCACAGGTCTCGCCCTCCGCCTGACCGAGGGCACCACGGCAGAACGGAAACCCCGCACATGAGCACCACTCCCCCGCTCACCGATGCCGCCGTACCCAGCGGCACCCCCGAGATCATCGAGCCCGCCGAGACCACCGAGAGGTTCAACGACGAGTACCGAGCCGTCGACGAGTACCGCCTCGTGCTGCGTCCGGCCGTCGCGGACGACGCATCCGCCATCGAGGACCTGCACGCGCGCTGCTCGCCGAACACGCTCTACCGTCGCTATCACGCCCCCATGCACGGCGCCCCGCGCCTGCTGCTCAAGCAGCTCCTCGCCGCACGCAACCACTATTTCCTCGTGACGACACCGACGGCCCAAGCCGTGGCGCTGGGAGAGTTCGCCGCAGCGGTCGGGCCACACCCGCCGCAGATCGCCCTGATGGTCGTGGACGCCTGGCAGCGGCGGGGCATCGGCACGTGGCTGACCACACGGCTCCTTCACACTGCGGCGCGGGCCGAGCTGCACACCGTGTACGCCGACGTACTGGGCGAGAACACGCCGGCCCTCAATCATTTCCGCAGCTTCGGAGGCACCGTGCAGACATGGGAACAGGGAACGGCCCAACTGGCCATCCCGGTCCCAAAACAGAGCACCTAGCAGCAGCCCTCAGGCGTCACGGCCTGACACGGCGATCGCGTATCTCATGCCCCCCGACCGCCGCGGCACCGGATGAGCCATGAAAGCGCCCCCATCGCGCTGTTCAGCAGGGGCATCGTGGCACCGATGCGTACAGTGTGGGGAGGGCATGGGCGCCAAGGACGGCGGACGGGCGCGCGATGCGGGCACGGAGTGGATCAGGTCACGGGTACGGCCCTTCTGGACCTCCTCGCCGTTGATCGCACAGCGCAGTTCCAGGTCGTCGGGGTCGTCGAACTTGTCCGGCGTGACCAGCCACGGCCCGATGGGCGCGAACCCGGGAAACGACTTGACCAGGCTGAACTGTGATGCGGTGTCCGTGATGCGGTGTCCGTGCTGCCGACCAGCGACCAGCCCTTGGGCGAGTACATCGCGCAACGCCACCATCTGCACCGCGACCTCGTCGACGCCCTGGACCGACGCGACCGCGACGAGGCGTTGCGGCTCATCCACGAGCACAACACCACGCTCCAGACCGCCGAGGACTCCCCCACGCCGTGAAGCCGCCGGTCACGACCACGACCGCGACAAGCCGCCCGGACCTGGGGCACAGATCCGGGCGGCCTGATCGATTGCTCCGGCTGAGGTGACAGGCCGGAAGGGTGTTACAGCCCCTGCCTGGTCCCCGGTATGGCGGGGTCGAGGCGCGCGTTCGCGCCGTTGATGACGAACTGCGATCCGGGTTCGATCAGGATGTCCCCGTCCCGCGAGTCGGTGATCTTCACGTTGCTGAGTGTCGCGCTGCCCCGCGCGCCTCCCATGGCGAGGATGCCGGAGCCGTTGTTGGACTTGGAGATCGTCACGTTGCTGATCTTCACGTCCGGCATGGCACCGCCACCCGTCTTGAACTGGATCCCGTCGTACGTCGAGTCATGGATGTCGGTGTCGCGGATCGTGACACCCGGGATGCTCGGGCCCTGCGCGAACAGCGTGATGGCGCCGAACTCCTGGTCCTCGTTCCAGAACGCCCCGCCGGTGCGGTAGAGCCCGTTGTTCGCGATCAGTGTCTGCCCGGTGAAGGGGATCGGGTCGTGGTCGGTCGCGAGCATGATGCCGGGGTAGTTCATGGTGTCGTACACCAGGTTGTTCTCGATCTTGTTGCCGTAACCGCCGTAGACCGCGATGCCGTTGGCGCGCCACGGCAGCTGCACCGTGTTGTTGCGGAACACGTTGTCGTGGCCGACGTCGACCGACGTGTCCTTGACGTACTTGCTGGCCCACACGGCGAGCGCGTCGTCACCGGTGTTGCGGAACGAGGAGTTGAAGACGGACGAATTGCGGGTGCCGTTGGTGAAGTTGATGCCGTCGGCATAGGTGTTGCGGATGCGCATCCCGCTGAATTCGAGGCCGTCGCCGGGGCCCCACAGCTCGGGGATGTTGCTGTAGTCACGGCCGACCCAGGTGCCGACGTTGGCGTGCTCGATCCACACGTTTGCGATCTTGGTGTTCTTGCCGAAGCGGCCGTTGAGTCCGACGCCGCCCTCGGCGTTGCCGTCGCCGCCCCGGATGGTGCCGGAACCGAAGATGGCGATGTCGGAGATCTTGGTGTTGTCGTCGATGTCGAAGCCGAAATTGCCCTCGTGCGGATGGTTGATGCCGCCCGCGTCCTGCGGCGGGATCAGCGAGTACAGCTGCGCGTGCCACATGCCGGCGCCGCGGATCGTCACGTCCTTGATGCCCACCTGGTTGAACTGGCCCCGGTTCAGCGGGTCATCGGTGAGGATCTTCTTCTCCTGGCGCCACTGGCCCGCCGGGATCCACACGCAGTCGATCTCGCCGTTCTGGTCGGCGGTCACCGCCTTCTGGATCGCGTTCGCGTCGTCGATGCCGTCGTTGGGGACGGCCCCGTACTCGGTGATCGACTTGCACGAGGCGGGCTTGCTCGCCGGCGGCGCCACCTGCTCCAGGTCGATGAGGTCGATCGTGTAGTACGCGGCGTCGTCACCGGCGTCGCGCTGCAGGCGGAACTTGGTGCCCTGGGGGTAGGTCTGCGCGAGCAGGGCGTGCGACTCGTCGAAGAGCCGGCGCGCGTCGCCGCCGGGGGTGTTGGTCAGGCCCTCGGGCTGGTCCGTGTTGCCGTACAGCCAGCTGTGCTTGGAGGAGAGGGTCAGCTTCTGCACGAACTTTCCGTCGGCGTAGAGGCTCAGCGTCTTATCCTGGCCGCCGCCGCCCGGGGCGTCGGGGATGGAGTTGCGTACGACGATGGAGTTGGTGGCGCTGGTGGAGGTGAACTCCACGTACTGGCCGGTCGAGTTGAGCCGCACCGACTTGCGGCCCGAGGACTCCGTGGCGAAGTTGGTGTGGCCGAAGGTGCGCTCGGCGTCCGCCTCCAGGAGCGTGCCGTTGTGCTTGCCGTACTCCGCCTCGTACTCGACGTAGGGCGCGGCGGCACCGCGTCCGACCACGATGGAGCGCGCGAAGACGTTGTTGTCCTCGTTCGTCTCGTCCACGACGCCGGTGGCGTCAGCGGTCGCGGTGAGTGTGGCGCCGCCGCTGGTGGCGGTCCATGTGCCCGAGAGGTCGACGGTGGCGCTCTCACCCGCGGCGATGGCGGGCGTGGTGCCGTTCAGCGTCTTGTCGCCCACGGTCAGGCGGGTCACCGACCCGGCGCTCACGGCGCTGGTCCCGCGATTGCGCACCTTGGCCGTGAAGGTGACGTCGGCGCCGACCGCGGGGTTGGCCGGGTTCGACGTGATGCCGGTGACCTCCAGGTCGGGGCCGGGGCTCTGGCCTACGGTCAGCTTCGCGTCGGCGGTGCGGCTGTTGTTGTCGTTGTTCTGCTCGGGGACCGTGTCACCGGGGTCCACCACAGCGGACACGGTGTAACTGCCTTGGGCCCGCTTGCCGATGTCGACCGGGACCGTGGCCGACTCACCGGCACCGAGCGCGCCGACCTTGGCGTTGCCCGCGACCGTTCCGCCCAGGCTGACGTCGACGGTGGTGGCGGCCGAGGCGGCCGAACCGGTGTTGCGCACGGTGGCGTCGACCTTGATGACATCACTCTCGCTGGGCTGCGCGGGCCGCCAGCTCACGTCGGTGACCGTCAGGTCGGGGTTGGGCGCCGGGGTGCCGTTGACCTCGAACTCCGCGACCTGGCCCGCGTATCCGGAACTGTTGGAGTAGATCTTCAGCCGGACCTCGGCATAGCGCCCGGAGACCGGGATCGTCACGCTGTTGCGGTTGCCGGCGGGGTCGAAGGTGTAGTCGGCCCTGGCCTTCACCGTGCTGAAGTCGGTGGCGGACTGCGCGCGGCCGAGCACCTCGATGTTCTGCTTGCGGGTCGCCCAGGCCGCGTCCGGGTTGAGTTTGAGGACGACCGAGTCGAGCTCCGCGTCGGCGCCGAGCTTCACGGTCAGCGTCGACGGGAGGCCACTGGCCTCCCAATAGCTGCTCGTGCTGCCGTCGTTGGCGTTGGGGGCGTAGTAGTTCTGGGTGGACGTGGACGCCTCGATGGGCTTCTTCAGCGCCAGATTCGTGGCCGCCTCGGGTGCCGACGGCGCCGTCGGCACCGCGTGGGCGGCGACGGGCAGGACCCCGGCTCCCAGCAGTGCGGCGGTGAGCCAGACGCCGATGGTGCGTCGGCTCCGCTGTCTCCATCTCATGGATGTTCCTCTCGGTGCAGGGTGATGACGCGTTCATGACATAGCGACTTACACGACATACCGACCCACAGTTGTGGCGCACCTTTCGGGTGGGGGGAGTGTGGCGGCGACGGCAGCACTCAACCGCCACCCCAGCAAGAACGCAAGATGCGTGGCATGGATTGCAAAAATTCGACAGATTTACGAGAGCATCAGATGGAGCGTGGGATCTCGCAAACAGTCTCGGGAACTGCCTGATGGCACGGCTCCTGGCGCCGCCGACGCCGTGGAGGAAGCCCGACCGTGGGGGCGCGGCATCACGTCGGCGACCGATGCGGCACATAGTGTGCGAAACCCCCGCTGCGCCAACCCGGACAGTGCGCCCCAACAGTGCGAGGACAGATGTCCCAGAAGGCCGATGCCACCGATGACAGCGGGGGTACGTCCTCCCCCACGACCCACTGGCTCTTCGGCGATCAGCTCGGGCCCCACTTCACTCAGCCCGGTACGACGGGCCCGCGGCGCGACACTCCCCTGCTGATGATCGAGGCCCGCTCCGTCCTGCGCAGGCGGAGGTTCCACCGCGCCAAGGCCCACCTGGTCCTTTCGGCCATGCGTCACCGGGCCGCCGAACTGGGTGATCGCGTGCGGTACGTGAAGGCCGAGACCTACCGCCAGGGCCTGCGCGAAGCCGCCGTCGTCGGGGACCTCACCGTTCATCACCCCACCTCCCACGCCGCCCTGGACTTCGTCTCCTCGCTTCCCGGCGTACGGGTGCTGCCCGCGCGGGGGTTCCTCGTGCCGAACGACGACTTCGCGGCCTGGGCCAAGGGGCACGGATCGACCCGGCTGCGCCAGGAGGACTTCTACCGCTGGGTCCGGCGGGGCGGCGGAATCCTGATGAACGGCGACGAACCCGCGGGCGGGCACTGGAACTTCGACACCGACAACAGGGAAGCGCCGCCCAAAGGCGCGAAGACACTGGACCTGCCCTCCCCCTACCGTCCGCGAGAAGACGACATCGACGCCGAGGTACGCGAGGACCTGGACCGCTGGGAGCGCTCGGGCGAGGTCTCCTTCGTGGGCGAGGACGCGCCGCGCCACTTCCCCGCCACCCGCCGCGAGGCGCTCGCCGCACTCGACCGGTTCATCGAACACCGGCTGCCCACCTTCGGTGCGCACGAGGACGCGATCCTCACCGCCGATCCGGTGATGAGCCACAGCCTGCTCTCCGCACCCCTCAACCTCGGGCTCCTGGACCCGGACGAATGCGTGCAGCGCGCGGAAGCCGCCTGGCGCTCGGGCCACGCGCCGATCAACAGCGTCGAGGGCTTCGTACGGCAGATCGCGGGGTGGCGGGAGTACGTCTGGCATCTCTACTGGTACTTCGAGCGGGACTACCGTGACCGCAACGCCCTGCGGCACCACGCTCCCGTACCCGACTGGTTCGCCGAACTCGACGCCGACGCGGTGGAGGCCCGGTGTCTGTCGACCGTCCTGCGCCAAGTGCGCGCCACCGGGTGGACCCACCACATTCCCCGCCTGATGGTGCTCGGCAGCCACGCGCTCCAGCGCGGCTGGGACCCGGCCGCCGTCACCGACTGGTTCCACCGGTGCTTCGTCGACGCCTACGACTGGGTGATGGTCCCGAATGTGGTGGGCATGTCGCAGTTCGCCGACGGCGGGCGCATGACGACCAAGCCCTACACCTCCGGCGGCGCCTATGTGAACCGGATGAGCGACCTGTGCGGCCCGTGCGTGTACGACCCCAAACAACGCACCGGGGACGACGCGTGCCCCTACAGCGGCGGCTACTGGGCCTTTCTCCACCGGCATCGCACGATCCTTGAGCGCAACGCCCGCATGGTCAGGGCCGTCCGCGGCCTCGACCGGCTGACGGATCTGGACGAGCTGCTGGCGCAGCAGGCACGCGTGGGCGACGAAGCACCCTGAGGCAGGCCGCCCATCGGCCCGGCATCAGCGACGCGCCGAGTCGGCAAGCACCTCCCGCGCGGCGCGCGTGCCCGACGCCAGCGCGCCCTGCACCGAACCGGTGGCCCGGTGGTCCCCGCACACATACCTTCCCGGGCTGTGGCGGGCGGTGCGGCTGAGCGGCCAGGGCGGCAGCATGGCGGGCAGCGCTCCGGCGACGGTGCGCACGGCCACTTGCTGCCAGCCGCTGGTGTCGGTGCCGTACAGCTCGTCCAGGCGTCGCAGCACCGCGTCGGCCGCGCCGGGTCCGTCCGCGCCGAGCACCGAGGTGGAGATCAGTGCGGTGCCGGGCGGCGCGTAGGTGCGTGCGACCTCGCTGAGCACGCAGGTGTTCAGCACGGTCCCGGTGCTGTCGACCACCAGGGTCGGTTCTCGCAGCGGCGTGCTGTCGGACGCGTGGTAGTAGGTGGTGACCGTACGCCCGTCCGGTACGGGCAGGCCCGGCAGCAGGCGGGCCGCGGTGGCGGCATCCGTGGCGACGACGACGCTCGTGGCCGCGACCTCGCTGCCGTCCGTCAGAAGTACGCCCGCGTCGGTGATCTCGGCGACGGGTGTCTCCAGGCGCAGGACGTCGGTGGGCAGGTTCCCTGCCAACTGGGCGGGCACCGCGCCGATGCCCTCGGCGGGCAGGCACAGTGACCCCCGGACCATGCTCCGCCACACCAGGTGGAAGAAACGGGCGGAGGTCTCCAGGCGATCCTCCAGAAAGACTCCCGCGAGGAACGGGCGCAGGATGTGGTCCGCTGCCGCGTCCGAAAGGCCCGCCCGGGACAGAGCAGCTGAGGTGGAGCGGTCCGGGCGTCGTTTGAGAAGGGTGACGGGCAGCACGGCGTCGCGGGCGGTGAGCGCCGCCATCGCGGCCAGGTCGCGGGACGCGAGGGCCCGCCCGGGCAGCAGGGACCCCGCCGCACTGGGCTGCCTGGTCGGATCGACGAGACGGACCGGGCCGTCCGGGGTGTGCGCGAGCAGGCCCGGGATGAAAGGGCGCAGCCGAAGACTCTGCAGATAGACGCGCCGTTTCACCTGCGGATAGGCGGTGTTGAACACCTGGAACCCGCGATCAAGCAGGAATCCGTCCTGCCGGTCCGTCCGCATCCGGCCGCCCGGCCCGTCGGACGCCTCCAGCAAGGCCACCCGCCGCCCCGCGCGGCACAGGTCCAGGGCGCAGGCGAGACCGGCCAGACCGGCACCGACGACCACGACGTCCGCTGCTCCGCGGACATGGACCTTCGCCATCCGGATCTCCTCCGTCTGCGGGTACCGCTCCCGAAATGCCCCCTGTGGTGTTCCGCTCCATCATGGGACTCGTCGTCCCGGCGATCGGAAGGAACACGCCACATGGCCAAGGACAAGAAGCTGCGCAAAGGCGACGAGGTCGCCTGGAGCAGCCACGGGCAGACCGTCCCCGGCACCGTGAAGAAGAAGATCACGGGGCGGACCGAGACCGCCGGCCGCACCGTCGACGCGTCCAAGGACGAACCGCAGTACGAGGTGGAGAGCGAGAAGTCCGGCCGCCGAGCGGTCCACAAGCCGGAGTCGCTGCACAAGAAGCGCAAGTCGTCATGACCAAGGCAGCCGAAACGGACCGCAAGGAGACCTTGGAGCAGTTCGACGAGGCGGTGAACATGACCGCGGGCGAACTCGAGAAGTGGCTCAAGACGGAGGACTCCCACAGCGTGGGCCAGTCCGACGGTTCCTCGGAGAGCGTCGGCCACGCATCGGGCCGCCGCATCGTCAAGCTGCTGCGCACCAAGAAGGCCGACCTGACCGACAGCGACGTCACGCACATGCGCAAGGTCGTCGGCTACGTGCACCGGCACATGAAGCAACGCCCGAAGGGCGACACCACCGAGACTCCCTGGCGGTACTCCCTCATGAACTGGGGCCACGATCCGAAGAAGGCGGGCTCCGCATCCTGAACGTCCGGATGCGGGGCCCGGCCGGCGAACCGCGGGTCAGCTCTTGGGCATGAGGACGGTGTCGATGAGGTAGACGTTGGCGTTGGCGGTCTTGACGTTGCCGCAGACCACCTTGGCGCTGTCGTTCACCTTGTACGACTCGCCCGAGCCGGACGTCATCAGGTTGCTTCCCTCCAGCGTCTTGAAGGTGCCGTCCGACAGCATGTCCGGCGTGATCTTCTCCCCTGCCACGTGGTAGGTGAGGATCTTGGTGAGCTGGGCCTTGTCGTTGAGCACCTTGTCCAGATCCGCCTTCGGGATCTTCTCGAAGGCCGCGTTGGTCGGCGCGAACACCGTGATGTTCTTCGCGTTGTTCAGCGTGTCCACGAGACCGGCCTTCTTCACCGCCGTCACCAGGGTGGACAGCTCCGGGTTGTTGGACGCGGCGGTCGCCACGGGGTCCTTGGCCATGCCGTCGAGGGAACCCGCACCCTCCTTGGGCACGGAGGAACAGGCCGGACCGAACGGCCCCTCCGAGTCACCGGACGTCGCCGACGCCGACGGGGCGAACGCCGCGAGCGAGAGAGGCAGCGCCAGAGCCGCGGCTCCCATCACCATCCGAGTCGTTGCGCGATGAGCAGTCATGATCAACCCTCCTTCGGCGGACACGGACGTCCACCGGCCCCCCTGGCGGCCTACGGCCGGTGAGGACGCGGGGCCACCGGGCCGGCGCGTCTCCTGCACGCCCTCACATCAGGCATTCGTCACAACCCGCCCGTTTGGATTGCCCAGGTAGGTAACTTTTTTTCTTTTCGCCCAAATATTTACGTGAATGGGCTGCGACTCGGGGGCGCACAGGTGTGAACACGCGAGGGGCGGCTACATATTCTTCATGGCGCATCATGATCTTGTCGTAGTCGGAGCAGGCACGGGCAACGCACTCATCGACGACCGCTTCGCCCACCTGGATGTCGCCGTCGTCGCGGAGGGGCCCTTCGGCGGCACCTGCCTCAACGCGGGCTGCATTCCCAGCAAGATGCTCGCGCTGACCGCGGACGTGGCCCGGCACGTGCGGGAGAGCGAGCGTCACAACGTCCGGGCCACGCTGGACGGTGTCGTCTGGCCGGCGGTCCAGGAGCGTGTGTTCGGGCGGCTCGACGCCGCATCGCGCGACGGGGAGCAGGGCCGTCGGGACGAGGACTTCGTGACGGTCTACCGGGGGCACGCGCAGTTCACCGGGGAGCGTGAGCTGCTCGTGGAGAGCGAGGGCGGCAGCGAGCGGGTCACGGCCGACCGGATGGTGATCGCCGGGGGCGGGCGCCCCGTGGTACCGCCGGTGGTCGCCGACTCCGGGCTCCCCTTCGAGACCTCCGACACCGTGATGCGCCTGGATCAGGTGCCCGAACGGATGGTCATCCTCGGCGGCGGTTACATCGCGGCGGAGCTGGCGCACGTCTTCCACTCGGCCGGGACCGCCGTCACCGTGATCGAACAGCAGGAGCGGCTCCTGATGCCGCAGGACGAGGAGATCTCCCGGGTCTTCACCGACCTCGTGGACGGTCAGTGGGATCTGCGGCTCGGGCGCGAGCTGAGCGAGGTGGCCGGTGAACCGGGCAAGCTGCGGCTGACGCTCGACGACAAGACGGTCATCGAGGCGGACACCCTGCTCGTCGCGGTCGGTCGTCGCCCCAACAGTGACCACCTCGACGTCGAGCGGGCCGGCATCGAGTGCGACGACAAGGGCCTGATCACCGTCGACGCGCAGCTGCGCACCAGTGCCTCCGGCGTCTGGGCGCTGGGCGACATCGCGGCCGGTGGCCCCCCGTTGAAGCACGTCGCCAACCGCCAGGCCACCGTGGTGGCCGACAACCTCCTGCACCCCGGCCGGCCGCGGTCGATGGCGTACGACGTGGTGCCGTCGGCCGTGTTCACCTCCCCGCAGATCGCGCAGGTGGGACTCACCGAACAAGAAGCCCGTGAACAGGGCCTCGACTACGCGAGCGGCACGCACCGCTACGAGGACGTGGCCTACGGCTGGGCCCTGGAGGACACCACCGGCTTCTGCAAGGTCCTGGCCGAACGCGGCACCGGCCGGCTGCTCGGAGCCCACATCCTCGGTGAGCAGGCGGCCACCCTTGTGCAGCCGCTCGTCCTCGCCATGCGCTTCGGCCTGACGGCGAGCGATGTCGCGGAGCAACCGCTGTGGATCCATCCCGCCTTGACCGAGGTCGTCGAGAACGCCCTGCGCGACCTCGACGAGTAAGGCCGCACGCGTACGCAGGGCCCTCTTCCGGCGGCCCTGCCTCAGGAAGCAGGCAGCGGATCGATGACCACCCCGGGGTTGAGGATGCCCGCCGGGTCCAGGATCTTCTTGCCCGCCCGCAGGGCGGCGGCGAAGAGGTCGGGGCGCTGCTGGTCGTACCAGGGGCGGTGATCGCGGCCCACCGCGTGATGGTGGGTGATCGTGGCGCCGTGTGCCATCAGGGCTCCGGAGACGGCTTGTTTGATCTCGTCCCACTGCTCCACCGTGCTGCCCCACCGGCCCGCGGCGTAGACACCGAAGTACGGGGCGGGGCCGTCCGGGTAGACATGAGTGAACCGGCAGGTCACGACGCCTTCCGCACCGACCTGGCGCATGGCGTCCCGCGCGGCTTCGTCGACGGCGGCGCGCAGCGCGTCGAACCGGTCCCAGGTGCAGGCCGTCTCGAACGTCTCCACGATCATGCCCTGCGCGGCCAACGCGTCGCGCTGATACGGCATCCGTACGAAGGAGGAGCGCCAGTTGTCTGCGGCTCCACTGCGGGAGCCGCGGACTGTGCTGTCGGCGCTGTCGGCGCTGTCGGCGCTGTCGGTGCTGTCGGTGCTGTCGGTGCTGTCGGTGTAGCGGGGCGGCTCGGTCAGAGTGCCGCCGTGGTCGAGGCAGAGCTCCAATGCGCGTTCCATCGCGGCGTGGACGGGGTGGTCCGCGGATTCGAAGCCGAGCACCAGGACCGCGGTCGGTGAACCCGCGTTGATCAGCGCCTCCATGGGGTCCAGGAGTCGGCAGTTGGCGGGGTCAAGGCCGGACTGCGACAAGGCGCGAACCGCGCGCACGCCCGCGTCGTGGTCGCCGAAGCCCACCGATACACCGGCCCGCCACCGAGGACGGTCCTGGAGGCGCACCCAGGCCTGGGTGATCACGCCAAGCGAGCCCTCGGAGCCGAGGAACATACGGTCGGGTGACGGCCCGGCGCCCGATCCGGGCAAACGCCGGGATTCAACGACTCCGCCGGGGGTGACGACCCGCAACGACTCGGTGAGGTCGTCGGCATGCGTCAGCCGCGTCGCGAAGTGGCCGCCCGCCCGGGTGGCCAGCCAGCCGCCGAGCGTGGAGAACTCGAAGGACTGGGGGAAGAACCGCAGGGTGTATCCCCGGGGCCGCAACTGCTCCTCCAATCGCGGGCCCAGGGCGCCTGCTTGCACGAGGGCGGCCCGGCTGACCGTGTCGACATCGAGGACGCGGTCCATCGACGTCATGTCCAGACTGATCACCCCGGCGTACCGCTCCCCCACCCGCGGTTCGACGCCTCCGACCACCGATGAGCCGCCGCCGAACGGGATGACCGCGATGCCCGCGTCGTGACACCAGTCCAGGACGTGGACGACCTGGGCCTCGGAGGCCGGACGTACAACCAGGTCGGGCACGTGGGGCAGCTTGCCGAGCAGCGCCCGCACGACGTCGCGGAAGGCCTGCCCATGGCTGTGCGCGAGCCGGTCGCGCACGTCCGCCGAGACGATCGGCGCCAGCGACGCCGGGGGCCTGACCCTGCTCGCGCCCACGCCGAAGGACGCGATGGCCGGCGCCTCGTGGACGGTGAGGTCGGCGCCCGGCAGCAACTGGGCGGTGCGCCGGGTGAGTTCCGCACGCTCCCGGCCCGACACCGCGTCCTCGACGTTGCCCCAGCCCCACCACGAACGCGTCTTGCCGGTCATGACCGCCACCTATCTGAACGCCAGGTAAGTTACTTGGCGGTCACCTTGGCATAGGGTGTCGCCATGGGCAAGCAGGAGAAGGCCGCACGCAACGTGGGCACCAAGGGGATGCCCCGCAAGGACCGGGAGCGGTTGATCCTGGACGCGGCGGCGGAGGAATTCGGCAGGAAGGGCTACGCGCGCGGGTCGACCGCCGTGGTGGCGGCCCGGGCTGGCATCACCAAGCCCATGATCTACGAGTACTTCGGGTCCAAGGACGGCCTGTACCTGACCTGCTTGGAACGAGCCGGAACCCGCCTGGTCGCGGCAGTCGGCAGCGCACAGGAAGGCCCTTCTGACCTCACGCGCGCCGCACGCACCCTCGCCGCCATCTTCCACGCGCTCGAGACGCGGCCGGACGACTGGGAACTGGTCTACGACACCACGCTGCCGACCGACGGCGAGCTCCACACGGCGGCCACCGTCCACCGCCGGGAGCTCAACCGCCTGGGATCGGTCGGCGTCGCCGAGTTCCTGCACTCCCCCCTGGCCGACGACCCGCTCGACACCGATCTCGCCACACACCTCTGGTACGGGACCGTGAGCGCCGCCGTCACCTGGTGGCGCCACCATCCGGAGCAGACGGCCGCCGAGATGACGTCCCGTTGCGAGCGGATCTTCGCGACCCTCTCCCGCCGACCCTGAACCCAGGCCAATCCGGCCGGGTGGAGGCTACGAACTCCCTGCGATCGACAGCCCGACGAGAGCAGGGAGTTCAAGCCATGGAGCAGAACGACACCACCACACCGCCGCGCCGCAGGCGGGCCAAGCGGCTCGCCGTCGCCGTCGCGGCCGCCGGCCTCCTAGTCGGCGGCGGCATCGCCATGGCGGGCCCCGCCAGCGCCGACACGTTCTGCGGAGAGACCGGGGACGGCGGCTTCGGCTGTGTCATCGACCAAGGGGACGGAACGTTCAAGATGGTCAACAGCAACGGTGACATCGTCTACAACTGGTGACGCCTTCTAACTGGTGCGTGGACCCGGGTCCACGCACCACACCCCGGTCCGGCCTTGAGGCGTCATGGCCATTTCGCAGTCGTGGTCTCGATCATGCGGCAGGATCGTCCCCGACAGATGAGGCACGGCAGGAGTCGTGGCACCTGCAGATGCGGAGGGTAATGGTGGACTGGGGGCGGTTCGCGCAGCAGATGGCGTCGTTGGCGCGCGATCTGCTGGCACAGGATTCTGTGAACGCCACTCTGGGGCGGATCACCGCGTCGGCCACCGAGCTGGTGGAGGGCTGTGACGCCGCGGGCATTCTGGTGCTGCACGGCAGCGGGGTGGAGACGATCGCGGCGACCGGTCAGCTGGTCGTCGACAGCGATGCGCTGCAGCAGCGCCTGGGCGAGGGACCGTGCTTCGATGCCGCCCGCCGCATGGAGGGCGAGCGCGTCTTCCGCATCGAGGACTTCACGCGGGAACAGACGCGCTGGTCGAGCTACGCGCCACAGGCCCGCGCCCTCGGCGTCGGCAGCATGATGGGGTTCTTGCTGTTCACCCAGGACGAGGAGTTCGGCGCGCTGAATCTCTACTCGCGTCAGCCCGGCTCTTTCACCGAGGCCAGCGAGCTGGCGGGCTGGCTCCTTGCCTCCCACGCCGCGGTCGCCTTCTCCAGTGCTCGTACGCACGCGCAGATGGACCAGGCCCTGGCCACCCGCCACGTGATCGGCGAGGCCATGGGCATCATCATGGGCAGCCGCCACCTCACCGAGGACCAGGCCTTCGACGTGCTGCGCCGCTACTCGCAGGAGAACAACGTCAAGCTGCGTGAGGTCGCCCGCCAGATCTGCGAGCACGGCGGCTTGTCGTGAAGTCGGGGGCGGCTCCGCCCGGCTCGTGGTCTGAACCAGGGGAGCCTGCCCGGGTCAACCCCCATGGGAAGCGCCGCTGACCCGGCTTGCGTCAACGGGTCCCCAGCACTGCGAGTTTTACCCGCCCGCAGTTCGACTGCTCGCCACACACAGCACCACCGGCCGCCAGACCGGGCACACAGCTCTTCAGGCCGCTTCGTAGTGATGCGCCCGCCCACCGCGCCACTTCACCCACGCGGGGTCGTCGAGGAGCCCCTCCGCGTCGGGCAGGCCCGCGCGCCGCAGGAACTCGACCACGTCACGATCACTGTGGGCGAGGCCCAGGATCTCCCCGCGCGCCGTTACCCTGCGCCCACCGGTGGGCGACAAGGGGTGGACGACTATCGGCGCGGAACCCATGTCTCCAGGGTGCGGCGGCGCCCACGGCCGCGCATCCCGGGCGCCTACTCTCCTACCGCTTTCCGGCGCGTCGTCTGCCCACGCGCCACGGGTGGGTCGGGCGGAACCAGCCCGACGTCGATGACATCCTGCGCGACCTTGCTGAGCAGGGCCCTGTGGTGGCGTGCGTAGTGCCGGATGGCATCGAACGCCTGGTTGAGGGGGATGTTCCGGCGGGCGGCGAGGATGCCTTTCGCCTGTTCGATGAGGATGCGGCTGTGCAGAGCGGTGTGCAGTTGCGTGTTGACGGTCTCCTGCCGGCGGAGGGTACGGGCGTGCAGCAGGCCGATGGTGGCCGCGTCGGCCAGTGTCTGGGCGAGCGACAGGTCGTCGACCGTCAGTGAGCGCTCACCGGTGTGCAGAAGCATCAGGCAGCCGATGCTGTCCTTGCGCAGCCGCATCGGCACGACGCTGGGCAGCGCATAGCCGGCCCGCAGCACCTGTTCGGTGAACCGCGGCCAGCGTGCCGCCGCGTCGGCGGCGTTCTCGGGGGCGATCGGGCGGGCGGTGCGGTAGGCCTCCAGTGCCGGGCCCTCGTCCACGGCCACCTCCAGCACGCGCTGCAGCCCGGGGGCCGGGTCGCACGGTGCCGGGCTGTGGAGGCGGGTGCCGGAGTGGGCGAGGAGGACCGCGGCATCGGTGATGTCGAGCAGTTCTTGGCAGCGGACGGTCATCTGCTGGAGGAAGTCGATGACGTCAAAGTCCTCCACCATGGTGTCGGCCAGCTCCACAAACGTACGTGCGATGTGCTGCTCCCTGCTCATGCTCCTTCGCTTTCTCCTGGTTTCCGTGGGCCCGTCGCGGGCCTGCCCCGGGCCGTGCGGCCCCAGGCTTTTCCAAGTCACGGCGGAACTTCCTTGTCGAGGATGAAGCGGGCGGTGTCCGTCAAGGACCGGCCGGAGGCGAATGCCCGGGCCCGCAGTCTGGCCAGGGCTTCGGCCACTGGAACGTCGAGTCTCACGCTCAGCACCCCTGTGGCCTGGTGCACTTCGGCCCGGTGCAGATCCACTGCCCCCACGCTCCCGGGGCCGTCCCCTTCCTCCCCGGCGGACATGCCGGGCCATCGCCCCAGCAGATGTCCGGCCAGCGAATCGGCCACCAGCCAGCCCTCCGCCACGTGCCGACCGGCCAGGGGCCCTGCCGTGCGGCGATAACCAGTCAGTGTCCCGACCTGTGCCGCTCCGATGTTGACGGGCCACACGAACAACGCGGCGACTCCCAACTCCTTTGCCTCGGGCACGAATTGAGGCCACTGACCGACGAGCAGGCGGTCCAGGTCAGGCACCTCGAGCACCCCACTCTCCGCAAGGAGGAAAAGACTGGGCCCCTGCCCGATGACGAACTGAACGTCCTCCAGTCGCGCACTCGTCCGGTCGCTGAACCAGACCAGTTCCTCCCCCAGCGACACCGCCACACCGTCGACCCCCAGTGCATGCGCGCAGGCACCCGCCCACGCCCGCCGCTCCTCCTCGTCCTCCAGCGAATCCAGGCTGCCCAGCAAGTCTTCGACAGTCGCTCCCCTGTCCACGCACAGCCCTCCCTCACCACTCCGAGCGCTCCTGACGCCCCGTACCGGGGGCGCGCCCGACCGACGTCTCCACCGTAGAGCCGTGCACTTGGCATCACAGCCCTTTGTCGCAACCTCCACCAGAGGGGTGATGAAGCGCGCCGGCCGCGACGGGAGTTCAGTGCCTGCCGCCGGGCTTGTGGCCGTGCCGGACCATGATTTCGCGGGCGAAGTCGGCGAGAGGGCGGTCCCTCGCGCCGGCCGCCGCGCGCAGCCACAGGCCGGACTCGTGCGTGCTGATGCCGTGCGCCACCGAGAGGATTCCGATGGTGACGTTGATGTCGTCCGCGTCGGCGGTGGCCCTGACCTGTTCGACGATCTCGCTGTCCATGTCGGCGAGCAGCACGGCGGTGGCCATGTCCGCGAACTCCTGTGCCACGGCGGGCGGTTGTGCCGGACGGCC
This sequence comes from Streptomyces sp. NPDC050439, assembly GCF_040655335.1. Classification (NCBI taxonomy): domain Bacteria; kingdom Bacillati; phylum Actinomycetota; class Actinomycetes; order Kitasatosporales; family Streptomycetaceae; genus Streptomyces; species Streptomyces sp. NPDC050439. The sequence goes on from NZ_JBFAJT010000001.1 coordinate 442,605, forward strand.
GGTTCGGCGAGCGCCGTAGAGGGTGAGGGTGCCGAGGGTCGCGGCGGCGGTACGCAGCGGGAAGGCGAAGACCCCCGAAACGCCGATGCCGCGCGCGGCGTCGGCGAAGAAGGGCCAGGCGGGGCCGTCCCGGTCCATGCAGGACATGAGTGCGGGCTCGCCGGTCGCGAGCGCGGTCAGCGTGGGCCCCTCACCGGTGACCCATTGGATCTCCTCCGCGCGCCGTGCCAGCGGGGAGGAGACGGCGAGGTGCTGCGGCAACAGGCCCGAGCCGTGCACGGTGATCGCGGCGGCGTCGATCTCCGGCAACTCCTCCACCACGGTGGAGCACACGGCGTCGGCGCAGCCGCCGGGCCGCCGGTTCCGGCGGGCCGCGTGGACGACCCGGTGCCACAGTGCGTCCCGTCGCGTGTCGCTGTCGCGCGCCTGGTCTTCGCAGCGGGCCGCGGCCAGCATCGCGCGGCGCAGGACGGCGGCCGGCCGCAGCTTGACGTCCGATGGGCCGGTCCCGCGGGCCTGGTGAAGAATGTCGTCCACCACGGTGATGTCCTCGACATGGTGCAGTACGCCGACGATGTGTCCCTCGACGTCGGACAGGGGGGAGTTGATCGGGCTCCACGTCTTGCGAAGGAACGTGCCCGGTGCATCGGCGCGGGGAATGTCGTAGCGCTGCACGCCCATGTCGTGAGGTGCCGCGTGGCGCAGGACCCGTTCCAGGGACGAGCCGAGGTTGAGTACGCCGGTCGCGTCGGCATCCTCGGGGTTGTCCGGGAAGGCATCGAACACGAAGACGCCCATCAGCTCGTCGCGCGAGCGCCCGGTGGCACGCAGGTAGGCCGGATTGGCCCCCTGGATGCGCAGTTGCGTGTCGAGCACCGCGTACGGAGCCGCGGTCACCTCGAACAGCGGGCTGCCGGACGTGGCCCGCAGTACCTCGTGCACGGTCGCTCCCCTCACAGGCCGGGAAACTGTTCATCCCCCAGGACACACCCGGGGCGAGGCTCGGACAAGCCGAATGAGATGAAACAGCGCCCGGCGGGGGCGACTTGGTCTGACTACGAACTGATTTCCGGGGCACTCGGCTTCACGTCACTCAATGCTGGAATGCGATCTCCAAGGAGTGTGGCCATGTCGGCTTACGGCAATCCGTCAGCAGCTTCTTCCGGCTCCCGGACGAACGGCCTCGCGATAGCCGGACTTGTCTGCGGCATCGTCGGTGTGTTTTTCCTCAACTTCATCCTCGGGCCGCTCGCGATCATCTTCGGTGCGGTCGCGCTGCGCCAGAAGACGTTCAGGGGCGGCGGAGGCATGGCGAAGGCAGCCATCATTCTGGGCATCATCGACGTGATTCTGTTCATCGTGCTGATCGCTCTCGCCGCTTCCGGCGGAGTCACCTGGTACGTCGGCGGTTGACCGGAATCCGAAATTCGCGAACTGTTTCACCCCATGAGCAAAGGCCGGGGAAATGCGCTGCACGCGCATTTCCCCGGCCTTTGCTCATGGCGCCCCGGTCAGCCGGGGCCGTTCTCGTCGAGGTGGCCGGTGAGGGCGTCGAGCTGGGCGACGACATCGGGGTGTGTGCGTGCCAGGTACGGGCGGGCCTTGGCCAGGGGGTCGATCAGGGCCGCGGGGTCGTCGTGCGCGAGCGCCGCGTCCAACTGGCCGATCGCAACCTGGGCTTGCGGCGGCAGGCCGGTGAGCGACATGACCTGGCCCGCGAGGCGGCGCAGGGCGCCGACGTTGGTCCGGGCCCAGGCAGTGCGGGAGCGGTCGGCCGCGCGGCGTCGGCGGGTGGCCTGCACGCGTTGCTCGCCGGTGCTCCCGGTCGGGCCGGGGCGCTGGCGCAGGTAGCGGCGTTCGGCGGCCTGGCGGCTGGCGACCCCCAGCGGGTGGGCGAGGTCGGCCCAGCTCGCTCCGGCATGGCGGGCGGTCTCGATCAGGCCGGCTTCCCAGCCGGCGAGCTGTTCACGGACCTCGCGCAGCAACAGCAGCGAGGCGAGGGCCTGTTCGGGGTTGGTGCGGCCGGCGGGCGGCGCTTCGGTGTCGGCCTCCTGGGCGACCTGCACGGCGTCGCTGATGGCTTCCAGGGCGGAGGCCGCGGCCAGGAAGGACGCCGGATTGTGGGCGTGGGCCTGGGGCGATTCCGGCGGGCCGGTCGCTGCCATGGGGGCCTCCTTCGGCGTTGTCATCGGGTGGACGACATGCAACTTGTCATCCATTGGACGACATGCTACAACCGATGGCAGGTGAAGCGCATTGGCAGGTACTGCCCGGACCTTCAGGAGGTGTTTCGCGATGTTGATGCGCACCGACCCCTTCCGCGAGCTCGACCGCATCGCTCAGCAGCTGGTCGGCCCCGGCACGTGGTCACGGCCTTCCGCGATGGCCATGGACGCCTATCGCGAGGGCGACGAATACGTGGTGGCCTTCGATCTTCCCGGCGTGACCGCCGAGGCGATCGACATCGACGTGGAACGGAACATGCTGACCGTCAAGGCCGAGCGCCGTCCGGTCGCCAAGTCCGAGAGCGTCCAGATGGAACTGTCCGAGCGGCCGCTGGGCGTGTTCTCCCGCCAGATCGTGCTGGCCGACACGCTGGACACCGAGCGCATCAAGGCGGACTACGACGCGGGTGTGCTGACCCTGCGCATCCCGATCGCCGAGCGCGCCAAGCCCCGCAAGATCTCCATCGGGAACGACGCGTCCCACCGGCAGATCAGCGGCTGAGCCGCAGCCGCGCACGCGTGGCGCGGAGGCCGGACATCTCCCCCTGCCTCCGTCCTCCGCGCCTGACGGGGCGAAGCCCCCGAGACCAAACCAGCGGGTGCCGTCCGGCTGCCCGGCACCCGCGCACGACCTCCGCGACGAGAAAGGCGCGCAATCAGCGATGTTCGAACGACCTGAACCCACCCGGCCCTTCCCCACGATGACCTACCGGCAGATGCTGGAGAAGGTCCGCTACGAAGGCGCGTACCCCACCCGGGAGCGTGCCGAGGAAGCCGTCCGGCTGGTCCTCGGCGGACTCGGCAGGCAGCTGACCGGGGACGAACGCGTCGAACTCGCCGCCCGCCTTCCCGTCGAGGCCGCACTCGTCCTCACCGCCCAGATCCCTGACCCCGAGCCCCTCACCGGCTGGGGCCTGGTCAAGGACCTCGCCACCCGGGCCGGGGCGAGCCCCGCCACCACGCGCTGGGACACCGGCGCCGTCCTGGCCGCCGTCGCGGCTCTGGCGGGCCCCGATCTGCTGACCCGCATCCTGGCGCAACTCCCCTCCGGCCACGCGCTCCTGTTCGGCCGGGCCGAGCTGATCCAGGCCGCGTAGGCGCCGCGGCTCAGGGCTGCCGGCGTCGGCGTCGGCGTACGGCAGTGACGGCGCCCAGCACCGCGCCCACCAGCAGGACCGCCCCGCCCCGCAGCCACACCTCGCGCTCGATCTGCGTCGCGAGCACGACGCAGGAGACCGCGCCGAGCACCGGCAGAACCGTCGGCGCCCGGAAGTGGTCCTGCGCGGAGGCATCACGGCGCAGCACCAGGGCCGCCGTGTTGACCAGGAAGAAGACCACCAACAGGAGGAGGACCAGGGTCGAGGCCAGCGTCGACACGTCGCCGGTCAGTGCAAGAAGCAGCGAGAGGGCGGTGGTCGCGGCGATCGCCGCCCATGGCGTACGCCTGCCGGGCAGCACCTTGGTGAGGAAGCCCGGCAGCAGCCGGTCACGTGCCATGCCGTACGCGAGGCGCGAGGCCATGATGCCGGTGAGCAGGGCGCCGTTGGCGACGGCGACCAGGGCGATGGCGCTGAACAGCTCCGTGGGGACGCCACCGGCCGCCCGGACGACTTCGAGGAGCGGGCCGCTGGACTCGACGAGCGTCTTGGTCGGCACGGCGGCCGCCGCGGCGGCACCGACCAGTGCGTAGACGGCGCCCGCGGTGATCAGTGCGCCGAAGAGGGCCCGCGGATAGGAGCGGCGCGGATCACGGGTCTCCTCCGCCACGTTGACGGAGGTCTCGAACCCGACGAACGAGTAGTAGGCAAGCACCGCCCCGCTCAGGACGGCTGCAACGGGCCCGTGTTCCGGTGTCCCCAGGTCGGTGAGGCGCCCCACGTCACCGTCACCGCGCAGCACGATCCACACGCCGAGCCCGATCACGAGCAGGAGCCCGCCCACCTCGATGACGGTGGCCACGACGTTGGCCCGCGTCGACTCGCTGATCCCCCGCGCGTTCAGCAGGGCGAGCGCGGCCAGGAACACGACCGCGACGAGCGCCACCGGAAGGGTGACGAACTCCGCCAGATAGTCACCGGCGAAACCGCGGGCCAGAGCGCCGACCGACACGATCCCGGCGGCCAGCATGCAGAAACCGGCGAGAAATCCGGCGAAGGGACCGTAGGCAAGGGTCGCGTAATGCGAGGCGCCACCTGCCCGGGGGTACTTCGTGGCGAGTTCGGCGTACGAAGCGGCCGTCAGGAGCGCCAGACACAACGCCACCACGAGGGGCACCCACACGGCGCCACCCGTGTCGGCCGCGACCTGACCCACCAGGACGTAGACGCCCGCGCCGAGGACGTCTCCAAGGATGAAGAAGTAGAGCAGGGGTGTGGTCAGTGCTTTCTTGAGCGGAGTCGTCGTCTCGGACGCCGCCGGAATGGTGCGGGGAGATTTCACGCGCACACATGTACCCGGTTCGGCGTCCGGCAGGCGGCGAACCCCTCGAACGCCTGCGAGGGTGAAAAGGAATGACAACGGACGGGCCGGGTACCGGGAAGCCGCCGCATCCGACGCAGGCTGCCGCATCCGACGAGGGCTGGAGAGCCGAATGGCGGTACGACACCGACTGATCAAACGGTCCGTGGCAGACGTCTGGGCGGTACTCGCCGACGGGTCACGCTACGGCGAGTGGGTGGTGGGCACGGCCCGGTCGGAGCCCAGAGAGGGCCACTGGCCCAAGGTGGGCTCCAGCATCACGTACACGGTGAAGGTGGGCCCGCGGACGCTGTCGGGAACCACGACCGTCCGGCGCTGCGAAGAGCCCCGCATCCTGGAGCTCGAGGCCGACAGCGGATGGCTCGGCGCCGCGCGCATCGCCGTCGACGTACGCCCCTGGGGTGAGTACGCCCTGGTCATCGTCGACGAGCACCCGCTGACCGGGCCCGGCGGAAAGCTCCACAACGCGGCCGTGGACGCGCTGATCCAGCTGCGGCACCGCGCCATGCTCGCCCGACTGGCGGACGTCGTGGAGAAATCCCCGAAGCGCGCCCACGAATCGGTCTGAGAGCCGGCCGAGCAGGTTGGCCGAGGGGGCAGGGGCCCCCACCCACGAGCGATCGACCCGCCGGGCCCGACAAGCCTGGGCGGACGTCAGGAGTCAGGCATGCCGGACGCGGTGATCATCGGCGCGGGGCCCAACGGTCTCGTCGCGGCGAATCTGCTCGCCGACGCCGGATGGAGCGTGGAGGTCCTGGAGGAACAGGACGAGCCGGGCGGCGCGGTCCGCAGCGACCGCGGCGTCCATCCCGACTACGTGAACGACCTCTTCAGTGCCTTCTACCCGCTGGCCGCGGCCTCCCCGATCCTCGCCGCCCTGCAGCTCCAGCAGGAGGGCCTCAGCTGGAGCCATGCCCCCCGCGTCCTGGCCCACCCCCTGCCCGACGGCCGGTGCGCGGTCCTCGCGCGCGGGGCCGCGGAGACAGCGGCCGGCCTCGACGCGTTCGCGGAGGGCGACGGGGCCTCCTGGCTCAACCTCTGCGCCACCTGGAACCGCGTGGGCCCCGACATCCTCGGAGCTCTGTTCACCCCGTTCCCGCCCGTACGGCACGGGGTCCGGCTCGCCGCCAAGCTGCGGGGCGCCGGGGGGCTGCGGATGGCCCGGACGATGGTGCTGCCGGTCCGGCGCCTGGGCGAGGAGGAGTTCCGCGGTGAGGGCGGCCGGCTGCTGCTCGCGGGCAACGCGCTGCACGCGGACCTCGGCCCGGAAGCGGCCGGCAGCGGAGGCTTCGGCTGGCTGATGTCCATGCTCGGCCAGACCTACGGCTTCCCCGTTCCGGTCGGCGGGGCGGGCGCGCTCACCGGGGCCCTGGTGCGGCGCCTGGAGAGGTTCGGAGGCGTGGTCCGGTGCGGGGAGCGCGTGCGTGAGGTCGTCGTGCGGGGCGGTCGCGCCGTCGGTGTGCGCACCGCCGGAGGCGAGAACGTGCCGGCCTCCCGCGCGATCCTCGCCGACGTGTCCGCTCCGGCGCTCTTCGGCGAACTGGTCGACGAACGCCATCTGCCCGGGCGGCTGCTGGGGGATCTGCGCCGCTTCCAGTGGGACTTCGCGACCTTCAAGGTCGACTGGGCACTGAACGGGCCGGTGCCCTGGACGGCACCGGAGGCGGCCACGGCGGGGACGGTGCACCTGGCCGACGGCGTCGACGGGCTCACCCAGTTCGCGGCTCAGATCGCCATGGGGCAGGTGCCCGACCGCCCCTTCATCCTCTTCGGCCAGATGACCACCGCCGACGCCACACGCTCACCGGCCGGCACCGAGTCGGCCTGGGCCTACACCCATGTCCCGCAGCGGATCAAGGGCGACGCGGGCGCGGACGGCCTGACCGGATCCTGGGACCAGAAGGAACAGGAGGCGATGGCGGACCGCATGGAGAACGAGGTGGAACGCTGGGCGCCGGGTTTCCGCTCCCGCATCAGGTCCCGGCGCCTGCTCGCCCCGACCACCCTGCAGGCCATGGACGCCAATCTGCACGGGGGTGCGATCAACGGCGGCACCGCATCCGCCCACCAGCAGCTGGTGTTCCGCCCCACGCCGGGCACCGGCCGCCCGGAGACCCCGGTCAAGGGCCTCTACCTCGCCTCGGCCGCCGCCCATCCCGGCGGCGGCGTCCACGGAGCCCCCGGCGCCAACGCCGCCCGCGCCGCGCTGCGGGGCCGGATCGACCGCCGCTTCCGACGAGGCTGACCCAGGGCCCAGGTTCACGTGACGGCCGCCGGCCAAGCTCAGTCGGCGGCCTCCGCCGCGCGCCCGCCGGGCCCGAGCAGGCCCGTGGAGGAGAACTCCGAGCGCATCAACTCCTGGCGCGAGTACCGGGTGACGAGGGGCGGCAGCCCCGCCCGCACCGCCTGCAGCGCGCGCAGCCAGCCCGGCACGTACACCGTGGCCGACCGGCGTTCGACGGCGTCCGCCAGACAGCGGGCCACATGCCCCGGGGGGTAGATCTTGCGGGCCGGCGGCGGCATGTGCGCCCGTAGTTCCCGCAGCACGGCGTGCTGGTCGGCGTCACGGATCATGTCCGTGTCGGTCCAGTTCAGATAGGCGGCCCCCACACCCACGCCCCGCGGGGCGAGTTCCGCGCGCAGCGAGTGGCTGAGGGACTCCACGCCCGCCTTGGAGGCGCAGTAGGCGCTCATCAGCGGCGATGCGCCGATGGATGCGAGTGAGGCGATCTGCAGGAAGTAGCCGCGGCTGTCGAGCAGTTGGGGCAGGAAGGCCCGGGCGGTGTTCGCACTGCCCACGAGGTTGACGTCGATGACGCGTCGCCAACTGGCGGGGTCGGAGTCGACGAACGGTCCGCCCTCGGCGATCCCCGCATTGGCGACGACGACCGACGCGGGGCCCTGACGCTCGCGTACCTCGTCGGCCACGCGCGCCATCGCCGCGTCGTCGGTGACATCCACGTACCAGTGCCGCGACGGCGTGGGGAGCTCCTGGGCCACTCGGGCGAGTGACTCCTCCTCCAGGCCGAGCAGGGCCACCGTGGCTCCCCTGGCGGCGAGCTCTCTGGCCACGGCCTCTCCGACACCGCGCGCGGCGCCGGTCACGACAGCTGTGCGACCGCGCAGGACATGCTTCCGGTCGGTCACGAGAACTCCTCCGGGTGGGGACGGCAGGGCGGATGCTCCACCCGCCGGGACGCACACGGCCATGGTGGCAGGCGGCACCGAGGGCCGCATACCAAGCATCCGCGGGCGCAAACACCGGGCGCGTGCGGCCCACCTCACAGCTCCGGGTGGCGTCCCGCGCTTTCTCGTGGGCACACTGACCTTGAGGTCAGGAAGCAGCCGCGCCCAAAAGCCCTGCTTCCACGGAGCAGGTGTTGTTTCTTCCTCAGCCGCCATCCACACGAACCCCGCCCCGGCGGGGATTTCGTCGACCTCGGCGATGAATCGAGCCCGGGCAGGAAATCCGGCGTCCGTCGGCCTGTCCCGGCTCGCGCACCGTGGTTGTGGACAGGTACGCGCCGGTGGCCACCTCGCCCACTCTCCGCCTGCCATGGTGCGCGCGTGTGCAAAAGGGCGGCCAAGTACCCCCGCATCACTGCCTGTCAAGGGCGTCAAGACCGTTGAGAGCGAAGGAGACCTGCCGTGCTGATGGCCGACCCGAGAGTCCTGCGCGACCTGGTGGAGCAGTACGACGCACTGAGCGCGCTGCATGCGCGCAACGGAGCCAGCGAGGCCCGCAAGAGGCTCGAGGACATCGCGTACACCCTCTGCGTGTCCACCGGCACCCGTGAGGTGGCGTCGGCGCTCGCGGCCGCCCGTTCGCGGATGGCCGTGGCCAAGGGCGAACCGGACGCCCCGCAGCCCGTGTGAGGGCCGACGGGGCAGTGCGCTCGTTCAGGGCGTGGCGAGGAGAGCGGTGACCAGCTCGTCCAGGTCCAGTGCGGCGCTCTCCTCGGGGGCGGGCAGCAGGGCGTACGACTCACGGATGAACGCCTCGACCGGTGCCCTTTCCAGTTCGCCACGGACCCGTCCGCTCGGGGACGTCAGGGTGATGAGCACCCGGTGGCGCCCCGTCGGCCGGATCACGACGTCGCCCTCACCCGCCGGGGCGTGCAGACCCGATGCCAGCAGGTTCCTGGAGAACACCCAGGTCGTGGGGGCCTGCCCGGCCGCGGGCGGCGGGAACGCGAGAGTGACGGCGAGCGGGTCCTTCGTGGAGTACGTGAGGACCAACTCGGCTTCGAGCACGAAATCGAGGGCGTCGACGCACAGGTGGGACCGGATGGGGCAGGTGAGGCTGGATTCCATGCAACACGGGGTTCCCGGCACTCGCTCAAGCATGCACGGCGACAGCTGTCCGGGTGAACACATTCGTAAAGCTGACGGCGGACGGACGGCGCCCACGGCGGTGGACACCGCCGTGGGCCGCAGGGTTGCTCAGCGTCCGAGCGCCTTCTTCAGCTGCTGCTTGTTCATCGACGAACGGCCGTCGACGTTCTTCTTCTTCGCCTCGGCGTAGAGCTGGTCCTTGGTGGGGCCCTGCGCTCCGCTGTGCGAACGCTCCCCGCCGCGCTGTGGCGCCGACTTCGGGTCCTTCGTCGACGTCTTGCCGGCGGTCTTCGACTCGCCGGAGCGGGCCCGCTCCTTGTTGACCGTGCGGGCCGCGATCTCCTTGGCCCTGCCCTTGGAGGCGCCGCGGTCCTCGGCGCTCTCCTTGATGTGTTCGTACTGGCGCTCACGCTTGTTGCTGGATCCAGCCGGCATGCTGACCTCGCCTTTCTTGAGGGCCCCGGTCACGGCGCGTGCTCGCTGTGGCCGCCTTTCGGGCATTTCCCAGTCTCACACCGGTATCCACACCGCGCCCGGTCAATCATGTGGCGGCTCAGGCGGACAAGCGTGCGTCGTCCTGCGAATGCACTCCCGCGAGTTGGGCGCGTGCCGCGGCGACCGCCATCTCGGGAGTCCGCGTTCCGGTGGAGACGCACAAGGTGTACGAGACGTCATCCAGCTGCCGCCGGACCTCGGCCGAGTCCTCGCGGGCCTGCAGATGCTGCAGCGAGGCATGCGTTTCGAGGAGGGACTGCAGGAACGCGGGGTGAGGCCTGAGCACGGGGTGCTCCTTTCGATGGATGCGATTCTCGATGGATCCGATGTCCGATGGGTGCGATGCATTGCCGCCGGCCGACACCCTGTGCCCGCGCGGACGACCGGTATTCACAGGGCTTCGGAACTCCGCCCCAGTCCCCTGGGCAGGCACACGGCCCCGTACAGCACGCGTCTCATCCGCCTGATCGTCCGCATGAGTTGACCCCCTCCGGTCGGTACGGCCTCCCTGGCCGAGCTCTACTCCTGTGCCCCGAAATTCGCTCCTCTATCAGGACCAAAGACCCGTGCGGGAGTGACTTGTGGAACGCATGAACGTGATCCGCCAGGGCACCCGCCTCCGTGATCGCGAGGCGTTCGGCGCCGCTCCGGTGGTGTCCGCGCCCCGACCGGCAGAGGCTGGCTGGAGCCGGGGCACGCCGGGCGGAATGTCATCCAGGAGGAATCTGATGCCGGACAGCACCCTGCCACTCCTCTCGCGGGGGTACGCATGGCTCCCCGATCTGAGCCGCCGCAAGGGCCCGGGGCCCGTCCGCACCCGCCTGCTGGGCAAGCCCGCCATCGCCCTGCGGGGGCCGGCCGCCGTCACGTTCTTCTACGACGAGAACCACGTGCGGCGGCGTACCGCCCTGCCCGAACCGGTCCTGAGCACCCTGTTCGGCAAAGGCGCGGTGCACACCCTCGACGGGGCGGAGCACCGCGCGCGCAAGGCCCTTTTCGTCTCGCTCCTCCAGGACGCCTCGGGGGTGTCCCGGCTGGCGGACCAGGTGGCCGAGGAGTGGGAGCAGGCGAGCAAGCAGTGGACGCACCGGCCGCGGGTCACACTGTTCGACGAGGTGAGTCTCCTGATCACGCGTGCCGTGTGCCGGTGGGCGGGAGTGCCTCTGGCCCGGTATCCGGACGACGAGGCGCGCCGCACCGCGGGGGATCTGGTGGCCATGGTCGACGGCTTCGCGACCGCGGGCCCCCGGCACTGGCAGGCCCGGCGCGCGCGGCGCCGCCAGGAGAAGCGGCTGGCCGAACTGGTCGAGGAGACGCGGGCGGACGAGGGCGGCCCGGCGGCGGACGAGGCGCAGCCCGGCTCCGTGGTGCGGGCGGTCGCCGCGCACCGTGAGGCGGACGGCGAACTCCTCGATCCGCGGACCGCGGCCGTCGAGATCCTCAACGTCATCCGGCCCACCGTCGCCGTCACCTGGTACACCGTGTTCGGTGCCCACGCGCTGCACCGGAATCCGGCGCTGCGACAGCGGCTGGCCCAGGATCGTGACGGGTATGCGCGGGCGTTCGCCCACGAGCTCCGGCGCTTCTACCCGTTCGCTCCGTTCGTCGCGGGGCTGGCACCGAACGACCTGGAGTGGCACGGCGAGCCGATCCCGGAGGGCTCCCTCGTCCTCCTCGACCTCTACGGCCAGAACCACGACCCGGAGCTGTGGCACGACCCCTACATGTTCGACCCCGAGCGCTTCGTGGGCCGCGAGCCCGGGCGTGACGAGCTGGTCCCGCAGGGCGGCGGGGACGCCGCACAGGGCCACCGCTGCCCGGGCGAGGACATCACCTTGGCGGTGCTGAGCACCCTGCTCCCCCGTCTCGCGCGACTCGAGTACGAGGTCCCGGAACAGGACCTGCGCATCCCGTTGCATCGGATGCCGACGAAGCCCCGCAGCGGCTTCGTCATCACCGCGGCGCGCTGACCTGCGCGCCGTGCCGAACCAGCTGGACGGAGGCCCGGCATGAACCACAAGCACGGCGACGAGCACGAGAAGGACCAGAAGCCGCAGCACGCGGAGACGGCCGCCGAGGAAGTCCTCGACGAGGCCGAGGACGCGGAGACCCGTGTCCCCGGCGGGAAACGGGACCGCGAGAAGGACGGCGAGGCCGCGGACGCGCTCACCCCCAACCCCTCCGCGCAGGATGACGTCCAGCGCGAGGACGGCCGCGGGGAACACGACCGCTGAGTCAACGGTCCGTCGCCGCGGGCAGCAGCCGGTGGTGACCGATCACCACAAGCTCTTGCTTCGACATCCTTCTATGTTGACAGTCTTCGATTCAAGGCGCACGGTTGCATTGAGGAACGTCAATGCAGCCCGATCCGGGGCCCTCCGGGCCCCTCCCCTGATCGAGGAGCCACCATGAGCGAACCGACCGACGACCTGCGCGAAAACGTCCGCCGCCGTTACGCCGCGGCCGCCGTGCAGGTCACTGAAGGCGGCACCGCCTGTTGTGGCCCGTGCGCGATCGAGGTCGACGACAACTTCGGCTCCTCCCTCTACGCCGAGGGTGAGCGGGACGGACTTCCCGCCGAGGCCGTCGCCGCCTCGCTCGGCTGCGGAAACCCCCTCGCCGTCGCCGATCTCCACGCAGGCGAGCGTGTCCTCGACCTCGGATCGGGCGGCGGCATCGACGTCCTGCTCTCCGCCCGGCGCGTCGGCCCCACCGGGAGGGCCTACGGCCTGGACATGACCGAGGAGATGCTCGCCCTCGCGCTCGAGAACCAGAGGAAGGCCGGGGCCACCAACGTCGAGTTCCTCAAGGGCACCATCGAGGCCATCCCGCTGCCCGCGCGCACCATCGACGTAGTGATCTCCAACTGCGTGGTCAATCTGTCCACCGACAAGACCGCCGTGTTCGCCGAAACCTTCCGCGTGCTGGCCCCCGGCGGCCGCATCGGCATTTCCGACGTCGTCGCCGACGACACCCTCACCCCCGCCCAGCGCGCCGAGCGCGGTGATTACGTCGGCTGCGTCGCCGGCGCTCTCTCCTTCACCGAATACCGCCGGGGGCTCGAGGCCGCCGGGTTCACCGCCATCGAGATCACCCCCACCCATGTGGTCGCCGACGGCATGCACTCCGCCCTCGTCCGCGCCACCAAGCCCGCCACCGAGGCGACGGGCTGCTGCAACTGACCGGCGCACGGGCGGACTTGAGCGCCCGGCCGCCGAACATCGGCGATTCGGCCAATCGGCCCCGCCCCACGACCGCACCAGCGCGCCCTCCACACGCGCCACCCCTTGCGACGGACGGCCTCCAACCCGTCCTGAATCGAGCGCGTTCGATTCCGTCGCCCTGTCGTTAGTCCCAGCACCGCCGAGCCATCCAGGTGCGGCACGCACCCCGTGGAGGGACGCAGGTGACTGTGAACGACACCTCGACCGAAGACGCCAAGACGCCTCCCCCTCCCCCACCGGCCACGCTCACCTTCGGAGGGAAGCACGGCAAGAACCCGCTGGCCGAAGCCACGTTCGCCGCGATGTGCAGGCGCCTTCCCGCCGTGCTCGGGCACACCGCGCGGATGGCATGGGCCGTGGACAGGGTCGGTGTCGTACTGCTCCTCGTCTGCCAGCTCCTGACCGGCGCGGCGGCCGCCGCCGTCCTCGCCTTCACCGCTCGAGCCATGACCCACGTCCTCGGCACGGGCAGCGTGTCCGAACGCCTGCACGCGGCGCTGCCCGCCCTGATCGTCGTCACGACGGCCGCCGCGCTCGGCCGTGTCAGCAGCGCCGTTTCCTCGTACGCGGACGGACGGATCACGCCGCTGCTGATGACCGAAGCGGACGTCGCCCTCGTCGCCGCCGTGTGCCGCGTGGAGTCGTCCGCCTACGGCGAGGACGGCTTCGCCGACCGGCAGGAGGCCGCCGAGGTCGGGGTCACCCGGACCCGGATGATGGTGCAGGACGCCCAGCGGTTCATGTCGGCCCTGATCCGGATGATCGCCGCGAGCGGGGTGATCACGGCTCTGCATCCGCTCATGCTGCCCCTGCTCCTGCTGGCCGTGCTCCCGGCCGGCGCCGGGGCCGTGCTGTCGGCGCGGGTCACCTACGAGACCCACTACCTCAACGTCGGCGACAGGAACGTCCGCTCGATGATGCGCTGGTGGGCGACGTACTCCCGCCACGGCGACGAGGTCCGCGCCAACGGCATGACCGGCTACCTCATCTACTGGTACCGCGCCCTGTCCGACCGGATCGACCGGCGCACCCTGACCGCGGCCCCGCGGATGCTGCGCATCGTCCTGGTCACCAGCGCCCTCGGCGGGCTCTTCCTGCTGGGCACGTGGGCCACCCTGGCCGGGCTGGCCACCACCGGCCGGGTCGCGCTGCCCGTGGCGGCGACGGCGGTGGTGGCCGTCCAGACCACACTCGCCGCGCTCTCCCAGTCCGTCATCCACGGCGCCGCGATGTTCCATACGTCGCTCTACCTGGCGGACATGCGGGCCTTCCTCGACCTGGCGGGAGAACGGGCGCCCAAACGGGGTGACTTGACCCTCCCCGAGCGCGTGGAGGAGATCCGCCTCGACGAGGTCGTGTACCACTACCCCGGCAAGGAGGAACCGGCCGTCGCGGGCGTGTCGCTCACGCTGCGGCGCGGCGAGATCCTGGCCGTCGTCGGCGAGAACGGCTCGGGCAAGTCGACCCTGGCCAAGCTCTTCACCGGCATTCTCCTCGCCGACAAGGGCCGCGTCCTGTGGGACGGCGTCGACCTCGCCCGGGCCGACCCCGACTCCGTGTGGCGGCGCACCGCGCTCGTCCCGCAGAACTTCGCCTGCTGGCCCCTGCGCGCCCGCGAGAACATCACCCTCGGCCAGCCGAGGACGTACGACGACGGAGCGGTGTGGGACGTCGTCGACGCCGTGGGGATGCGCGAGGCGATCGAGGCACTGCCGCGGCAGCTCGACACCTTGCTCGCCAAGGAGTTGTGGGGCGGCGCCGAACTCTCCGGCGGCCAGTGGCAGCGGCTCGTGTGCGGGCGTGCGCTCTACCGGCGGACACCGCTGTTGATCCTGGACGAGCCGACCTCACAGATGGACGCGCGCGGCGAGCACGCGGTCTTCACGGAGATCAAGCAGATCGCGGCCGAGCGCATGACGATCGTCGTCACCCACCAGCTCGAGAACACCCGGCTCGCCGACCGCGTCCTCGTGATGGACAAGGGCCGCGTGATCGAACAGGGCACGTACGACGAACTCGTGGGCGGCGGTGGCCTGTTCGCGGATCTCGTCGCACTGGCCAAGGATCGCTGACGAGGAGCCGCCTTCCGCCCTCAGTTTTTCCTTTCTGTGGACAAAGTATGGACGTGCTCCGGCACCGTCCCTACGCTGAGCGTCGCTTTGCCACATAGATCTGCGTAACCCCCGTAGGAACCACGCAGGAGGAAGAGTGAAGCCACGCCCCGAGCCGATGTCCGGCACCACCCGCCGCAGGGCTCGAAGATCCACCGGTCTGCTGCTCACGGCGATGCTCTGCGGCGGGCTGGTGGCGCCCGCCGCAGGCGCCGAGGACGATCCGCGGCCGTTCGCCGACCTGCCGCCGCAGGAACCCGGCGTCACCCTGCGGGTGTTCGACATCCAGTCCCCGCTCAGCAAGCTGTGCGACCTCAAGCCGGCCCAGACCCCGAACGTCGACAAGCTGATCCCGACCGCCGACTGGACGTCCACCGAGGGCTTCGGGTTCAGCAACAACTTCGTCTCGCAGATCATCGGCAATCTGAACGTGCCCGAGGCGGGCGCCTACAGCTTCCGGTTGATCAGCGACGACGGCTCACGCCTCTTCGTCGGCGACCAGCAGGTCATCGACCACGACGGAAAGCACGGCGCCGAGCCCAAGGACGGCGAGATCACGCTGAACGCCGGCCACCAGCCGCTGCGCATCGACCACTTCGACGCGGACGGCGAACAGCAGGTCACCCTGCAGTGGAAGCCGCCGGGGGCCGACGAGTTCAAGGTCGTGCCGAACTCGGTGCTCAGCACGGACGCCGACGTCGTCCGCGTCACCGCGCCCGGCCGCAAGGAGTGCGAGGGAGCGCTCGACACCCCCGGCGACGGCCTCCCGCTCACCGAGGTCAACCCCGGATACAAGCTGACGGACCTGCGCCCCAAGGGCTTCGAGCCGCAGGTGTCCGCGATGGACTGGCTGCCCGACGGGCGGCTCGCGATCTCCACGTGGGGCGGCAGCACCGAGACGAAGGGCGAGGTGTACCTGCTCGACAACGTCACCGGGGACACCGGGCCCGACAAGGTCACGTACAAGAAGATCGCCGACGGGCTCAAGGAGCCGATGGGCATCAAGTACGTCGACGGCAAGCTGTACGTGTCGGAGAAACACCAGCTGACCGAGTTGAACGACACCAACAGCGACGACGTCGCCGACGACAAGAAGAAGATCGCCGAGTGGCCCTACGGCGGGAACTTCCATGAGTTCGCCTTCGGACTGCTCTACGACAAGGGCGACTTCTATCTGAACCTCTCCGTCGCCATCGACTACGGCGGCGCGACCACCGACCCGCAGCCCGCCAAGAACCGCGGCACGACCATCAAGGTCAACAAGAAGACGGGCAAGGTCAGTTACATCGCCGGTGGCCTGCGCACCCCCAACGGCATCGGACGCGGCCCCTCCGGAGACCTCTTCGTCGCCGACAACCAGGGCGGCTGGCTCCCGGCGTCGAAGCTGGTGCACGTCAAGCAGGACCGCTTCTTCAACCACCACATGAACCCCGAGGGCCCCTTCGACGACCAGCCGGTCACCAAGCCGGCCCTGTGGCTGCCGCAGAACGAGATCGCCAACTCCCCCAGCACACCGATGCAGTTGAAGAAGGGCCCCTTCGCCGGACAGATGGTCTTCGGTGACGTGACCTACGGCGGACTGCAGCGCGCCGACCTGGAGAAGGTCAAGGGCGAGTACCAGGGTGCCGTGTTCCGGCACACCCAGGGCCTCGAGTCCGGCATCACCCGGATCAGCGAAGGGCCCGACGGTGCCCTCTACACCGGCGGCCTGGGCGCCGACGGGAACTGGGGCCAGGCGGGCAAGCTCCGCTTCGGCCTGCAGAAGCTGACGCCGAACGGCAAGGCGGCCTTCGACATGAAGACCATGCGCGCCACGCCCGACGGCTTCGAGGTCACCTACACCAAGCCCCTGTCGGAGGAGACCGCGGCCAAGCTGACCAAGGGCGCGTACTCCGTCGAGCAGTGGCGTTACGCCCCGACCCCGGCCTACGGCGGCCCGAAGGTCGACGAGGAGTCGCTGCCGGTCACGTCTGCGAAGCTCTCCGACGACCGGCGCAAGGTCAAGCTCACCATCCCGGGGCTCAAGGCCGACCGTGTCGTCCACATCCGCTCCCCGCGCCCGTTCTCCTCGTCCTCGGGCGAGCAGCTCTGGTCCACCGAGGCCTGGTACACCCTCAACGCCAAGCCGGGCCCGGCCGAACCGGTCACCACGTACGACGCCGAATCGGCGCGCCTGTCCGGTGGCGCGGGCACCGACACCGAGCACAGCGGCTACACCGGTGCGGGCTTCGTCGACGGTTTCGGCGAGCAGGGTGCCAAGGCGAGCTTCGACGTCCACGTGGACAAGAAGGGCAGCTACGACGTCGGGCTGCGGTACGCCAACGGCCCGAACCCCTTCACCGGCACCAAGACGATCAGTGTCGGCGTCAACGACGGCGCGGCCAAGCAGACGAGCCTGCCGTCGACGGGCCAGTGGAACCGCTGGTCCACCAAGACGGAGAAGCTCGAACTCCGCAAGGGCCGCAACACCATCACCTACTCGGTCGGGGCCGGGGACACCGGGCACGTCAATCTCGACGCGCTTGAGGTGCGCCGTCCCGGGGCCCGGATCGACCTCTTCTCGGGCGGCAGCATCTCGTCGGCCTGGCAGCACACCGACGGGCGCAGTGCCGAGTGGCCGCACACGGCGGAGAAGTCCATGGAGGTCTGCTGCGGGGATCTGCGCACGAAGCAGCACTTCGGCGACTTCAAGCTGCACGTCGAGTTCCGTGTGCCGAAACTGCCGGACGACGTCACCGGGCAGGACCGCGGCAACAGCGGGGTCTATCTCCAGGAGCGGTACGAGGTGCAGATCCTGGACTCGTACGGCGTGGAGAAGCTCGCGAACAACGAGGCGGCGGCGATCTACCAGAAGAAGGCCGCCGACCTCAACGCCTCGAAGGCGCCGGAGACCTGGCAGACGTACGACATCACCTTCCGTGCCGCCCGTTTCGACGCGGACGGCAAGAAGACGTCGGACGCCCGGGTCACGGTGGTGTGGAACGGCAAGAAGGTCCACGACGACGTGGCGATCGACGGTCCGACGGGCGCGGGTGATCCGGAGTCGGCGGCGGCGGGCGCGATCCGCCTCCAGGACCACGGCAACAAGGTCCGCTTCCGCGACGTATGGGTGGAGCCCCTGTCCTGACCGGCTGTTCTGACCGACTGCTCTGAGTGGTGAGCGAGCCCTGCCGGCGGCCCCCAGCCGTCGGCAGGGCTCGCTCAGTCGTCGATGCCCGACCGCTCCACTCCCGCCACGATCCACCGCTGGAAGAACAGGAAGACCACGAGCAGCGGCACGATCGACACGGCCGCCGCGACGAACAGCTCGTGCAGCCGGATCACCTGTGACGTGGTGAACGACGACAGGGCCACCTGCACCGTCCACGCGTTGCGGTCCTGGCCGATGACCAGCGGCCACAGGAAGGAGTTCCAGGCGCCGATGAAGACGATCGTGCCCACGGCGGCGAAGACCGGCCGCGAGTTGGGCACGACCACCCTCCAGTAGGTGCGCCAGTAGCCGAGCCCGTCGACACGCGCCGCGTCCTCCAGCTCCCTGGGGAATCCCAGGAAGTACTGCCGGAAGATGAAGCAGGCGAACGCCGAGAACAGCGTCGGGATGATCAGGCCGCGCAGCGTCGAGACCCAGCCGAGCGAGGAGACCAGGACGAAGCTCGGCACGAAGGTCACGGACGCCGGGACCATCAGGGTGCCGAGGATCGCGTAGAACACCTTGTTCGCGTGCCGGTACGGGATGCGGGCCAGGCCGTAGCCGGCAAGAGAGGCCAGCAGCAGTGTGCCGGCGGTCGTCGCGACGGCGATGAGCGAGGAGTTGAGCAGGGAGCGCGCGAACGGCACCGATGTGTCGTCGAAGAGCTCCTTGACGTTCCCCCAGCGCAGGGTGGAGGGGAAGAAGGTCCATTCGGGCGAGGTGATGTCGCTCTCGGACGAGAGACCGTTGCGCACCAGGAGGTAGAAGGGGATCAGGAAAAGCAGCGCGAGGGCGATCAGGAGCGAGAGCCGCAGCGCGCGGCCCGCCCTGACCCTCGCGTCGTCCCTCAGGTGGTCTCTCATTCCGCCTCCTTCCTGCCGAGCCCGAACCACTTGGCCTGCCCCACCGTCACCACCGCGATGATCAGGGCGAGCAGGACGGCGCCCGCGCTGCCGAGGCCGAGGTTCTGCCCCTGCCCGAGGGCCGTGTAGTAGAGGTAGACGAGCGGGGGTCTGGCGTAGGGCGGATAGCCGCGGGAGTCCGAGAGCAGGTTGTAGAACTCGTCGAACGCCTGGAAGGCGTTGATGACGAGCAGCAGCACGACCGCCACGGACGTGGCACGCAGCTGCGGGAAGGTGATGTGCCGGAAGACCTGCCAGCCGGGCCGCGCCCCGTCCACGGCGGCCGCCTCGTAGAGGGTGGGGCTGATGCGCTGCAGGCCCGCGAGGAAGAGCACCATGTAGAAGCCCGCCTGGAGCCAGAGCCGCACGGTGACGATGACGGCCCAGTACCAGGGCGGGTCGGTGGTCGAGAGCCAGGCGATCTGGTCGATGCCGAACCAGCCGAGGACGGTGTTGGCGAGCCCGAACCGGACCCCGTTGAAAATTGACATCTTCCAGATGAGCGCGGCCACGACGTAGGAGCAGGCCGCGGGAAGGAAGAAGACCGAGCGGAAGAACGCCTGGGCGCGGCGCTGGCGGTGGACCATGAGGGCGAGAGCGAGCGAGAGCGCGTACGTCGCGGGCACGATGAAGAGCGAGAAGACGAGGAAGGTCCACAGGCTGTCGGTGAACGCCTCGTTCCGCAGCATCTCCGTGTAGTTGCCGAGGCCGACGAAGTCGCTCGGGGTGACGGTGTTGTGGGCGTCGAAGAAGCTGAGGTAGACGCTCCAGCCGAGCGGGATGTACGTGAAGACGCCGAGGCCGAGCAGGAAGGGCCCGACGAACACCCAGAACCAGAGCGTGCGGTTCTGGTGGCCCCACAACCTCCTTCGCCCTGTAGCCTTTTGCTCGCGCGGGGCTGTGGTGGTCACGACTTCTTCTTCACCCGGTCGAGCTCGGCGGACACCTTCCGTACGACTTTCTTGAGTTCGCTCTCCGGGTTGGCGCCGTCCTTGATGATGCGGCTGAGGGCGTCCTGGTAGGCACTTCTGGCGGCCGGGGTCCACAGGAGGGGTTCGGCGTGGCCGTGGTCCGTGGTGTAGCGGACGGCATCGGCCGCCGCGCCCTTCCTGAGCTTCGCGGCCTTCTTCGCCAGGGACATGCGGGCCGGGATGTGAAATCCGTAGGAGAGGGCGAAGTCCTCCTGGCGGTCGGTGCTGTCGATCCACAGCCACTTGAGGAAGTCCTTGCCGGCCTTCTGGTGTTTGCTGCGGGTACTGACCGCCGCGGCGTACGCGCCGACCGGCACCGCGGGCCTGCCCCCGGCCCCGTCCTTCGGGAACGGCAGGACACCGAAGTCGTCGCCGAGTTCCTTCTGCACGGCGGGCAGTGCCCACAGCCCCGACCACTGCATGGCGGTCAGCCCCTGGACGAACGCCGAGGGGTCGGACCAGTCGGCGGGCGCGCCCAGGAGCAGCGACTTGTCGGCGTACAGCCGGTGGATCTTGCCGAGGGCGCGGGCGGCGGCCGGGTCGTCGAAGCCGACCTCGCCGTCGGCGGTGACGAGTTCCAGGCCGGCCGCGTACAGGGGCGTGCCGCCCAGGACACCGGCGCCGCCGTCGTTGCCCAGGAAGAGCCCCTTCGTCTTCTTCGAGGTGAGCTTCTTCGCGGCGTCCACGAGCTCGTCGAGAGTCTTCGGCGGGCGGACACCGGCGTCGGCGAGCAGGCTCTTGCGGTAGTAGAGCATCTGCATGTCGACGACCTGCGGGATGCCCCAGATCTTGCCGTCGTACGTCTTCGGGGCGAGAACGGCCGGATTGAAGTCGTCCTTGACCCCGTCGAACAGCTCGGTGAGATCGGCGACCTGCTTGCCCTGGATCTGGTCGAGGCTGGGCCCGTTGACCTCGAAGACGTCGGGTCCGGAGTCCGTCAGGAGTGTGGCCGCGGTCTGTTCGTCGTAGTTGCCGGGCCGCCACTGGACGGTGACGTTCGCCTTCTTGTAGGCAGTGGCGTACTTCTTGACGGCCTGCTCGGTGCCCTGTTCGCCGTACTGGTGATACCACTGCGACAGCTTCGGCCCGCGACCCGAACCGCCTTCGTCGCGCCCGGTGTTGGAGCCACATGCGCTCAGCAGCCCGGCCGCCGCGCCCGCCCCGAGCAGTCCCCTGCGGCTGATGGTCATGAAAAGTCCCCCTGTCCGGCGTGCGGCTGATTCCAAAGGCCCAACGATCAACCATGCGGGCGGATTACGACAGGGGGCGTCCCCGCCAGGACCGGATGACCGGACAGCATCGCCGGAAGCGATGAGTTCCGTGACCGCGCGCGGCCTGTAGGTGCAAACCGCGTGCGCGTTTCAGAGGCGCCCTTGACCCGCCACGGGGGCGTCGTAGCGGCCGCCCCGGCATCGCGGGGAGCCGGTCCGCAGCCGGGGCTACTGCCCGTCGGCGGCAGCCCCGGCGGGCACGCGCCTGCGCTCGCGGCACGCCTTGCAGAACTCCAGGCACACCCAGGTGCCCACGGCGCCGACGGTGGCGAGGACGGTGATGCCGACCACGAACGGGATGATCATGCGGTGAGCGTACCCCTGGGCCATACGGTGTCAGGCACGGGAGCGGGTCTTCTTCGCGCGTGCCTTTCGGGATTGCCGGAAGTCCATGTAGGCAAGGGCGATCACCAGCAGCGGGGAGACGAACCAGAGCAGCGCGACGCGCAGGGCACCTTCCGTAAAGCCGGCGATCATGGCGATCACCACCCCGGCCACCAGGAACCCGATGAACTGCTGCCAGGAGTCGTAGCCCCCGGCCCCGGCCCTCATGGGGGTCATCTCGTGGTCATCGTCCTCGCCCAACTCGTCCAGAGCGGCGCGCCCGGGACGTCTTCGCCCCTCCAACTGGGCCTGACGCCACGCGAAGAACCACCGCGCCAGAGCGTAGAGGGCCAATGCGCCGAGGAGGATCCACCACTCGGTCGGGCTGTCGGGAGAAGATCGCGCCATAGTCATGAACCTCGATTGCCCCCGCCGCACGGGAGTAGCCGATTCCGTATCCGCGGCGGCTTCAGCACCTCATCGGGAGACCCGCTCGAGGGCCTCCAGGACCTGGCGGGTGCCGTCCTCACGGGCGATGGCTGCGGCCGTTTCGCGGGCACGGGCGCACAGGGCGGGGCTGTGGACGGCTGCGGTGATCGCCTGCGTGAGACGTTCCGCGGTCAGGCGCTGAAAGCGCAGCGGACGCGGTGCGAGGCCCAGTGTGTGCAAGCGGGTGGCCCAGAAGTGCTGATCCAACTGGACGGGGACAGGGATTGAGGGGACCCCGGCCCGCAGCCCTGCCGCGGTGGTGCCCGCTCCGGCGTGGTGGATGACCGCGGCCGTCCGGGGAAACAGCCACGCGTGGGGCACTTCCCCCACGGTGATCAGGTCGTCGTTCTCCGCGTGCAGACCGCTCCAGCCGGCCTGGATGATGCCCCGTACCTTCGCGCGCCGCAGAGCGTCGGCCAGCAAGGTGCTCAGCCGCTCGGAGTCGGCGGTGACGAAGCTGCCGAAGCCCGCGAACACCGGCGGTGGGCCCGCGTCGAGGAAGTCAAGGAGGCGCGGCTCCGGCTTCCAGCCGGGCGTGGTCTCCGGCCACCAGTAGCCGCCCACCTCATGCCCCGCCGGCCAGTCCGTGGGGCGCGGGACGATCCGTGGGCTGAAGCCGTGCAGGACGGTACGCCCGCGGGGCAGACTCAGCGGGCCACTGAACTTCCGGCGCGGCAGGCCCAGTTCGCGGCGCAGGGCGCTGACCGCGGGGGCGAAGATCGGGTCGCTGCCCAGCCACAGGGCCTGGGAGGCCAGCCGGTTGCCGTGCGGCCCGAAGGAACGGGCTCCGGTGATGAGCGGCGGGAAGGCGCCTGTAGGGTGGACCGGCTGGAGGTAGACCCCCATGCTCGGCAGACGCAGTGCCTCGCCGAGCGCCGCGCACATGGGGTCGGTGACCGTGGAACTCAGCACCACGTCGGCGCCCTCGCGCACGGCGTCCGCGACACCGGCCGTCAGCCGGGGCATGAACGCCCGTGCCATACGCATCAGCCGCGCCATGGCCACGGGTGGGCTGACCGCTCTGGCCAGCCCCTGGCCGACCTGCGAGGCCAGTTCCTGCCGTGGGTCGACGGGCAGGGGCCGATAGCCGAGTCCGTGGGCGGTCACCGCCTGTTCGAAGCGCTCATGGGTGGCCAGGACCACCTCGTGGCCCGCCGTGCGCAGGCGCACGCCAAGTCCGGTGTAGGGGGCGACATCGCCCCAGCTTCCCGCGGTCACGATCAGTACGCGCACCGCGACAGGATGTCAGACCGGGGGCACCGTACCGGGAGCGACAGATGTGGGCGAAGGTGTGTCGGTAGTCGCAGGAGTTCGGTTGACTGTCGAGAGATCGGAGTGTGGGACTGTGACGACGCGTCGGACAGTGATCAAGGCGATGGGGGCCGGGACGTTGGCTAGCGGGCTTTCCACGCCCGCCTCGGGCGCCTCCCGCACGGCGAAAGCCGACGTACTGATGGTGGTGGAGAAGAGCGGCCACACGGTGAGTTTCTACGATGCCGACTCGGGTCAGCAGCAGGAGACCGTCCAACTGCCCGACTATCCGCACGAGATGGTCGTCGACTCGCGCAGACGTTTCGCCTACGTCGGGCACTACGGAGTGCGCATGGCGTCCACCGTCGGCGAGGGCGGCGCCGCTGTCTTCGTCATCGACCTGGCAGAGCGGTCCCTCGCCCGGACGATCGACACCCGCCCTTTCCGTCGCATCCACGGCATGGGCATCGACCGTCATGACCGGCTGTACGCACTGAGCGAGGAGAAGGCGGTCCTGCTCGGCTTCGACGAGCCGTCCACCGATCTCGCGCCCACCAGGGCAGTGCCCACTCACGGGGTGAAGACCCACCTGTTCTCGCTCAGCCGTGACGGCGAACGCGCCTATGTCACGGGGCTGTTGTCCCACACGGTGAGCCTCGTGCGCCCGCACGACGCCTCGGTCCCGCCTGTCCTGGTCACACCCGGCCAACTCCCCGAGAGCAGCTGTCTGAGCCGCGACGAGAAGACGCTGTTCGTCGGAGCCCGCAAGAGCTCCTCACTGGTCGCGATAGACGCCCGCACCATGAAGGTGCGGCGGACCAGGAAGACGGGCGGAGACCCCTTGCGGGTCTACACGCTCGACGACGAACGGCTGTTGGTGACGGACATCGTCGCCAACACCCTCGCCGTCTGGAGCACCGGCCTGCGGCGGATCCGCTCCCTCGACCTCGACGGCACCCCGTCGGCGGTGACACTCCATCCGAGCAAGCCGCTCGCGTACGTGTCTCTCTTGGGCACCAACCGGATCGCCGTCGTCGACCTGGACCGGTTCGCCGTCGTGAACGGTTTCGCCACCCGGCTGGAACCGGACGCCTCAGCGCTGCTCAGCGCTTCAGGCTGACGATCACCGACCGGTACAAGGAGTCGGAGCCCTGGGAGACATGGACGAAGCCAATACCGACGATCTTGCCGGTGCCGGGGACCGTCACGTCGGACAGATGGCCGGTGCCCGCGTCGTCGAAGACCTCGTCGTACGTCCACCGCGTACCGGAGTCACTCGCCGCGCGTCGCGACCACGGCCACGAGGAGGAGCAACAGCGCGATCAGCGCCACGTTGGCCTGGACCATGCGCGCGTTGACGTCCATGCCCCTCCCCCGGCGCAGCGTACTTCGGCATGGTGCACGCCGGGTGGCCGCGTCCGCACGCCCGGCGGCCGGAACGGCACCCCTGCTAATCTGATCGTTATGGCACGAGGTATCTGGTCGCAGAAGGTCCGCTCCGCCCGCTGACGGCGGCGCCTTCTCCCTGTTGAATTCGCCGCCGTTCCGGTTCCCGCCGGGCGGCTGCTTCTTGCTGCCCGGCTCCACTGCGAGCTGCGGAGCATCTGTTGAACCTCTCTCCTTTCCCCCGTACTCCCCATTTCCCCGAAGCCGTGTCCCAGCCCGTCGAAGCGGGCGGCAGTGCGCACGTCCGCGCCCAGGGCCTCACCGTCACCCGCGGGTCCCGGCGTGTCCTGGACGACGTCTCGGTCACGCTCTCCGCGCGGTCGCGCATCGCCGTCGTGGGCGAGAACGGCCGGGGCAAGACGACGCTGCTGCACGTCCTCGCCGGACTGCTCGCGCCCGATGAGGGCACCGTGCACCGGGCCGGGACGATCGGTCTGGCCCGCCAGGAGCTGTTCGTGGGCGACGGGGAGACCGTCGGCACCCTGACGTCCCAGGCGCTGGCCGCCTCGCTCGCGGCCCTCGCCGCACTGGACGAGGCGACCCTCGCCATGACCGAGGGGGACGCCTCCGCCGACGACCGCTACGCCGCCGCGCTCGACGCCGCCACCCGGCTCGACGCGTGGGACGCCGAACGCCGCGTCGATGTCGCCCTGGAGGCGCTGCACGCCTGCACCGACCGCGACCGTCTCCTGTCGACGCTGTCGGTCGGGCAGCGATACCGGGTCCGTCTCGCGTGCCTGCTCGGCGCGCGGCACGACATCCTGCTGCTCGACGAACCCACCAACCATCTCGACGCGGGCGGCCTGGACTTCCTGACCCGCAGGCTGCGCGAGCACGAGGGCGGTCTCGCCGTCGTCAGCCACGACCGGGCGCTGCTGCGAGACGTCGCGAACCGCTTCCTGGACCTCGACCCGTCCCGTGACGGCAAGCCCCGCCTTTACGCCGGCGGCTATGAGGCCTGGCAGCACGCCCGGCGTCGCGACCGGGAGCGCTGGGAGCAGGACCATGAGGAGCAGCAGGCCGAACACCGGCGGCTGCACGACGCCGTCTCGGCGGCCCGTGACCGGCTCTCCACGGGCTGGCGGCCCGACAAGGGGACCGGCAAGCATCAGCGGCAGTCCCGCGCCCCCGGCGTCGTACAGGCCCTGAAGCGGCAGCAGGACGCCTTGGACGCGCACCGGATCGACGTGCCGCAGCCCCCGCCGGTGTTGCGGTGGCCGGACCTGGGGGTCCGGCCGGGCGCCTCGCAGCTGCGGGCGCACGGCGTCGCGGTCGAGGGGCGGCTCGGCGAGCCGGTCGACCTGACTCTCGACGGCGGCGACCGGCTCCTTGTCACCGGGCCCAACGGCGCCGGGAAGTCCACGCTGCTCGCGGTGCTCTCCGGTTCCCTCGCGCCCACACACGGTCACCTGCGGACGGCGAAGGGGGCGCGGATCGTGCAGGTCACCCAGGAGACGGCCCAGCAGGACCCCGGGCTCACCGCTCACGAGGTGCATGCCCGTCACGTGGGACGGCTGGTGGCCGGTGGGGTGATCCGCGACGCCGAGGCTCATCCGCTCCGGGCGCTCGGTCTGCTGGACGCCGACGCGATGCGCACGCCGGTCGGGCGCATGTCGCAGGGCCAGCAGCGGCGTCTCGACCTGGCGCTCGCGCTGGCCGGGCGGCCCGGCCTCATCCTGCTCGACGAGCCGACCAACCACCTGTCGGCGACGCTGGTCGACGAGTTGACCGACGCGCTGCGCGTCACGAGTGCCACCGTGGTCGTCGCGACACACGACCGGCAACTGCTGCGGGACCTCGCGCACTGGCCGCGTCTGGAGGTGGGCGAACCTGCGGGCACCGGAGTCTGACGCGGCCAGGCCCGCACCCTTCGTGCGCCGCTAGAGCCAGTCGTGTTCCCGCGCGTAACGCGCCGCTTCGTGCCGGGTCCGCGTCTGGGTCTTCTGCATGGCGTTCGAGAGGTAGTTGCGTACGGTGCCCTGCGCGAGGCTGAGGCGGACGGCGATGTCAGCGACGGAGTACCCCTCACCGGTCACCCGCAGCACGTCGATCTCGCGGTCGGTGAGGGGGCAGTCGTCGACGACGGCGAGCGCGGAGACGTCCGGGTCGATCCAGCGTTTGCCCTCGTGCAGGGTGGCGATGACCGACGTGATGTGCGCGGGCTCCGCCGACTTGCTGACGAAGCCCTGGACGCCCAGTCTCAGCGCCTTGCGGAGCACGCCTGGTCTGGCATGGCGGGTCAGCATGAGGATCACCTGGTCCGGCTGTGTGCGGCGGATCTCGGCGACGGCGCCGAGGCCGTCCACACCGGGCATCTCCAGGTCGATGACGAGCACGTCGGGCCGATGGCGCAAGGTGGCCTCGATCGCCGACGCGCCGTCCTGCGCTTCGGCGAGCACGGTGATGTCGCCTTCGAGCGGCAGCAGCGCGGCGAGCGCCTTGCGGAGCAGGGCCTCGTCGTCGGCTAGCACCACGGTGGTCATCGCTCGTCCTCCCGCGCCACGAAGGGCGGTGTCGCTGATCCGGGGCGGGGGAACGCGGCAGCGGTGACGAAGCTGCCGTCCTTCTGTTCCACCGTCAGCTCGCCTCCGTTGTCGCCCACGCGTTCCGTGAGGGTGGCCAGGCCGCCGAGCTTCGGGAGGGGGCCTTCGGGTGCGCCGTCGTTGACGATGGTGATGCCCGACGCGGAGAGAGTGATCCGCACCCGGGTGGCGTTCGCGTGGCGCAGGATGTTGGTCGTCGTCTCGCGGAGCACCTGGCCGAGCAGTCCGTTGACTCTCTCGTCCACGTCGGCCTCGCGGTCGACGCGCACGCTGATGCCCGCGGCCTCGAAGAGGTTCTTCGCGTTCTCCAGCTCCACGGACAGGTTGAGCCGCCGTTGTGCGTAGGCGAGCTCCTTGGTCTGGGTGATGGTGTCGCCGACCAGGGCGTGCACCTCGCGCAGCTCCTCCTGCACGCGCGCGATGTCGCTGTGCAGCAGCTTCTCGGCCAGCGTGATCTTCAGTTTCACCACGTGCAGTGTGTGGCCCTGGATGTCGTGCAGATCGCTGGCGAACCGGATGCGTTCCCGGATGACGGCCAGCTCGGCGTCGCGTTCCCGGGACTGCTCGATGACGCGGTAGAAGCGCTGGTTGACGAGCATGAGGCCGGTCGCGGCCACGGTGACGCCGGTGGGCAGGAGGACGAAGAGGATCAGAACGCGGGAGACGTCGTCCGGCGCTTCGAGCAGCCTCGTCGCGCCCACCCCTGCGATGAACGCGGCAAGACCCAGGGTCGCCGCGCCTCGGTGGCGGGGCAGCTGGGAGATGAAGAAGGGGCCCACGATCGTGATGCCGTAGCAAGCGGTGCGGCTGTCGGTCACAAGCACCCCGAGCACCCACACGGCAGCGGTGACGATCAGGCAGGGGAGCACGACGCGGGAGGTGTCGCCCGCCGTCCACCGCTCGACGACCACCAGGCCCGCCACCGCACCCAGAGTCAGCACGACGGCCTCCCCCCAGGACCGGGCATCGACCGCCACCAGGACCGCACCCACGACAACGAGCGGCGGGATGAACATCGTCAGGTTGACGTTGCGCAGCCGTCCCTGCGTGGTCCGGGCGTGCTCGGGCGCCGCCTGCGCGGCCCGGAGAATCGGCCTCACCGGCCGTCGTCCGCGAGCATCGGCCACTGACTGTTCCGGGACCACGGCTGCATGGCGTCAGGATACGGGCTCACGCCGCGGCTGGAGAGGGCGAGCGCCGCGCTGACCAGGGGGAAGACGGTCGTGGGGGCCATCAGCGCAGGGCGCGGGGGCCTGGTTTCCATGGGCGGGTCTCCGGGGTCGTACGGCAGCGTCCGCCCGCAGTATTCGTCGCGCTCCGTGGGCGCCACCAGTGACACCACGTCATGGGTGTGCCCCGAGAAATGTCATGGCCCGGTGGTGACACCACGCCCCTGCCGGGTGCGCGTGCGGCGGGCTGAGATGGATGCATGACCTCGACACCAGTCATCGACGTTGACCGTCTCAACCTCAGCTACGGCGACTTCCACGCCGTGAAGGACCTGTCCTTCCAGGTGAACAAAGGGGAGCTCTACGCGCTGCTCGGCACCAACGGAGCCGGCAAGACCTCGACCCTGGAGACCATCGAGGGCCACCGTACGGCGACCTCGGGCGCCGTACGGGTGTTCGGGCAGAGTCCGCTCGACCGGCGCTCCGTACGGCCCAGGATGGGCATCATGCTGCAGGAGAGCGGCTTCACCCCGGATCTGACGGTGCGGGAATCGATCCGCCTGATCGGCAGCCTCTCGCAGCGCGATGACCGGGTCGAGCGCGTCCTGAGCATCGTCGACCTGACGCACAAGGCAGCCACCAAGGTCTCCCAGCTCTCCGGCGGCGAGAAGCGGCGTCTCGACTTCGCGACCGCCGTGTACGGAAGCCCCGAGCTGATCTTCCTGGACGAGCCGACCACCGGCCTGGACATCCAGTCCCGTGACGCCCTGTGGGACGCCGTGGACAAGCTGCGCGAGGACGGCTCCACCATCGTGCTCACCACGCACTACCTGGAGGAGGCCCAGCAGCGCGCCGATCGCATCGGCCTCATGCATCAGGGCGCCTTCCACCAGGAAGGGACCGTCGCCGAGCTGACGCGGACGCTGCCGGCCGCCATCAGCTTCTTCCTTCCGCTCGCCGCACCCGCGCTGCCGCTGCAGGCCACGCGCGGGAGCGACGGGAAGGTGCTCGTCGAGACCTTCGGCCTGCAGAAGGATCTGCACATCCTGCTCGGCTGGGCGCACGCCAACGCGGTGGAGCTGCGCGAACTTCAGGCCGGGCCGACGCGGCTCGATGACGTCTTCCGCGCCATCGGCACCACACAGAGCGCGTAGCCCGCCCTCGAAGTTTCCCTCCCTCTGAAATCACCCCGGACCCTCCCCAGAAGAGGACCCTCACGATGCTTTCCATCGCTCTGAGCGAGCTCACCCAGATCTTCCGGAACCGGCTGGTTCTGCTCAACAGCTTCATCATTCCCGTGGCCGTCTGCGTGTTCTTCGTCTACAGACACGAGACCTTCGCGGACCTGCGCAGCCTCGGATACATCGCGGCGGTGGTGATGTTCACCGTCTCCGCCTTCGGGCTCTACGCCTCCACGGTGACCACGCTCGCCTCGCGCCGGCAGACCCTCTTCCTCAAGCGGCTGCGCTCCACGCCCGCGAGCGACGCCGGCATTCTCACGGGGCTGGTGCTTCCGGTCACCGTCCTCGCGCTGATCCAGGTGGGCGCGATCCTCGCCGTGCTGGCCGCTGTCGCCGGGAAACCGGACAACGCGCTCCTCCTCACGGTCGCGGTGCTCTCGACCGTGCTCATGATGCTCGCCCTGGGCCTTGGCACCGCGGGCCTGACCAACTCCCCCGAGCACGCCCAGGTGACGACGCTGCCCATCAGCCTGGGCGCCATCGCCGTCGCCAACTGGGTGGCCATCACCGGGACCGAGGAGCTGACCCTGCTCAAGCGGCTGCTCCCCGGCGGCTCGGCCACCGAACTCGTCCTCAACGCCTGGAACGGCGGCGTCCCCGTGGCCGAGTCACTGCCGCTGCTGCTTCCCACCCTCAGCTGGGTCGTCGTCTCCGCCGCCCTGGCCTCGCGGCTGTTCCGCTGGGAACCGCGCCGGTGACCGGACCGCGGAGTCACTGAGACCGAGTCACTGAGACCCAGTCACCGAGGCGGCTCAGCTTCGCGCAACCGGTCCCGCATTTCGCCCAGTTGACGAAAGCCGGCTGCCCGGTACGTGGCGACGGCTCCGACGTTCGAGCCCGGCGTACAGACCAGCGCACTGGACGAGCCCATCTCCTGGAGTGCGGCGGCCGCGGCGACACACATCGCCGTGCCGTAGCCGTGACCGCGGTGGGCCGCGTGAACGCCCATCGGCTCGAGGAGCCCCGGCTTCCCCGGACCGGCCGACCACACGGTCACGGCCGCCACCGCCTCACCCTGGTCGTCGTGGGCGACCAGAGAGCGAGCGGTGGCGTACGGCGATCCGGCCGCCAGTGCCTGCCATTGCTCGCCCGTGAACCTCGCCCCTTCGAACGCGGCCCGGAGGACCGCCGCGAACACGTGGGCCCGCTCCGGAACGATCGTCTCGATCCGCAGGCCGGGGCCCTTCACCGGCTCGGTGAGGTCGCGGCGCAGCGGCGTCCACGGCTCGTCGGTGGGCCAGCCGTCCTCGGCGAGGAGGTCCTGGATCAGCGCGTCCATCGGCGCCTCGATGCTCGCCTTGCCGTCCGGGAGCACGCCACGCTCCGGTGCGGTCACGTCCCGCACCAACTGTCGCGCGAGCTCCTCGTCCCGGCGGGCGTCCGGCGCGATCGTCAGCCGCAGCAGCCCCGGGCCGTCGAGCAGTCCGATCGCGAGCATCCGCCCGCCCTTGCTCCACGTCCGGACCGCCGCGGCCGTCGCTTCCGCACCTGACCGCCAGAACCAGCCCAGGTCCCCCGGATGGAGTTGCATCGGCGCTCCTTCGCCCTGCCACTCCCGCAGCACGCCCACGGCCTCGTGCAGCTCATCGACTCCCGGTACGTTCAACGCGATCGCCATGCCGCCGATGACACATCACCGGGCCAACTGCCCGCACCTGGTTTTCGATCGACGGGCGCGATGACCGTCGACGGGCGCGAGGACCGTTTCACGCCGTGTCGGTGTGCAGGATCCGAAAGCGGCCAGGTTCCGCCGGGTCCCGGTCGACCACCTGGATCGGCGTCCGGGCCCACTGCCAGACACTGATGCCCGGCGTACGCGAGAACTCGATGCGCCCGCGGGTTCCTTCGACCGCGACGCGCGGCCAGGACGCGGCGATGCGTGCCCGGTCCGCGCCCTGGGAGCGCAGGACTTCGGCCAGGACGGCGACGGTGTCGTACCCCTCGAAGGCGACGAAGGAGGGCGCGCCGTCCAGCCGTTCGCGAAGGGCCGTCCCGACTCGTGCGCCGAGTGGGCCGAGGTGCTCGGGCAGGTATCGAAGGAACGGGATCGCCGCGCCGTCGTCGCCCAGGAGCGCCGCCCATGCGGCGAACTCCGGCTGCCCGGCCGGGGCGCCGACCTGAATCTCCGCGAGACGGGGGTCGCGGCGGACGGCCTTGACGAGCGGTACGGCCGGCTCCGGGTGCCCGACCAGCAGAAGGAGCGCTGTCGCTTCCTGGTCGACGAGTGCGTCGCACACGGCCGCGGGGGTGAGCGCGCTCATGTCGAGTGCGATGACGCTGCCGCCGCCTGGAGCGAGGTGATCCCGCAGAATGCGCGTCCCGGCTGCCCAGTAGACACTCGGCTGGGTCGCCACCGCGATGCGGCGGTGGCCCGCGCCGAGCAGGAAGTCCGCGTAGACCCGCCACCCTCGGGACTGCGGCGGGGACAGGCGCGCGACCCACTGCGTCGGCTCGTCGGTGAGCGCGTCGAGAACCGCCGACGAGCAGAGGTACGGCAGGCCGAGTGCGTCGGCCCGCCCGGCAGCGGCGCGGGCCACGACGCTGTGGTACTCCCCCACCACGGCGGCCACGCCCAGAGCGGCCAGTTCGTCCACGGCCGCAGCGGCTTTGAGCGGATCGGCAGCGGTGTCCCTGACCACCAGTTCGAGCGGCTTTCCGGCGATCCCGTCGGCGTCATTGACCTCACGAACGGCCAGGTCGAGTCCTGCGAGCAGGTGCCGGCCCGCCTCGGCCCAGCCGGGCCGGGTCAGCGGGACGAGAGCGCCGATGCGAACGGACGGGCCGTCAGCACGATCCGCTCCGAACGGCGATGGTGACGTACTCATGCGCGGGCGCCTCCTGTGGGGCGATTCGACCGAGGCTCGGTGACCATGCCGGACAGTGCATCCGCCGCCGCCGTCGACGGGCAACCGATTTTCGCCTCCTCCTCTCGTACGTTATGGTTGATCTTGAGCCTGCGGCCGGAGAACTACCGGCAGCGGGCCCGGCGTTGGTCGTCCAAGGAAAGACGCCCCGCTTCCTGCGGGGAAATGCAGGTGCAAGGCCTGCCCAGCGCTCAAGGCGAAGCCCCGGACTTCAGCACGAAGTCTGGGGCTTTCTGCTGCCCCACTACGCCACCTCCAGTGCGGCCGCCAGCTCCTCCAGGCTCTCCACCTGCCGGTCGAAGGTGTCGGTGCTGCGCGGCGGGTCTCCCACCGGCCGCCGCACGAACGCCGTTTGCATCCCCACGGCTTGCGCCCCTCGCAGGTCCCATGCGTGCGCGGCGACCATCAGCACCCGCCCGGCCGGACACCCCGCCGCCTCGATCGCGAGCCGGTAGACCTCCGGTGCGGGCTTGTACGCCCGTACCTCCTCGCCGGACAACGCCTGATGCCAGCGCAACCCCGCGTACGCGTTCAACCGCAGCAACACCCCCCGGGCGGCATGCGACAGGCCCAGCACCGGAAACCGCCCCGCGAGCCGCACGAGCCCGGCGACGGAATCCGGCCACGGCTCCAGCCGCTGCGATGCCCCGGCCAGCCGTCCGATGGCCACCGGGTCGCCCAGCCCGGCGTGCTCGGCGACGCGCTCGGCCGCCTCCCGGTCGATGACCTCACTGTTCGCGTACGCCCGCGCTCCCTCTGCGATGCGCCGCTGCTCACGCTCGACGTGCTCCCGCCAGACCGTGAGCAGTCCTTCCACGGAAGCTTCGTCGGCGGAGGCGGGCAGCGTCTCGCGCAGAGCCGCCCGCAGCCCTCCGGACTCGTCCACCATCGTCCCCAGCACATCGAAGACGACCACATCGACATCGCCTGTACCTGGCATCCGCTCTCCTCTTCCCAGCAGTTGGGCGTGACGAGCATCCCGCGGACCCCGCCCGTACGTCACCGGCTGAACAGGTGACGAGTCTTGCCCCGACCCCCGTCACCGGTCAAGATGGTGACGTGCACTTCGCCTTCGTGAGCGGCAATCCCGCCCTGGACCTGGTCGCCACCGTGGAATCCCGCCGCGACCGGCCCCGCGACCTCCTGACCACCCCCGGGGACCTCGAACAGTGGGTGCTGGCCTGCGACGAGCTCCCGGATCAGGTCAGCGCCGACGCCACGGCCCTCGCCGGCGCCGTGCAGCTCCGCGAGGCCATTCATCGGCTTGCCGTCGACCGCATGCACGGCCGCCGCTACGAGCCGGCCGGTCTGGACGTCCTCAACACCGTCGCCGCCGGACCACCCCCGGCTCTCCGCCTCGGCGACGCGGGCATCCGCCGGACGGGAGATGTCGCCTCCGCGCTCGCCCACATCGCCCGGCGCGCCATCACCCTGCTCGCCGATCCCCACACCTGCCTCAAGGAGTGCGGCCGCCCGAGCTGCACCCGCCTGTACCTCGACCGCTCCCGCGGCACGCGCCGTACGTGGTGCGGCATGCAGGCCTGCGGCAATCGCGTCAAGGCCGCCGCCTACCGAGCCCGCAAACACACCACCCCGTGAAGCACGATCGCCCCGAACCCGAGCTCAACTGCACGAGGCCTGGCCTGCGAAGCCGGACAGAGGGGTCGTACTACCCTGCCAGCGTGACGAACCCCTCCCCACCCCATGGCTCGCGGCCGGCCGCCCGCGACAGCGCGGCCGGCGCGACCCGTCCGGCCAACCAGGGGCGGCGGGTGGCGGCACGCAATCGCGCCGCCCTGATCGCCGCCGCCCGCGAGGTGTTCGCCGAGCAAGGTCTCGACGCACCGCTGTCGGCCGTCGCGCGCCGCGCAGGGGTGGGACAGGGCAGCCTCTACCGGCATTTCGCCGACCGGGTCGCGCTGGCCTCGGCGGTCCTCGACGAGAACGTCCAGCAGATCGAACGGGCCGCGGACGAGCCCGACGCGAGCCCGGCGAGCGTCCTGGGCGTGGTCACCTGGCACCTGACCCGCTCGACGGCATTCGTGGACCTGTTGCGCATACGCGGCGCCCGCGGCGACGGCGAGCAGGCCCAAGCGCTGGCGGGGCGTGTGCATGGCGTCCTGTCCCGGTGCCTGCCCGCCGGGCACCGGCTGTCCGCCGACGACGCCATGCTCGCCGTCGCGATGGTCTCGGGGGCCGTGACCGGCCCCACCCCCGCCGAGCGGGAGCGCCGCGCCCTCGCGGCCTGGCGCCTGCTCGGCGTCGAGGTGGGACCGTTGCGGCCCGTCGAGACCGACGCGCAGAGGTGAGCGTCAGCCGCCGTTGGACTGGCGGATGCCGTCGGCGAGCGCGGTGAACCGGTAGACGTATCCGCCGTCGGGGCCGCTCACGGTCATGTAGGCCTTCCTGCCGCCCGGCGTGATGGCGACGTTGGTCGCCGACTCCAGACCCTCGGCGGCCTTGGCCGGGACTTCGACGGTGGCCAGCCGTTCGCCGTCCGGGCTGAAGACGGCCATGGCCGGCCGGCCGTGCAGCGCCTGGTAGAGGTTGCCGGCGGCGTCCACGGCTATGGAGTCGGTCTGGGCCACACCGGCGTCGACGTGCACGGCCTCGTGCTGTGAGGTCACGGTGGTCTTGTCGGCGTCGAGCAGCAGGTAGGAGACGGTGTTCTCGGCCAGTTCGCTGATCCACAGGCCGCGCAGTCCGGGGTCGAACATCACCCCGTTGGGGTGGGCGAGCCCGTCGGCCAGGACGGTGGCCTTCTCGCCGTCGCGGTCGATGCGCACGATCCGGCCATCGGCCTTGCCCGGCTTCATGCCGTGCAGGTCGCTGACGTACAGGTGGCCCTCGTCGTCGAAGGCGATGTCGTCGAGGTTCATGGCCGTGCCGTCGACCTCACCGGAGAAGAAGGTGCGCGGGTCCGAGCCGTCCGGCTCGGTGCTGACCACGGACCCGGTGTAGTCGGTGAGATAGAGGCGGCCGTCGTACGGGCTGATCTGCGCGGAGGTGTAGGCGCCCTTCTTGTCGGTGTAGACCCCCTTGTGCTTTCCGGTGGCCAGGTCGACGGAGATGACCTTCGGTTCACCGGCGGGCGCTGTGACGTCCACGACGTACAGGTCGCCGTTCTTCAGCAGGAGCGGGCCCTCCAGGAGGGTCCTGCCGGTGGCCTCGTGAGGGTCGGTCACGTGCGCGGCCTGGATGGCGCGGATGGTCCTGCCCTCGCCGGACGAGGCGGGGCGCGAGACCGGTGCACCGGAGGTCTGGGTGCCGCAGCCGGCCAGGACCAGCAGGCCGCCGGCGGCCAGAGCGGCCAAGGCGGCGCGAGAGCGGCGGTGGGTTGTGGGGTGGGTGGTCATGCGGTGGGGGTGCTCCTTCTCGTCGTCCGGGCGGGCCGGACGTGCTGATGTGCAGGAGACGTGCTGACGGCCGTGGGGCCGGGGGGCCTGCCGTGGTGCCGGTGTGTGGGGCCGGGCGTCGGCGTGAGCGGCGGGCGCCGTGCGGTAGGGGGTCAGGCGGCCGACCAGCCGCCGTCGGAGGGCAGGATGGCGCCGTTGATGTTCACCGCGTCCTTGCTGAGCAGGAACGTGATCGAGGCTGCAAGCTCGTCGGCCATGGCCAGGCGAGGGATGGCGACGCGCATCTTCGCCGTACGGGCCGAGCCGAACGGCGCGGCGGCAGGCACCGCGATGCCGGTGGCCACCGCGCCGGGGGCAACGGCGTTGATCTGGACGCCCGTTCCCGCGTACTGGTAGGCCGACGACATCGTCAGGCCGACCAGCGCGTGCTTCGAGGTCGTGTACGCGGCGCCTGCCGCCGAGCCGCGCAGGGCCGCCTCGGAGACGACGTTGACGATCCGGCCGCCGCCCGCGGCGAGCATGCCGGGCACGACGGCGCGCATCAGGCGCATCGGACCCTCGACGTTGACGCGCATCACGCGTTCCCAGGTGGTGTCGTCGACCTCGTGCACGGCGGCGTCGTCGTCCATCACGCCCGCGACGTTCGCCAGACCGTCCACGCGGCCGTCCGCAGCGGCCACGAGCGCCTCGGCGGACGCGGGTTCGGTGATGTCCGCGGTGACGGGCACCAGCGCCTCGCCCAGGTCGGCGGCCAGGGCCGCGAGGCCGTCGGCGGAGATGTCGACGGCGATGACGCGGCCGCCCTCGCGCACGATGCGGGAGGCGACGGCACGTCCGATGCCGGAGGCGGCTCCGGTGACGACGACGTGCTGGCCGGCGAAGCGTCCGGGCGTGACCTGCTCGGTCCACGGCTCGGGAGCGCCGATCTCGACGCCCGGGGCAGGCTCCGTGACCGCGGGGGCGTCGGCGGCCGGCGCGGTGGGCACCCCGTCGGGAATCCGTCCGGTGTCAGCGGCGGTGACCAGCGTGTCCACGAGTTCCGCGGGGAACTTCCCCGCGGACATCCGCACGAGCTGTTCCAACGGCAGGGCGAGGGCGGGCGCGAGGGCTTCTTCGCTCTGCCCCTGGGAGGCCAGGAAGCCGCGCAGGATCTGTCCGGCGGTGGGTTCCGCCAGCCAGTCGCGGAGCGGGGAGGCGGGGGTGGGCTTGTGCATCGCAGGCCTTTCATGTCGTGGCGCACGGGCCGGCCGTGGCGGGATCGACCCCAACCGGACAACACTGTCCGGTTCCTGGGTTACGGTACCTGTGACCGCTCGGGGCGCCCCGTCGAGGGCACAGATCACGCCCGCACGGCGCCCGACGCACCTCCCCCCACGAGAGGACTCGCCCCATGCCTCGGCCGCAGCACGCCCCCCAGCAGCCCACCCCGCAGGAGATCGACGCCCTGCGCGAGCGGTACCGCGTCGAGCGGGAGCGCCGCGTACGCCCCGAGGGAACGGGCCAATACCGTTCCACGGAGGCGGAGTTCGGCTACTTCGCCGACGACCCGTACACCGACGGGGTCAAGGAGCGCGAGCCCCTGCGCGACACGGTGGACGTGGCGATCGTCGGTGGCGGGTTCGGCGGCATCCTGGCGGGCGCGCGGCTGCGCCGTCAGGGCGTGGCGAAGGTGCGCGTCATCGGGAAGGGCGGCGACTTCGGCGGCACCTGGTACTGGAACCGCTACCCCGGCATCCACTGCGACATCGAGTCCCACGTGTACCTGCCGCTGCTTGACGAGACCGGTTACGTGCCCGAGTGGAAGTACGCCCCGGGCGAGGAGATCCGCCGTCACGCGGTGCGTGTCGCCGAGCAGTTCGACCTGTACGAGCACGCACTGTTCTCCACCGCCGCCACTGATCTGACGTGGGATCAGGAAGCCGAGCAGTGGGTGGTCGGCACCGACCGGGGTGATGCGTTCCGGGCGACCTACGTCATCACCTCCACCGGCACGCTCTCGGAGCCCAAACTGCCGGGTATCCCCGGTATCGAGGACTACAAGGGCCACACCTTCCACACCTCGCGCTGGGATTACGGGTACACCGGCGGCACCCCCGAGGGCGGCATGCACGGCCTGGCGGGCAAGAGGGTCGGCGTCGTCGGCACCGGCGCCACGGGCGTCCAGGTCATCCCGATGCTGGCCGCGGACGCCGGACACCTGTACGTCTTCCAGCGCACCCCCTCCGCCGTCGACGTACGCGGCCAGCGGCGCATGTCGCCACGGGAGGTCGGCGCGGACCGGCCCGGCTGGGCCGGCGAGCGCCGCGAGAACTTCCTGCGGATCTGCTCCGGCGAGGACGCCGAACAGGACTTGGTCGCCGACCGCTGGACGGCCTCGGCCGGCCTGCTCGAAAAGCTCCTGCCCAGCTTCCGCCGCCACGGTGAGAAGGACTTCGAGGCCGCCTACGAGGTCGCCGACCACGCCACGATGAACCAGATCCGGGCACGCGTGGCCGCCGAGGTCACCGACGCCGACACCGCCGCGGCCCTCACGCCCTGGTACCGGTACGCGTGCAAGCGCCCCACGTTCTCCGACAAGTACCTGCCCGCGTTCAACCGCGCCAACGTCACCCTGGTGGACACCGCCGACACCCACGGCATCGAGGGCATGACCGAGCAGGGGGTCGTCGTGGGCGGCGTGGAGTACGAGGTCGACTGCCTGGTGTTCG
The DNA here is from genome assembly GCF_040655335.1 of Streptomyces sp. NPDC050439. Lineage (NCBI taxonomy): Bacteria > Bacillati > Actinomycetota > Actinomycetes > Kitasatosporales > Streptomycetaceae > Streptomyces > Streptomyces sp. NPDC050439. The sequence goes on from NZ_JBFAJT010000001.1 coordinate 481,198, forward strand.
CCACCGGCTTCTCCGTGGGCGTCTCCGGCATCACCTCGGGAAAGCTGCCGGTGACCGGCCGCGACGGCGTACGGCTCATGGACACGTGGAAGCAGCGGGGTCCGCGCACGTTGCACGGTTTCACCAGCAACGGCTTCCCGAACCTGATCCGGATGGGCTCACTGCAGAACGCGAGCAGCGTGAACTACACGCACATCCTGGACGAGCAGGCCTTGCACGCCGCCGCCCTGGTGGCCGCCGCGCAGGAGAAGGGAGCGCTCATCGAGCCCGCCCCCGAGGCCGAGGACGCCTGGGTCGACGTCTGCGCGCAGGGCGCCCCCGACCACGCGTGGTTCCACGCCGAGTGCACCCCCGGCTACTACAACGGCGAGGGCCGCGGACGCCCGAACGGCCCCACGGCCTACCCGCACGGTGCCGTCGCCTTCCACGAACTGCTGCGCCGCTGGCGCGAGGAGAACATGGGCGAAGCTCTCCGGGCGAGGGCGGCCACCTCGGTCCGATAATTTGCCGGTCCCTCTTGATCAGCCTAATTTTGCGGCGACACGGCTTTTTCTCAGGCAAGAGGAGAAAAGCTTCATGGCGAAAGGCCTGCCGCACCGAAAATCCCGGCGGCCCCGGGGACCGGACACGGAATCGACGCGTACCTCACGGTCGGAGACCGACCGCATGGCGCGCACGCTGCTGCGCCGCAGGAAGAAGACGCTCAGCGCCGAGGACGTGATGGTCTCGGACCGCCCGAAGGTGCGGCGCGCGGTGACGGCGGCCGCGCTCGGCAACACCATGGAGTGGTTCGACTTCGGCGTCTACGCCTATTTGGCGGGCACGATCGGAAAAGTCTTTTTCCCTTCCAGTTCGCCCGGGGCGCAGGTCGTCGCCACGTTCGCCACATTCGCCGCGGCTTTTCTCGTCCGCCCGTTGGGCGGTCTTGTCTTCGGGCCGCTGGGCGACCGCATCGGCCGGCAGAAGGTGCTCGCGGCCACCATGATCATGATGGCCGCGAGCACCTTCGCGGTCGGCCTGCTGCCCTCGTACGCCTCCATCGGCTTCGCCGCCCCGCTGCTGCTGCTCCTGTGCCGTCTGGTGCAGGGCTTCTCCACGGGCGGCGAGTACGCCGGTGCCACCACCTACATCGCCGAGTACGCGCCCGATCAGCGACGCGGCTTCCTCGGCAGCTGGCTCGACTTCGGCACCTTCGTGGGCTACTCCCTGGGCTCGGGTCTGGTCACCGTCCTGACGCTGACCCTCGGGACGGACGGACTGGAGAGCTGGGGCTGGCGCATTCCCTTCTTCATCGCGGGGCCGCTCGGCCTCATCGGCCTCTACATGCGACTGAAGCTGGAGGAGACGCCCGCCTTCCAACAGGAGGTGGCCGGCGCCGCGGCCGAGCGCGAGGAAGGCACCAAGGGGGGCGAGGACGATCCCGTCGAGCAGGCACGCCAGTCCGGCAAGGGACGCCTCAAGGAGATCTTCACCCGCCACTGGCAGGCCGTGCTGATCTGCATGGGACTTGTGCTGCTCTACAACGTCACGAACTACATGGTGACGTCGTATCTGCCCACGTTCATGACGGTGACACTGGGCGAGAGCGACACGACGGCACAGTTGCTGGTGCTCGGGACCATGCTGCTGGTGGCTCTCGCCATCACCACCGTGGGACGCAGTTCCGACCGGTGGGGCAGACGCCCGATGTTCATGGGCGGCAGCATCGCTCTGATCGCGCTCGCCATTCCGGCCTTCCTGTTGATCCGGGAGGGCGGCATCCTCCTGCCCGCGTTCGGCTGCGCCATCCTCGGCCTGCTCCTGGTCTGTTTCGCGGGCACGGCCGCCGCGACCCTGCCCGCCTTGTTCCCCACGCGCCTGCGGTACGGAGCCCTGTCGATCGCCTACAACATCTCCGTCTCCCTCTTCGGCGGCACCACCCCGCTGCTCGCCTCCTTCCTGGTCGAGAAGACGGGCAACACGCTCGTACCCGCCTTCTACTTGATGGTGGCCGGGGCGATCGGCCTGGTCGCGACGTTCTTCCTGCACGAGACGGCGGGCCGGCCGCTGCGTGGCTCGGGACCGATGGTCGAGACGCACGACGAGGCCCGCGAGATGGTCGCGCGCAGCCGCACGGAGGCAGGGCGCCACGCACGGGACGTATGGCTGCGGCTGTGGCACCCCCGCGGGGGCCGCGGCGACTCCACGAAGGGCCGCAGGCGCGGGGACTGACGTGGGCGGCGGCTCCCCGCGCCCCCTAACGCGGGGGCACCTCACCGTAGGGCGCGGAGGGCTCGCCCTCGGTCGTCACCTCGAAGGTGTTGAGGAAGCCGCACATGAGTTGGTAGAAGCCCACGGTGACGACGAGGTCCGCGAGCTGGTTCACCGTCAGGAACGCCAGCAGTTCCTCCCGTGTGGCCTCGTCGAGGGTGTGCCGGGCGAGCAGCTGGTCCGTGGCGGCCAACACAGCGGCTTCGGGGCCGGAGAGCTTCCCGGGTGAGCCGGTCTCGGCGGCGGTGATCGCCTCCTCCCCCAGGCCGACGAGACGGGAGATGTTCTCGTGGTGGTGCACCTCATAGGCCGCTCCGTAGACCCGGCCGACCCGCACGATGGCGAGTTCGCGCAAGGTGTCGGGCAGCGAGTTGTGCTGCAGGACCGCGTCACCGAGCGTCAGCACGCCCGGCGCGAGCGACGGTGAGTGCATCAGCATCCGGAAGACGTTGAGCGATCCGTACGAGGTCACGACCTCCTGCAGTTCGACGGGCAGTGCGGAGAGATCCGGATACTCCATGTCGGCTCCGTTCGAGAGGGGCGACGCGCGCGTCTGGCGTCGAGCTCGCGCGCATGCCGGAGCCTAGGTGGCCGACGAGGCGTTCGGCTTCACCGTGAGGTGACAAACGTGCTGTGAGGGATTGGCGAGGCTGCTCGTTTCTGGCCGGATCTGCACCATAGAAGACCGGCCTGGTGAAGTGCCCCCGCACGGGTCACCCCGGCCCTAACGTGGGCGGACATGGGCACGGGGAACGGCTTCGCGGGCATGGGCACACAGAGCGGATTCGTGGGCGGGGCGCGGACGGAGTGGTCCCCGCCGTCGCGGGATCTACGGGTCGGCGTCGCCGGAGCGGGCGGTCGGATCACCCTCCGCGTGGCCGGCGAGCTGGACGTGGCGTCCGTGCCGGTCCTGGACCGCGAGCTGCGGCGCGCCATGGAGCAACCCGCCCCCCGCGTTCTGCTGGACCTGAGCCGGGTGACGTTCTGCGGGACGGACGGAGTGGCCCTGCTGCTCGACGCCCGGCGGCGGGCCACCACGGCGGGCGGCAGCCTGGTGGTGGAGCGTGCCCACAGCGCGGTGCTGCGTCCGCTGCGGCTGAGCGGGGACCCGGAGGGCCTGCGGATCGTCCGGGAACTGGCGACGGCACCCCTGTCGGAAGGCGAGCGGAACCTGCGGGTGTCGGTGGTGTCCGCGGCACTGTCGGCGGCGTTCGAGATCACCGGCGCGCCGATGGGGAACGCCCAGCTGTACGAGGCGGAGAGCGGCCTGCTGCGGATCGTGGCCCAACGGGGCTTCGAGCACCCGTTCTTGACCTATTTCGAGACGGTGGCGGACCAGGAGACCGCGTGCGGCCTCGCCGCGCAGGACCGCAGACCGGTCATCGTCGACGAGGTGGCCGCCTGCCCGTTCTTCGTCGGCACCCCGGCACTGGAGGTGCTGGAGGAGGCGTCCGTCGGCGCGTGCGTCTCGGTTCCGATCACTTCCGGGGACGGTGCGCTGATCGGGGTGGTGTCCACCCACCACGAGCGGGCGGGGCGGTGGTCGCGCGAGCAGCACCGCGCCCTGGAGGGACTCGCCCGCGCCGCCCACTTCCTGTGCTGAGCGGCTCCACATGTCCTGAGCGGCTCCTTCGAGGCTGGATTCCTCCACTTAATTTGCCTTTCAGATGCAACATTTATAGCGTGCGGTCATGCGGCTGACACGGTTCACGGATCTGGCCCTGCGCGTACTGATGCGCCTCGCCGTCGAGGAGGGGGAACTGCCCACCACGCGCGAGGTCGCGGCCGCCATGGAGGTGCCGTACACGCACACCGCGAAGGTCGTCGCCAAGCTGCAGCACATGGGACTGGTCGAAGCGCGACGCGGCCGGGGCGGCGGACTCGCCCTCACCTCGGCGGGGCGTGACGCTTCGGTCGGCGGGCTGGTGCGGGAACTCGAGGGACCGGGCGATGTCGTGGACTGCGACGGGGCGACGCCATGCCCGCTGCGTTCCGCGTGCCGCCTGCGCGGCGCGCTGCGCCAGGCACAGGAGGCGTTCTTCGCCTCGCTCGATCCACTGTCCCTCAGCGACCTCACCCAGGCACCCACCGGCCCGCTGCTGATCTCCCTCTCCCCCACTCCCCGAGCTGACTGAGCGCACCACCGCAGACGGCCGGGCGTCTGCACACTCCTCACACCTAAAAATACGAATCTCATATGCACATTAAGGAGTCGTCGATGCTCACCGAGCCTTCGGCCACCGTTGTCCGTGCCACGCTCCCCGCCGTCGGCGCCGCCATCGAGGACATCACCGAGCGGTTCTACGGCAAACTGTTCGCGGCCCACCCCGAGTTGCTGCGCAGCCTGTTCAACCGCGCCAACCAGGCGGCCGGCACACAACGCCAGGCGCTCGCGGGCTCCATCGCGGCCTTCGCCACCCACCTGGTCGAGCACCCGGACGACCGGCCCGACGTGATGCTCCGCCGGATCGCGCACAAGCACGCGTCGCTCGGCGTGCGCGCCGACCAGTACCCGGTCGTGCACCAGCACCTGTTCGAGGCCATCGCCGAGGTGCTCGGTGACGCGGTGACGCCCGAGGTCGCCGCCGCCTGGGACGAGGTGTACTGGCTGATGGCCAACGCCCTGATCGCCATCGAGCGCCAGTTGTACGCGGAGCGGGGCGTGGCCGACGCGGACGTGTGGCGGCCGTGGGAAGTCGTGGACCGCACCGAGGAGTCGTCCGACGTCGCCTCGTTCCTGCTGCGTCCGGCCGACGGCGGCGAGGCGCCCGCCTTCCGGGCCGGACAGTACGTCTCGGTCCAGGCCCAACTGCCGGACGGAGCACGGCAGATACGCCAGTACAGCCTCATCGGCGCACCCTCCGCCACCACCCGCGCGATCGCGGTCAAGCGGGTCACCGGCGAGGGCGGCGACCCCGACGGAGAGGTCTCCCACCACCTGCACACGCATGTCCGCCCGGGCGACCTGCTGCACATCTCGCCGCCCTACGGCGATCTCGTCCTGCAACCGGGCGACGCACCCCTGCTGCTCGCCTCCGCGGGCATCGGCTGCACGCCCATGCTGGCCATGCTGGAGGAGCTCGCGGCCGCGCGGCACCCGGGCCCCGTGACGGTCGTGCACGCCGACCGCTCCGCCGACAGCCACGCCCTGCGCGCCGACCACGAGGCACTGGCGGCCAAACTCCCGTCCGCCACCCGCCACTTCTGGTACGAGGAGGCCGGTTCGGCGCATCACACCGGCCGAGTCGACCTCACCGACGTACCCCTGGCGCCCGGCACCCGTGCCTACCTCTGCGGCCCACTGCCGTTCATGCGCGCGGTACGGGGACAGCTCCTCGACAAGGGCGTTGCCGCCGCCGACATCCACTACGAGGTGTTCGGCCCCGACCTGTGGCTCGCCAGGCCTTAGCGACGGCGGCCGGTGACGGTTCCTCAAGGGGCGTTGTCAGTGCCTCCCCATAGAGTGGAATCACTCGGGAAGCAGCCCTCGGAGAAGGAGCAGAAACATGTCCGCCAACAGGATTCAGCACAAGGTGAATCACGTCGCGCTGGTAGTGGACTGTTCGGGTTCCATGCGCCCTCATCAGAGTCAACTCATTCGTGTGGTGGACGAGTTCGTGTCGGGTCTGAAGGCCGAATCGGACAGCCTCGGACACGAGACCCGAATCAGTCTCTACTCCTTCGACCACAGGGTGGAGAATCTCGTCTGGGACATGGACGTGAAGCACCTTCCGTCCATGCGGGGGCTCTACCAAGTCAACAATGGGGCCACGGCACTTATCGAGGCCTCGCTGAAGTCCCTGGACGACCTGGGACACATCTGGGAGGAATACGGCGAGCACAGCTTCCTCCAGATCGTGGTGACGGACGGCGAGGAGAACGCCTCCGGCGGCGACAGGCGGCACGACGGCGACATGAAGATCCTCGGCCCCTGGCTCGACAAGATCGCGGCGAAGATGGGCGGACTCCCGGGCCACTGGACGTCCGCCATCCTGGTGCCGAACTCGCTGGCCAAGCGGACGGCACAGAACTACGGCTTCCCGGCCGGGAACATAGCCATCTGGGACGCGGACTCCCAGGAGGGCGTCGAGGAGGCCATCGGCACCGTGCGCGCCGCAGCCACCAGCTTCCTCCGGGCCCGCGAACAGGGCGTGCGCGGCACGAAGAACCTGTTCGCCGTCGGCCAGGACATATCGGTCGACGAAGTACGGGCGAATCTCGAACCCATTCCGGCCGACAAGTACCGGCTTCTGAAGGTCGACAAGGAAGTCGAGATCCGCCCCTTCGTCGACTCGCATCCGGGCGTGGCCTATGAACGCGGTTCCTGTTACTACCAGTTGGGTGCCCGCGCCCAGGTCCAGCCCAACAAGGAAGTCATCGTGGTCGAGAAGGACACCGATCGCGCCTATACGGGAGACGCGGCGCGCAGCCTTCTCTTCGGGACCGGTATTCAGGGGACGGTCTCGGTGAAGGCGGGGAACAATCCGAAGCTGGAGGTCTACGTACAGAGCCGTTCGGTGAACAGGAAACTCAAGCCGAAGACGCGCCTGCTCATCATGCTCTGATACCTGAGATCCGAAATCTGAAATCTGGCAGCAAATGGGGTCGGGCCGGGGCGAGAAATGCCGCCCCGGCCCGCCCCCTCGGCGAGGTCAGTGACCGACCTCCGGCAGCAGCGAGACGATCTCGCCTCCCTTCCGGGCGACCAACGCGTCCTTGTAGAGCAGGAGTTGCGACGACCTCCAGTAGCCGGGCCCCTGCTTCGGCTCGCCGAAGTCCACGTCTCCACGCCAGACCTGCTCGCCCGTGCTCAGATCAAGGCCGGACAAGCCCCCGTCCTCGCCGTGGAAGTACACGACCCCCTGTGCCATCGACACCACGGGAGAGGCGACCTCACGCATGGTGTCCTTGCCGGGCAGCTTGATGCCGACCGGACCCGTCCACAGAGTCTTTCCCGTGGTCAGCGAATACGCCGAGGCCTCGGCCTTCCAGTTCACGGTGATCAGGCGGTCGCCGAAGACCTCCAAGACGGCCAGGTGCCCGTCGACCCGATAAGAGTGCGAGGTCTGCTTGCCGGAGCCGCTGATGGTGGTCAGCCGCAGATCCCGGTGGGCGGGGAAGTCCAAGCCGCTTGTCCGGTCGATCGCCTCGGTCAGGACCATGCGGTCCCCCGAGGTACCGATGAGTTGCTGCCCGCCGGGGAGCGTGGCGACCTTCTTGGTGTCTCCGGTGGCGGGATCGAGCCGCAGGATGTCGCTGCTGTCCGGCTTCTCGACGTCCGGCATGCACGCCAGATGGGGTACGCCGCCAAGGACCGCACGTTGGCAAGCGACGCCCTTGTCCCAGGTGTGGCGCCACTTCTCCTTGCCGGTCCGCGGATCAAGGGCCGACATCGTGCGCAGGTTCGGCGTGTTGACGAGGACCGCGCCGTCGATGAGCATCGCGGCCTGGTCGGTGCGGTCGTCCTGCGGCATCTCGACCGTCCACAGCACGTCGCCGTTGTCGGCGTCCACCGCCATCAGGTCGGTGCCACCGGCGTAGTCGCCGCTCGGCTCGTTCTTCGCGGTGTGGTTGCGGTAGGCGTAGACCACGCCCTCGCGCACGGCGAACGGGTGGTCCATCCCGCTGCCTTCGCGCTTGACTTTGACCGTCCACTGCCGCTCGCCGGTGTTCGCGTCGAACTTGGCGGCGTCGAACTTGGACCCGGCGCAGTACAGCGCGGACCCGTCCACCAGACAGCCCCGCTCGGCGGCACCCGCCACGTCCTTCTGCCACGGCTTCCAGCCCTCCGGTGACACCGCGGGCCGTGCGGGGCGGTCGTCGTCGGTCGCACCCGCGCCGCCGAAGCCGAACAACGCCCCCACGGTGATCGCGGCGACAGCCACCGCCGCCCCCGCGACCTGCGAGACACGGCGCCGACTGCGCCGCCGCTCCACCTTCTCGACCAGGTCCCCGGGCGCGCGCACCTGATCCAGGGCGACCGCGTGCAGCGTCTCCCGGACCTTCTCCTCCACCCGCTCCGTCGTCATCCCTGCATCTCCTTCGGCGTGTAGCTGAGCGACTGCGCCTGTTCCACGGGCCTTTCGGGCCCGAGCTCCGGGACGAGCACGCGGAGCTTGGCGAGCGAGCGGTGCGCGGTACTGCGCACCGTGCCGACCGGGCATCTCAGCAGCGCCGCGACCTCGCCTTCCGGCAGATCCTCGAAGTAGCGCAGCACGACCACGGCGCGCTGCCGCTTGGCCAGCCGACGCAGCGCCGCCCAGAGCGCGATCCGCAGCTCGGTGTCCGACTCGGGGCCGGATTCACCGCCGGACTCGGGCAGCACGGGCACCGTCGTCTCGGCGCGATGTCTGCGCAGCCGCCAGCGGCTCACCTGCTGGCGGTACAGGACCTGGCGGACGTACGCCTCGGGCTGCTCGATGTGCGCCCAGCGTCCGTAGACCTTCATCAGCGCAATCTGCAGCAGATCCTCCGCCGCATGCCGGTCCCCACCGGTGAGCAGCACCGCGAGCCGCAGCAGCGCGGTGGAGCGCATCGCTACGAACTCCCGGAACTCGTCGTGACTTGAGGCCTCCATCGACCCTCCCCTTCTTCGCAACCATCACGACGCGATGGCCCGCCCCCTGCTATCCCTCGGCGCACGAGATTATGTGCGAAGAAAATCTTGGTGCGGCCCGGGTGAGCGCCGATTAGGGTCCGGGCATGCGCCTGTACCTTTCGTCGTTCCGTCTCGGCGACCACCCTGAGCAACTCCTCGGACTACTGGGCGGAGCCGGGGTGCGACCTGAGATCGCGGTGATCGCGAACGCCGTGGACGAGCAGCCCGAGGACACGCGCAAGGCCGGCGTGGAGCGGGAGATCGCCGCGCTGGCATCGTGGGGACTGCGGCCGAGCGAACTGGACCTGCGGAACTTCTTCGACCGTCCCGCAGCCGAAGCCGAGGCCGCGCTGAGCCGCTTCCCGGCACTTTGGCTACGGGGCGGCAACTCGTTCATGCTGCGTTACGCGCTGGCCCGCAGCGGTGCGGACGCCGCGGTGACCGCCCTTCTGGAGCGCGATGCCTTGGTCTACGCCGGATACAGCGCCGGAGCGTGCGTCCTCGCCCCCAACCTGCGCGGGCTTGAGGCCTGCGACGACCCGAACGTGGTGCCCGAGACGTACGGCGAACCAGCGGTCTGGGACGGCCTCGGGGTCCTCGACCACGCGGTCGTCCCCCACGTCGACTCACCGGGCCATCCCGAGACGGAGGCCTGTGGCGTCGTGGCGGCCGACTACCGGGCGGCCGGGGTCGCGCATCGGACGTTGCGGGACGGCCAGGCCCTGGTCATCGACGGCGTAGACGTACGCGTGGTCTGACACGCCTCCCGGCAGCCGTCACCGGTCGGAGAGCTTGTGAACGGTGGTGTCGTCGGGGTCCAGCCGTCGTCCGTCCGCGGACAGGACCTCCAGCGGGCGGAGGCCACGCCCCTGCCGTCGGTCGACCAACTGTGAGTGGGGTTCGCCGGGGTCGAAGAAGTTCTGCTCGCCCCACTGCCGCAGCGCGACGATGACGGGGAAGAGTGCCTTGCCCTTCGGCGTCAGGACGTACTCGCGATAGGCACTGCCGTCCGAGGCAGGAACCGATTCCAGGACCCCGCCCGCGACCAGGCTCCGCAGACGCGCGGTGAGGATGTTCTTCGCCACCCCGAGGCTGCGCTGGAACTCCCCGAAGCGACGGCTTCCGTCGAAGGCGTCCCGCACGATCAGCAGGGACCACCAGTCACCGATCGCGTCCACCGACCGGGCGACCGGGCAATCACTGTCGTCGAAACGCGTCCTGGTCACCATGGCGTCCTCGTCCCTCACTGACTCTCACGGGCATCTCACCGACACTCACGACGGTTGCAACATGCTACCAACAAGCGCTACCTTCGCCCTCGCCATCAGTGGTAGCAAGATGCAACCAGTACGCGAAAGGGGCACCCATGTCCGGCCTCAGGTCCAGCACCAGGCCCAGGTCCCGAAGCAGGAAGGGCGGTTCCACGTTCATCCTCACCCGTGGCGTCATCACCCTCTTCGCCGTCGCCTGCGGGGCCTCGGTGGCCAACGTCTACTTCTCCCAGCCGCTCCTGGTGACTATGGGCGACGATCTCGCCATGAGCCCGGCCCTCGTCGGCAGCGTCGTCACCCTCACGCATGTCGGATACGGCCTGGGGCTCTTCTTCCTCGTGCCGCTGGGCGACATGGCCGACCGCAGACGCCTCATCGTGGCCCAACTCCTCTTCCTGGTGGTGGCCTTGGTCGTGGTCGCCACCGCCCACACAGCGGCGATCCTGCTCGCGGGCATGGCCGCGACGGGCCTTCTCGCGGTCGTCACCCAGACGTCGGTCGCCTTCGCGGCATCCCTCGCCCCACCCGCCGAGCGCGGACGCGTGGTCGGTCTGGTCACCGGCGGCGTCGTCATCGGCATCCTGCTCGCCCGCACCGCGTCCGGGCTCATGGCCGACCTCGCGGGGTGGCGCTCCGTCTACCTCGCATCGGCGTCGCTCACCGCACTGCTCGCCCTGATCCTCTACCGGGTACTGCCCCACCGCGGCGACGCCCCGTCGACCACGGCCCTGCGCTACGGAGAGCTCCTGCGCTCGACCATCACCCTGTTCACGCGGGAACGACTGCTGCGGCTTCGGGCCCTGTTCGGCCTGCTGATCTTCGCCGCATTCAGCACGCTGTGGAGCAGCGTCGCGCTCCCGCTCAGCGAGGCCCCGTACTCCCTGTCCCACAGCGCGATCGGGGCACTGGGGCTCATCGGCGTCGTCGGCGCCCTGGCCGCGACCGCGGCGGGGCGCCTGAACGACCGCGGGCTCTCCCGGCGGACCACCGGCTTCGCCCTGGCGCTGCTCGCCCTCTCGTGGGTGCCCCTGGCGTTCACCCGCGACTCGCTCTGGGCCCTGGTCGTCGGGGTGATCCTCCTCGACCTCGCCGTGCAGGCGGTGCATGTCACCAACCAGACCCTGATCTACGCGCTGCGCCCGGACGCGGGCAGCCGGTTGATCGGCGGGTACATGGTCTTCTACTCGGTCGGCAGCGCCACCGGTGCCATCGCCGCGACCTCCCTCTACACGGTGGCCGGCTGGGGTGCCGTATGCGCGCTGGGTGGCACGTTCAGCTGCCTCGGGCTCGCACTGTGGGCGTTGACGCGACGCGAGCCCGGAGACGGCTGACGGATGTGACTCAGCGGGACCTCTGCAGCCTCTGCTTCACCGCGTCCTTGAGGCCGTAGGCCGCGCCGATCACCGAGCCTCGCGTCTGGTGCGCGACGGCCTTGAACGCCCCGGCCGGGGAGCCCCGCCCCGTCAGCCGTGCGCAGGTGTCGGCGAAGCGGTCGGCGATGAGCGCAGGCTCGTATCGCGCCGAGGAGGCTTGTGCCGCCTGGGCCATACGCTGCCGGAGCTCATCGTCGTTGATGAGTTCCAGGAGGTTGCGCGCGAGCTCCTTCTCGTCCCCCATGGGCACGAGACGCCCGTCGACGCCGTCCGAGATGATCTCTCTCGGCCCCAGTGGGCAGTCGGTCGAGACGACGGGCACTCCGCACCGCATCGCCTCGACGATGGTCATGCCGAACGACTCGTGGTCCGAGGCGCTTGCGGCAAGACCCGCCTTGAGCCACTCGGGATCAAGGGGCGAGACCGCGCCCAGGAGAGAAACATGTTTCTGCAGGTCCAATTTCTCGATGAGGCGCTGGAGTTGTGTTCCGTGGCCGCCCGCGATTCCTGGTCCGAAGATGCGCAGAACCCAGTCGGGGCGTTCGGTGCGGACTTGGTCGAAGGCCCGGATGAGAAGGTCGTACCGTTTGGGCGGGACGAGTCTGCCCGCAGCGACAACTGCCTTGTCCCTGCTGCTCGGTGGGTTTCCGATTGGCGCAGGGACGGGATTGGGAAAAGCCTCGATGCGCACGCCCGGCAGCGTCATCTTCTTCCGGTAGATTTCCGCGTCCGCCTGAGTTGTGGTCGTCAGCATGTCCAGCCGGGGATACAGCCGACGCAACGTCATGCGCAGTGCCCGTGGATGGTTGCTGAAGGTCAGATGTTCCTGGCCCACGCGCAGCGGACCCCGCTTGGCCTGCAGACAGATGTGTGTGTTCAGGCCCGGCCGCGTGCCCACGACGACGTCGCTCGTCAGAGTTCCCAGGTGCCGGGCGATCCGCTGGTCGGTCAGTGCGCTGTAGTACGGAAACTGCGTCTCGCTGCGGGGAAAGACAGCAGCGGGTTTCTGGGCCTCGGGCAGGTCGCCCTCGTACCCCGGCGTCCCTTTCCTCAGGTCCACCAGGTGCCGGAGCAGGATGCGGGGGTGCACGGGGAACACGGGTGCGTCCCTGTGCCGGTAGACCGAAACGATCTCCACGTCATGCTGTTCGACCAGCGCGTTGGCGAGATTGATGGTGGTGCGGATCGTGCCGCCGAAACCGAAGGAATTGTGGATGAGAAATGAGATGTGCAAGGTGCCGTGGCTCCCGTAGCCGCACTCCATGAGGAGTCGCCAAGGCCCCGGCACAACGGAAATCGCACAGACGGGGCCACTCGTCATGCCAACGACAGTTCCGAGGGAAGGTTGCGAGAAGCGAAAGGCGGGCAGAGCGGCGCAGCCCCCTCGGATGAGTGAAATTATCGGGCAATATGGAGGGACTCGTGCGCATGTACCGAATCGGCCGCTCGGGTGCTGATGTCGTCCTTTCATGCGCAGCAGCAACCGGCAGTACCTCGTGTCCGTGGATCACTTGCGTGCCTATGCTGCCGTGCTGGTGCTCCTCTGCCACGGCACGCACATGATCTCTCCGTTTCTCAGACAGACCCCGAACGGGGACGCGCACGGCTGGCTTTACTCGGAGAATCCGCTGGCGACTCTGGTCCTTGAAGGCCATTCCGGGGTGGCCCTCTTCATGGTTCTCTCCGGCTTCATCTTCACCATCGGCACCCTCGGCAAAGACGTCCACTACGGCAGGTTCCTGGGCAACCGGGTGCTGCGGATCTTCCCGCTCTACATCGCGCTGATCGTTCTGGGCATCGGCGCACACAAACAGGGGGCGAGTCTGCTCGCCGTGGTCCAGTCCCTGGTCGGTCTGGGCAATCTGCCCGGCTCCCTCAGCCTGGGAGCCGTGTCGAGCATGTGGTGGGCCATCGCGGTCGAGTTGCAGTTCTATCTGCTGTTCCCGCTGTTCAGCAGACTCCTCACCAAGCGCGGCCCTGCGGCTCTGCTCAAGCTCCTGGCCGCGGTCGCCGTGATCCGCGGCCTGGTGTGGGCCTCGGCCACCGGCGGCATCAGCGTGAACTCGATGCTCTACTACAGCCTCGCCGGCAGGATCGATCAGTTCCTGCTCGGCATGGTCGCCGCCTGGTTCTTCGTGCACCACCGGGAACGGTTCCAGGGGATGTGGAAGGTCGGGACCGCGACGGCGCTGGTCATGGGCGCCATCTGGGCCTTCAACCAGACCCACGCTTTTCACGAGCGGTACGCCACACGTCTGCTCTGGGTCGACGTCGAAGGCGTCCTGTGGGCCCTGGTGGTGCTGACCTACGTGGCCACCATCTCCTCGACGGGGATCGTGTCGCGGGGGATCGCCAAGGTCGGTGAGATGAGCTTCTCCGTCTACCTGCTCCACTACATGGTCGTCACCGCGATCATCTCCCGGCGCTGGTGGTTCGAGCTGACGGGGCGCCCGGTCGTGGACGCGTTCATCACCGCGACGGCGGCGGTCCTGCCCATCACTCTGGCCGCGGCCGTCGTCACGTTCAACGGCATCGAACGGCCCTTCCTCCGCTGGCGTCGCGCCTACCTCAGCGAGGACCCGCCCCAGCCCGCCGCGCTCCCTCCTGCCCCCAAGCCGGCTGTCGTGTCACCCAGGTAGCGAGCGCACCGGCCGGTCATCAGAGCGGGGAGAACACCCGCCGGAACAGATCCAGGGCCTCGTCGGCCCAGCCCATGACGCCCAGCGCCGAACCCAGGTTCGCCGGCGGGCGGTTGACCAGGGTGTCGTGGCGGATCAGCCGGTCGAAGTCGACGAGCACCGGGTCCGGGCGGCTCGTGCCCCCGACGGGCCGGTAGAACTGGACCCCCGCCAGCCGCATCACATTGATCACCTCCTGGGCGAGAATCCCGTACCCGACCGTCGTCGGGTGCACGCCGTCGAGCGAGAACAGGCCGCCGTCCGTGCGCCGTTCACCCTCGACGGCGAGGAAGTGGGAGTTCGGCGGCGGCGACAGCGCCTGCAGGGCCGACGGCAGCGGATACGGCTGCCACCACGGCGGGCGGGCCTGCGGGTCCTCGGCGAACCGGCGCGACGCGAGGCGGTCGAGCAGGCCGCAGGTCTCCAGGAGATACCAGTCCTTGCCCTTCTTCCGGGCGGCCCGGACCGTCTCGGTGATCGCGTCGTTGTAGTCGTCGATCGCGTCGTCGACCTGATGTGCCTCGTCGCCGGTGATGCTGGGGTCCTTGCCCGCGTCGAAGTCGCGGTCCTTGATCCACGGACGGGTGTAGTAGGGGAAGTAGCGCGAGCCGGGCTGGGTCTTGCCCGCCACACCGCGCGCCATCGGCGCGATCGTGACGTGCGGAACCGTGCACCAGATGACGTGACGCGCCTTGATGTCGAAGACCTCCGCCGCCACCTTGCGCAGTTCCGACCTGAAGTGTTTCGGCTGCCAGACCGTGAAGCGCCGCTTGTCGTCCAGGTCGTCGAAGCCGGAGTCCTCGCTCCACTTCACCCGCAGGTCGGTCACCGCCCGCAGGGCGTTGTTCGCGCCCAGGAAGACGACCAGGGTCTCGATGCCGTGCTTCGCCCCTGTGCCGTCGGTGTCCTTGCCCAGTTCGGCCGCCGCACTCAGCTGGGTGAGGGCCCCTGCCGTCCGGGGCTGGGTGGGCAGCACGCGCAGGGCGGCGCGCTCGCCGGCGTTCTGCACGATCTGGCTCACCAGATCGTCCTTCGGGGTGCCGATCCGCTTGCGGCACTCGTCCGCCGACTTGGACAGCGCGTCGCGCAGGTCCCACCCGAACACGGCGAGATTGTGCATGATCGCGGAGGTGGAAGGCACGGTCCGGCCAGGGCCCCGCTCCCAGTAGTCCTCGACCCGGTCCATCACGTTGCGCGCCCGGAACAGCGCGAGCGGCGCCTCCCACCAGTCCACGTTCCGTCCGAAGCGGGCCTCCAGATCACGCAGGAAGAGCTCGAGGTTGAACGGCAGCCCGCCGAAGCCCCCGTACAGCGGGAAGCGGAAGTTCGGGAGGCAGCCGAGCTCGTAGGCGACGATCGCCGGATACGACAGGGACGTGTTGAAGACCGCCGCGCTCTGGAAACCCTGTGTCAGCGAGTCCCCTATGGCGACCAGGCGGTGCCGGGGTGTGCCCGTCCACTGCTCGCTGACGTCGACCTTCACCTTGGGGTCGAACACGGGCACCCGCGGTTCCCGATGACGTACGGAGTCGGCCATGATTCCCCCTTGGCACACCGCGGCGCACCGGCTGCGCCCCCGCGCGAGTC
The DNA here is from genome assembly GCF_040655335.1 of Streptomyces sp. NPDC050439. Taxonomy (NCBI): domain Bacteria; kingdom Bacillati; phylum Actinomycetota; class Actinomycetes; order Kitasatosporales; family Streptomycetaceae; genus Streptomyces; species Streptomyces sp. NPDC050439. The sequence goes on from NZ_JBFAJT010000001.1 coordinate 496,955, forward strand.
CTCTTCCTGCGTAGCAGAGCCGGGCCCCGGCGGCACCGCCCCCGACGAGAAATACGCGGAACCCGGTGCGAGGTCACACCGAGCCGGCACAAGATCCCCGGCCGCACATGCGGACCGCCCACCCCCGCCATTGACTGGTCGAAAGGGCCGCAGTACAAGTCCCCTACGACATCCATGTCCCGGCACCCTTTTCCCGTGGTGGCCGCGGTGATTCGCGGGCCGTCCCGGCAACTTCTGCCAAAGGGGCGGCCGGGCGTTCCGTGCGGTCGAGCCCGGAACGAAGGGGGGACATCATGGGTCTGCGCATCACTGTGGACATTTTCTCGGGGCGCGCCAATCCCTCGTGGGAAATCCAGGACCAGGAACAGGTGCTTGAGCTGATCCAGCTCATGGCACACCATCAAGAGGCGGTGGCCGACGTTTCCGACGGGTTCTCCGGACTCGGGTTTCGTGGAATCCGGGTGGAGATCACCGACGACCTGGACACCGGGGGCCTGCCCTCGGTGTTCAAGATCGCGGGAGGCGGGGACCGCGACCCGTACACCGGAGCCGACGTCGCCGAGCGCCTGCTGGAGACCATGCCCGTCGGCGACAGCGCCGAGCGTCGACCGGCCGAGGGCGAAGGCGACACTGAGGTGATCGAGGAGAGCTACCCCGAGGACTTCCGTGAGTCGGTCCGCGCGGAGATCCGGCGCACGGCGCGTGAGGGCGCGGGCGGCGCGACCACCATCGAGCCCACCGATTCGGGCGGCTTCTCCGAGGCGGACGCCGCGGAGGTCGAGAAACAGTTACAGACCCTCGTGCACCGGGCCGCGCTGGCCTGCGCGTACGACGTGACGCCCTTCAACCCGGCCTTCTGGAACCGGCCCGACACCCAGCCCCACAACAACTGCTACAACTTCGCGGTCAACCGGCGCACCAACACCTTCGCCCAGCCCGGCCGCGCGCACGGCTACACCATTCCGCGCACGGTGCGCTGCGGCGAGGTCTCCACCGGGGCGCAGCGCGACGGCCTGCGGATCTGGGGCAACTGCCAGCCTCCGGGATCGCTGCGCTATGTCGTGGCGCTCGTCACCGGCACTTTCCCCGGCAACATCCGGGACTACCACTGGTACCGCCTGCACCCGGGCGGCCTCTGGGCCCACAAGCCGGGTGGTACCGCGGCCCGCAACACCGACAACTCCGGTCGCCTGATCACCAATCCGTATACGTGCGACCGACGGCCCTACAACGAATGGTGCGGTCTGTTCCAGACGCACAATGCGCTCGTCATTCGCTGACCCTGCTCGCGGGGAATGCAGCGGGCCATTTGCGGAGGGCTGAAGCCCTCCCCCGTGAACGGTCCGGCCGAACGGGCCGGGCCGTCCTCAACCATCCGTCAAAAGCTCACCCGAGAGGTCGGAGGAGTGAGCGCCATGTCCACACCCTTTGGCGACCCCACAGCCGAGACAACGGAATCCGTGACGCCCGAACTGTACGACGTCGACCTCTCCGACATAGCGGTCGACGAACCGTCGGAGGACATCGCCGGTGACTCCCTCTCTGAGATCGGCCCTGAGGCCACCTCTGAGGCCGCCACACCCGCGTATCTCCTGGTCCGGGGCAGCTACCGCAGCGTCGGCACCCGGGTCCTGGAGCTGCGGGTCGACGTCGACGGCCCCCGCACGCTGCGGAAGGTCAGCGGGGACTTCTTCACCTCCGGTGGCGGCACCACCAGTTACGCGGGCTCCTTCGTCGTGCACGCTCCGGCCGTCACCTGGACGGCCACCCGCGTGGTGATCACCGGCCAGGGCCGTTTCACCGGGACGACCAGTTACCCGGTCGTACGGGTGACCATCGCGCGCCGGCGGGTCGGCCAGCAGCAGGCCCCCGCCACCGTGCAGTTCCTGCGGACGTCCGGGCAGGTGGGCGCGGCCTACACCTGCGCGTTCAGGTCACCGTACTTCCGCACCGTCCAGTGGGAGCAGGACTCCGTCGCCGGCAAGGTGCCCTTCGTGTCCTACGACACCGGTACGCTGCCCGGGCCGCCCGGCAGCCCGGCACGCAAGCTGACCGTGCCGCGGGCCTACACCGAGGCGGGCATCGACGTGCTGGTCTCCAGCGCGGCCAACATCCTCGGCGACAGCGCCGCCGGCTGGAACAACGCCGAGCTGCACGCCGCGATGCAGACCAACTTCAGCCTGTGGCGGAACATGCCGCAGTGGCGCGTGTGGCTGCTGGTCGCCAGCCGTTACGAGGGCAACGCGGGGGTGCGCGGCATCATGTTCGACGCGGCCGACACCTTCCAGCGGCAGGGCTGCGCCGTCTTCTACGACATCATCAAGGGCACCGATCCCGAGTCCGTGCGCGCCCAGTTGCGTACGTACGTGCATGAACTTGGCCATGCCTTCAACCTGCTGCACTCGTGGCAGAAGGGCCTGGCCACACCCCCGGCGCCGCTCGGCCCGAACAACGGCTTCGGGGATCTGTCGTGGATGAACTACCCCCAGAACTTCAATCCCGGCAACGGCGCCCCGACCGGCACGGAGGCGTACTGGCGGGCGTTCCCCTTCCAGTTCACCGCCAACGAGATCACGCATCTGCGGCACGGCTTCTACCGCGACGTGATCATGGGGGCCAACGCCTTCGGCAGGGGCGCCGCCGACATCGACCCGGACCTGTTCGACCAGCCCGTGGTGGACGACTCCGGGCTACGGCTCGAACTGCGCGGCAAAAAGCACTTCGGGTTCGGCGAACCGGTCGTCGTGGAGCTCAAGCTGGACACGACCGATCTGCGCGGGCGGGACACGCATGAATTCCTGCACCCGGACTACGACTTGGTCAACATAGCGATCCGGCAGCCGTCCGGCCGCACGCTGCTCTACCGGCCGCTGATGCGCCGGTGCGTCGAAGCGGACGCCACCGCCCACCTCACCGCGGACGGCGCGCCCCTCTACGCGAGCGCCTACGTGGGGTACGGCCAGGACGGGCACTACTTCGAGCAGCCTGGCACCTACCTGCTGCGTGCCGCTTACATCGCCTCGGACGGTTCCCGCATCGTCTCGCCGGTGCTGCGCACCACGGTCCGCAGCCCCTACAACGAGACCGACGAGCAGGTCGGCGAGCTGATGCTGGGCGAGGAACAGGGCACGCTCCTCGCCCTGCGCGGATCCGACTCGCCGTCGCTCCAGGCCGGCAACGACGCCCTCCAGGAGGTCGTGCAGCACTACGACAAGCACCCGCTCGCCGTCTACGCCCGCATGGTCGAAGGGCTCAACGCGGAACGGGACTTCAAGTACCTGGCGCCGGACAAGAGCGCCCTCAACGTGCGCCCCGCCGCCCCGGAGCAGGCCGTCGGTCTGCTGTCACCCGTCGTCGAGGCGTCCCTGCACGGCAACGGCGTCGACGACATCACCCTGAACATGGTGATGCGCCGACTGGCCCGGGCCCACGCCAAGGAGGGCAACACCGAGCAGGCGAACGGTGTGCTCGACCATCTGGTCAGCTACGCCGAATCGAAGTTCAGGCCACACGTCGTCGACACCGTGCGCCGCCAGGCGGAGGAGACACGGCAGAGCATCACCGCGGAGCCCGGCGCCTGACCGGCCCCGGAGGCACGGGTCGCGGGCGGGGGCGCCGGTCGCCGGACCGCCTCGATGCGGTACGAAGGACTCTGTGAACGAACAGAACCCGCCCGCGACCGTCCGTGTGTTCATCGCTCTCGCCCCGCCCGACGACGCGAAGCAGGAACTGGAACGGGCCCTCGGCCCCGCCTACCAGGCACATCCGCGCATGCGGTGGAACCGCGTCGAGGACTGGCACATCACGTTGGCGTTCCTCGGCGAGGTCCCCGTCTCCGTGGTGCCGCTTTTGTGTACGCCCCTCGAGCGCCTCGCCGCCACCCGCAAGCCCCTGAACCTGGCACTGCGTGGTGGCGGGCACTTCGACGAGCGGGTGCTGTGGAGCGGGATCTACGGAGACCTCGAAGAACTGCACCTGCTCGCCGACGAGGTGCGCGCCGTCGCGGACGGCTGCGGCGCCCCTCATGTGGGCCGGCCCTTCCGCCCCCATCTGACCCTGGCCCGCGCCCGTCGGGACACGCCGTCGTGCGCGGTGGAAGCCGCTGCCGGGCTCGCCGATTTCACCGGCCGCCTCTGGCAGGCCGAACGTCTGCACCTGGTCGCCAGCAACTACGGCCGCGGCCCGGGCCCCATTCACTACCGTGATGTCGGCGCCTGGAGCTTCGAGGAGGGTCCGCGCGCCTGACCCGCGGCGCGATGGCGCTGGTAGTGGCGCGCCGCGCGGGCCCGGTTCCCGCAGGAGGCCTTGCACCATTCCTGCCGGCCGTGGCTCTTGACGAAATAGCGCACACACCGAGGTGCCGTACAGGCACGCAGCTGCTCGCGCTGCGGGCCGCTCAGGAAGTCGATGGCGGCGCGGGCCAGGGCGGCCAGCAGATCGGCCCGCGGGTCCTGCTGCTCTGTCAGCAGCCGTACGGCGGGGGCCCCTTCGTGGGGCCACTCCAACTGAGGGGCGACCAACTGCCCGGCGGCGACCGCGTTGAGGTGAGTCAGCGCCAGGTCGGCGGGCATCAGGTGGCGGGCGTCGGCCGGGCTGGGCGGCTCGGGGCTCACCGCCCGCGCGAACAACGCCCGTACGGCTTGCCGCAGTTCGGTGACCGCCCGCCTGAGGTCCTCGTCCGCCGTCAGGTCCCCGGCCCTCACATGGGCGGGCAGCAGGCCCTCCTGAGCATGCGTCCAGCGGGTGAGTCCGTCGACCGTGGCCAGGTCGTCGGCGACTCCGCCGTCCCCGTCATGGCGGATCGTGCTCGCCAACTCCAGTGCCGGCCAGCGTTCCACAGGTCGCCTCCCTTGATCGCATCGCACGGAACACTCTACAGTCCCTAACGTTTAATTTATATTTTCCGTTAGGCATGGAGGAGACAGAGCGATGACGGCGTTGCTTGCCCACATCAGTGACCTGCACCTGGACGGCAGTGAACGGGCCACCCGGCGCGCCACGCACGTCATGGACTACCTGCGCGCCCTGCCCCACCCCGTCGACGCCCTCCTGGTCACCGGCGACATCGCCGACCACGGCGACGAGGCCGAGTACGAGGAAGCGGCGCAGATCCTGGCCGCCCCCTTCCCCGTCCTCACCTGCCCCGGCAACCACGACGCGCGCCCCGCCTACCGCAAGGCGCTGCTGGGCCTTGCGCCCGACGAAGGGCCCATCAACCAGGTCCACCACATCGCCGGCACAGCCGTCCTGATGTGCGACTCCACCATTCCCGGGCGCGACGAGGGGCTCTTGGACGCGGAGACACTCGCCTGGATCGACGCCACCCTCACCGCGCTCCCCCGCGACAACCCGGCGCTGCTCGCCTTCCACCAGCCGCCGGTCACGCTCCACCATCCCCTGCCCGACGCCCACTGCCTGCGACAGCCCGGACAACTCGCCGCACTGCTCGAAGCCCACCCCCACGTGGCCGCCGTCCTCACCGGCCACGCCCACACCGCGGCCGCGAGCACCTTCGCCGCGCGCCCGCTGATCGTCGGGCCCGCCATCACCTGGACACTGCGCCTGCCCTGGGAAGGCGACAAGCCCGCGGACCGCGAACAGCCCCCCGGCCTCGCCTTTCACATCCTCGACGACGACCGCCGCCTGACCACCCACTACCGCGTGCTGCCATGACAGCCGAGTGCCCCGCCCCCCGCATCACGGGGGCGGGGCGGCAGCGCTGCAGCCACAGCGCGGATGGAAGAACCCAGGCTATCGGCGGGCACTGACAATCGCGTGGCGCCTATGACTGCGGTGGTGCCTACGACTGCGGGGGCTGGTCCTGGTCCCTGCCGAGCTGGTCCCTGAACTTCTCCTGCGCCGTGTCGACCTGGCTCGAGTACTTGCCCTGGGTCTTGTCGTCGACGAAGTCACCCGCCTTGTCGACGCCCTTCCCGGCCTGGTCCTCGTGCCCCTTGAGCATCTGCTTGAGCTTGTCCATGACTGACATGGGCAGCCGCCTCTCTGTGTCGCCCCCACAACCAGGCTCACATCGCGCGGCATGATCCGCATCCGCTGGCCCACAGGGCCCCTCCCCGCTAGGCGGACTCCCGCACCACGAGCTCCGGCTCGAAGATCACCGAAGTGGGGTCGGTCCGTACGCCCTCGATCTGTTCCTGCAGCAGCCGTGCCATCTCCGCGCCCATCTCCTCGACCGGCTGGCGCACCGTGGTCAGCGGGGGCGTGCAGGTGACCGCCACGCTGGAGTCGTCGAAGCCGACCACCGCCACGTCCTTGGGCGCCTGTCTGCCCTGCTCCCGCAGGACCTGGCACACGCCCTGCGCCATCAGGTCGTTCGCCGCGAACACCCCGTCGACATCCGGATGCTCGACCAGCAGCCGGCGCATCGCCGCGGCCCCGCTCTCCAGGGTGAAACCGCCCTCGGCGACGGGGACGTAGGGCTGTCCGCCCCGCTCCATGCCGTCCTGGAACCCGGCGAGCCGTTCGCGGCCCGCCGGAATGTCCAGCGGGCCCGAGACCGTCGCCACCCGCCGGCAGCCGCGGCCCAGCAGATGCTCGGCGGCCAGCCTCGCCCCGTCCCGGTGCGCGAAGTCGACGAACGTGACGCGGGCCCGCAGCGAAGGGCGCGCGAAGAACACCGCGGGCACCCCGGCCTCGGCGAGCAGCTCCGGCAGCGGGTCCTGGGCATGCGTCGAGACGACGAGGGCGCCGTCCGCGTTGCCCTGGCGCAGATAGGTCAGAACCTGCTGCCGGGAGTCCTCCGTCTCCGCGAACATCAGCACCGGATGCATGGCACGCGGGCGCAGGAACCCCACCACGCCACTGACGGCGCGGCCGAAGAAGGGGTCGGCGAACACCCGCGCGGCGAACGCGTTCTGCGCCGTGTCCGTATGGTCTCCGGCGCCCGAGACGACCAGGGCGATGGTGCCCGCGCGCTGGGTCACCAGCGAGCGCGCGGCCCGGTTGGGCGCGTAGCCCGTACGCTCGATGGCCGCTCGGACCACGTCCTGGATGGCGGGGGCGACATTGCGCACGCCGTTGACCACCCGGGAGACGGTGGCGCGGGAGACCCCCGCTTCGCGCGCCACGTCCTCCAGCGTCGGCATCTGTCTGTCCATCCGGGAACACTAACGCCCCGCCATCGGGCGTCATAGAGCGCTCTCCCGCGCTCGCTCGCCGACGGCGGCGGCTCTACCCGCGCACCGTCGCCGTCAGGGGCAGATCTCCGGCGTCGCGGCCCGCGAGGACCTGCCAGTCACCCGCCTCGGTCCGCCACCGGTGCTCTTCCACGTCCCAGTGCCGCAGCATCCTGGCCGGTACCTCCACCGACGCCGTCACCGTCTCCCCCGGCTCCGCCCGCACCGTCGTGAAGCCCGCGAGCCAGCGGACGGGGCGTTCCACGGCGGAGTCCGGCCGCGCGAGGTAGACCTGCACCACTTCGCGTCCCGGGCGCGGGCCGCTGTTCCGCAACCGCACCTCGACGGCCAGGGCTGTTCCCGGCTCCTCCTGCGTACGCACGGCCCGAAGGCGGTCGTAGCTCCACGTCGTGTAGCCCAGGCCGTGACCGAACCAGTAGGCAGGTGCGCGGCCCGACCGCAGCCAGGCCCGGTAGCCGATGTGCAGGCCTTCCGCGTAGGCGAGCGTGCCGTCCCGTGGCCGGGTCTCGCGGACCGGCGCGTCCGCCAGCGTGGCTCCCCACGTGGTGGGCAGGCGTCCGCCCGGTTCGGCCCGTCCGAAGAGGACGTCGGCGAGCCCGGCCCCCGCTTCCTGTCCGGGGAACCACGACAGGAGCACCGCTCCGGCCTGCTCCCGCCAGGGCAGTTCCACGGGTCCGCCCGAGTTGACCACGACCACGGTGCGCGGATTCACGGCGGCGATCGCCGCGACCAGTTCGTCCTGACGGCCGGGAAGGGTCAGCGAGGTGCGATCGTGCCCCTCCGCTTCACTGCCCTCGGTGGTGCCGACGACGACCACGGCGACGTCCGCGGCCCGCGCGGCCTCCACCGCTTCGGACAGCGCCTGCTCGGGGTCCGGTTCGGGTTCCGCGGCCGTCACGACGAGCGCGCGACCGGTGTCCGGAGCCAGTTCCCTGCGGGCCACGACCTGCGCGCGATGGCCCGCGGGGAGCCATACCGAGGCGTGCCGGCGTGGCGGGTCGAGATGGATGACCGCGGGGTCCTCGGTGTCCCGGGCGAACTCCCCTTCCACCAGGCCCTGCCCGTCCACCACCAGACTCATCCGGCCGTAACCGCCCACGCCGAACGTCCACTTGCCTTCCTCGCCCGTGAGCAGCAGTGCGCTGACCTCGACGGTGTGTGCCTCCGGCGCCAGTGGAGGCTCCAACTGCCGCCCGGACAGGCGGTGTTCCGAGGAGAGCTCGCGCCCGTCCGCGGTCAGCACCCGCAGCAGCACTCCGGGCTCCCCGGTGAGGGGGTTCTCGCAGCGCGAGGCGTCCAGCGGCCTGGGCTGTCCGCCCAGGTCCGGTCCGGGCGCGTGCAGGAGCCGGGTCCGCCCCCGCAGCCGGGCCCGTATCCCGTCCAATGGTGTGACGACATCCGCGGGGAAGACCCCGGCGCTGCCTTCTCCCTGGAGCCGTGGCGCGGAGGCGTGCCGCCCGATGACCGCCACGCTGCGCAGAGCGGAGGCGTCCAGGGGCAGGACGTCCTCGTTGCGCAGGAGTACGGTGCCGGCCGCGACGGCCCGGCGCAGCAGGCGGCGGGCCGTGCCGCTGGGCCAGGCGCGCGGCGGGAGCCCGCGGCCGCCGCCGAGCGCGCCGACGCGGTCGGCCAGGGTGAGCAGACGCAGCACCTTGTCGTCGATCGCCTGCTCCGAGACGCCGCCGCTGCGGACCGCCGCCACCAGTGCCGCGCCCCACGGGCCTTCCGGACCGGGCATCGCGAGGTCCTGGCCCGTCACCGCGCTTTCCTCCGTCAGACGTACGGCGCCCCAGTCGGAGACGACGGCCCCGTCGAATCCCCACTCTCCTTTCAGCGGATCGGCCAACAGTCCGTTCGCGGTCATCGTCGTGCCGTTCACGCCGTTGTAGGCGCTCATGACGAGCCATACGCCCGCTCGGACGGCCGCTTCGAACGGGGCCAGATACACCTCGCGCAACGTCCGCTCGTCCACCCGTACGTCCAGGGTGAGCCGCTCGGTCTCCGAGTCGTTCGCCACGTAGTGCTTGGCGGTCGCGGCCACCCCGTGCCTCTGGACGCCGCGGATCAGGGCGGCCCCGGTCCGCGCGGCCAGTTCCGGGTCCTCGGAAAGGCACTCGAAGTGGCGCCCGCCAAGCGGCGTGCGATGCAGGTTCAAGGTGGGCGCCAGGACGGCGTGCACCCCCTTGCGCAGCGCCTCCAAGGCCAGCAGTTCGCCGAGTTCCCCGGCCAGCCGCTCGTCCCACAGCGCCCCCAGCGCGGAGGCGGAGGGCAGGAGCAACGACGAGCGACGCTCGTCCCACTCCTCCCCCCGCACCCCGGCGGGGCCGTCCGAGAAGACCATCTCCCGCAGCCCCACCGCTGGTTCGGCCCGGGTGCGCCACACGGTGGCTCCGGTCAGCAGCCCCACCTTGCGCTCAAGGTCCAGCCTGCCCACGAGCCGAAGCAGTTCGTCGCGCGTCATTCAGCCGTCACCTCACTTGTAGATGCCGAACTCGTAGAGCGAGTAGCCGTATCCGGTGCCTCGCTCCGTTCCGTTGATCCGCACGTAGCGGCCCGAACCGTTCACGTCGAAGTCGTCGACACCGCCGTTGCCGCCCCGCACCTCGTGCACGGTCCGCCAGTTCTGCCCGTCGTCCGAGGTCTGGATCGTGTACGTCTTCGCGTACGAGGTCTCCCAGTTGAGCTGGACGTGCTTGAAGGAGGTGGTGGAGCCCAGGTCGACCTGGAGCCACTGCGGATCGCTCCAGTCGCTGGCCCACCGCGTGTTCTGCTTGCCGTCGACCGCGTTGGCCGCGGTGCAGGGGCAGTCGCCGCTGCCCGGCTGGAAGGACGAGGCGGTCGCGGGCTTGCCCTGGGCGATGTTCGTGCCGTCGACCGGCGGCACCACCACGCGCACGGACCGTGTCTCGATGCCGACGTTGCCCTTGCCGTCGCTGACCTTGACGTAGATCTTCCAGACGCCCGGCTTGTCCGGGGCAGTGACCTTCAGGCGGCCCGGCCCCTGGTCCGTGGCGGCCAGCGGGGTGAGCTCCTTGCTCTTGTCCACGTACATGCTGTTGGCGAGCACCTCGTAGGAGAGCGCGTCACCGTCGGGGTCGCTGACCTTCGTCGTGAGCGTGAGCGGACTGCCCGCCGCGACCTTGCCCGCGTCGCCGTCGACGGCCAGATCAGTGATGACCGGCGGGGTGTTGTCACCGGCCGTGCTGCCCTTGTAGGCCTTCTTCACGGCGTAGTACGAGAGTCTCTTCTGGCCCGCGGGAAGCAGGTTGAACCACACGCCGCCGAAGTCGTACTCCGTTCCGTAGTGGAACATGGTGGCGCCGAGCGCAACGCCCCGGTGGCCGGTGACGCAGTCCCAGGCCTTGGTGTAACCGGCGGCCTTCGCCAGGTCGGTGGGCTCCTCGGGAACCCCGTTGGCGTCGTCGGGAACCTCCCACTCACCGACCGGCCCCGACTCGGTGACTATGTAGGGCTTGTCGTAACCGCCCTGCTCCCAGTCCGACTTGATGTCACACGTGGCGTCATAGGCGTTGACGGCGTACAGGTCCAGGTCGGGGGCGTTCTTCTTGTAGTACGGCCAGGCCCCGGTCCAGGCGTCGGTGGACGTGACGGGGTGATCGGGGTCCACCGCGTGGATCTTCTTGGCGACGTCGTTGACGAAGGTGGTGTACGCGTTGCGCTGCTTCTCCAGCTCATCACCGGCGTAGCAGTTCTGCAGGCCCAGCACCGACTCGTTGCCCACGTTCCACATCAGGACGCCGGGGTGATCCTTGTAGGTGCCGACCCACTTGGGGAACTCCTCGAGCATCTGGTTCTTGTACGCGGTGTCCGTCAGATAGTTGACACAGCCGCCGCTTCCCGGGCCGCCGCCGGGCTGCAGCCAGAAGCCCGCGACGACCTTGACTCCATGGGTGGCAGCGGAGTCGAACAGCGGCTTGCTGGAGGCGTCGGTGCCCCAGGTCCGGATGGTGTTGACGCCCATGGACCGCAGATCGGGCATGTACTTGTCCGCGTCAGCGACGGACGGGCCCCAGGTCAAGCCCTTGACCTGGTAGGGCGAGCCGTCGACGGTGAGCTGCCAGTTGCCTTGCGAGCCGGTCACCTTCACGACGCTGCCGGCCGCGTGCGCCTGCTGGGCGGGGAGCGCGAGCGCGCCGGTCACGAGCAGGCCCGCGGTGGCGGGCGCGACGATGCCGCGGAGGGAGCGGGCGGTACCAGGTCTACGCATGGGGGTCTCCTGGGCGAGGGGGGGTGAGGAGGATGCGGTACGGGACGGGAGATGAGGTGCGAGATGAGGTGCGGCGCCTGCGAAGGGCGGAAGGGAGTCCGCCCTTCGCAGGCCGAGGTCACGGCAGCTCGTAGTTCTCGTCGAGCGCCGCGCCCGCTTCGGGGTGGGTCTGGTCGTAGCCGCGCGGGTCGCACTGCAGCCCGCCGACGATGCAGTGGTCCACCAGGGCCTTCAACGTCGCGTCGTCCCACGCGCTGAAGAAGTCGTAGTGGAAGGAGTGGCCTGTCCCACTCGCCAGGCGGACCTTCGACATGTCCCCGTTGACGGGGAACGCCATCTTGAACTCGATCATCGGCAGGGCGACGGGGTGACTCGTCGGGCAGACGTTGTCGTTGGTGCCGTTCTTGACCACCGGGTAGGACATGTGACTCTGGTGATCAGGAGCGTCCAGCGTCTTGCCGTCCCAGCAACTGGGCGCCTGGAAGCGGATGTTGAGCTGAGTGTCCCGGCTCGTGGGGCAGTTCTCGGGGAAATCGACGTTGAAATAGCTCTCCCCGCACTCCCACCCTTCGACGAAGCCGGGGTGGTCACGGAATTCCTGCGCGGACTGCATCGGACTGCCGACGACGAACCGCAGACCCTTGGGGAACGGCCGCACACTCGTGTAGTCGGTGACCCCGGCCTTGTAGTAGATCGTCTGGTCCCCTACGGGCCGCACCTCCTGGTCGCCGTTGAACAAGGTGGGCATCCAGTACGCCGACCTGTCGCCCGGGGCGAGGCACTTGGTGGAACCGGCGTCCAGGGACGCCGTGGTGCTGTGCGCGTTCGTCGTGGTGTTCCCCATGAACGTGTGGTCGTGCGACTTGCCGGGCTGCCCCGGATAGACGATGGGGTCATCGGGGGCGGTATGCGTGACCGAACAGTGCGCCTGGAACTCATGGAAATATCGGTGCGGCGGTTGCGCCGCCGATGACTTGGCGCCGGTCACGGGCTGCTTCGCTGGGATGTACCCGTCCTCGTCGGCGTCCTCCGCCGACATACGGGTGGACGCGGCCATGGTGTGTCCCGCGTGCTCGGTCGCGGCCGTCGACGTCCGGGACTCGGACGCGTGGTCGGCGCTCACCGCGATGCCGCCGAAGCCGAGCGAGCTCAGTATCAGGGCGCCCGCGATCAGCGCTCCTGAGATCGTTCTCGATCTCCGTGCCATGGAGACCTCCTGCCACGTGGAGAGGGATGTGGGGACCGGCCTGCCGGGAGCCGTGGCCGTGCGCTCCCGGGCGCCGGGGCTTGGCACCCTGCCCGGAAACCGGTTGGGAGAGCGCTCTCCCGGAGTGTTCCCACCGTGACGCGAGCGTGTCAAGAGAGGGGGCAGCACCGAAGTCCCGCAACTGTGGTCCGACTAGGGGCATTTGCCGTACGAGGACGCCTGCTCGCGCGTCCGTGTCCGATCCGGCGACGTAACTTCCCGCTGTTCAGGGGGTTTTGAGGCACCGGCGGCGCCGAGCTTCAGCCGCTTCGGCGCCAACAGGGCGTCACTCGGGGCGCGGCAAGGAGTGGGTGCGCCGGCGTTGACGTGTCATTCAGGGGCGAGGAGGATGCAACTCGGGAGAGCGCTCTCCTGACGTTCTTCGCGGGCCGGCAACGAGCGGCGGGGCCGGGACGCGTACGTCCCGGCCCCGCGTTGGTTCTGCTTCAGAGACCCTGGGTGCTGGAGATGTCCGGGGCGACCACGCCAGAGCCGGCGCCGGTCAGCGGCGGGGCGTCCTTGTCCCACTGCGCGGCGTCATCGATCACATCCAGAGTGCCCGACGCGCGGGCGGGTTCCCTCACGTCCGCGGTGTCCGCGCCCTGGGGCGGGCTGATCGCGGCGATGACAGCCCCGGCGGCGAGAGAGGCAACGGCCAGTACGCTTCGCTTCTTCATACCGGGGTCAACTCCCCTACGCTCATAAGGGCACGGCCTGGCCCCCGAGATCACTACAGCGGACGTCCACGGTTCCGGTCCAGGACAGGGGTTGACGGAGCCTACGCTGTGCGGATGTTGGTCTACGCCCCCGCGGCCCTCCTCTTCCTCGTCTTCTGCGTGCGCGTGGTGCGCGAGCGCAGGAAGTTCAGCAATGCCGTGATCCTGGGGCTCGCCGGGCTCTGCGCACTCGCGGCCTGGCTGTTCCAACTGGTCAGGTCCGGCTCGGCGTCGGGTCAGGCCGTGGCGTGGGCCCTGCTGGTCCTCGGCGCCCTGAGCATCCTCGTGCTGACGTGCTTCCTGTTCTCCAACGGCCTGCAGATGGTGCGCAAGGAGGGCAGGAGTCCGACCAACCTGCTGTCGCTGGTGGCGGCGTTGGCGATCCTGGCGGTCGTGGCGCTGGTGGTCCTGGCCGTGGTCGTACGGACGCCGGTGTGGGTCGGGGTGGGAACCGCGGCCGGTGGCCTTGCCGCCTATCTCGCGTTCCTGTTCCTCTGCTTCGTCGGTTACGCGTTCCTCTACGGGCGGCTGCGCGTGCACCGCAAGGCCGACTTCGTGGTCGTACTCGGCTCGGGGCTCGTCGGTGGGTCCACCGTGCCGCCCCTGCTGGCCAGTCGCCTCAGGCGGGCACAGTCGGTGCACGCGCGCCTGGCCGAGCGGGGCGATGCGCCGGTGCTGATCACGTCGGGGGGCCAGGGGCCGGACGAGGATCTGCCGGAGTCCCACGCAATGGCCGACGATCTGGTCGACCACGGCTTCCCCGCCGCCCTGATCGAGCGGGAGGACCGCTCGACGACGACCGAGGAGAATCTGCGGTTCAGCAAGGCGATCATGGAGAAGGCGAAGCCGGACTACCGGTGCGTCATCGTCACGAACAACTACCACGCCTTCCGTGCCGCCCTCACCGCCCGGCGGACCGGGATCAACGGCCAGGTGGTGGGCTCACCCACGGCCGCGTACTTCTGGCCCACCGCGACGATCCGCGAGTTCGCCGCCGTCCTCGTCGCCTACAAGCGGACCAACGCGGCGATCTGCCTGCTGCTCGTACTCGGCGGAGTGCTCGCCTGGTGGGCACAGCGCAACGGCTCCGGGTGACGCGTCGGCCGCCTTCCGGGGGCTACGAGCGGGGCTACGAGCGACGGCGGGGCTTGCCCCGCTTGGCGGCCTTCGGCGCGCCGCCGGAACCGCCGCGCGCGTTCTTGCCCGACTTTCCGGCGGGCTTGCCCGTCTTCGCCGCGGGCTTGCCCGTGGTCGGCTTCCGGCGGGCGGCCCCCTTGTCGGGGCTCTTGCGCTTGGACGGGTCCGATGCCGACGTGGCGGCGGGAGACTGGGAGCGGCCGCGGGAGCTGTTGACGGTGCGCCCTCGCACGATCCCGATGAAGTCCTCCACCAGGTCCGTGGTGGCGTCCTCGGGCCAGGACAGCGCGACCCGCGACTCGGGGGCTTCGGTGAGCGGCCGGTAGGTGAGGTCCTTGCGGTGGTGCAGACGGGCGAGCGACTGGGGGACGGCGAGGACGCCGATGCCCGCCGCCACCAGCTCGATGGCGTCCGCCGTCGTCGCGGGGCGCTCGTTCGCGGGCTGACCGGGCAGCTTCTCCCACCCGAGGGTGTCGTCGAGGGGGTGCAGGATGATCTCGTCCGCCAGATCCTCGGCGGTCACTTCGTCGACCGCCGCGATCACGTGGTCCTTGGGGATCACCACGACCGTCGTCTCGGTGTAGAGGGGGATCGCACTGAGGTCCGTACGGTCGACGGGGAGACGTACGAAACCGGCGTCGGCGCCGCCGCCGCGCAGCAGCTCGAAAGCCTCGCCCGGGTCCACGGCCACGAGGGTCAGCGGCACGTCGGGCAGCCGCTCGTTCCAGATCCGCACCCACTTGGTGGGTGTCACCCCCGGGACGTACGCGAGCCTGAAAGAAGGGGTCACCTGCGAGTCCGTCACTCCGCCAGGTTACCGGTCGTGGTCGGCGGTAGCTCACGCGCTCGATACCCTGGGGAGCATGACGTCGCACCAGACCGCCCAGACCATGAAGCCCGCGACCGCGGCGAAGAAGCTGGGTGTGTACCTCGAGGCCACCCCCGCCGAGTTCCAGGAGGGTGTCGTCTCGCGCACCGAGCTGACCGCCCTGCAGACCGAGCCGCCCGAGTGGCTCCAGGAGCTGCGGCGCACCGGACCGCACCCCCGGCCGGTCGTCGCGTCGAAGCTCGGTGTGTCCATCGCCGGTCTCGCGCGTGGCGGGGTCACGGAGGCCCTCACCACGGAGCAGATCGAAGCGATCAAGACCGACAACCCGGAGTGGCTGCAGAAGGAGCGCGCCACCCAGGCCGAGGTCCGCAAGGAGACGGTACGCATCAAGGAGAAGAACGCCGCGGAGCAGGAGCGCCGGTCGCGTTCCTGACCACGCCCGGACTTCGTAGCCCCCGGACCCTGACGCGGTCAGCCCGGGGGCTCCGTCATGCCGCGCGGCTCCCCGCCCTGATGTCCGACCCCGTGGCGGGGGTGTCCGGGGCCCCTGCGATGCTGATGGTGTGGTCCTCACCCCCGCAGTGCCGGAACCGATAACCGCCGATCCGCCCTCCTCCGCCGAGAATCCGCTGCTCACGCAGTCGTGGCTGGACCTTGCCTTCGTGCACTGGGCCATGGACCCCGCGGATGTCGCGCCGCTTTTGCCAGCCGGTACGGTTCCCGATCTCCACGACGGGGTGACCTATGTGGGTCTGGTCGCGTTCCGCATGCACCGGGTCGGCTGGTTCCGGCTCCCGGGCATCCCGTACCTGGGAACGTTTCCCGAGACCAACGTCCGCCTGTACTCGGTGGACGCCCATGGCCGCCGCGGCGTCGTCTTCCGCTCCCTCGACGCCTCTCGCCTGATTCCGGTGGCGGTCGCGCGCGGCGCCTTCCGGTTGCCGTACCAGTGGTCGCGGATGAGCATTCGGCACAGCGGCGACACCGTCACGTACACGAGTGCGCGGCGCTGGCCGGGGCCGCGGGGCGCGCACAGCCGTATCGCGGTCCGGGTGGGCGAGCGGGTCGAGGAGCCCACCGACTTCGAGCATTTCCTGACGGCCCGCTGGGGCATGCACAACACGTTCTTCGGACGGCAGATGTTCCTGCCGAACGTGCATCCCCGGTGGCCGCTGCACCGGGCCGACCTGATCGAGTGCGACGAGGACCTGGTCGCGGCGGCGGGGCTGCCGCGGCCGGTCGGGGACCCGGTGAGCGTGCTGTACTCGCCGGGTGTCCCGGTCCGTTTCGGGCGTCCTGCCCGGCCCGGCGGTATCCCGACTCCCTGACGTACGCCCCGACGGCGTACGACACCGTCCCGCTCCGCCGTCACAGTGAGCCGGGCACGACGAACAGACCCCAGGTGACGAGGGGTCCGATCAGGCTGATGCCGAGCCCCCAGGCCATCAGGCGGCGGAAGACGAAGTCGCGTTGTTCCGCAGGGGTGTTGGCGGTCACCAGGGCTCCGCTGGTGGAGAACGGCGAGGCGTCCACGACGGACGCGGAGATGGCCAGTGCCGTGATGAGCCCGACGGCCCCCACCTCGCCGGCGAGCAGGAAGGGCACGGCCAGCGGAATCAGCGCGCCGAGCATTCCGGTGGTCGAGGCGAAGGCCGAGACCAGGGCGCCGATGAGGCAGATCAGGAGGGCTCCGACGAGGGGCGCCTGGATGGAGGCCACCTGTTCGCCCAGGTAGTCGATGGTTCCCATGCGCTCCATCTGGCTCACGTAGGTGACGATGCCGCAGACAAGGAGCACGGTCGACCACGCGCACCGGTCCACGGCGCCGGTGACCGACTTCGGTGAGACCAGGGAGAGGACGACGGTGATGGTGAGTGCCATCAGGCCGACGTCGAGGTCGAAGAAGAGCGCTCCGGCGACCAGGCCGAGCAGACCGGCGAGGGTGAGGGCGCGCGGGCCGTCGAGCCTGAGGGGTTCTTCTGGCGTCGTGGGCGCTGTGGTCGTGGCGACGGCCAGAGCGCTGCGGGGTTCGGCTCCGGACCCGCCCGGCGGTGGTGCGTCGTGGTGCCGTTCGGTGCCGGCGCTTCCCCCTCCGCCGCCCTTATACGCCCCCACTCGTTGCCCGAGCAATTGTCGGCCGCCGAAGGTGAAGAAGACGATGACGCACAGTGCGACGTTGAACAGGAACGAGGCGGTGAACAGGAGAGCCGGGTTGCCCGGCAGGTCGTTCCGCTCGACCACGTTGTTGGTGATGCTGCCGAACACGCCGATCGGCGAGAAGCCGCCCGCACTGGCTCCGTTGGCGATGAGCAGGCCCATGAGGACCGGGTTGATTCCGTACGCGACGGCGAAGCCGAGACCGATGGGGGCCACGATGCCGACCGCCGCCGGGGTGACCGCGCCGACCGCGGTGAGCAGGGCGGTGACGAGGAACATGACCCAGGGGATGAGGGCGATCCGCCCGCGCACGGCCCGCACCGCCGCGTTGACGAGCCAGTCCACGGTGCCGTTGTTCTTCGCTATGGCGAACAGGAGAGTGACGCCGACCAGGACGACGAACAGATCACCGGGGAAGCCGGAGAAGAGGTCGTCCGTCGACTCGTCGGCCACGGTGGAGCCGACGACGAATGCGGCCACGAGTGCGAGGGCGCCCAGGTGGACGGCCGAGAAGGTGGCGATGGCGAAGACAAGGACCAGAGCGAGGATGGAGATGACTTGATCTGACACGAGGGCTCCCTTGCCGTCGGCCGATGGTCATGTCGCGGTGCGCCGGAGCACGGGAAAGGTGCGCGGGGCGCCGGGGGGTGCGCGGCGGATGAGGGCGCGCACGGACGTCCACCCGTGGACCGAAGCAGCCCAGGGGTGATGATTAATTCCGCCTGGCGGAATTGAGCTTTCGCAATGGGGAGTATTGGAGCGCACTTCCCAGGGCGTCAAGGGGAACGCCCGAATGCGTTCCGCGCGGCGAACGCCGTCGCCTCGCTGCGCGGAACCCGCTAGCGACCCGCCGCGAGCCCACCCTGGGAGCCGCCTGCGGCGCCACCCGCCGCCCCCTGTCGCGGATGCCCCAATGCCGCGCTGACCTGCCGCGCCGTCTCACACACCTGCGCGCCGTACGCCGCGCTCGCCTCCTGAGTCATCCGGCTCGTCGGCATGTTGACGCTGATGCTGGCGACCGGCACCCCCGACTCGTCCCACACGGCCGCCGCCACCGCGGACACGTCGTCGCGCCACTCCCCGCCGTTGGTCGCGTACCCCCGCTCCCTGATCCGCGCGAGCTCGGCGAGCAGTCGCTCCTTGTCCGTGATGGTCGAGTCGGTGAACCCCTCAAGCCCCGCGTCCAGTTGCCGGCCAATCACTTCCTGCGGGCTCGCGGCCAGGACCGCCTTGCCGTTCGCGGAGGCGTGGATGGGCAGTTGGGTGCCGAGCGCCAGGATGATCCGCACCGGCTTGGACGTCTCCAGGCGCTCGATCAGGACCACCTTGTCGCCGTCCGGCACGGTCAGGTGAACCGTCTCGTCGATGCGCCGGCGCAGCTCTTCCATGATCGGCAGGGCGACGTCACGCAGGCTCAGCTCCCCCGTGGCACGGCGTCCGACCTGCAACGCCTTGGTGGTCACCACCCAGCGGGTGACCTCGCCCGCGGCCGGGCGGATCCAGCCCGCCTCGTGCAGTGTGCGCAGGGCTCGCTGCGCCGAGCTCTTGGGCAGCTCCAGCCTCCTGGCCAGGTCGGCCACGCCGATCGGCTGCCGCGCCGCGACCTCTTCCAGCACGCGAAGTGCGTTGAGAACGCTCTGCATCCGTTGACTCCCCACCCGGTCGGCCCTACGCTCCCCGTGCCACCTTACGACACACCGTGCCACAATGCGGCACGCTTTTCAAGGGAGTTGGCCACTGTGACCTCTCGACCCGGGCGGCACTTCCTGCAGATACCAGGCCCCACCAACGTCCCCGACCAGGTACTGCGCGCCATGTCGGCGCCGACGATCGACCACAGGGGCCCACACTTCGCCGCGCTCACCACGGAGTTGCTCGCCTCGCTGAAACCGGTCTTCGGCACCACCGGGCCCGTCGTGGTCTTCCCCGGCTCCGGCACCGGCGCCTGGGAGGCAGCCCTGGTCAACACACTCAGCGCCGGAGACCGCGTCCTGCACGTGGAGACCGGCCACTTCGCCACGCTCTGGCAGCAGATGGCGGGCAGCCTCGGTCTCGACGTCGACTTCCTGCCCGGCGACTGGCGCCACGGCGCGTCCCCCGAGGCCGTCGCCGAACGCCTCGCGGCCGACGGCGGCCATACGATCAAGGCCGTCTGCGTGGTGCACAACGAGACGTCGACCGGCGTGACGAGCCGGGTGCCCGAGATCAGGCGGGCGATGGACGCGACGGGACACCCGGCGCTGTTGCTCGTCGACACGATCTCCTCGCTGGGTTCGATCGACTACCGACACGACGAGTGGGGCGTGGACGTCACCGTCGCCGGGTCCCAGAAAGGCCTGATGCTCCCGCCGGGGCTCGGCTTCAACGCGGTGAGCGACAAGGCCCTGGCCGCGTCCCGCACCGCACGCCTGCGCACGTCCTACTGGGACTGGCAGCCGATCATCGAGGCGAACCGGCGCGGCTTCTTCCCCTACACCCCCGCCACCAACCTCCTCTACGGCCTCGCCGAAGCGCTGCGGATGCTGCACGCCGACGGGCTGCAGGCCGTCTTCGCCCGGCACGACCGCCATGCGGCCGCCACCCGTGCCGCCGTACGCGGCTGGGGACTTGAGGTGCTCTGCGCCGACGAACGCGAGCACTCGTCCTCGCTGACCGCGGTACTCATGCCCGACGGCCAGGACGCCGACAAGGTGCGCGAGATCATCCTCGAACGGTTCGACATGTCCCTGGGCGCGGGTCTCGGCAAGCTCGCCGGACGGATCTTCCGCATCGGGCACCTCGGCGACCTCAACGACCTGACGCTGGCGGGCACCCTCGCCGGAGTGCAGATGGGCCTGCAACTGGCCGGCGTACGCGTCGATCCCGACGGCCTCACCGCCGCCCTGGACGTCCTGCGCGCCGAGTGACGGCGGCCGCGCGCCCGCCGAACTCCCCATCCCGCCGAGGAGGCTGCCGAGCATGACCGTCACCGAGGGCGAAAGCCCCACGCACGAGAACGCCGAGAACGCCGAGAGCACTGAAAACGCCGAGGCCCGGGAGCGGGCCCACGCCTTGCAGAGGGACCTGGTCAGGGACCTCGACGGAGAGGCCCGGTTCGACGACTACACACGGCACCTGTTCGCCCGGGACGCGAGCATGTACGCCATCACGCCGATGGGCGTGGTCTTCCCGCGGCACGCCGACGACGTCGCCGCGGCGGTCGCGGCAGCCGCGTCCCACCGGGTGCCCGTCGTGCCGCGGGGAGCGGGGACCAGCCTGGCGGGCCAGACCGTCGGGCCCGGCCTGGTGCTCGACCTGTCCCGGCACATGAACCGCGTCGTGGAGCTCGACCCGGACAGCCGCACGGCCCTGGTCGAGGCGGGCGTCGTACAGGACCAGCTCAATCGCGCGGCGAGCCCGTGGGGGCTGATGTTCGGTCCCGACACCTCGACCAGCAACCGCGCCACCATCGGCGGGATGATCGGCAACAATTCGGCCGGCAGCGGATCAGTGCGCTACGGCATGACCATCGACCACGTCCGCGCACTCGACGTGGTGCTCTCGGACGGCGGCCGCGTCCCCCTCGGCCCGGTCACCGAGGCCGAACGAGCCCACCGGGCACAGCAGTCGACGCTCGAAGGCGCCCTCTACCGGGAACTTCCCGAGATCGTGCGGGCCAACGCGGCGGCCATCGCCGAGGGATTCCCGGAACACTGGCGCCGCGCCTGCGGCTACCGCCTGGACCGGCTCGCCCGCGAGGACGTCCCCTTCGACCTCGCGAAGTTCGTCGTCGGCTCGGAGGGGACGCTGGCCGTCGCCACCAGCGCCCTCGTCGATCTGGTGCCCAAGCCGCGCCGCACGGTGATCGCCGTCGGCCACTTCACCTCGGTGGCGGAAGCCATCGCGGGCACGGAGGACGCGCTGGCCTGCGATCCGGCCGCCGTGGAGCTGATGGACCGCACGATCCTCGACCTGTCCCGGCGCAAGATCGAGTACGCGGCGCTCGGCGACATCCTGGAAGGACGGCCCGAGGCCCTGCTCTTCGTGTCCTTCACCGGCGACGAGGAGGGCGAACTCCTGGACCGGATGCGGCGGCTCACCACGCTCTGGTCCCGGCACGGGCACGGCTATCACACGCTCCACGCGGTCACCCCGGCCCAGCAGTCATCGCTCCTCAAGGTGCGCAAGGCGGGGCTCGGGCTGCTCATGGCGGCCAGTGAGGGCACCCGCCGACCGCTCGCCTTCGTCGAGGACACCGCGGTCGACCCGGCACATCTGGCCGACTACACCCGCAGGTTCAAGGACGTCCTGGACCGGCACGGCATGACGGCGGGTTTCTACGGCCACTGCTCGGTCGGCTGTCTGCACATCCGGCCGTACCTCGACCTCGCCGACCCGGCGGACATCGGCCGCATGCGTGCCGTCGCGGAGGAGGTCAAGGACCTGGTCGCCGAATACGGCGGGGTGAACTCCAGTGAGCACGGCGACGGTCTGGCGCGCAGCGAGTTCAACCGGGAGATCTTCGGCGACAAGCTGTACGAGGCGATGCGCCAGGTCAAACGTCTCTTCGACCCCGACGGCATCCTCAACCCGGGCAAGATCGTGGACGCGGCGCCGATGACGGAGAACCTGCGCGACGCGGCCCTGCCGCCCGCCGAGCCCCTGCGCACCCGTCTGTCCTTCGAGGTCGTCGGCGGTGGCGGCATGCGCGCGGCGGCGGACCGGTGCATGAACATCGGCCTGTGCCGCAAGTCCGGCAGCGGTGCCATGTGTCCCTCGTACATGGCCACGCGCAAGGAGGAGGACTCCACCCGCGGACGGGCGGGAGCCCTGGTCAAGGCCCTTTCCGAGCCCGACCCGAAGGCCGCGCTCGGGGACGAGCGGCTGCACGAGATCCTCGACCTGTGCCTGATGTGCAAGGCGTGCAAGAGCGAGTGCCCTCTGGGCGTCGACATGGCCACCCTCAAGAGCGAGGCCCTCTCGCACCACCACGACATCCACGGAGTGCCGCTGCGCAGCCGCCTGTTCGGAGCGATCCGGCTCCTGAACCGCCTGGGTTCGGCGACGGCCCCGCTGTCCAACCTGCCGGGGCGCATCGCACCGCTGCGCGGGCTCATGGACCGCCTGGTCGGCATCGCTCCCCAGCGGCCGCTGCCGGTGTTCGTGCGCCGCAACCTGCTGCGCTGGTTTCGGCGCCGTACGCCCACCGGGCATGCGGTCACGCAGGGTACGGTCACCTACCTCGCCGACTCCTTCACCACGTACACCGAGCCCGGCATCGGCCGCGCGGCCATCGAGCTCCTCGAACGGGCGGGGTGGCAGGTGGGCCTGGAAAGCGGCGGCTGCTGCGGCAGGTCCAGCCTCTCCAAAGGCCTGGTCGACGACGCGAAGACCAAGGCGCGTCAACTCGCCCACACCTTGCGGCAGTCGACGGAGCCCGGCTCACCGATCGTGGGCTGCGAGCCGTCCTGTCTGATGACCTTGCGCGACGAACACCGGGCCCTGCTCCCGGACGACCCCGCCGTCCAGGACATCGCCGGAAGGGTGCGGCAGGTCGAGGAACTGCTGGTGGAGGCCGTCGACGAGGGGCGGCTGCGGCTGCGGGCCGACTCATGGCTCGCCGGACGCAAGCTGCTCTACCACGGTCACTGCCACCAGAAGGCGGAGGTGGGCACGGCCGCGACCATGGCCCTGTTGAGCCGTATCCCGGGGGTGGTGGTCTCCGAACTGGACGCCGGGTGCTGCGGGATGGCCGGGTCCTTCGGCTTCGAGTCCGAGCACTACGAGGTGTCGATGACGGTCGGCGAGGACCGGCTGTTCCCCGCGATCGAGGCGGAGGCCGACGACACGGTCATCGTCGCCACGGGGGTCTCCTGCCGTCAGCAGATCTTCCACGGCACCGAGCGGAACGCCTGGCATCCGGTGCAGTTGCTGTGGGAGGTGGTGGAGCCGGCTTGAGGACGGGCACGGCCTCACCTTCCGCTGCCGCAGGCCGAGTTCACTCACGCGTCCTTGGCGTGGCGACGGGCCGGGGGGAGGAAAAGATGAGGCTGTGCACACCACCCGGTCCTATGCTGAGCGCATGATCGATCTGCCGCTCTCCGCGTTGGAAGTCGCCATGGTCGAGGCAGGCACCTCGCCCTCGGACGCACTGCGCAGCTGCGACGGTGCGGCCCGGGAGCTCGAGCGTCTCGGCTACCACCGGCTGTGGTTCGCCGAGCACCACCACTCCCCCGCCATCGGCACGTTCCCGCCGGCGATCATGACGGCACACATCGCCTCGGCGACGTCGGAGCTGCGGGTCGGATCGGGCGGTGTCCTCGCCCCCAACCACGCGCCGCTCATGGTGGCCGAGCAGTTCGCCACGCTCGCGGCCCTGCATCCCGGCCGCATCGACCTGGGCATCGGGCGCGGCCCCGGCACCTTCCACGAGGGGACGGCCCGCGCCCTGCGCCGAGGCGCCGGGCCTGCCACGGACGAGGAGTACGCCAGGGACGTGTCGGCGATCCTGGAGTTCCTCACCGAGGTCGACTTCGGGGAGCTGCCCGAACCCTGGCTGCTCGCGTCGAGCCGGGCGGGTGCGACGCTCGCCGCCGAGCTGGGGCTGCCGATCGCGTTCGCCCATCACATCCGCCCCGAGAACACCGTCGAGGCGCTCGGCCGCTACCGCGCGGCGTTCCGTCCCTCCGCCTGGTGCGAGGCGCCGCGCGTGCTGGTGTGCGTCGAGGTGGTGTGTGCCAAGACCCAGGAGCGGGCCGACGAGCTGGCCCTGCCCATGTCCGTCGTGAAGGCAGGTCTGCTCAAGGGGCAGAGCGACACGGCGTTTCCCGGCCCGGCCGACGCGGTCGCCCACCGCTTCAGCTCCCGGGAGGAGGACGCGCTGGCCGCGTTCGCCGCGCAGCAGGCCCATGGCACACCGGCATCGGTGGGCTCCCGGCTCGCGCGGATCGCGCAGGACACCGGCGCCGACGAACTGATGCTGGTCACACCCGTCTACGACCTCGCCGATCGCGTGCGGTCGTTCGCCTTGGTACGTGAACTCTGTACGGCGCCCCGTGGAGAGGGAGCTGCCAAGGACAAGGACGGACAAGCGCCGTAGTCGGATCGCGACTACGGCGCTCGGTGGTTGCCGGCCTGCGGCCGGGGGCTTGCTAGGCGGCGTGGAATCCGGTGGGTCCCTTGCGTCGTCCGGTGTCCGTGTCGTGGTGGATCGGTGCGCCCGACCCGGTCAGCGGAAGCCCCGTTCCGCCCCTGCGCGCCGCGATGATCTCGGCGGCGATGGACAGGGCGGTCTCCTCCGGTGTGCGGGCCCCGAGGTCGAGTCCGATCGGGGAGCGGAGGCGGGCCAACTCCTCGTCGGTGACGCCGACTTCCCGCAGCCGTGTGTTGCGGTCCTCGTGGGTGCGGCGGGAGCCCATCGCGCCGACGAACGCGACCGGAAGCCGCAGGGCCACCTCGAGGAGCGGGATGTCGAACTTGGCGTCATGGGTGAGGACGCACAGGACCGTGCGGCCGTCGGTCGCGGTCTCCCGCAGGTAGCGGTGCGGCCAGTCGATCACGATGTCGTCGGCCTCGGGGAAGCGGGCCTTCGTGGCGAAGACCGGACGGGCGTCGCACACGGTCACGTGGTAACCGAGGAACTTGCCCGTGCGCACCAGGGCCGCGGCGAAGTCGATCGCACCGAAGACGATCATGCGGGGCGGGGGCACGCACGACTCGACGAACAGGGTCAGGGGCTCCCCGCAGCGCGACCCGCTCTCCGAGACGTCGAACTCGCCGGTGCGGCCCGCGTCCAGCATCGCGTGGGTCTCCCCCACCACCGTACGGTCGAGGTCGGGATGTGCTTCCAGGCCTCCTTCGTACGAGCCGTCGGGGTGGACGAGCACGACCCTGCCGAGGAGGTCGGCCGGGCCCCGGGCGACGCGGGCGATTGCGGCCGCGTCGCCGCGGGCGGCGGCCGCGAGCGCCGCCGCGAAGACCTGCCTGCCCGGCGCGTCCGCGCCGAGCGGCGTGACCAGGACCTCGATCACGCCGCCGCAGGTCAGGCCGACCGCGAAGGCGTCCTCGTCGCTGTAGCCGAACCGCTCGCGCACGGTCGCGCCGTCCTGGAGGGCCTGCACGCACAGGTCGTACACGGCGCCCTCCACGCACCCGCCGGAGACCGAACCGATGACCGTGCCCTCGCCGTCGACGGCGAGGGCGGCGCCGGGCGGGCGCGGCGCGCTGCCGCCCACCGTCACGACGGTGGCGACGGCGAAGTCCCGGCCCTCCTGGACCCAGCGGTTCAGTGCTTCGGCGATGTCAAGCACCCGGTGCTCCTCCCGCGTTCAGGACACGGTCGGGGCGGATGGGCAGCCGGCGGTGGCGTACGCCGGTCGCGTGCCAGACCGCGTTGGCGATCGCCGCGGCGGCCCCCACGATGCCGATCTCGCCGATGCCCTTGATGCCGACCGGGTCGTCCGCGTCCGTGTCCTCCACCCAGTCCGCCTCGATGACCGGCACGTCGGCGTTGGCGGCGAAGTGGTAGCCCGCGAAGTCGGCGCCCACATGGCCGCCTGTCGCCTGGTCGCGGTGGGCCTCTTCGTGCAGGGCCATGGACAGGCCCCAGGTCATCCCGCCGACGAACTGGCTGCGCGCGGTCAGCGGGTTGATGATCCGGCCCGCCGCGAAGATGCCGAGCATGCGCCGCACCCGCACCTCGCCGGTGGTGACGTCGACGGCGGCCTCCGCGAACTGCGCACCGAAGGAGTGGCGTTCCTTCTGCGCGAGTGCTCCGACGGCCGCGCTGGTGTCGGAGCGGACGGTGATTCCCTGCGGCGGGATGTCGCCGCCCAGGGCCAGTTGCTCCCGCAGGTCGGCCACCGCTGTCCTGACGGCCCAGCCCCAGGAGCGGGTGCCCATCGAGCCGCCGGAGATCGCCGCCGGGCCGAAGTCACTGTCGCCGATGCGCACCCGGACGCGGTCCTGGGGCACCTCGAGAGCTTCCGCGGCGATCAGGGTCAGCGCGGTGCGTGCTCCCGTCCCGACGTCCGCCGCGTTGATCCGCACCGTGAAGGTGCCGTCGGCTTCCGCCGTCGCGGCCGCGGTGGACGGCGCGACGATCACCGGGAAGGTGGCGGCGGCCGTACCGGTGCCGAGCAGCCAGCGCCCCTCGCGCCGCACGCCGGGACGCGGGTCCCGGTCGGCCCAGCCGAACCTGCGGGCCCCCTCCTGGAAGGCGGACAGCAGATTGCGGCTGGCGAAGGGCAGCCCGGAGACGGGGCCCACGTCCGGTTCGTTGCGGGCCCGCAGCGCGATCGGGTCCACACCGCACCGCTCGGCGAGCTCGTCGAGCGCGGACTCCAGGGCGAACGAGCCCGGGGCCTCGCCGGGAGCGCGCACGAAGGTCGGCGTGGGCACGTCGAGGCGCACCACGCGGTTGACGCTGCGGTGGGCGTCGGCGGCGTACATCGGACGGCCGAACCCGGCGCTCCCCTCGACGAACTCGTGGACCGTCGACGTGAGGCTGTGCGCCTGGTGGTCGACGGCGCGCAGCCGTCCGTCGGCGTCGGCGCCGAGTCGGACGCGCTGCGCGGTGGGGCTGCGGTAGCCGGTGAGCGTGAACAGCTGGCGGCGGCTGAGGACGACCCGCACGGGGCGGTCGAGCAGCGTCGCCGCCATCACGGCGAGGACCTGGTGGACGCGTACGCCCTTGGATCCGAAGGCGCCGCCGATGTGCTCGGACCGGACCCGTACCGAGGCGGGGTCGAGCGAGAACAGTTTGGCCAGTTCGTCCGCGACCCAGGCGCTGCCCTGGTTGGAGTCGACGACTTCGAGGCGTCCGTTGTCCCAGCGCGCCATCGCCGCGTGCGGCTCCATCGAGCCGTGGTGCTCTTCGGGGGTGGTGTACTCCTCGTCCACGACATGCGCGGACGCGGCGAGTTCGGCCTCCAGGTCGCCCTTCTCCACCAAGTGGCTCTCGCCGTCCGGCGTGTAGGTGCCGGGGTGCTCGGCGGAGAACGCGACGTCGTGCGGCTCCTCCTCGTACCGCACCGCCACCGCCTCGGCGGCCTCTCTGGCCTGCTCGGACGTCTCGGCGACGACGAGCGCCACCGGCCAGCCGACGAAGGGCACCCGGTCGTGCTGGAAGACCTCCACGATCGGATCGGGGACGCCGAGCATGCCGACGTAGTCCCCGTCGACGCGCGGCGCGTTGCCGTGGTGCAGGACGGCCAGGACACCGGGCATCGCGCGTACGGGATCCGACTCGACCGACAGCACACGCCCGCGGGCGATGGTGGACAACACCAGCCAGCCGTGGGCGAGTTCGGCGAAGGGGATCTCGCCCGCGTACCGGGCCGCGCCGGTGACCTTGGCCACGCCCTCCACACGGGTGTACGTAGCGCCGACGGCGCTCGACGCCCCGGTGGACGTGGTCGTCGTGGTCTGCGCCGTCATCGGGTGGCCTCCTCGGTGAGCTCGGTCAGCAGGGCGACGACGAGGTTGCGCATCAGCGTCACCTTGTAGCCGTTGTCGGGCAGCGTCCTTGCGGCGGCGAGCTCGGCGTCCGCGGCGGCGGCGAACGCCTCGGCGGTCGCGGGACCGCCGGTCAGGACCCGCTCGGCCTCCCGGGCACGCCACGGCCGGGACGCCACCGCGCCGAAGGCCAGGCGCACTTCGCGTACGACGCCGTCCTGGACGTCGAGCGCCGCGGCGATCGAGCCGATGGCGAAGGCGTACGACGCGCGCTCGCGGACCTTGCGGTAGCGGGAGCGGGCGGCGACCGAGGCCGGCGGCAGGGTGATGCCGGTGATGAGCGCGCCGGACGGCAGCGCGGTCTCCAGGTGAGGGGTGCTGCCGACGGACAGATAGAAGTCCGCGAGCGGCAGCTCGCCCGTGCCCTCTGCCGTCTCGTACGAGACGACGGCGTCGAAGGCGGCGAGCGCCACGCCCATGTCGGAGGGGTGGACGGCCACGCAGTGCTCGGTGGCGCCGAGGATGGCGTGGTTGTGGTGTTCGCCCTCGACGGCGGGGCAACCGGTGCCGGGGGCGCGTTTGTTGCAGGGTTTGGACAGGTCGGCGAAGTACCCGCAGCGGGTGCGCTGGAGCAGGTTGCCGCCGACCGTGGCCATGTTGCGCAGCTGGCCCGAGGCGCCGGCCAGGACGGCTTCCGCCAACGCGGGGTAGCGGCGCCGCACTTCGGGGTCGGCGGCGAGATCGCTGTTGGTGACGGTGGCGCCGATCCGCAGCCCGCCGTCGTCCGTGGTCTCGATGCGGTCGAGGGGCAACTCGCGTACGTCGATGAGCAGTCCGGGCCGCTCCACGCCGGTCTTCATCAGGTCGACGAGGTTGGTGCCGCCGCCCAGGACGCGCGCGTCGGGGTCGGTGCCGAGCAGCGCGACCGTGCCGGGGACGTCGAGCGCCCGCTGGTAGCCGAATTCCCTCATGCCACGGCCTCCGTGCCCTTGTTCTCGGCGGCTGCCGCCTGCGCGACCGCCTGGACGATCGACACATACGCGCCGCAGCGGCACAGGTTGCCGCTCATGCGTTCCCTGATCTCGTCGGCGCTCAGCTCGGGGACGCCCGCTTCGGGCCGTACGTCCGTGGTCGCGGCGCTCGGCCAGCCCGCCGCGTGTTCCTCGATGACCGCGATGGCCGAACAGACCTGTCCCGGCGTGCAGTAGCCGCACTGGTAGCCGTCGAGATCGAGGAACGCCTGCTGTACGGGGTGCAGTTGGTCTCCCTGCGCCACACCTTCGATGGTGGTGATCTCGCGTCCCTCGGAGGCGACGGCGAGTTGCAGGCAGGAGACGGCGCGGCGGCCGTCCACCAGCACCGTGCAGGCGCCGCACTGTCCTTGGTCGCAGCCCTTCTTGGTGCCGGTCAGATCGAGGCGCTCGCGCAGGGCGTCGAGCAGGGTCGTGCGGTGGTCGACGGGCAGCGTGTGCTTTTCGCCGTTGATGTTCAGCGTGATGGCGCTGGACGTCGATGGGGCCACGATCAGCCTTCTTTCGCTTCTGTCAGCTTGCGTCAGCTTTAGTCAGCTTGTGTCACGTAAAAGCGGGATCGTCGCGTGAGGCGGTCCCGACGGAGGCTTCGTCAGGTGATGGCGCTGTGCGTAAAGGGGGTCTGCCGGTATGGTGACCCTAAGCGGACAGCTGTCCGTTAGCTTCAAAACTTAACGGACACCTGTCCGCTTAGCAAGAGTGGCCCGGGCCGCGATTCTCGGGAGGAGGACGAGTGCACCCGAAGAAGGACGCACAACTGCGCTCGGACGCGCAACGAAATCGCGAGCGCATCCTGGAAGTGGCACTGGCCGAGCTGACGCGCTCGGCGGACGCCCCGCTCAGCACGATCGCCAAGAAGGCATGCGTCGGGCAGGGGACGTTCTACCGCAACTTCCCCAACCGCGAGGCGCTCGTCCTTGAGGTCTACCGCTATGAGGTCCAGCAGGTCGCCGACACCGCCTGTCAGCTCCTGGAGACCCGCGCACCCGACCAAGCCCTGCGGGAGTGGATGGACCGCCTCGCCCAGTACGCGATGGCCAAGGCGGGCCTCGCCGACGCGATGCGCAAGGCCACCAGCACGCTGGGCACGCTGACCGGAGTGGGCCACGGGCCCGTGACCTCGGCGGTCACGCTCCTCCTGAAGGCGAACGAGGAGGCGGGCACCATCCGGCCCGGCGTCACGCCCGACGACTTCCTGCTCGCCATCGCGGGCCTCTGGCAGATCGACCCGCACGGCGACTGGCAGTCCCGCTCCGGACGCCTCCTCGACCTGGTCATGGACGGACTGCGCGCAGGAGCGCCGCGCTGACGCCCGCCGCGGCCAGCAGGATCACGAAGGCGACCGTCAGCGCCGTGGTGTAGCCGTGCACGGAGGCCGCCGTGCGCGTGGCATCCGCGGTGGACGCCAGGTATGAGGCGCCCGCGCCGGCCGCGACCGTGTTGAGCAGGGCGGTGCCGAGCGCGGCGCCCAGTTGCTGGGAGGCGTTGTAGGCCGCCGCCGCGGCTCCGATGTCGTGCGGGGGCAGGCCCGCGGTGGCCAGGCTCGCGGTGGGCGGCAGGACACAGCCGAGGCCGAGGCCCGTCAGGACCAGCGCGGGCACCAGGTAGAGGCCGAAGACATCCGTGCTCTGCGCCGTCAGGCGGGTCAGCAGGAACATCCCGGCCGCCGCGGCCAGCAGCCCCGGCACGATCAGCGCGGCGGGCCCGACCCGGGCATGGAGCCTCCCGGCGATGAGCGTCGCGCCGACCAGCGCGGCCAAGGCGTTGATGATCAGCGTCAGACCCGCCTCGACGGGTGAGTAGCCGAGGACCGTCTGCGTGTAGTAGCTCATGAACAGGTAGAAGCCGAACATCGCGACGAACAACAGGGTGATGGAGACGAACGCCCCGGCGCGGGCGCGATGGACGAGCACACGCATCGGAAGCAGCGGCCGCGACGCCCGGAACTCGACGGCGGCGAACGCGGCGAGCAGCAGGACACCGGCCGCGAGCAGGGCGAGGACCTTCGGCGCGTTCCAGCCGAGCGGCTCGGCCTCGTTGAAGGCGTACACGATCGCGGCGAATCCCGCCGCGCTGAGCAGGGCGCCCGCGACGTCGAGCCGCCCCTCGCCCCGGACCGGCCGGTCCCGCGGCACGAACGTCGCACCAAGCACGGCGAGCAGGGCCACGGGCACGTTGACGTAGAGGCACCAGCGCCAGCCGGCGTACTCGGTGAGCAGTCCCCCGGCGACCAGGCCGACCGCCGATCCCGCGGCGCCCACCGCGGCGAACACCCCGAAGGCCCGACCGCGTTCGCCCGGCTCCGTGAAGGTGATCGTCAGCAGCGAGAGGCCCGCGGGTGCCAGGACCGCGGCGAACACCCCTTGCAGGGCGCGTGCCCCGAAGAGCATCTCGGGGTTCAGGGCCGCCCCGCCGAGCGCGGACGCGGCGGCGAAGCCGACAAGCCCGACAAGGAACGTACGCCGGTGGCCCAGCGCGCCGCTGACCCTGCCGCCGATGAGCAGAAGGCCGCCGAAGGCGAGCGCGTACGCGGTGATCGCCCACTGCCGGCTCGCGTCGGACATGCCGAGTGCGCTCTGCGCCGAGGGGAGCGCGATGTTCACGATGGTTCCGTCGAGGACCACGAGGAGCTGGGCCGCGCTCACCGCGAGGAGCGTCCACCGGCGCCGCCGGGCGGGGTTGAGACTCAGGCCCGTCTCGTGGGTTTCGGGGGCGTCCGCGCACGGCTTCGCCCCGGTCAGTTCGTCATCCGCTGGATTCATGACTTCAAGTGTTTCGTTGAACTCACCCCGGAGACTTTGCCCCGCTTCCGGTCGGCGGCCCGGCGGTATCACGCTCTGAACCCTCAAGCCCCGGTTGAATCCCGTCATGACAGAATCTCCGCCTGAACAGCGGCGATGAGGGTGTGAGCGCAGTGAGACGGCGGACCAGGACCGGCACATGGGACCGCTTCGTGGCCTCGGACCCGGGGCTCCTGCGGTTGATGGCGGGGCTGCGGACGGTCGGTGCGATCGCGCTCACGCTCGTCGTCCTCGCGCTCCTCGGCACCGACGTCACCCACATGGTCGCGGGCGCCATGACCGCGATGGTCTCCACCTTCGCCATCAAGGAGAAGGAGGTGCGCGGCCAGGCGATCACGCTCGCGCTCGGGCTGCCCGTCGCGATCGCGGCGATCTCGCTGGGGGCGCTGCTGCACGACCAGGTCGTCGCGGGTGACATCTTCTTCATCGCGCTGATCTTCGGCGCCGTCTACAGCCGCCGGTTCGGCGACCGGGGCACCGCCCTCGGCCTGATCGGCTTTCAGGTCTACTTCGTCTCCCTGTTCGTGGGCGCCACGGCATCCGCCCTGCCCAGCCTGTGGCTGGCCCTCGGCGTCGCTTTCGTGTGCAGCGCGATCGTGCGGTTCGCCGTCGTGCCGGAGACGCCGGGGCGCGATCTGGGGCGGCTGCGCGTCGCCTTCAGGGCGCGGCTCGCGCAGCTGGTGGGCACGCAGATCGAACTTCTCGACGCCACGCCCGAGCAGTTGGAGAAGGTCCTCACCGAACTGCGGCGCGGCACCTCCCGACTGCACGAGACGGCCCTGATGATCCAGGGCCGCCTCGAGGAGGGCACCCCCGACGCGGCCACGGCGACCCTGGTCCAACGCCGTGTGGCGGACGCGGAGATCGCCGCCGAACGCCTCGGCGTCCTTCTCCTGAACGCGCGCAGCGCCGAACGCGCGGACACCCTCACCCTGCATCTGCCGTACGCCCCCGTACCGGCGACCGGGACGCGCATCCGTGCCGAGGACGACGCCACGGTCACCCTGCGCAGGGACCTGAACGCGCTGCACCTGCTGGTGGGCCGTCCGGTCGCCGACGACCGGGGCACGGCCCTGGCCCACGTGCGCAACCGGCTGCTCGGCTACCGCGACGAGGACAATCTGCCCCGGGCCTCGATGGCCGTCCAGGACGTCTTCCGCGGCATCGGTGAGGCGGCCCGAGCCGTCCTCGGCCTGCGGATCGCCCTCGACGGCCCCCAGGACGAGTCCGACGACTCACCCGCGACGACCCGCTCCCGCGAGGAGTTCGACGCCGAGGACATCGCGATCGCCGGGGCCGAGGAGACCGCCGAACCCGAGGAGGACGACCGCACCGGGCTGCGGCGCCCCACCACCCGGGCCGCTTTCCAGGTCGCGGTGGGCTCGACCCTGGCCATCATCGGCGGCGAGTTCCTCTCCACCCAGCGCTGGTACTGGGCGGTGCTCACCTGCTGGGTGGTCTTCCTCAACACCGCCTCCACGGGCGAAATTCTGGTCAAGGGCTATCGAAGGCTCCTGGGCACGGTCCTCGGGGTGGTCGCCGGAGTGGCGCTCGCGGGACTGGTCGGCAACCACACCTGGGTCGCGTTCGCGCTGGTCCTGCTCTTCATCTTCGCGATGTTCTTCACCGCTCCCCTGTCGTACGCGCTCATGTCCTTCTTCGTCACCGCGATGCTGGGCCTGCTCTACACCCTGTTGAACACCTACAGCCTCGCCGTGCTCTGGCTGCGCATCGAGGAGACGGCGCTCGGGGCCGCCTGCGGCATCATCGCGGCGGTCCTCGTCCTGCCGGTGCACACCGACCGCCGCACCGACGACCTCCTGAACACGGTCCTGACCCGCCTCGCCGACGTCATCTCCGCGTCGGTCGAACAGCTCAGCGGCGGCCCGGCGGCCGATCTCCTGGACAAGGCACGGGACCTGGACACCGCACTGGACGATCTGCGCGCCTCCATCCAGCCGCTCACCCACCCGATCACCCCGCTGCGCGGCCGCCGCAGGACAGCCCGCTACCTGGTGGCGCTCCTGGAGACCTGCGCCTATCACGCCCGTTCCCTGGCGGCCACGGCCGAGCTCGTGCCGTACAGCAAGAACGTCGCGGCCGACCCGCGGCTCGAACGAGCCGGCCTGCGCATCGCCCACAACATCGAGGTCATCGCCGCGTACGTGGAGGACGACAAGGCCACCGGCGAAGTCGAGTCGGGCGCCAGCATCGCCTCGATGCTGGAGGCCGAGGGCTCCGGCGCCCCGCGTTCGGGGACCGTCACCTACCGCGTGCTGCGCCATCTGCAACGCCTGGACGAAGGTGTGGTGGGCCTGGCCCGGCCGCTGGACGTGCCGGTCGCGGGGCGGGGCACCTCGGCAGGCAAGGCCCCGCGGGCCTGACCCGACGTCAGGTCATGAGGCCGTGCGAGATCGCGGCGCATGCCAGGATGAGCAAATGATCGAGAAGCCCGGCGTCAGCAGCGAGGACCTCGTCCGGCACGTGCGGAACGCCTACGACCTGCACGTCGTCGAGGTCCGTCCGACGGCCCCCGGCGCGGACGCCGAAGCTGCCACCTACCGCCTCGCCTCGCACGACGGCACGTACTTCCTGAAGCTTCGGCACGGAGCCGCGGACGACACGGCGGCACCGCTGCAGAGCTTCCTGGCCGAAGCCGTCGACGCCGTCGACGCCGTTTCCGCCGTTGCCACCGAGGCCACCACCGGTCTCGAGGCCGCCCGCGTGGTCGCGCCATTGCCCGACCGCCACGGCCGGCTCTCGACGGTCCTCGATGGGTACGTCGCTGTCCTCTACCCCTTCGTCGCGGGGCGCAGCGGCTTCGAGGTACCCCTGACACGCGAGCAGTGGACGGCGCTGGGGGAGTTTGTGCGGGCTCTGCACGGGATCGACCTGCCGCCGTCCCTGCGCTCGGCGGTCCGGGTGGAGACGTACGGACCGAAGTGGCGCGACAAGGTGCGCGGTCACCTCGCCACCGACACGCCACCGGAGCGCCTGCCCGACGCCCCGGCACGGGAGTTGGCCGCCATCCTCAGGGCGCGGCGGGAGCAGCTGACCACCATCGTGGAGAGGGCCGAGCAGTTGGCGGCGGTGCTGCGCGGGAAGGAAGGCGAACCGGTGCTCTGCCACGGTGATCTGCACGCCGGGAATGTCATGGTCACCGACGACGGTGCGGTCGTGGTGGTCGACTGGGACGATCCCGTGATGGCGCCGCGCGAGCGTGACCTGATGTTCGTCGGCGGCGGCGTCGGTGGCGTCTGGAACGACGCGGCCGAGTGCGCCGCCTTCCACCGGGGCTACGGCACGGGGGAGATCGACGCGCAGACGCTCGCGTACTACCGGTGTGAGCGCATCGTTCAGGATGTCGCCGAGTACTGCGACCAGTTGCTCGTCGGCAGGCCGCACGACAGTGAGGATGACCGCGAGCTGAGCCTGCGTCACTTCGCGGGCCAGTTCCGGCCGGACGACGTCGTCGACATCGCCGAGCGGACGTACGCGGCGCTCCGGGGCTGAGCCGCCGCGCCGCCGCGCCGCCGCGTCGTCTCAGCGGTGGTTCAGGTCAGCAGCCGCGTACGCAGACGGTCGATCAGCGCGTCGTCGACGCCGAGTTGCTTGACCGCGTAGTCGCGTACCGAGCCGTGGGCGGCGGTCAGGTCGGCGAGGAAGAGGCGCATGATCTCTTCGGGGGCCCGCCCGTATCCGGGCCAGTTCAGGGGCCGGTCCGGGTGGCCCGCCTTCCAGTCCGCGATCAGC
The DNA here is from genome assembly GCF_040655335.1 of Streptomyces sp. NPDC050439. NCBI lineage: Bacteria > Bacillati > Actinomycetota > Actinomycetes > Kitasatosporales > Streptomycetaceae > Streptomyces > Streptomyces sp. NPDC050439. The sequence goes on from NZ_JBFAJT010000001.1 coordinate 532,444, forward strand.
CGGTCCGTGGCCAGTTCGGTGAGGGCGAAGTCCTCGGCGATGACGTCCTCCTCGACGCCGAGCAGCGCGAGGACGAGCGCCGCGAGGAGGCCGGTGCGGTCCTTGCCCGACGCACAGTGGAAGACCTGCGGGGCATCGCCGGAAGCGATGACCTCCAGGGCCTGGCGGAGTTCCTCGGCGCCGTCGAGGGCGACCTCCGCGTACCGGTCGGCGAGGTAGCGCCAGGGGTCGAGCCCGGGGTCGATCTCCGCCTGGTCGTACGGGCGGTGCTCCACGCTGAGGTTGACGTAGGTGAGCCCCTCCACCTCGGGAACCCGGCCCTTGGCCTCGATCTCCCACGGGTAGCGCAGGTCGATCACGGTGCGGACGCCCAGCGCGAGGAAGAGATCCCAGTCGGCGCCCCGCAGCTTGGCCAGCGAGTCGGAGCGGTACAGACGACCCCAGCGCAGCGTGCGCCCGTCAGCGGTCCGATAGCCGCCCAGATCACGGAAGTTGTGCAGGTGCTCGAAGTCTATGTGTCGTCTCACCTGCGGGATCCTACGTCGTGCAGTGCGAGCGGAACCGGCGCCGGAAGGGGCTCGGCGGGAGCGGCACGATCGGCGCGGAAGGAGTCGAGGAGGTAGGCGACGAACCGCCGGGACGCGGCCAGGGCCGCCTCGGTGGAGTCCGCGGTGATACCGCCGTTGGCCATGAGGATGAGCGGGAGGTCGGCCGGGTCGAAGTCGGCACGCAGTCGGCCGGCGGCCTTCGCACGGCGCACCAGCTGCTCGAAGCCGCGCTCGGCGCGCCGGCGTTCCCGCTCGAAGTCCATGGCGTCCGGGAACGCCGTCATGAACGCCGTGCTGAAGCCACGGTCGACCACGTGCATGGCGCACACCTTCTCGATGACCGTACGGAATCCGTGCCAGGGGTCGGGGTCCGCCAGGGCGACGTCGACGGCGCCCACGCACGCCTCGAGCTGGTCCGCGAAGACCTCCGTGACCAGGGAATCCCGTGTGGGAAAGCGGCGGTAGAGCGTGGCCACGCCGACCCCGGCCCGGCGGGCGATGGCGGCGATCGGCACGTCGAGGCCCCGCGCGGCGAACAGCTCGCGGGCGGCTTCGAGGACGCGCCGCCGGTTGTCGAGCGCGTCCGCGCGGAGCCCCGCCTCCGGCCGCATCCGAGACGAATCAGCAGGCATGTTTCTCACATTAGCTCAAGTGGACGGCCCTCTCCGTTTAGCGGGTTAGCGTCGCTGACAGTGACATCCGCAGTGACATCCGACGGCCTTGGACAGGGAAACGATGAGTGACATGCGCGCGGCTCTGTACGACAGTTACGGCTCTCCGGAGGTGTTGTACGAAGGGACGGTGCCCACGCCGGTCGCGGGCCCCGGTGAGGTGTTGGTCCGTGTCCACGCCGCCAGCGTGAACGGCGGCGAGCTGACGGGGCGGGCAGGGAAGATACGGCTCGCGACCGGGCTCACCGGGCGGGGTTTTCCCAAGCGCACCGGGATCGACTTCGCCGGTGAGGTGGCGGCCCTGGGCTCCCCCATGCCCGCGCTCGCACCGGGCGACCGGGTGTGGGGAGCCCTGGCGCGGTCCCAGGGCTTCGGCAGCGCCGCGGAGTTCGTGGTCGTACGACCACGGCAGCTGGCCCTCGCACCGGCCGGCCTCGACCTGGTCCAGGCCGCGGCCCTGCCCGGCGTCGGCACGACGGTGATCACGGCACTGCGGGACAAGGCCCGGCTGGCGGCGGGCGAGCGGCTGCTGGTTCGCGGCGCGAGCGGGGGCGTCGGAAGTGCGGCCGTCCAGCTGGGGCGGGCGTACGGCGCCCACGTCACGGCGCTCGCGGGCGCCGGGAAGCTCGACTTCGTGCGGGACCTCGGAGCCGACGAGGCCTTCGACTACGCGACCACCGACGCGGCAGGCCTCGGCCCCTTCGATGTCGTGCTCGACACGGTCGGCACGGAGCACGGCGCGTACCGCCGACTGCTGGCGCCGGGAGGGCGCATGGTGTCGGTCGCCTTCGACGCGAGTCGCATGGCGGCATCGCTCTCGTACATCGTCGGGTCCGCGGTGTTCGGTCCGCGACGCGTGCGGTTCTTCAGCGGCAACCCCGGCCATCAACTCCTCGCGGAACTGACCCGGTTGACCGAGAGCGGGGCGATCCGGCCCGTCGTGGACACGGTGTACCCGCTGGCCGACATCGCCGGGGCGCATCGCGCGCTGGAGGCGGGCGGGATCCGCGGCAAGCTCGTGGTCGACGTCAGGGCTTCGCAGGCGGTGAGCTCGGGCTGAACGCTTTTGGCGCGGGCAGGTTCGCCAGCAGGAAAGCCGCCGCCTCCCGCGCGGGGGCGGGGGCGTCGGGCCTGCGGGCCACCAGATGAGTCGCCGTAACCCCGAGCGTCTGGATCGCCCGTACAGACCCGATGCGGGCAGCGCGCGGAGCAAGCTCGGCCATGAGCTCCTCGGCCTCCGTCCACGCTCCGGCCCGCGCCAGGGCCGAGAGGAGCTGCGCGGTGAAGACGTTCCGGTAGGAGGGGCCGGGTGCGGTGGCTGCCTCATGCAGGAGGGGGATGGCCCGGTCCCATCGGCGCAGCCTTGCCAGCACCCAGCCCCGGTGGCCGAGCAGCTCGGTCCGGTCGATCCACCAGGCCCAGGGCGGATCGTGGCGCGAAACGCCGTCAAGGAACCGGCTGCGGGCGCGATCCATCAGATCCATGGACTCGCGGTGGCCGCCGAGCATGGCGATCGCGTGCGCCCGGCGGATCAGGACGAGACTGCTGACCCTGGCGGGGAGTGCCCGCGCGCCCCGCACACGGGCCGCGCTCTCCAGGGCGGCGCGCGGCGCTCCCGTATGGGCAAGGAGCATGCTGTCGTTGAGCAGCACGAACCGTGCCGTCCAGCGGTCGCCGCAGAGCTCCGCCAGGGCCAGCGCCCGTAGGTTCATCCGGTGGGCCTCGCGGTAGCAGCCCGCGTCGAAGAGGATCCACCCGATGACCTCGCACAGCTCCGCGAGGGCCGCGAGCGCGTCACTGTTCCGCGTATGAAGGCTCCCCGGATCAGCGGACAGCTCCGGCACGCGCCGCAGGGACTCGCGCACGGCGGGCATCGCGGCGGTGGCCCCGGACGTGGCGTCGAGGGCCACGAGTCGCTCGATGGTGCGCAGGACCGAGGAGATCACCCCGCAATGATCGCGCATACGTCGACGCGGTCACCGGTCAGCGATACACCTCGGCGGTGTGCGAACGGCCCACGTCGCGGACGACTTCCAGACCGAGTACGCGGTCGAGGTGGGCGAACGTCTCGAACTTGGCGCCGCCCGCGACGTCCGCGGCCGTCTCCAGAGCGGCGAGGAGCCTCAGCACAGCGGGGGTGTCGAGGCCGTTCTCCAGGGCGGCGCGGGCCCTGTCCACGAAGTCGGCGGGCATCGCCTTGGACGGCTCGTCCGCCCAAGCGGCCACGGACTTGCGCCAGTTGGCCAGCTTTTCGCCTGCGGCGTCGACGGCCTGCTCCGATACGTCGACGGGCTCGTGGTGCGGGCGGCCGAGCAGGAGCAGCCGCAGGGCGAGGGCGTCCCGGGCCGGCTTCTGGTCCGCGTCCCCCTCTGGGGCCGCGCCTCCTGCCGTCACGGCTTCGCCGACGTGGAGCGACAGGCCTCCGGCTCCTTCGTACGTACGGCTGGTGAGGTGCACGGTCGGCGGGCCGCCGAGAGCTTCGGTGAGCTCGTCGACGGTGCCGTGGGCGTCGGCCGGACGAATACCTGCGGCGTCGGCCGCGGCAGCCCGCGGGCAGGTCCACCCGACCAGGACGGTCCGGCCGCGCAGTTCGGCGACGCGGGCCAGCACGTCCGCGACGAGGAGCACGCGCAGACCGGTCAGGTCGTCCGGGTCGTCGGCCGACTGCGCGTGGGCGCACATCCGCAGCGGTCCGAACCCGGCCAGATCATCAACGATGCTCAGCACACCTCAAAGCCTAGGCGTACGGCCCCCGGAAGGCACCCACCGAAAGCGGCCCGCCGCCGACACCGCGCCCCGATCCCGCCACCGCAGGCAGCGGGCCGAAACGCACCCGTCCCGCAGCCGGCCCCGCTTGCCGGGCACCCGATTCACCCCCCGTGATGCGCAAGCGTCGTATGCGGGTCCGACCCCCCGGGCTCCACCGCCGGGTCCGCGTGGACCAGTGCCGCGGTCAGTTTGGGGACCGCGTGCAGCAAGGCGTGCTCCGCGTCGACCGCCACCTCGTGTGCCTCCCGTACCGACAGCTCGCCGTCCACCACGACCGCCACCTCCGCGCGCAGCCGATGGCCGATCCAGCGAAGGCGGAGCTCGCCCACGCCGCGTACGCCGGGGACCGTCAGGAGTGCCTCCTCCGCCGTGTCGACCAGGGCCGGGTCCACGGCGTCCATCACCCGGCGGAACACCTCGCGTGCCGCGTCCCGCAGGACCAGCAGGATCGCCGCGGTGATCAGCAGGCCCACGATCGGGTCGGCGAGCCGCCAGCCCAGAGCGGCGCCGCCCGCGCTCAACAGCACGGCCAGCGAGGTGAATCCGTCCGTCCGGGCATGCAGGCCGTCGGCCACCAAGGCGGCCGAGCCGATCTCGCGGCCGACGCGGATGCGGTAACGGGCGACCCATTCGTTGCCGATGAAGCCGACGACCGCGGCGGCGGCCACCACCCAAAGGTGCTCCAAGGTACGGGGGTCGAGCAGCCGGTCCACCGCCGCCCAGGCCGCGAAGGCCGCCGACGCCGCGATCGTCAGGAGGATGACGATGCCCGCGAGATCCTCCGCGCGCCCGTACCCGTAGGTGAAGCGGCGGGTGGCGGCCCGACGGCCCAGGACGAAGGCGATGCCGAGCGGGATCGCGGTCAGCGCGTCCGCCGCGTTGTGCACGGTGTCGCCAAGGAGCGCGACCGAACCGGTGAGCACGACGATCACCGCCTGGGCCGCGGCCGTCACACCCAGAACCGCCAGCGAGATCCACAGCGCGCGCATGCCGCGCGCCGACGATTCCAGCGCCGTGTCGACCTTGTCGGCGGCCTCGTGCGAGTGCGGCTTCAACAGGTGGTTGAGTTTGTGCCGCCACCGGGCCGGCCGGCCCGCAACGCCGTGGCCGTGTGGATGCTCGTGGGGAGGGTGCGGGTGTCCGTGCCGGCGATGAACGTGTCCGTGCTGCCCACCGACGTGTCCGTGCTGCTCACTCACGTGTACGGCCTTCCGACGCGGGACGGAGAGTGGACATCGCGAGATGCCCGAGGCCATTATGTGCGTATGAGCGCACGCATGCACCTATCACCTGCGCACGATGCGCACCCGCAAGATCCGGGCGCCGAGCACTACACTCACGCAGCCGAGGTCCTGGGCCTCCTGGCGGACCGCACCCGCCTCGCCCTTCTGCACACCCTCGGCAAGGGCGAGGCGGACGTCACGACGCTGACCGCCGCGTGCGGCGCGGCCCGCCCGGCGGTCAGCCAGCACCTGGCCAGACTGCGCCTCGCCGGACTCGTGTCCGTACGCAAGGAAGGGCGACGCATGGTCTACGGCCCTCCCGACGGGCACCTGCGCCGCGTGGTCGACGAGGTGCTTAACCTCGCCGACCACCAGCTCAGCGGTTCGGCCACCCACGACTGAGCCGGACTCAGGCGTAGTTGCGGCTGCCGCGCCGGTAGGCGATCTCCCCCAGCACGATGTCCACGGCGAGGAACGCGGCCAGCGGAATGCCGAGCAGCGGCACGAAGTAGCCGAGCACGGCGATCGCCGCCATCAGCGGGACCAAGACGTACGCCGGAACGCTCTGCCACGCCCCGCGCGGCAGCGGACGCCCGAACGAACTGCCGCGCCCGCGCTGCCACCACATGCGGTACCCCCACACGATCATCAGGATCAGACAGAGGGCGAGAGCGACGAGGGCGATCTGGTTGACCAGCCCGAAGAGCGTGCCGGTGTGCGCGTCGATGCCCCAGCGGGTCAGCTTGGCCAGCACCGGGTAGTCGGCGAACCGCAGCACCTCGGTCACCTCTCCGGACGCGGGGTCGACCGCGACGGAGTCCTGCTTCTCGGGCCAACTGCGCTGGATCTGCCGGACGACGTACGCGGACGACTCGTCGGCCGGCGGTACGACCTCCACCGGGTTGGAGAGCCCCTCGGCACGTGCCGCCTTCAGGACGGCGTCGAGCCTCACCCCGTCGGCGGCGCCTCCCGAGCCCGAACCGCCGTGCCCGGCGTGCTCGCCGCCGCCCCCGGCGGTCGCCGTCAGCGCCGGTGTCGTCTGCCCGATGGCCTCACGCAGGTCGCTGACGCTCTGACCCGCGTACGCCGACCAGGTCAGCCCCGTCGCCGACAGGAAGATCAGCCCGCCGGCGGCCCACACGCCCACCGAGCCGTGCAGCGAGAGCGTGCGGCGACGCCCGGTGGCCCCGCGCAGCTTGCGCTGGGAGCGACGGCGCGCGAACCACAGCACCAGACCGCCGCCCGCGATCACCCACAGCCAGCTGGCGGCGAGTTCGCTGTAGAGCCGGCCGGTCTCGCCCAGGTGCAGATCCCGGTGGAGCTCGTCGATCCAGGTACGCAGCGGGAGTGCGCCGGTGGAGCCGTACTGCTCCAGGGCGCCCCGCACTTCGCCGTTGTACGGGTTCACGAACACGGCGAGGGTGTGGTCGGCGTCCACGCCCGGGGTCCCGGCCAGCAGAACGCGGGTCGTGGCGCCGTCCTCGGGCGAGGGCCGCACCGCGCTGACCGTGCCCTCGGGGTGCGCCTTGCGGGCGGCGGCGACCTGTTTCGATATCGGCAGCTCGGTCTTGTTCTCGCCGACGGGGACGCGCAGTTCGTGGGAGTACACGATCTTCTCGGCCTGGTACGAGCAGGCGTAAAGAAGTCCCGTGGTGGCGGCGACGAGCAGGAAGGGCGCGATGAGCACTCCGGCGTAGAAGTGCAGTCGCAGCACGAGCGGACGCAGCGACGCCCATCCGGACCGTCCTGCGGTGGGCGGCGCCCCCTGGGTCTCCTGCCCGTCGTCCGGGGCGAGGAGTGTGGGTTCGGCGGACATGAGCTGCTCTCCTGGCTGAAGGTGGCGCGATTCGGCCGTAGGGGGCCGGTGCAGGAGTCGGACGGCGGGGCGGAAGAGTTCCCGGCGGCGGGCGGGAGTTATGTGATGCGCGCCACACACTCGGCATACGTGCGATTGCCGGGGGCACCACGATTGCCCGGCGCCGCGCCCTTCACCGACCGCAGGGGCGGGACTAGCGTCGGGAGTCCGGGCGTCCTCAGGACCGGAACCCCCGGGGCCGGGACCCCTCGACACTGCCCGTTGGAGACACGATGCTCCAGACACGCGAGTTGTTCGACAGCCTTGCCTCCCGTGCCGACCACCTCGACAACCAGACCCTGGCCACCGCCGTCGACGCCCTCTCGGCGTGCGAACTGGCCGTCACCGCCTGCGCGGTCGGCATGCTCGCCGAGAAGGAGGCCGACGACCTGCGGGCCGCCATCAACCGCGACCTGAACTGTGCCGACGTGGCCTCCGCCACGCGGCTCGTCCTGACGCGCGGCACGGACGCCCACCCCGCGCTCCTGATGGCCCAGCTGGAGGCGTGCGCGATCGCCTGCGAGCAGAGCCACGAGCTGTGCTCCCAGCACGCGCCGCGGCACGAGCACTGCCGCCTCTGCTCCGAGGCCACCGACAGCGCGGCGTCCGCGTGCCACGAGGTTCTGCGAAGCCTGCGCGCCTGACGCGGCTGAAAGCTGGGCCCGCAGGCGGGCCCGGGGGCGGAACCGGGGGGCGAAACCGGGGGCACGTGCGCGGTTCGCCCCGCGGTCCCGGATCCGGCAAACTGCCCGGATGGACTATGAGTTCTGGAACGACATCCACACCCGCGGCGGCATCCCCGCGGTCAAGGGCGCACTGGAGGAGCTGGCCGAGCGCGGTTCCGCCGAGGACGTGGACGCGGCGATGGAGCTGGCCTGCCAGGTCATCGCCGACGACACCGCCCGCCTACAGGCCCGCGCGGATCAGGCCGAGGCAAGACTGCGGATGCTGACCGACGAGGCACGCGAGGTGGAACGGCAGGTCGACGCGCACGCCGCGGCCGAGGGGTCCGCCGAGCCATCAGGGCGTACGGAACGTGGCTGACCGCCGCCGGGAGCCGGTCGGCTGAGGCTGAGCCAGAGCCGACCGGCGCGCAGGGGCGCGTACAACGCGTGGAGCTTGGCGCTTTCGGGGCTCCAACGTGGGCCCGGCCGGTGCTAGCGTCCCAGCGTCCGGCGCGTACCTCGTATCAGACTCCTCGTATCACGCTCCTCGTATCACGCTCCTCGAACCCCTCCCTCGTACGCGCTATCGCGGGCGCACTTCCTTGACCGGCCACCGTCGCTGAAAGGAATGCATCATGACCGTGGAAGACCTCGGCGCAAGCGGTTCGACGGCCCCCACCCCCGAAGAAATCGGGGCGATGTACGACCAGTTCGGCGACATGCTCGCCATGACACTCGGTTCGACCGCCCTGCACATCGGCATGTACGCGCCGCACGGGACGCACCCACCCGTGACCACCCTGGCCGCGATGGCCGATCTCGCCCAGGACCGGCAGACCGAGTTCCTCGTCGACACCATCGACTTGGCTCCCCACGAACACCTTCTCGACATCGGTTGCGGCACCGGAGGCCCGGCCATCCGCCTGGCCGAGCGCACCGGGGCCCGCGTCACCGGGATCAACGTCAGCAAGAGCCAGCTCGCCGCCTGCCAGGACCGCCGCACCGCGCGGGGAGCAGCCGGAGACCTCGCGGACCGAGTGAATTTCGTCCACGGCAACGCCATGCAACTGGACTTCGCCGACGGGGTTTTCGACGCCGCGTGGTCCATCGACTGCATCCCCCATCTCTCGGACCGCCCCGCGGGGCTGCGTGAAGCCCTGCGCGTGCTGCGTCCGGGCGGACGTCTCCTGTTCACGGAGTTCGCCCTGCGCGGCAGTCCCACCGCGGAGGAGGTGGCGGCGTTCACGCGCATGTGGTCCTGTCCCCCGCTCCGCCCCTTCGCCACCCTCATCGACGAGGTCCAACAGGCCGGCTTCCGCGTGGAGTCCATACGGGACATGAGCGCGAACTCGACGCTGTGCAGCGAACTCATGTGCGTGCTCTACGAGGATCGGCGCAGCGAGATGGAGGAGCGCTTCGGCAAGGAGGCCCTGGCCTACACCGATCCGCTCATGGCCCCTTACCGCTCCTTCTGCCGCGACCACATGGACTATTACCTGCTGGTCGTGCGCGCGCCCGAGGCCTGACGCGCGCGGTCGCGCCCGGTTGCGCCTGACCCGCCGGCCCGCGCCGGGCCGGCGGATCCGCGCGTCACTTCACGGTCACCGTGAGGACCGTCGAGACGGTGGCGCCGCTCGCCACGCGAAGTTCGTTCTTGCCCTTGAGGCCGAGCTTGACGCGCAGGCCGTAGCCTCCGGACGTGTTGGTGACCGTGGTAGCCGGAAGGGCCTTCCACGCCCCGTGCTGCTTCTGCTGCAGGGTCACCTTGCTGCCGGCCTTCAGCCCGGTGGCCTTGCCCGTGATGCGCAGCTCCTGCCACGCGCGGACGTGGGAGACGGACGCCTTCGCCGTCAGCGTGGCCGCCACTGGATTGACCGCGGCCGGCACGGGTTCGGCCGCCGCGGCCTGCGCCGGCTGCGGCTCCGGGTCGGCCCCCGCGGCGAGCGCGGCGGTGGCGGGAATCAACAGGACCGACCCGACGAGAGCGGAGACGGCGGTGGTACGCAGAAGGCTGCGACGGTTGTTTCGCATGGCGGCAGTGATCCCCTTGAGTGTCGGTCGGTACGCGTTCCTCGTCGTGCGACGAGCCGCACAATGAGGAACATAAACGTATGCACCCGACATTGCGATCACCCGGAGAGCGCGTAACGGAATCCGGCAAAATCGGTCACAGCGGCGCAACTGCCCGCCCGGTCCCCCGCGTTGCCGCTCGGCCTCGCGGTCCCGATCAGGCCCGGTCAGCGACGGACCAGGTGGGCGTGGGTCGCCGCCGTGGAACTCACCAAGTCGGTCACCCGATAGCCGTCGATGCCCTCGGCGACGTTGTCGAGCAGCCGCTCGCCCCTGCCGACAAGCAGCGGCACGACGACCAGGTGCAGTTCGTCGATGAGCCGCGCGCGCAGATACTGCTGCACGACGGCCGAACCGCCTCCGATGCGTACGTCCCTTCCCGCCGCCGCCTCGAAGGCCCGCGCGAGGACCGTCTCGACGGGCTCGTCGGTGAAGTGGAAGGTGGTTCCGCCCTCCATCGTGAGCGAGGGCCGCAGGTGATGGGTGTGCACGAACACGTCGTGGTGGTAGGGCGGGTTCTCTCCCCACCAGCCCCGCCACGACTCGTCCTGCCACGGCCCGCGCTGCGGTCCGAACATGTTGCGGCCCATGATCGTGGCACCGATGTTCTCCTCGCTGCGCTCGATGCACTCGACGTCGATCCCCGTCTTGCCTTCGGCGCGGTCGCGCATCGCCGCGACCATCCAGTCGTGCAGCCCCTCGATGTTGTCCCCGAAGGGTTCGTCCAGGCGTTGGTGGGGTCCGGCGGCGAAACCGTCCAGCGACACGGTGACGTTGTGTACGCGCACCTTCGGCATGACGTCCTCCTCCTCGGCGTTCCTGCTCTCATCATCACGTCGAACGAACAGCCTCGGGATCGACACACGCACGGAAAGGAAAATCAGACCCCCGGCTGAACGCTCTTGCCGGTCCGGCCTCGCACGAGCTCGATGAGCGAGGGGCCGCCGCACAGGCACCAGAGCGCGATGACGGGATCGCAGATGGCGCAGCCCAGCGACGAGTCGTGGGCGAAGGGGATGATCGGGTTGCCCTTGAGGTGGTGGACCAGGTCCCAGCCGGTGTGGAGCAGCCAGCCGACACCGATGAAGGTCCAGGACTCCAGGCCGCGGTAGGCGCAGTAGGTGACGGCGGCGGTGAAGACGAACTCCCAGCCCCCGAGACCGCCGCCGCTGAGGTAGGCCGCTCCCGCACCGGCCACCATGATCGCGTTGAAGCGGCGCCTGTGCGGCTCGCGGATCAGGGACATCACGAGGGCGTAGACGACGCCGATCAGGACCGGGGCGACAAACGGCATGACCTGCATGGAGTTCCTTCGGAAGGCGGTGCGCGTCCGGTCGTCGCCGGGATCGCGGGATCACCGCCGAAGTTATCCGGGACCGCGACCGCCTCCCAGTGGCATTAATGACAGGCTTCAACGGAATAGCGCCAAGCGCGCCGGCGGTCGCTCTCGCGGACCGTCACCGTCCCGCGCTCCCCCCGTGGCGCGCCCTCTCGGCGGCCAGGACGGACTCGATTCCGTGCCGCCTCTCGCCCAGAACACGACGGCTGTTGGCGGCTTCCGCCGACGGTCCGAAGCAGTCCGCAGCACGGCGCGCGGCCACAGCCGCCGCGGTGTCGGCGGTCACGAGATCGGCGTTGATCGCCGTGGCCGCCGTCATTCCGGCTGCCGCGGACACCATGACTCCCGCCACCAGGTCGGTGACGTTGCCGGCCGCCCACACCCCCGCGACGCCCGTGAACCCGGCCGCGTCCGACTCCACGTAACTCCCTACGCCCATCGGGTGGTCGACCTTCGTCAGGCCGAGTTCCGCGAGCACCGAACCGCGCGCCTCGAACCGCGGCGCCACCGCGAGGGCCCGTACCGCAATGCGCTTGCCCGAGGCCAGACGCACCCCGGAGAGCCGGTCGTCCTCGACGTCGAGACCGGCCACCTCGCCGTCGACCACCGCGATACCACGGGCGGCCAGCTGCTCCCACTGCTCCTCGGTCAGTTCGGGTGCGGTGTGCCGGAACAGGGTGACGTCCGACGACCACTGACGGAACAGCAGTGCCTGGTGCGTCGCCATCGGCCCGGTCGCCAGGACGCCGATCGGCTCGTCGCGCACCTCCCAGCCGTGGCAGTAGGGACAGTGCAGGACGTCACGGCCCCATCGCTCGCGTACGCCGGTGACGTCGGGCAGTTCATCGACGAGCCCCGTCGTCACCAGCAGCCGCCGCGCGCGATGGCTGCGCCCGCCGGCGGTCTCCACGACAAAGCGCTCGTCGACCCGCCGGACACGCGTCACCAGGTCCGACACGATCCGCCCGCCATACCCCTCGACCTCCTCCCGTCCGATCCGCAGCAGCTCTTCGGGCGCGAGTCCCTCGCTGGAGAGAAACCCGTGCACCCCGTCGGCAGGGGCGTTGCGCGGCTCCCCGGCGTCCACCACGAGCACGGAACGCCTGGCACGGGCCAAGGTCAGCGCGGCGGACAGCCCGGCCGCGCCGCCTCCGATCACCAGCACGTCCACGTCATCTCGAATGTCCGCTTCCACGTTAGCGATGTCTCGCTCGTTCGTCTTAGTCATGCGGACACCGTGCGCCCGACCGCAACGGACCGGCAAGCTTACTTGCCGTTTCGGCAAATGCGCCGTCTCGACGGCAGCGATGCCCGGGGACCCCCGGTGGCTGATCACGGGGGGGGTGGCGGGCGACGCGGTCGGGGCAGGAGCATGTTCTCGACGCGCTCCCGAACGTGAGGATCCATGCCTGTGATCTCCTTCGCCCCTGAGTCCGGCGTCTGGCTGCTGAGCACGCCGCGCACGTCGTACGCCCTGCGCATCGACGAGACGGGAGCGCCCTGCCACCTCGCGTGGGGCCCGCGGCTGACCTCGGCGGAGGCAGCGGAACTCGCCGCTGCCCCGGCCCCGCCCGCCAGCAGTTTCGAGGGGCGGCCACCGGTCGGCGAGGAACTGCCCGTCGACGGCGGGGCACGGTACGGGACCCCCTCGCTGCAAGTGCGCTTCGCCGACGGCACGCGCGCCTTCGAATGGGAGGCGTCGGGCCACCGCGTCCATGAGCCCGCTCCGGGGTCGACGGAACTGGCCCTGGAGTTCCGCGACCGCCACCACCCCCTGGAGGTCACCCTTCACTACCGCGTCCACGACGACAGCGACGTCATCGAGCGCTGGTGCGTGCTGCGCAACACCGGCGAGGAGACCATGACGCTGCTGCGCGCCGACTCCGCCGCGTGGACCCTGCCGGACAGGGACGACTACCGGCTCAGCCACGTCACGGGCCAGTGGTCCGCCGAGACGCAACTGCACCGGCAGCGACTTCCGTTGGGCGAGACGGTATTGACCAGCCGCAGGGGCATCACCAGCCACCACGCGAACCCCTGGGTGATGGTCGACGCGGGCGAGACGACCGAGGACCACGGCCAGGTCTGGAGCGCGGCCCTGGCCTGGAGCGGCAGTTGGCGCGTCACCGTGCAGCGCACTCCCGACGGCAGGGCGGGTTTCACCGGCGGCTCCGGACACGAGGGCACGGCCCAACCCCTCTCCCCCGGCGCGGAGTTCATCACCCCACGGATCGCCGGTCTGTACGCGGATGGCGGCTTCGGCGCGACGAGCCGCGCCTGGCACGCGTACGTCCTCGCCCATGTGCTGCCCCACCCCGACGAGATACGTCCGGTGCTCTACAACTCCTGGGAGGCCACCGGATTCGACGTCGACGAGGCCGGCCAGCTGGCCCTGGCGACCCGCGCGGCGGCGCTCGGCACGGAGCTCTACGTCATGGACGACGGCTGGTTCGGCGCGCGCCGCGACGAGACCGCGGGGCTCGGCGACTGGACGCCGTCACCGGACCGCTTCCCACGCGGCCTCAAACCCCTGGTGGACGAGGTGCACCGGCTCGGGATGCGCTTCGGACTGTGGGTGGAGCCCGAGATGGTCAACCCGGACAGCGAGCTCTACCGCCGGCATCCTGACTGGGTCCTGCACTTCCCGCACCGCACCCGCACCGAGTTGCGCAACCAGCTGGTGCTCAACTTCGCCCGCCGCGACGTCGCGGAGTGGGCTTATGGCTGGCTGACCCGCCTGGTGGGCGAGCACGGGATCGATTTCCTCAAGTGGGACATGAACCGACCGTTCACGGAAGCGGGTTGGCCGGGCAGCTCGGACGGTCCGGACGGCGCCGAGCGCGTCTGGACCACATACGTCCACCACCTCTACGACGTCATCGACCGCCTCCGAGCCGACCATCCCGGCCTGCGGATCGAGGCGTGCAGCGGCGGCGGGGGCCGGGTCGACCTGGGGATGCTGTCCCGCACCGACCAGGCGTGGACGTCGGACAACACCGACGCGGCGGACCGTGTCCTCATCCAGCACGGCTACGGCCAGATCTATCCGGCCCGGACGATGTCCGCCTGGGTGACCGACGTCCCCAACCAGCTGACCGCCCGTTCGGTGCCGCTCCGCTTCCGCTTCCACGTCGCCATGGCGGGAGTTCTCGGCCTCGGCGGCGACCTGACCCGCTGGTCCGAGGACGAACTGGCCGAAGGGGCAGGCCTGGTGGCCCAGTACAAGCGCGTGCGGCACCTGGTCCAGCACGGGACGCTCCACCGGCCACGCGGCCCGGTCGACGACGGCCCGACCGCGGTCCAGTACACGGCGACGAACGCCGACGAAACCCTGCTCCTGATCTGGCGTCGCACCCCACGCCACGGCACCACGACCCCACCCCTGCGCCTTGCCGACCTGGACCCCACAGCCCACTACCGCGACACCAGCACCGGAGCGGTGCATTCCGCAACGGTCCTGAGCAACTACGGACTACGGCCCGAACTCCCGCGGGGCGACTGGGCGAGTGCGGCGGTGCATCTGGTGCGGGTTTCCTGACGAGGCCTCGGGGCGTGCAGGGCAGCAGGGTTCCGCCAGGACATGCACCCGGCGGCCGTCTCCCGATGACAGGCCGCACACTTGCCCCATGACCCTCTCCCAGGACGCGAAGTCCCCCGGACGCCGATCGACTGAGCTGCGGTGGGTCGAGTCGATGGGCGGGCCGCTCATCGTGGTGCCGGTGTCGGCGCTCTCCATGTGGCATGGCTGCACCGAAGCAGGGGAGGTCCTCGGCGACCCGGGCATCGCGGACGACTACGACCGTGCCTGCGCGGTGGACGGTTACGCCGAGGTGCTCCCCGTGGATGGCGACGGTGCCAGTGCTCTCGTGCTGGGTGACGGACCCGCCATGACCTGCTATCTGCCCGAGCCCAAGGCTTTAGTGCGCTGGTTCGGCGCCGACTCCGAGGCCGGACTGCTTTCCGCCGCCGGGCAGGTGATGGAACACCCGGGTACGGAGCGGGAGGACTGCGGGGTCTGGGAGACGAGTGGCCCGACGGTACTCATGGATTCCGCGGTCTCTGGCGACGAACTGGCGATGCCGAGGCCCGAGTTGCCGGAACAAGCCCCCGTCGCCATTCTGGCGGGGCGATGGGAGGTTCAGGCGGCTCACGCCAGGACCGAAGACGCTTCGGTCGGGGTGGTCCGCCTCGTGCCTCTGTAATAGCTGGGGGCGCGGGAGCAGTTGGCAGCGCTTCAGTGTGCCGTCGGGGTCCACGGGTCCGGGCGGGCCAGCGTCTCGGCCAGCGGGAGTTCTTCCCTCACCGCGACGCTCTCACGCACCCGCAATTCGGCACGCGTGCGCGGACGGTACTTGGGCTCCTTGCCGCAGCCGCAGGCCTCTCGCCCCTCGTACCGCAGCCCGGCGCCCAGGACCACGGCCACGGCCACGACCGACCATCCGCGGACATCACGCCTACGCGGCGCAGCGAAGTCATGACCAGCGCAGATGAGGGGGCGGGTGCAGTTCGGACACGGGTACTGCTTCGGCGGATTCGCATGCCGTTTGAAGCTGACACGGCACGACGGACACGCGTAGTGCAGCTTGTAGTAGGTCATCGCGTAGAAGCACACGGGATGACCATACTGAGCCGGCCAGGCCTTCGCGCCGCCTGTCCGGCCTCTACCGCCGACAGTTGCCGCCGTCGCGGCAACCTTTTCGGGCTCGGTGTCGACCACGGGGTGAGCCGCTCATCGGAAACTCCCCGAAGGAGACGTTCCCATGAACATCCCCCGCTCCCCCATGCCTGCCGGAGCACGACTCCGGTCCCGCGTACGGAGTTCGGCGCACGCCAGGCGCCTTGCCTCGCTCGCGGGCGCCACCGGCATCGCCGCCGCGGCGGTGCTGGCCGTCCCGGGCACGGCCGCCGCTCACGGCGTGGCCATGGTGCCCGGGTCGCGCACCTACCTGTGCTACAAGGACCTCCTCGCCAACTCCTCCACCCAGATGCCGTCAAACCCCGCCTGCAAGGCGGCAGTTCAGGACGCGGGCACCACCCCGCTCTACAACTGGTTCGCCGTACTCGACTCCAACGCGGGCGGCCGCGGCGAGGGCTACGTCGAGGACGGCACCCTGTGCAGCGCGGGCGACCGCAGCCCGTACGACTTCTCCCCGTACAACGCCACCCGCACCGACTGGCCCGTCACCCATCTCACGGGCGGCTCCACCATCGAGATGAACTACAACAACTGGGCGCACCACCCCGGCACGTTCAAGGTGTACGTCACCAAGGACGGTTACGACCCGCAACAGCCGCTCGGCTGGTCCGACCTGGAGAACGTGCAGACCGTACAGAACCCGCCGCAGGAAGGCGGGCCCGGCAGCGAGGCAGGCCACTACTACTGGGACCTGCGACTGCCCGAACGTACCGGCAAGCACATCCTGTTCGTCCAGTGGATCCGCTCCGACAGTCAGGAGAACTTCTTCTCCTGCTCGGACGTGGTCTTCGACGGGGGCAACGGCGAGGTCACCGGCCTGACCGGTGGCGAACGGTCCGGTGCCGCGGTCACCGCGCTCGGCGCCGGCAAGGAGAACACCAAGCAGGCCGAGGCCGCGCACCAGGCCCACCAGGCCCATCAAGCCCACGAGAAGCATGGCGTCCATCATGAAGAGGGCGGCCACCCCTCGGCAGGGACCCGCTCCGAGGCCGACGTCGCGCCTGACATCGAGAACGCCGCCTCCGGAGCACCCACGAGTTCCCCAGGCTCCGGCCTGGTCGGCCCCCTCGCCGGCGCCGGCGCAGTGATCCTGGCCGGCGGAACCGTCCTGCGCCTACGCCACCGCAAGCCGAACACGCAGCGGTGAGTGGCGAAGGGTGAGTAGTGAGGGGTGGGCATTCCACAGCGTGAATTTCTGCCCAACCGCGCCTTACGGCGAATTGTCGCGCCCCGAATGAGCAATCAAACTCCGCTGACCAGCGGCCGCTTGAGAAACACGCTCCGGGAATCAGCGAACCCACCTCTCACACACCGCATTACAACCAACCTCAAACTCCGTCGGTCACACGTAATTGCAAGGACCACGTATGCCTCACGGAGGTTTAGTAATGCCCTCTCACCTCATCCGCCACCGGGTCGTCCGCACCGCGTCGGCGGTGACACTGGCTCTCGGTACGGGGCTGGCCGCTCCCTTCCTCCTGGCGGGCACCGCAGCTGCCGCGGCCCCGGAAGCGACTGCCGCGATCAGCGCGAGCGATCACGCGATCGTCTACACCGCCGCCGTCGGCCAGACCAACAAGGCCACGGTCACAGCGTCCCGATCCGAAGGCTCGGAAGAGATCACCTACGTGATCGACGACGTGATTGCGATCAATGCGGGCGAAGGCTGCTCCTACCCCGACAGTGCGGACCGCACCGCAGTCTCCTGCACGGTCGCCACGCTGGAGACCCAGGACCCGTACGCCACCTTGAAGTTGGCCCTCGGCGACGGCGACGACACCTTCGCCTACGACAACACCACTGACCAGACGTACTACTTCGCCTCGGCGGACCTGGGAATCGGCAAGGACACCGCGACCCACACCGGCGGCGTCGACGGCAACTCCGTCCTCGGAGGAGCGGGCGACGACGACCTGACCGTGGGTGAGGCCGGGGTGGTCCTCGGCGGGGACGGCAACGACACCATCCACGCCGCGAGCGGCAGCATCGCGCAAGGCGGCAACAACAACGACACGATCTACTCGGAAGGCGAGGAGGCCGCCGTCGACGGCGGCGCGGGCAACGACGTGATCCAGGGCGGTGCGGAGAGGCAGAACCTCTCCGGCGGCGACGGCAACGACACGATCCGCGCCGGAGCCGGCGACGACTTCGTCTACGGCGGCAAGGGCAACGACACCCTGTACGGCAACAGCGGCAACGACACGATGTACGGGAACAGCGGCGACGACAAGCTGTACGGCGGCGCAGGCCAGGACACCCTCTCCGGTGGTCCCGGCACGAACGTCGTCCGCCAGGACTGACACGTCCGCTTCTCACCGGTCAGGGCACTGCGCGATCGGCCGCGCAGTGCCCTGACAGCGGAACCCATGGGGCTTCAGCGGATCCTGTCGTAGACGAGAGCCAATGCCCCGTGCTCGCCCGCGGTCTGGCTCGCGAGCGTCCACTTCCCCGCGGGCAGGCCGTCGTCGAAAAGGCGCGGCCCGCCGCCGAGGAAGAGCGGAAAGACCGTGAGCGCCAGCCGGTCGACCTTGTCGGCCGCCAGCAGCGACCTGATGACGCTCGCGCTGGAGAGCACGAGAATGTCACCGCCTTCGGTCGACTTGAGGTCAGTGACCACCTCGGCGGCCGGTTTGTCGACGATCGTCGTCCGCTCCCACGGAACCTCGCCCAGGGTGGAGGAGAGGACGACCTTGTCCGTTTCGACGAGCCACTTGGCGAAGGCCTCGTCACGCGGGTCGGCGCCCTCCATGCCGATGACTGTGGGCCAGAAGCCAAGAAAACCCTCGGCGTTGACCCGCCCCAGCAGGGTCGTCGTCGCCGTCTCCCAAAGGCCGGTCAGGTGGTCGCGGGCGACGTCGGTATGGGCGTACGGCATCACCCAGCTCATGTCCAGCGGGTTGCCCGGCGCGGCGTAGTGGCCGTCGAGGGAGAGGGCCATGTTCGTGACGACGCGACGGCCCGCGTTCCGCTCTGCCTGCTGTGTCTGCTCTGCCTGCTGTGTCTGCCCTGTCTGCTCTGTCACTTCGTGCTCCTTGAGTCGATGGTGGCGTCCGAGGCGTGAGTGCCGTGCGGGTCCGCGGCGAGGGTCGCGGCGAGCTTGTCGAGGCTCTGGCCGAAGCCGATCTCGATCCCTGCGATGAAGTCGGCGGAGTCGACCGTGCTGTCGGTGATCCGCCAGTGGACGTCGAGGTGCGTTCCGGTACCGGCACCAGCGCTGGCGCCCGTGTCGGTGCCGGTGGGGGTCAGGCCGAGATCGACGTGGGCGGTGAAAGCGAGGCCGCCGTCGGGAAGGAGTGGGGAGAGCCGGTAGGCGAGGTGCTCGCCTACGCGTGCGTCGACGACGGCTCCCTCCGCGCGCCCGACGACCACGTCGGAGCCGTCGGCGTCCTCGGCGTCGCGGTACTCGTGGACGATCCGCCCGCCCGGCCGCGCCTCGAAGAGGAGCTCCGAGACGCGGAGATCGTCGGGTGTCCACCACCGGGAGAGCAGATCGGGTTCGGTCAGGTGGCGCCAGACCAGCTCGGGGCCTCCGGCCAGCGACCGGCTGAACCTGAACGAGCGACCGTCGGCCCACCCCGCATCGCGCGCGGCGACCCGCTCAGCATGGAGGCTCGCCCCGTAGGCGTCGAAGGTCGCCCGCGTGCCGCCCTCATGGCCGACGGTGTCAGCGGTGTCGGCGATGCGGTTGAGCGCAGCCGCCAGGTCGCGCAGGGCAGCGGACTTGAGGGCGTAGACGCGGCGCTGGCCCGTGCGCCGGGAGGTGACGACACCGGCGCGCTCAAGGACTTGCAGGTGCTTGGTCGTCTGCGGCTGACGCGCCTCGGCGAGCTGGGCGAGCACGCCCACGGAACGGGGCCGCTCGGCCAGCAGCGTCACGAGCCGCCACCGAGCCGGGTCGGCAAGAGCGGAGAGGAGTGCGTCCATGGCGAGAAGTATTCCTCACAGCGAATATTCGTGTCAAGGAATATGTAGACCCTGGTTAGTGATGCGCTCCACCGCTTGGCGCGTCAGCTCACGACCGCGCGCCATCACACCGCCCTCCCCGTCGCCGTCGCCGTCCAAGGCTCGGTGCAGCGTGAGCCCCTCGATGAGCGCGTCGAGTTGCCGGGCCGTGTCCGGGTCGAAGTGCCGTTCCAGCAGACGCCGACTGCCGCGCATCCACGCCTGGGTCAACTTCCGGTACTCCGGGCGCCGGGCGGCGAGGGTGTAGAGCTCCTGCGTGAGGATCAGGTCACGCCGAGGCCCTTCCGAGAGCGCGTGGATGAGGTCGGTGACGGCCTCACGCGCCTCCTCGGGGCTGTCGGCGTGGTCCAAGTGCCGCGCGAAGACGGCCACGATGTGGTCGGCGAAGAGCGTGAAGGCTTCGCGGAGCAGGTCGTCGATGCCGGTGAAGTGGTACGTCATCGAGCCGAGCGGAACCGCGGCACGCGTGGCGATCTTGCGGTGGGAGACACCGGCGACGCCTTCGTCGGCGATGTGGGCGAGAGTGGCGGCGAGGATGCGCTCGCGCCGCCGGGGGTCTGCGTGACCGGTGGCCATCGTGAGGGCCTCTAGAGACTGCGGACGGGACGGGCGGGATTACCGACGGCGACGACATCGGCGGGTACGTCCTTCGTGACGACTGCACCGGCACCGATGACGCTGTTGTCCCCGATCGTCACGCCGGGGCAGACGATGACGCCACCGCCGAGCCAGACGTTGTTCCCGATGGTGATGGGGAGCGCGGCCTCCAGCTTGTCGCGCCGCGGCTGCGGCTCCACGGGGTGGGTGGGGGTGAGGAGTTGGACGTTGGGGCCGATCTGGCAGTCCTCGCCGATGGTGATGCGGGCGACGTCCAGCGCGGTGAGGTGGTAGTTCACGAAGGTGCGGGCGCCGATGGAGATGTTGCTGCCGTAGTCGACGTACAGCGGCGGCCGCACTTCCACGCCCTCGCCCACCGAGGCAAGCAACTCGGCCAGAACCGCCCGAGCTTCGCCCGCGTCGTCGAGGAACACGGACTGATAGCGGGCAGCGAGCCGCATGGCGTGCTGTTGCCTGCGAGCGATGTCGAGGTCGTCGGCGATGTAGAGGTCGCCCGCGAGCATGCGTTCCAGGTTCGTGCGCGGGTCGTCAGCGAAGTAGTCCGTCGGCATGCGTACGATCGTACACTCAGGAAGGTACGAACGTACGCTCCGCATTCTGCTGGCGTTCATGGTCTTGGCTCATGGGCTTGCCCATGCGGGGTATTCGGTAGCGGCTGCGGTATCCGTCGATTCCGAGGAGGTACGTTCCATGCGCGCCTTCAAGCGCTGGCTCGACCAGAGTCTGGCCGCTCAAGCGGTCCTGATCTTTGTTCTGGGTGTGGGGGTCACCGCTCTGTTCCGCCCGGACGAGCATCCGGTCGTGTGGATCATCCAGGCCATGCTCTACACCGCCGTCGCGATGACGGTCGTGGCCGTGCAGCGCCGCAAGGCCGGCCGGGCGGCCGGTACCGACGCGCGGGGAGTCACCGAGCTCCACCGCAAGATCCGGCATCGCGAGGTTCCGAGCGAGCCCCAGGAGCGGGCTTCCATGCGGCGGCTCGTCGCCGAGCAGTTGGGACAGATGGAACGGGCCGGCAAATGGCTGCCGTTCTTGCTGGGCTTCATCGTGTTCATCGCCGTCGCCATGCTCGGTCTCGGGGCGGCCACCGGCTCGTTGGTCACTCCGCTGATCCTCGCGGTCGGCCTGATCGGGTTCTGTGGCTGGGTCCTCTGGATGCGTCGCCGCTCCCTCGACCGCTTTCGCTACATGCGCTCCTCCTTGCAGAGCTAGGGCGCACGGGCGGCGACCCTTTCACAGGGCGATGGGCCGGGGGCGGGCGACTCCGGCGAAACCCTCTGGGATAACGTCCCTCTCCTTTGGTCAAGTTGCC
Organism: Streptomyces sp. NPDC050439; assembly: GCF_040655335.1. Classification (NCBI taxonomy): domain Bacteria; kingdom Bacillati; phylum Actinomycetota; class Actinomycetes; order Kitasatosporales; family Streptomycetaceae; genus Streptomyces; species Streptomyces sp. NPDC050439. The sequence goes on from NZ_JBFAJT010000001.1 coordinate 554,173, forward strand.
TTGGACTGACTGCTTTACGCAGGTGAGAGGGACGTCGTGCAGGTGCAGGTACGTGGGTGGGGTGCCCGGCGGTGGGTCACCTTCGGGGCGATCGCGCTCGGATCGGTGTTCACCGTCCTCGGGGTGGCCCTGGCGGGAATGTCCATCTCGTTCCTGAAGGACGCCGAGCGGGCCAAGGGCACGGTGGTGGCGCTGGAATGGCGCAGCGACAGCAGCGGCACGTCCCGCAAGAACCAGGGGAACGACAGTCCCGCGGCCTACCCGGTGGTCGAATACGTCTCGTCGGACGGCATTCCGAGAACGTTCCAGAGCTCGATGGGCTCCAACCCGCCCTCGTACGACCGGGGTGAGCAGGTCGAGGTGCTGTACCGCGCCGACGCCCCCGAGGACGCTCGCATCAACGGGTTCGTCTCCCTGTGGCTGCTGCCGCTGATCTTCGGCGGGATCGGCCTGGTGATCGCCGGCATCGGTACGGCTGTCGCGGTGGCGGGGCGAAGGCGTCCCTAGGCGCGGCCCGGTACCCCTCGACAGCTCGCCCCCTCAGGCCCTCAGGCCCTCAGGCCCTCAGGCCCTCAGGCCCTCAGGCCCTCAGGCCCTCAGGCCCTCAGGCCCTCAGGCCCTCAGGCCCTCAGACCCTCAGGCCCTCAAGTTTCACGCCGCGACGCCACAACGTCGCGCGATCGCCTTGAGGCGTTCCAGTTCGCGTCCCGCCGCCGCGGGGTGGGCAAGGTCCAGGGCCATCGCGGCGCGGGCGCTGATGTAGAGGATGTCCTGGCGGGTGGCCTCGTCGAGGCCGGGGGCAGCCTGGAGGTCGCGGCATGTGACCGAGAGGAAGAGGTCAACGTGGTCGAGGCGATCCCGCAGTTCCAGAGGAAGCACCTGTTTCAGCGTGTCCTTCGCGTAGTCGCGCGTCTGCCGGTCCGCCTCGCAGGGGCGAGGCCGCGAAGGAGCCCAGGGGAGGGCGGCTGCGCGGGCATCCTCGTACATGTCCGCCACCAGGGCGCGTGCGGTGGCGAGTTCGCCCTCCGCGGCCGAGGTGCGGGCTGAGTCCAGCATGGAGCGCAGTCGGGCACGCACCTGGTGGTCCTCCCCCGTCCGGGCGTCCAGATACCCGGACCACACGTCGAACACTTTGCTCAACTCGGCGTCCAGCATGACCTCGTACGCGTCCGGCACTCCGCCGCCTCTCCGATCGGACCGCCCCGTGTGGGCGGCGGCGTCACGATAGGACGGATGGCGGCTCCATCGCTTGTGATTTATCCGAGGAATCGCCCGCCCGTACGATTCATTGCCGGTTGTACGAACCATTGCCGTACACGCCTCGACACGTATTCGATTCTGCCCCGTGAGCGCTCCTCGCCGGGGACCTTTCCTGCGCCCGAGCAGATTCCCGTCCCCCGGCGCCGTGAGTAAACTGTGGCGGAAACCGGCATGTGATTGCCGGAAACCTACTTCGCATATCCGCTCGCCGACTGATCGGCCGGGAAAGACCGACGCGCAAGATCCTGACCGCTTGCTCCGCCCCCGGCCCCGGCCTCGGGTCGCAGACACCCGACCAACCACCAGCGGCTGAAACTGTCTCTCGCCGATGAGACTGCTCCGGCCATGCGCTCTGCCGCCGCCACCGGTACGAGTGCTGGGTGAAGCCCCAATGTTTGGCCCCACTACGCAAGGCAGATCATGCGGAAAGGTTCCACTCGCACCTGGTCCGAGGCCGACCCGCCACGGCTCAGCGTGCGAGTCCTGGCGGCCGCCGACGACAGTGGCACGCTCACCTTCGAACTGGCCGGTGAACTCGATGTGCTCAGCGTCAACTTGCTGTGCGATCTGGCCATCACCCACGTGGAGGATGGTCACCGGCATTTACACCTGGATGCGAGAGACGTGGCCTGGTGTGACAACGGCAGCCTTTACATGCTTCTCGGACTGCGGCATGCGCTGGAGACCGCTCAGGGCAGTCTCGGCTTGATCGCGATCAGCGCCCCCGTCGAGCAAGTGATCATGCGTAACGAACACAGCCTGCACTTGCACCTGCACCCTCGGCACGCTCCACCGTGCTGCTCCGCCGCCGCGACCATTCACTTGAGATAGTCGTGCGACGCCTCCCTGACACCAGCAAGAAGATCAGGGCATAGGTGAAGCGCTCGGTCACGACCGCTCGGTCGAACTGGGCGGTGAATCTTTCCGCGTCGGAGGGTTCCAGGTATCCGCGAGAAGCAGCGGTACGAGCCCAACTCCTCAGCCCCATCACGTTGTCGACGGCCGTGGGGTTCCGGACGACCAGCGTCCGGGCCTCCACCATGACGTCCGCAATCCGCAATCCGCGAGCGGCGAGCGGCGAGCGGCGAGCGGCGAGCATGATGGCGCGTGGTCCGCCCTGGAGGCAGGATCGTGCTCTCCGACCCCGACTACACGACCCGGTATCTCGGGACAGAGTGTCGACGAGTTCAGCCGGGTGGGGCTGACTGTCGACTGCCGTGAAGGCGTGGGGAATGTGACGGTGGCCCCCATGGAACGAACGTAGACGATCGTGTCCTTGAGTCGTCCAGCCCCCCGTTCCTCCAGCCCTCTAGACCTCCAGCCCTCCAACCCTCCGGACCAGCCGTTTCACTGCCGAGGAGTACACCCATGAGCACTCCGCCCTCCCCCGCGGGCGCTCCCCAGCTGCAGCGACGGTTCGGGGTGGGAGACGCGGTGGTGATCGGCCTCGGATCGATGATCGGGGCGGGCATCTTCGCCGCGTTCGCCCCGGCTGCCCGCGCCGCGGGCTCGGGGCTGCTCGTCGGCCTCGCCGTCGCCGCGGTGGTCGCGTACTGCAACGCCACCTCATCGGCTCGGCTCGCGGCCCGCTACCCCGCTTCGGGAGGGACCTACGTCTACGGCCGCGAGCGGCTCGGCGAGTTCTGGGGGTACCTCGCCGGCTGGGGATTCGTCATCGGCAAGACCGCCTCCTGCGCGGCCATGGCCCTCACTGTCGGTGCCTACGCCTGGCCCGGTCATGAAAGGCCCGTCGCCATCGCCGCCGTGGTGGCATTGACCGCCGTCAACTACGTGGGAATTCAGAAGACCGTCTGGCTGACCCGCGGCGTCGTCGCCCTCGTCCTCGCGGTCCTCGCCGCCGTCGTGGCCGTCTCCTGCACGAGTGGCACAGCCGATGTCAGCCGCCTGAAGCTGGGCGGGGACGCCGGGGTGGGCGGCGTGCTGGAGGCTGCCGGACTGTTGTTCTTCGCCTTCGCCGGTTACGCGCGCATCGCCACCCTCGGCGAGGAGGTGCGTGATCCGCGCCGCACCATTCCCCGTGCGATCCCCCTCGCCCTGGGCATCACACTCTCGGTGTACGTCGCGGTCGCCGTCGCCGTCCTGGTCGTACTCGGTCCCGGCGGCCTTGCCGAGACCACCGCCCCGCTCACGGACACGGTGCGCGCGGCGGGAGTGCCCGAACTGGCGCCGGTGGTGCGTGCCGGTGCCGCCGTCGCCGCGCTCGGTGCCCTGCTCGCGCTGATCCTCGGCATCTCGCGAACCACCCTGGCGATGGCCCGCGACCACCACCTGCCGCACGCGCTGGCAGCCGTCCACCCGCGGTTCCACGTCCCCCACCGGGCCGAACTCGCCGTCGGTGCGGTCGTGGTGACCCTCGTGGCCCTCACCGACCTGCGAGGAGCGATCGGCTTCTCCTCCTTCGGGGTGCTCGCGTACTACGCCATCGCCAACGCCGCCGCCTGGACCCTGACGCCCTCCGAAGGCCGCCCCCCTCGCGCCGTCCCCGCCATCGGCCTGGCCGGCTGCCTGGTCCTCGCCCTCAGCCTCCCGCTGTCCTCGGTCATCTCCGGCGCCACCGTCCTGGCGGTCGGGGCGGTCGCCTACTTCGTACGCCGGAGGGTCGCGGGGCACCGGTCTCGCTGATCGGCGCTGAAGTACACGCCGAGCGGGAAGCGGACCGGTCAGCCGACACGGCCGGTGCGGCGAGCGCGGGACAGAATCCTGCCGCTGACGACGATGGCTATGAGCGCGATCACCAAAGCCAAGGCGGCCCTGCCTCGGCCGTTGCCGATGCCGATGCGTCCTGCGGACTGGGCCCACCCTCATCGGCGGCGACCGCGACCTGCACGGCTGCGGGTGTAGCGAGTCGGTCCGCATCAGCTACGTCCCCGACACCCTGTCCATACAGGTCGACGACGGCAAGGCCGAGCCGGGCGCCGCCCCGGTGCCCGGCGTCGGGCTGCTCGGCATGCGTGAGCGCGTCACCGCCCTCGGCGGCCGCCTGCGCGCGGACCCACGTACCGGGGGCGGCTTCACCGTCCGGGCCGAGGCAGCCAACGGCAAGGAGGTTCTGGCCCTGGCCCGGGAGCACCTGCCCGACCTCGCCCTTGTCGACATCTCGAAAAGGACATCGTGCCGGAGGACTCCCTGCGGCAGCCGCGCGGCACAACAGTCGGCCCCGGCCTCGATGAACTGACCACGAAGAGATCGCGGCTGCCATGGTGATCAGCCCGCTGACACGGTCTCTTTCCGGTCACCGGCGCGTCGGGGTGTTGGCGCGCAGGAGTGCGGCGCCCAGGGGTGTGAGGGTGTGCAGCACGGATTGGGCGTTTCGGTGGCTGACGATGAAGCCGGCGTCCCGCAGGGCTGTGGCGTGCTGGCTGGCGGACGACGCCGAGACTCCGGCGGCATGGGCGAGTTCGCCGGTGGTGGCCCCCACTGTGGTTGCCCGGAAGACGGCGGTGCGGGTGCGGCCGAGGAGAGCCGCGAGGGGCGCACCCGTGCCGAAGTCCTGTGGGAGAGCGGATCGGTGGGGCTCGTGGTTGAGCGCGTAGATCAGCACGGGTTTCAGGGCCGTGTCGCCGAAGGTGACCGGGTTTCCCCAGCAGAAGTAGGACGGGATCAGGAAGAGCCCCCGGCCGTTGAGGTGCAGGGCGCGCTCTTCGGGATAGACCGTGTGCAGGACGGGGCGCCGCCATTGCAGGGCCGGGCCCAGGTTCCGGAGGATTCCCTCGGTTCCGTGGTCGACGACGCCGCGGGCCCGCGCTTGCCGTTCGGCTTCGATACGGGCCTGGATGCGGTCGTCGTAGGGGGCGATCACCGTGTTGTAGTAGGCCCGCATCGCCTGGACCAGCTCCTTGCGGACGTCCGGCTCCGCCAGGCGAGCGCCCCAGGCAGGCGCCCCGCTCGTACGGTCGAGGATGTGCAGCTCGTGCAGGACACGGCGCGGCGGCGTGCTCAGGATGGCTTCCAGGCCCGCGTCGAGTCCTTCGGCCCCCTCCGGTGGGGTGAGGAAGTCGGGGAAGTACGCGGCCCGCGGGACCAGGGGCAGCAGGAGGGTGCGCAGGGTGCGGCTGAATCCGGTCGCGTGCAGTCGGGTGCGGGCGGTGCGATGCCAGTCGGCGTAGGCCCACCGGCCGTGGCGGGTCTGGAACCGGTGCAGGCTCGCGCAGATCTCCCACAGAGGATCGGGTCCGGCCGCGACACGTGTCCGGCCGAGGTCAGCATCGGTGAAGTGGATACGGAGCATTCGCTTCCCCCTTGTGGCCTGCCCTGCTCGGGCAGAACCGAAAGCTCTGACCGGTCATGCTCGCGTCAGTGCTGCCCGAGTTCAAAGCGGCGCGGGGGCATTGGCCCGACGATCCCGACCGCCGGCCCGCTTGTCTGTCACCCGCTGGACCGCCGGACCGCCGACCCGTCTGCGCGCCGGCACGCCGACCGTCGCCCGGTGAAAATCGCGTGCCTCCGAGATTTGTGCGCGTTATCCTCGGCCGCATGAACGTCACTGGCCTCTTCACCACCGCGACCGCGCGAGCGCCCAGCTCGCCGGTTGCCGCCGCCTGACGTAATTCCCCTTTTCCACCGGCGACCGGACACGGTCCGCCGGTGGTCTTTCCGTGGCCCTGTCGCCTCGGCTCCTGTGGCGGACCCGATGTCCGGCGCCTCCCCGCCGTGCACGCGAAGGAGCCACTCATGAGCATCAGCAAAATGACCACCGAGGACGTCGTCCGTACATTCGTCGAGTACTACGAGGAGCGCGGCCACCGCCGGATCACCGGCTCGACGCTGATGCCCCCGCCCGGCGACCCGGTGTTGTTCACCACCTCGGGCATGCATCCCCTCACTCCCTTCCTGGAGGGGCGGCCGCATCCGCTCGGCAGGCGGCTCGTCAATGTGCAGCGCTGTCTGCGGACCACGGACCTGGACGAGGTCGGTGACTCCACCCATCTGACCGTGTTCGAGATGCTCGGCACCTGGTCGCTCGGCGACTACGAGGGGCAGCAGAGCCTTGACTGGGGATACGACCTCCTCACGGATGGCTTCGGCATCGACCCGCGGTTCCTGCACGCCACCGTCTTCGGCGGCGACGACCAGGTCGGGCCCGACACCGACTCCCTCGGCCTGTGGCAAGAACGCGGGGTTCCGGTGGAGCTCACCGTCGAGGACAACTGGTGGTCCAACGGGCCCACCGGACCGTGCGGTCCCGACTCGGAGATCTTCCTGTGGACCGGCGACACCCCGCCCGAATCCACGCCGACGGGCGACGACCGCTGGGTGGAGATGTGGAATCACGTGATGATGCGCCACCGCCGGCTCGACGACGGGTCACTCGTGCCGCTCAGCCAGCGCAACATCGACACCGGACTCGGCCTGGAGCGGCTGGCCTCGCGTCTTCAGGGAAAGACATCGGTGTTCGAGTGCGACCTCTTCGATCCCTGGCGCCGGCTCGTGCCGGGCCTGTGGCAGGTGGACGAGACATCGCTGCGGGTGGTCTGCGACCACCTCCGCTCGGCCATGGTGGTGATCGGCGACGGAGTGCGCCCCGCCAACACCGGCCGCGGCTACGTGCTGCGCCGACTCGTACGGCGTGTGCTGACCGTGCTGTGGCGGGACGACTCCTCACGTCAACTGGGCGATCTACCGCGCGAGTTGGTGGTGTACACCCTCGATCACTTCCGTCAGGACGTGGACCCGGGTGACGTGCACCGGGTTCTGGTCGAGGAGGAGCAGCGGTTCCGGGGGCTCCTGGAGCGAGGGCGGCAGGTACTGGCCCGGCCCCGGTTCCGCGGCCCGCTCGGCGAGGAGGATTTCCACTACCTCCACGACACGCACGGCCTGCCGCGCGACCTGATCCTGTCCTTGCGCGAGGGGTGACGGGGCCCGGTCGGCAGGGCCGCACGGTGCGGGCCGCACGTCCTAGGCGTGCGGCCCGCGCCGCTGGTCGGCCACCGTCCGCAACACCTCGACCAGGGCGGCCACCGCCGGGCGCCGTTCGGCGGAGGTGCGGCATACCACAACGATGTGCCGCTCGATCCGCTCGCGCAGCCGCACCACGTCGAAGCGCGAGGCGCGCAGGCCGAGCATCAGCTCGGTCACGGTGCTCACGCCGATGCCCGCCTCGACCAGCGCCAGGGTCGCCGCGGTGTCGGTGACCTCGTGCCGCACGTCCGGTTCAAGGCCCGCGCGACGGCACGCCGTGCGGATCGCTCTGCCGTAGTAGCTGTCGGCCGACGGCAGAATCCACGCCAGATCGCGGGTGTCGGCGAGGGCGGCGCGCTCGCGCCCGTCCAGCCAGCCGGTGGGCACCGCGAGGGCGAAGCGCTCGCGGCAGAGCCGGGTCACATGCAGGGCCGAGTCGCGCGGGATGGGCACGTCCGGGTAGTCGAGGCCGAGCGCCAGGTCGACGCCTCCCGAGGCAACGGCGTCGTACACCTCGTCCACGTCCATGTCACGGCTGTGCACGGCGAGTTCGGGGTGGGCCGCGTGCACCTCGCGCAGGGCCGGCGGCAGGATCTCGGCGGCGGCCGTGGCGAACAGGCCGACCAGCAGCGTGCCGCGGACCACGCCGCTGCCGCGCTCCAACTCCTCGACGGCTTCGGCCTCCGCGGCCAGGATTCGCTCGGCGTGCCGGGCCAGGGTGATCCCGGCGTCGGTCAGCTCCACCCGGCGGCCCGCCCGGCGCAGCAGCGGCGTGCCCGCGGCTCTCTCCAGCGCGGAGATCTGCTGGGAGACGCCGCCCGGGGTGTAGCCAAGGGCGTGCGCGACGGCGGTGACGGTACCGCGCCGGGTCAGCTCGACCAGGGAGCGCAGCTGGGAACTCGTCCAGTCCATGAGGCGACCGTATAGAGGCCGTCAAAGATCAGGAGCACGAACTGTTCATGGACGTCAACGGTGGGGTTGCGTCACGATGGCGGTCAGCCGGCTGATCGGCGCCGCCGTAAGTCACCCCCGTAAGTCAAGGAGCTTCCGCGCACGTTACTGACGGCCATGCCACGCACGGGAATTGACGCGTCATCACGTCAGTACATCCCGGCGCCGGCCTCTGGGAAGGATCGGCCTCACGTGTCCCGCTCACAGCGTCCGTCCTCCGTACCGCGTCCGTCCTCCGTACCGCGTCCGTCCTCCGCCCCGCACCCGTCCTCCGCACCCCGCTCCTCCAGCACTCCGGCCTTCCGTGCCCTCCCGTCGACCGCCGACGTGGTGATCGTCGGTGGGGGCGTGATGGGTGTCTCCATCGCCTTCCATCTCGCCGAGGCGGGCGTGCGGGACATCCTCGTCGTCGATCGAGGCGAGCTCGCCTGTGGCAGCTCCGGCAAACCCATCGGCGGCGTACGCGCCCACTTCTCCGACCCGCTCAACATCGAGCTCGGCCGACGGAGTCTGCGCGCCTACCAGGACTTCCCGCACCGGCCCGGCGCGGACATCCGCCTGGACACCGTGGGCTATCTCTTCCTGCTCACCGACGAGCGACACGTCACGGAGTTCACCGAGAGCGTGCGGCTCCAGAACAGCCTGGGTGTGCCGAGCCGCATGATCGGCGCCGACGAGGCCCGGCGCCTGTGCCCGTATCTGAGCACCGAGGGCCTGGTGGCCGCCGTGCACTCCCCCACCGACGGACACGCCCGCCCCGGCCTGGTCGTGCACGGTTACGCCGCGGCGGCTGCCCGCGCGGGTGTCCGCCTCACCACGCACACACGCGTCACCGGCATGGACATCAGCGGCGACCGCGTCAGTGCCGTGCACACCGATCGCGGCCGTGTCGTCTGTTCCACCGTGATCTGCGCGGCGGGCGCGTGGTCCGAGCAGATCGGCGCCATGGTCGGCGTGGACCTGCCGGTGCGGCCCGTTCGCCGGCAACTCGCCTTCACCGAACGGCTGTCACCGGCAGCTCCGCGCATTCCCTTCACCATCGACTTCACGTCGTCGGCGTACTTCCACAACAGCGACGACGGCCTGCTCCTCGGACTCTCGGACCCCCGCCAGGCCGACGGCTTCGACACCACCTGGACCCCGGAGTGGCTAGACCTGTTCCGCGACGTCGTACGCCGTCGCGCCCCCGACCTCGCCACCATGCCGACCGTCGGCGGCTGGGCGGGCCTCTACGAAGTCACGCCCGATCACAACGCCTTGATCGGGCGCTCCTGCGAACTCCCCAACTTCCTTTACGCCACCGGGTTCTCGGGGCACGGCTTCCTCCAGGCACCGGCGGTCGGCGAGATCGTGCGCGACCTGCATCTGGGTCGTGAGCCATGCGTCGGCATCGCGCCGATGAGCGCCGACCGTTTCCGGGCCGGGTCCGCGCCCCGTCCCGAGGCTCATGTCGTATGAGCCACGAATCTTTCGTACCCGCACCCGATCCCGAACCCACAGACCCGCACACCCGCACACCCGCGCCCGACAGTTCGAAAGGCAGACCTTCCATGATCAGCCAGTGGCAGTTGCGGGCCGCCTTCGCCGCGCGGCTCTCGGAGATGTACGGGCGGGAAGTCCCGGCCTACAACACGCTCGTGGACGTCTCGCGCGAGGTGAACGAGGACACTCTGCGGGCGCAGGGCGCCGACGCCGAACGCCTCGGTTCCATCGGCCGGGTCACCGCGGAGCGGCACGGCGCCATCCGCGTGGGCACGCCCGCCGAACTGCGTGACGTGGCGCGGGTGTTCGGCGCCCTCGGCATGCGACCGGTCGGTTTCTACGACCTGCGGGAGGCGGCGGCGAGTTCGGTGCCGGTCGTGTCGACGGCCTTTCGCCCGGTGGACGCCGATGAGCTGGCGCGTAATCCCTTCCGCGTCTTCACCTCGCTGCTCACGACCGCGGACCCGCGCTTCTTCGACGCCGGCCTGCGCTCCCGCCTCGAAACCTTCCTCGCCGGGCGTGAGCTCTTCCCGCCGGAGCTGCTCGCCCTGGCAGACCGGGCCGAGGCGGAACGCGAACTGTCCGAGACGGATGCGGGGCGTTTCCTCCATCTCGCCGTCCATGCCTTTGAGTTGTCGGCCGAGCCGATCGATCAGGCCTGGTACGAGGAGCTGGAGCGGGTGTCGGCGGTCGCCGCGGACATCGGGGGCGTCCGCTCCACCCACATCAACCACCTCACCCCGCGCGTCCTGGACATCGACGAGCTGTACCGGCGGATGACCGGTCGCGGAATCGAGATGATCGACGCGATCCAGGGCCCGCCCGGCTGGAAGGGGCCCGACCTGCTGCTGCGCCAGACGTCCTTCCGGGCCCTCGCCGAACCGCGCGCCCTGTGCCTGCCCGACGGCAGCGTCATCAGCGGCGCCCTGCGGGTGCGGTTCGGCGAGGTCGAGGCACGCGGCATCGCCCTCACCCCGGCGGGCCGCGCGCTCTACGACCGCCTGCTCACGCTGGTCGACGACGAGACCGCCCGGCACCCGGCGGCCGACCGCTCCGAAGTGGCCCACGCCCTGTGGCCCACCCACGTGCCGGCCACCGAGCGTGAGCTCGCCGCTCAAGGGCTGGCCTACTTCACCTACCACACCGCGCCCGACCGCCCGCGCAACGGCACGCAACCCCCCACCACCATCGACGAGTTGGAGAGCCGGGGCTGGGTGCGGGCCGAGCCCGTCGTCTACGAGGACTTCCTGCCGCGTTCCGCCGCGGGCATCTTCCAGTCCAACCTCAGCGGCGAGGGCTCCCGGAACACCGGGCAGCAAGGCGCCGTGTACGACAGCGACTGGCTGTCCGGTGCCATCGACCGCGAGGTTCTGGACCCGTACGCCCTGTACGCGCGTCAGCGGAGCCTTTCGATCGCCCAGGCAGGCCGCGAACTGGGCCTGAACATCGACGACATCCACGACACGCAGCACTGACCACCTCCGCCCTCACCCAGGGAGCGTCATGACCGGGACCACCGCCCTGCCCACCACCGACGACCTGCGTACCCGTGCCCGCGCGAGCCTGCGGCGCGTCGGCGTGAACGTTCCGGACGCCCCGGAGGGCGGTGACTTCCAGGCGCGTACGCCCATCACCGGCGAGGACCTCTTCGGCCTGACCGCGTCGACCGCCGCCGATGCGGAGGATGCCGTTGCCGCCGCCCGCGAGGCGTTTCTCGTCTGGCGCACCACACCGGCCCCGCGCCGGGGTGAACTCGTGCGGCGTCTGGGCGAGTTGCTGCGCGAGCACAAGAGCGACCTGGCCGACCTGATCACGATCGAGGCGGGCAAGATCCGCTCCGAGTCGCTGGGCGAGGTCCAGGAGATGATCGACATCTGTGACTTCGCGGTCGGTCTCTCGCGCCAGCTCTACGGCCGCACCATCGCCTCCGAACGGCCCGGCCACCGGCTCGCCGAGACCTGGCATCCACTGGGCGTGGTCGGAGTGATCTCCGCGTTCAACTTTCCCGCCGCGGTCTGGTCGTGGAACACCGCGGTGGCGTTGGCCTGCGGCGACACCGTGGTCTGGAAGCCCTCCGAGCTGACCCCGCTGATCTCGCTGGCCTGCGACCGGTTGCTGGCGCGGGCCGCGGAGGAGACCGGCGCGCCGGCCGATGTGCACCGACTTCTGCTCGGTGACCGCGCGGTGGGCGAGCGACTCGTCGACGACCCGCGCGTCGCGCTCGTCAGCGCCACCGGGTCCACCCGCATGGGCCGCGAGGTCGGCCCGCGCGTGGCGGCACGATTCGGGCGCAGCCTGCTGGAACTCGGCGGCAACAACGCCGCGGTGGTGACGCCGTCGGCCGACCTCGACCTGGCGGTACGGGGCATCGTCTTCGCCGCGGCGGGTACGGCGGGTCAGCGGTGCACCACGCTGCGGCGTCTCATCGTCCACCGCGACATCGCCGACACCCTCGTCGCGCGCCTGACGGCCGCGTACTCCCAGCTGCCCATCGGTGACCCGTTCGACGAGAGCACCCTCGTCGGCCCGCTCATCTCTCCCGCGGCACTCGACGGCATGCGGGACGCCCTCACCCGTGTACAGGCGCAGGGAGGCAAGATCCTCGCAGGCGGCAACAGGCGGCTGGCGGACGCGGCGCCGCTGAGCGCTTACGCCGAGCCGGTCCTCGTCCGCGTCGACGAACAGAGCGACGTCGTACGCCAGGAAACCTTCGCGCCCATCCTGTACGTGCTCACGTACGACACCCTGGAAGAGGCCATCGCGCTGCACAACGACGTCCCGCAGGGGCTGTCCTCCAGCATCTTCACCCGCGACCAGCAGGAGGCCGAGCTCTTCCTGTCGAGCGAGGGCTCCGACTGCGGCATCGCCAACGTCAACATCGGCACGTCCGGCGCCGAGATCGGCGGCGCGTTCGGCGGCGAGAAGGAGACAGGCGGCGGCCGCGAGTCCGGCTCCGACGCCTGGCGGGCGTACATGCGTCCGGCCACCAACACCATCAACTACTCCGGCCACCTGTCCCTGGCCCAGAACGTCAGCTTCCTTTGACCACGACCCTCAAGCGAGCCAGACGAAGGGGAGGTGTTCTCCGGCTCGTGGAGGGGGCGGAACCCCTGATCAGGGAGCGAAAGTGATCCCTGCGGTGACCGGGAGGTGGTCGCTTCCCGTGGTGGGCAGTGTCCCGACCTGGGTGACGGTTGCCGAGCGGGTCATGACGTGGTCGATCCGGGAGACGGGGAAGGAGGCCGGCCAGCTGAAGGCGAAGTCCCGGCCCGCCGAGTCCAGGCGCCGTAGGACCGGGTCCAGGCCGCGGTCGTCCACCGTGCCGTTGAGGTCGCCCAGCAGGATCACCTTCTCCAGTTTCTCGGCGGCCAGCGCCGCGCCCAGCAGGCCCGCGCTCTCGTCCCGGCGCCCGGAACTGAAGCCGTTCCACTGCACGCGCACCGAGGGCAGGTGGGCGACGTACACCGCGACAGCGCCCCACGGCGTACGCGCCGTCGCCCGCACCCCGCGGTTCCAGCCCTTCCCGACGCCCTCGGGCCTGATGTCCACCGCCCTGACGTCCGTCAGCGGATGCTTCGACCAGAGTCCGACCGTGCCCCGCACGGCCCGGTGCGGATACTTCGGCGCCAGTTCCTTCTCGTACACCGGCAGCGCGGCCCGCGTGACCTCCTCCAGGGCGATCAAGTCCGGCCCGGCGTCGCTCAGGGCGCGCGCGGTGCCCGCGGGGTCCGCGTTCACGTCGCTGACGTTGTGCTGGACGGCCCTGATGTCGTGTGCGCCGCCGCCCCCGGCGGCCGCTCGCCCGCCGAAGAGGATTACCCATGCGGCCACGGGAAGCAGCAGGGCCACCAGCGCGAGGGCGGAGCGGCGCAGCAGGGCCAGGACCAGCAGCAGGGGAACGGCCAGGCCGAGCCACGGCAGGAACGTCTCCAGGAGGCTGCCGACGCGCCCGACGGTGTTGGGCACCGCGGAGTGGAAGACCAGCACGGCGGCGGTCAGGACGGCCAGCGCGGCGAGAATCCGGCCGCGCGACCAGGGCGACCGGCCGCTCGCGGCCTCTCCCCACCGCAGCCAGTCACCGCGCCCCGGCCTCCGCCGCGGGCGCGCGCTCCGCGTTTGCGGCGCCACCCCGCTGTCCATCCGCTCCACTCGGCTCCCCTGTCTCCCCCGCTCCCCGGCCGTGAGCGACGCATGGCCGGTAGGACGCCACCATCGGGTGATCGGGTTCCGGCCGCCAGATGCGGCTCACGCGGGCAACGGGAACACTGGGGGACGCATGTCCGTACCGCGGGTGCGCACGCGCCCCGTCGAAGGGATCTCCAGTGGCCGACCTCTACGCCCTCGTCGGCGAGCACCTCGAGAAGGCCCGCACCGCCGCCCACGGGCGCAGCGCGGAGCTGCTCCTGCACGACGGTCCACTGCGGCAGAGCCTGATCGTGCTCACCACCGGCACCGAGCTGAGCGAGCACGACACGCCCACCGCCGCGACCCTGTTCGTCCTGCGCGGCCGGGTCGGACTCACCACGGGCAGCGACACCATCGAACTGGGCGAGGGTGAGTTCGCGCCCATCCCGCACGAGCGCCACGGCCTGACCGCGCTGGACGACTCGGCCGTCGTGCTTACGGCCGTCACGGAGGTCTGAGCAGCCGCCTCCCAGGGGGCTGCCGCGCTACCGCACCTCCACGGCCTTGAGCCACTCCTCTACGGCGACGACCTCCGCCCACTGCGGGAAGACCTTGCCGATCAGGACTTCGTGCACTTCGGGGTCCAGGTCGAGGCAGGCGTCCGACAGGACGGTGAGCCCGAGGTCGTGGTCGTTGGCGTGACACGCGGTGTGCAGGACCACGCCGCTGGTCGCGATGCCGGTGAGCACGAGGTGGTCGATGTCGCGCGCCCTGAGCACCAGGTCCAGGTCACTGCCCGAGAACGCGCTCCCGCGCCGCTTGGTGATCACGGTGTCCCCTGGCTGCGGCGCGATGTCGGGGTGGATCTCGGTGCCGGGCTCCCCTTCGGCGTGCAGGCCCGCCCGCACCACGGCGGTGAGCGCCTTGTTGCGGGGGCTGACGCCCGCGGGACCGGGTCGTAACGCGATGGCCACGTAGATCACGGGGATGTCCGCCGCGCGGGCGCCGTCGATCGCCCGGCGCAGCCGCGGCAGATATCCGGAGCCGTCGTCGGCGAGGTCCACGATCTCGCGCTGGACGTCCATCACGAGGAGGGCGTTGTTCGCCACGCTCGAAGTCCCTTCCGCTCTCACGGCCGCGCCGCCACGGCGTCGACCTCGAACAGCATTCCCGGCAGCGCGAGCGAGGCCACCCCGCTCAGCGTCTGCGCGGGAAGCCGGTCGCCGAAGCGGGCGTGCAGAGCCTTGCCCACGATCTCCAGTTTCTCCAGGTCGTGGTCGACGATGAACGTGCCGAGCCGGACCACGTGCTCGTATCCGAGGCCGACCCCCTCCAGGGCCGACGACAGCCTGTCGAAGGCCAGGTCCACCTGCCTGGCGAAGTCGCCGGGCACCGGGGCGCCGGTGGCGTCGGAGGCGTACTGGCCGCCGATGAAGACCAGTTCGCCGGGCGCCGACACGGCGTGGCTGTAGCCGAACGGCGTCGGGTCGTGGAGCGTGTCCGGATTCGTGATGGTGCGCTGATCTGTCGTCATGTCTGGTCGAACTCCGGTCGGGGCCCGACCATTCCGCCGAAACGCAGTCGCCTGCGCGCCCGGTGCGATCATTGCGCGTGATGAATGCCGAGGAAGAGTGTGCCGAGCGGGAGCCCGTGGGAGACGGGTGGCCGGACACACCGGGTGACACCGCCCTCACGATCAAGGTTCCCGAAGCCGACCCGCTGGTCCGGGCGGGGGTCCCGGCCCATGTGACGGTGCTCTACCCCTTCGTGCACGAGAGCCGCCTCGACGCCACGGCCCGCCGCGATCTCTCCGCTCTCTTCGCCGGGCACGACGCCTTCACCCTGACCTTCGCCGAATTCGCCCGCTATCCCGGCGTGCTCTACCTCGACCCATGGCCGCACGCCCCGGTCACGGCCCTGACCAAGGACCTCACCGGGCGCTGGCCGGAGGCCGTGCCCTACCGGGGGATATTCGACCCCCCGCTCGCCCCGCACCTGACGGTCGCCAACCACGAGGGCCCCACGACCCAGGACGCCGCCTACGACGCCTTGCAGGCCGAACTGGAGCCTCTGCTGCCGCTGAGCTTTCACGTCCAGGCGGTACACCTCATCGCCTTCGACGGCATACGCTGGCAGGACCGCGCCGTGTACCGCCTCGGCCCCTGAGCGCGGGGCCCTGGCCGCCCGAGATGCGGTCGCTCGTTTTGAGGGATATGCCTGAAGCACCGGGATTGATTCCGCGACCTCGCGGACTCCGCGAAAGGGGCACCCGCCATGGACGACTACCCGCTGCTGAATCTGTTCCTGACGATGCTCTACCTCTTCCTGTGGATCATGTGGTTCTTCCTGCTGTTCAAGGTGATCACCGACCTGTTCCGCGACCACACGCTCAGCGGCTGGTGGAAGGCGGGCTGGCTCATCTTCGTCCTCGTCCTCCCGTTCCTCGGCGTCCTCGTGTACCTCATCGCGCGCGGCCGCAGCATGAGCGAGCGCGATGTGGCACAGGCCAAGGAACAGGAGCAGGCGTTCCGCGCCTACGTACGGAAGGCGGCCGGCCCGGAGCCGGGCGACGGCCACGTCGACGAGCTGGCGCGCCTCGCCGACCTGCGGAAGAACGGCGACATCACCACCGAGGAGTACGAGAAGGCCAAGCAGAAGGTCCTGGCCTGAGCGGCACGATGAGCGGCTGACCGGCGCTACGCCTGCCGGCTTCCCACGCGCACGGGAAGCTTCTGCACGCTGTTGCCCACGAAGGAGGCGTGCCGGGGCAGTTCGGGCTCCGGCACGGCCAGGCCGAGGTCGGGGAAGCGGCCGAAAAGCTGCTCCAGGGCGATGGTGGCCTCCATGCGGGCCAGCGGGGCGCCCATGCAGAAGTGCGCGCCGTGGCCGAGGGACAGGTGCCGGGTGGCGGTGTTGTCGCGGGTGATGTCGAAGCGGTCGGCATCGGGGCCGTGCGCCTGCTTGTCGCGGCCCGCCGCGGAGTAGCCGGCCAGCACGGGGGTGCCCTGGGGGATGACGGTGCCGTCGAGGGTGAGGTCCCGGGTCGGGTACCGGAAGGGGAAGTAGCTCACGGGGCTGTCCCAGCGCAGGGTCTCCTCCACCACGTCCGCCCAGCTCACCTTGCCGTCCTTGGCGAGGGCGAGCTGCTCGCGGTGGGTGCACAGGGCGCGTACGGCGTTGGTGATCAGGTTCAGCGTGGTCTCGTGCCCGGCGATGATCGTGAGCATCAGGGTGCCGAGGAGTTCGTGCGGGCTGAGCCGGTCGCCGTTCTCCTCACGGGCCGCGATCAGGGCGGTGGTCAGGTCGTCGCCCGGCTTCGCGGCGCGTGCCGCGGCGACCGCGCCGAGCACCTCCACCATTTCCTTGTTGGCCGCCATCGCCTCTTGGGGGCCGATGTCGGTGGCGACGATCTGGTTCGACAGGTGGTGCAGGCGGTCGTGGTATTCGGCGTCCACGCCCAGGAGTTCGCAGATGACGCCCATCGGCAGCGGCAGCGCGAAGTGCTTGCGCAGGTCCGCCACGCCGTCGCCCTCGGCGGCGGCCCGCTCCAGGTTGTCGAGCAGCTCGGTCGTCAGGGCCATGATCCGCGGCTGCAGCTCCGCCACCCTGCGGGCGGTGAACGCCTTGCCCATCAGGGAGCGCAGCCTGCGGTGGTCGGTGCCGTCGGCGGTGGTCATGCCCTGCACCGTCGCGAACGTCTTCAGCGGCCATCCGTCGGGTATCTCCCCGGCCTGCAGCGCGGCGAAGTGCGCGGCGTTCTTGGCGACGTCGGGGTGCGCGAGGAATTCCTTGAGCGCGTCATGGCCGAGGACCGCCATGCCCTGTACGTCACCGGGCAGCACCACCGGGGCGACGGCGCCCTGTGCGAGCAGCCGGGCGTTGTCCGCGTGCGGGCAGCCGCCGGAGGGGTCGAAACGGTGCGGCTGGCTTGCTGCGGCGTCGGTGTTCACCGGTGACGTGTTCAACGGGCTCTCCTGGTCCAGGGGCGGGCTGCTGCGGGGGCTTGCGGGGTGTCCGGTCAGAGCACGGCGTGCGGCTCCGGCGACGGGGCGGGGTGCTGCGAAAGGACCGGGGCGGTGAAGCGGACCGGCAGCGAGGCGAGGCCCTTGCTCCAGGGCGACTTGATCCACTCCAGGTCGGCCTGCGGGATGGCCAGTTCGAGGTCGGGCAGCCGGTGGCGGATCGTGTCCACGGCGGTACGGGTGATGAGCCGGGCCGGGTCCTGGGCGGGGCAGATGTGCGGGCCCGCGCCGAAGGCCAGGTGCGAGCGGTTGCCCACGACGGGGGTGCCGTCGTCCGGCAGGATCTGCGGGTCCGCGTTGGCGCCGGCCAGGCCGAGGATGAGCATGTCGCCGGTGCGGATGGACTGTCCGCCGAAGGTCATGTCGCGGGTGGCGTAGCGGGCGGGGAAGTTCTGGGTGGGCGGGAAGCGCCACAGGACCAGGTCGAGTGCGTCGTCCACGCTGAGGTGGCCGCCGGTCAGCGAGGACCGGAACTGCGGGTCGCAGAGCAGGATGCGCAGGGTGGTGGCGATCCAGTTGACGGTGGTCTGATTGCCCGCGACGAACATGACGACGAGGTTGTGCAGGACCTCTTCGTCGGTGAGCTGGGCCGGGTGGTGCAGCAGCGCCGATGTGATGTCGTTGCCGCGGCGGCGCCGCTTCTCCTCGATAAGCTGGAGCAGGATCGCGCCCATGCGCTTGCTGGCGTCGGCGGAGGCGCTGGTGGCGGCGACCGTTCCGGCGACGGCCTCCACCAGTTGCCGCCCGGTCAGGTCGTCCACGCCGAGCAGTGCGGTGATGACGCGCATCGGCAGCTTGCGGGCGTAATCGGCGACCAGGTCGGCCTCGCTGCGTTCCGCGAACGACACGATCACCTGCTCGGCCTCGGCCCGTACGGTGCGCCGCAGTTCGTGGCCGTTGATCCCGGCGAGCGCGGCGGAGACAGCGGCGCGCATCCTGCGGTGCTGCTGTCCGTCGGCGAACAGCAGGGCGGGACGCCAGCCGACCATGGGCAGGATCGGCGAGTCGGCGGGCACCCGGCCTTCCCGCAGCAGGCCCCAGCGGCGCGGGTCGTGCGAGAAGTCCTGCTCGTCGCGCGTCAGCTGGAGCAGCTCGCGGTGGCCGATGACGAGCCAGGCATCCACACCGGGGGCGATGGACACGGGCGCCACCGGCCCGTGGGCGCCGCGCAGTTGCTCGTACAGGGCGGACATGGCGTCGCCGTCGAGGTGCGGGCCGTAGAGCGCGGTCGTCGGCGCCGGGGCTCCGGCGACCGGGCAGCGGGTCGGCGGCAGCCCGGCCGCGGCGTGGGGCGAGGTCATGGGGTCTCCGTGGCGAGGTGGATGAGGTGCTTGACGAGGGCGATCAGCGCCCGGACCGAGGACGCGGGATCGCGTGCGTCGCAGGTCACCACGGGGGTGCCGGGGAGCAGGTCGAGGGCGGAGCGCAGGTCGTCCACGCTGTGCTGAGGGCTGCCGGGGAAGATGTTGACGGCCACCGCGAAGGGCAGTCCGAGGTCCTCCAGGTTGCCCAGGGCGTCGAAGGACGCCTCCAGGTCACGCGTGTCCACCAGGGCCAGCGCGCCGAGCGCGCCCTTGGCCAGGTCCCGCCACGCGGGCAGGAAGCGCTGCTGGCCGGGGGTGCCGAAGAGGTAGAGCACCAGCTCCCCGTCGATGGTCATCCGGCCGAAGTCCAGGGCCACGGTCGTGGTCGTCTTGCCGCCGGCCACGACGGTGTCCACCCGGGCGCCCGCCTGGGTCATGACGGCCTCGGTGGACAGGGGTTTGATCTCCGAGACGGTGCCGATCAGAGTGGTCTTGCCGACCCCGAGCGGTCCGACGACCAGGATCTTGGCGGCGCCCGCGACGCTGGAGGTCAGGTACTTCCCGGACCCGGGCCCGGACCCGGTGGCGGCCCCGGCGGAGTCGGGCGGTCGCGGGGCTCCGGGCGCGGGGGACGGCGCGTCAGAGGCGGCTTTCGAGACCATGGAGGACCTTTCTGAGCATGGTCACATCGGTGTATTCGGCCGGGGGCACCGGCGGGCGGGTCACGATGAGCCCCCATTCGAGGAGATCACAGAGCAACGCCTGGACGACCGAGGGAGGCTGGCCGATGTGGGCGGCCACCTCGGCAACCGAGAGGAGCCCCTGGCAGTGCGCCAGGATGGTCTGGTGCTCGGGCTGGAGCGACGCGGGGAACGCCGCGTCCGTCGCCATCACCAGGGACTCCCAGGCCAGCGCCTCGGTGTCGGCGGCCGCCCGCCCGCGAGTGATCACGTACGGGCGGATCGCCGAGGCCGTCGGCTCCTCCGGCCGGGGGTCCGTCATGACGCCGCGGTGGCCGGATCCCGCGGCTGGCTGCTCAGGTGCGAGCCGATCTTCACCACGAGCAGCTGCATCTGCTGGGCCACCAGGCCGACATCCGCCTGCAGGTCGGTGGCGACCCCCAGGTGCGCGCCGACACCGGCATGGGTGAACAGCACGAACCCATGGTCGGACTCCAGCATCAACTGCCGTACGCCCGCGCCGGAGCCGAACAGCAGCGAGGTCGTGGAGCGGCCCGTCATGGTCATCGCCGCGCAGGCCGCGGAGAGGGACTCGGCTTCGGCGACGCTCAGCTCGGACACCGGGCCCGAGAGGTTCTCGGCGGACGCGTGTCCGAGCCGCAGGCCGTCCTCGGACACCACCACGCTGTGCCGGACCCCGGGGATCTCGATCAGCGGGCGGAGCATCCAGCCCAGGTCGGGAAGGGGGGTGATGATTCCGGTCACTGCCGGCCTCCGTCATGCTCGTCAGGGGTGGGGGCTTGGGTCGGGGGGTGCGCCTCACGCGCCGCCGGCTGGTCCGCGTCGAGGGCCGCGCGGCCACGCAGCGATCCGGACACCACGCTGGCGATCGACGCGCGTGCCGCCTCCGGTGTCCAGGGGGTCGCGGGCGGGGCCGGAGGTGCCTGGTGGTGCTCCGGGACCGGCAGGCGGTGAGCGCCCGTGGCCGCCTGGCGGCGGTTGCGGCGCTTGGGCAGACCGGCCGGCGTCTCGCGCTCGGCAGGTGCGGCCGGTGCGCTCCGGACGGGCAACTCCGCCTGCTCGGCGGGGTCGTGCTGTTCGTGCGGCTCTTGCCGGGCGTGCCGGGCGTGCTGGGCCTCGGCGAACTCGGCCGGCGGTCCGCCGGGGGCCGTCGGCTGCCGTACGGGAATCGGGGCGGGCTCGGGCTCGGCGGGCTGCTGCGCCGCCTGGCCGCCGAGGCGGTGAGACCCCGTGAGCTGCGACGGGGGTTCGGTCAGCAGGCGGAACGGCACGAACGTCACGGCACGCGTGCCGCCGTAGGCCGACGCACCGCTCAGTTCGACGTTGAAGCCGAGTTCACGGCTCCAGCGGCCCACACAGGCCAGGCCCAGGCGCGGTACCGCGCCGAGCCGTGCCAGGTCCTGGTCGTCGCGGAGCTGGCCCATCGCCCGGTGCAGGACGTCCGGGGGCATCCCGAGTCCGGCGTCGTCGATCTCCAGGACCGCGCCGGCTCCCACCTCGCGGATGGTGACGACGACTTGGGAGCGGGAGGGCGAGAACACCGTGGCGTTCTCCAGGAGTTCGGCGATGGCGTGCATCAGCCCTTCGACCGCGGGCGGCACGGCGTACAGCGTCTGGCCGCCGTGCACCTCGATCCGGCTGTACTCCACGATCCGCGACTGTGCGCCGCGTACGCAGTCGTAGAGCGAGACGGGCCGTGTCTCCCTGCGGGCGGGCCAGATCCCGCACATCACGAGGAGCGTCTGGGCCTTGCGGGTCATCTGCGCCGCCGCGTGGTCGGCCTTCATCACCTCGCCCATGAGGTGCGGGTCGTCGATCGAGCGCTCGACCCGGTCGAGGACCTGCTGCTGCACGGTGGCCATCGCGTGCATGGTGCGGGCGACGGACTCGAAGGCGGCCTGCACCGAATCGCGCAGGCCGCGCTCGCGGCGCACCGCCTCGTCGGACCCGAGGGCGACGGCCACGGCGGACAGGGCCCGCGAGAACTCCTCGCCGGTCTCCGTCGGCGCCGCCAACGGTCCCGGAACGCCCTCCAGCCGCTGCCCGGCGCGTACGCGCTCGGCGATCGCCGGGAGCCGCACACCGGCGAGGTGCGCGACCTCGGCCTCGCGGGCCGCGGCCAGCCGTTCCTGGCGGGCCCGGTCGGCCCGCTCGGCGGACAACTGCCGGACGAGCACGAGGACCCAGGCCAGCAGCAGCACCGCGACGGCGGCGCAGCCGCCGGCCAGAACCTGCCGCCACTGGGCCGCGGCGTCCAGTGCGGCGAGCACCGCGCCCGCGATCGCGAGGATCACGGCCATCAGCCAGACCACGGCCTCGCGGCCCACGGACCCGCGCTTGAGTCGGCTCACCACGGCCTACTTGCCCCGGCAATCCTGCACACCTTCACCACGACGAACGAACCCTCCCCGAACGCACCGAACTCCCTTACGAATGGGGAGCGAGGCGATCTTAGGTCAACTCGGCGTTTTTTGGCTGGTCGTTGAGGAAGCCGGGCTTCCGGCACCCGGGTTCCTGCCGGGGCGTGGCCGGAATTACCTCGTGGCAAGGGGGCAGTGGGCGAGCAGAGCCGCCGGGTCGGCGGTGTGCGGGCGCGGGACGGTGCGGCCGGCCGGGGGCTGCGTGCCGCGGCCGGTCCAGGCCTCCATCGCCTCGAAAGCCGAGCGATGGCAGGGCACCAGGGGCCGCAGTCTGTCGGGGTAGGTGTCGACGAGCGAATCGACGTGCGTGCCGTCCTCGATGCGGTAGTAGCGGAACAGGCCGCCACGGCCGGCGTCGCGCACCATCTTCGCGTAGACGTCCGAGTCCTTGCTGATGGGCAACTGGACGTCGAGGGTGCCGTGCACGGTGATCAGCGGTTTGCCGATGCGTCCGGTCAGGGCGATCTTCCGTACGGCCTCGCGGACTTCCCGTGGCCGGGAGGCGTAGGAGTAGTCGGCGTCGCACGCCGGTGTTCCCGGTGCGCAGAAGGGAGTTCCGGCCTCGGTCGCGCCGTCGTATCCGGGGTCGAGCTCCTCGCGGTAGATCCGCTGGGTCAAGTCCCAGTAGACCTGGTGGTGGTAGGACCACAGGAACTCCGAACCGGCCGGGAAACCGGCGGCGAGCATCTCCTGATGTGCCTTGTCCGCTCCCTCACCACCTGCCGCGTACGTCGGATAGGCGCGCAGCGCGTGCGGCAGGAAGTCGAGCAGGTTCGGCCCCTCGGTCCGCCACAGCGTGCCTTCCCAGTCCACTCCCCCGTCGTAGAGCTCGGGATGGTTCTCCAGCTGCCAGCGCACCAGATAGCCGCCGTTCGACATGCCGGTGGCCAGCGTGCGGGCGGCGGGCCGGTGATAGCGCTGCTTGACCACGGTCTTCGCCGCGCGGGTGAGTTGGGTGACACGCTCGTTCCACTCGGCTATCGCGTCGCCCGGCCGGGCCCCGTCCCGGTGGAAGGCGGCGCCGGTGTTGCCCTTGTCGGTCGAGGCGAAGGCGTAGCCCCGGGAGAGCACCCAGTCGCCGATCGCCCGGTCGTTGGCGTACTGCTCACGGACCCCGGGGGTGCCCGCGACGACCAGGCCGCCGTTCCAGCGGTCGGGGAGGCGGATGACGAACTGCGCGTCGTGCTTCCAGCCGTGGTTGGTGTTGGTCGCCGAGCTGTCGGGGAAGTAGCCGTCGATCTGGATGCCGGGCACGCCGCGGGGTGTCGTGAGCCCGGCGGGGGTCAGTCCCGCGTAGTCCGCCGGGTCGGTGTGGCCCGAGGAGACCGTGCCCGCGGTGGTCAACTCGGCCAGGCAGGAGGCCCTTTGGTGTTCCGCGCCCGGCACCTTCAGCTTCGCCGACGACGTGCAGTGCCCGGCGCCGCCTTTGCCCGTGCTTGCTTCGGGCTGTCCGGCGGCGGCCGGGACCGCGGCGAGCGTGACGAGCAGCGCCGTCAGGGCGAGGGCGCCGCGGAACATGCGCGGCCTGCGGGGCATGCGTCTGGGCGGATCTACGGCGGGCACGGGTTCCTCCGGTGGGCGTGAGTGCGTACGGCGGCTGCGGGGAGCGGTGGTGGCGTCAGGGGCAGGTGCCGTCGGCGATGACGAAGTAGCCGGTCGGCGACTCCTTCAAGGTGTGCGTGACGGCGATGGTGTAGAGGCCCATGTTCTGGTTCGAGCCCTTGGCGTAGGTGTAGCCGCCGCTGGTGGTGGCACGTCCGGCCTGGACCTGCTGGTAGTTGTTCGCGGTCCAGCACTTGGCCGCGGCGCCCGTCGTGGAGGCGGTGACCCGGGAGGACCGGGCTCCTTCCGTCCCGTCCGTGTCACGGGCGGCCACGCTGTAGGTGAGGCTGGAGCCGGGGCTGAGGCCGGTGTCCGTGAACGGAGGGCCGGTCGGTGTGGCGACGCGGGTGCCGTCCCGGTACACGGCGTAGGAAGCGGCGTCGGGGACGCTGTTCCAGTTCAGGGTGACGGATGTGTCGGTCGTGCCGGTCGCGGCCAGACCACCCGGGGCGGGCAGTCCACCGGGGTCGGGAGTGGAGCCGTCCAGGCCGAAGAAGCCGGTGATCCAGTGGCTGGAGCAGATGGAGTCGATGAAATTCGCCGTCCCGGTCGCCCCGCACTGCGTCGCGCCCGTTCCCGGGTCGACCGGGGTGCCGTGGCCGATGGAGGGCACCCGGTCGACCTCCACCGCGACGGACCCGTCCGCCCCGAGGTACTGCTCCCTGCGGGTCGAGTCGGGGCCGATGGTGGAGGTGCGGTCCGGGCTCTGGTCGAGGCCGTGGACGGCCGTCCACTGGTCACGCAGTTCGTCGGCGTTCTTCTTGGCGACGGTGGGGTCGTTGTCCCCGTGCCAGATCGCCACCCTCGGCCAGGGGCCGGTGTAGCCGGGGTGGGCGTCACGTACGGCCCCCGCCCAGGCCGAGGGGGTCCGGTCGACGCCCGGGTTCATGCAGCTGTACGCGGACACGACGTCGGCGGCGCAGCCGTACGGGAGGCCCGCGACGACGGCGCCCGCCTTGAACACGTCGGGGTAGGCGGCGAGCATCACCGACGTCATGGCTCCGCCCGCGGAGAGGCCGGTTGCGTAGGTCCGTTCGGGGTCGGCGCCGTACGCGGTGGCGGCATGGCCGACCATCTGGCGGATCGAGGCGGCCTCGCCCTGGCCGCGCCGCGTGTCCCCGGCCTGGAACCAGTTGAAGCACTTGCTGCTGTTGTTGGCGGACGTCTGCTCGGGGAAGACGAGCAGGAAGCCGTGCTGGTCCGCGAACTTCGCCAGGCCCGCGTTGTCGGCGTAGAGCTGCGCGCTCTGGTTGCAGCCGTGCAGGGCCACCACCACGGCGGGGTCCGCCGCCAGGGTCGCCGGCCGGTACACGTACATGTTCAGGGTGCCGGGGTTGGCGCCGAAGTTGCCGACCTTCTCCAGGGTGACGGCCGCCTGCGCAGGGGACGCGGGGGCGATCACCGCCGCGGTCACGACCAGGCTCACCACCGCGGTCACGCGTCCCAGGGCCCGGCGCCACCTCCCCCTCGCCCTCCGTGGGGCGCAGGGATGTTGTCCTGCGGACGGCTGCGGGTCGAGGCGTCTCTCGTACGACGGCATGGGGGCTCCCGACGGAGGGCGGCGCGCTCTCCGGGACGGATCACGCGACCCCAGGGCTCGTCCGTGCCGCCTGCCGCGGCCCCGGACGCTGGGGTGCGGGCAACCGTAGGAGCCGGCGTGACCGGGGCAGAATGGCGGCGGACGCCACAAGGCCGTCAACTGCCGCTGGTGTCAGCCCTGTTGCCGCCCCAGCCGCTTCCGTGCTAAGGGCGTCGCCCTGACCTGGTGGCTGTGCAGGCCCTGGTTCAGTTCGCGCAGGACCGCCTCCAGCAGACTGCGTGTGCCGCCCAGGACGGAGTCCGTGCGCCCGTCGGGGGCGGGCGGACCGGAGCCGCCTCCACCGGTCGTGGCCCGCGGCGTCACAGGCCCGTGTCGGAGCTGTCGGCCAGGGCGAGCCCGCGGTGGATGCGCTCCGCCCAGTTGTCGACGGCCTTCCAGTCCCGGTGGTCGCCGTAACGACCGCCGCGTGTCCGGAAGGCCAGATGCCGCCACCCGGGCACGTGGTCGCGGTAGACGGCCCCCGCCAGCATCTGGTGCTCCCAGGGCCGGATGAGCGAGCGGATGCCCGGCAGTTGCCTGGGCTCGGCGCGGCGACGGCCTGGCCACCGGCCCGCGTGGGGCGGCACGCCGACGCTGTAGAGCCACGTGGGATGCGTGGCCAGCGTGCTGGGGTGGCTGCGGATGAAGTCGGTCGCCTGCGGGAGCCAGGCCCCGTTGTGCACCGCGCTGCCCAGCACGAACGCGTCGTAGCCACCCGTCTTCTGCTCGGCCAGCAGCGGCACGATGACTGTGATGTGCCCGCACTCCGCGAGCCGGGTCGAGAGGCGCTCGGCGATGCCATGGGTGGAGCCGTGCACCCCGGTGTATCCGACCAGGATGTTCATGCCGCGGCTCCTCTGCTCCCACTGCCAGTTGAAAACAGCACAGAAAGGTGGAACGCCGAGGTCTGGGGCTTCCGTCACCATAGATCCGGTCCAGAACGTCGAACAGGTGTCTACCGGCCACAGTGGTCCCCCGCACCGACCGGAAGTCGACGTGGCCATGGGAGGCCGTACGGCCAAGCCGTGACGCGGCAGTACGGCGATGCGGTGATGTCGGACCGCCGGGGGCACGCCGGAGCTGGTGGCCTGTGGGCGCGTGCGCCTCGTGGCCCGGCGGCCACGTTTGGCTCCGTCCCGCCCGGGAACTTTGCGTCTGCCCCACGACGGCATCTGCCCCACGACGGCACTGCCACCACGCAGTCCGCGCCGCTGCCGTCCGCCGGCCCCTGGCCGGCACCCGCTCCCGCCACGCCCCGATCGCCACGCGGAGGTGCGCACCATGTCCCTGCAGCAGACCATCACCGCCGGCGTCGACGGCTCACCCGGGAGCCTGGGCGCCGCCGGCTGGGCGGCCCACGAAGCCCTGCGCCGTGACCTGCCCCTCCACCTCGTCCACGCCAGCGCCCCGCCGCCCGAGCGCGGCCGTCTGCCGGAGATCGACGCCCCGTACGAGCGCGAGCGCGGCGCGCTCGGCCGCGCCGTCCTGCATCTGTCGAACACCCACCCCACCCTGCGGATCCTCGACGAGCAGGTCACCGGGTCGCCGGTGGGCGCGCTCCTCGCGGCGGGCAGCTCCTCGGCGCTGCTCGTGGTCGGCTCGCACGGCGCGGGCGCGATCACCGGGGCGCTGGCCGGCTCGGTCGCGCAGGCCGTCGCGGCGCGTGCCTCCTGCCCCACCGCTCTGGTGGGAGCGCGGCACCACACCGAGAACACCTACCGGGGTCCGATGGGCGACGCGGAGCACCCGGTCGTGCTCGGCATCGACCTGGCCCGCCCCGGCGACGAACTCCTGGAGTACGCCTTCGACGCGGCGGCCTCCCGCAAGGCTCCGCTCCACGTCGTGCACGTCTGGACCGCCCCCCTCGTCCCTTCGGCCGACGCCATCGACCCCATGCCGGAGAAGGTGCAGCAGCTGGCGGCCGAACTCGCGCCCTGGCGGCAGAAGTTCCCCCGGACGCAGGTCACCGACCGGCTCGTGCACGGTCTGGCGGGCCATCACTTGGTCAAGGCGGCCTCGACGGCCTGCCTGCTGGTCATCGGCCGCCGTGTCCCTGTCGGACCGCACCTCGGACGGACCGCGCACGCGGCGATCCACCACGCGAAATGCCCGGTCGTCGTCGTGCCGCACTACTGAGGGATCTTCCGCCGCGGGTGACTCACCCGCGGCGGAGGATGTCAGGGCCGCCGATTACCGCTGCGGTCACTGGATGGCTGAAGAAGACGCATGGGGCCCGGTGGCGTTCGTCACCCGGCGGGCGCGGAGTGTGCTTGGCATCGTGGACGAGGCGGCGGGCACGGTCGTCCGCGTGCTGGCGGGCGTGGTTCTCGATCGCATCGACCTGGACGCCCTCGTGTCCCGCGTCGACGTGAACCGGATCGCCGACCGGATCGACGTGGGGCGGATCGCCGAACGGGTCGACGTGAACAGCGTCGCGGACCGGGTCGACGTACGGCGGGTCGCCGACCGGGTGGACGTGGAGAGCATCGCGGACCGGATCGACGTGAACCGCGTGGCCGACCGCGTCGACGTGGACCGTGTCGCGGAGCGGGTCGACGCGGACCGGATCGCCGACCGGATCGATGTCGACCGGGTCGCGGGCCGGGTCGACGTCGACGCGGTGATCGTGCGGGTCGATCTGGTGGGGCTCACCCGTGACGTGCTGTCAGAGATAGATCTCGGGCGGGTCGTCCGCGACACCGGGGGCGGGATGGCCGCGGACACCGCCGACGCGGTGCGGCTGCTCGGCAGGCGCGGTGACCGGGGCGTCAACCGGTTCAGTGACCGGCTGCTCCGGCGTGCGGGGCCACCGCGGGTCCATGGCGCCGGGCCGCCACCGGAGCCCGAGCGGTGAGCGAGCCGCAGGCCGGGGGCGAGCCCGAGCACGCCGGGCTCGTCACGCGCGGGATCGCGGCGATCCTCGACGTGCTGGTCCTCGCCGCCGTCGGCCTCACGGTGCAGGCGGGCGCCGGATGTGTGCGTCTGCTGCTCCTCGGGCCCCCGTTCCGGTTCCCCGACCTCCCCGGCTGGCTCACCGGCCTCTCGGGCTGGACCCTGGCCGTCCTGTACTTCGGCTGCTCGTGGTCCGCCATCGGGCGCACGGCGGGGGACCACCTGATGGGGCTGCGCGTCACCGACCGCGCCGGGGCGCTGCTCGGGCTGCCCCGGTCCCTGGTGCGTGCGGCGCTGTGCGTGACGTTCCCGCTGGGGCTGTACTGGGTCCCGCTCAGCAGACGCCGCGCGTCCGTCCAGGACCTGCTGGTCGCCAGCGCAGTGCGCTACGACTGAAGTTGACGCCACCCGCCGGGCGGTGCGCGCCCTCACCCGTGCCGGGTGGGGGCCGCCTTCCGGGGCAGCATCGCGGCGGCGCCGAATCCGCCGACCCCGATGAGGGCGAGGACCACGAGGGCCACGGCGTACGGTCCCGCTGCCGGATCCGCGACGAGGATGGTGCCCGCGATGGCGGTGCCCACCGACGAGCCGAGGTTGGACACACTGCGCGAGAGCCCGGATATCTCGCCCTGCTGGTCCTCGGGGAAGGCCGACTGCACGACGTTGACCGAGGGCGTCAGCATCACCCCCGTCCCCAGCCCGATCAGCAGCAGCCCGGGGACGAAGTGCCAGGCGCTCGGCTCTCCGTGGGACATGGCGAGCAGCACCCCGATGCCGCAGACCGTCAGGGCGAACCCGGCCATCACGAGCGTGCGTTGCTCGCGCCGCTTCGCGAGGCGCGCGGCGCCGAGCGAGGACACGAGCAGTCCCATGGTGGAGGCGCTGAAGATCACGCCGGTGCTGATCGCGTCGTATCCGCGGACGACCTGGAGGTACGCGGCCACCACGAACGACACCCCCATGAGCATCAGCCACTGGGTGTGCTGGGTGATCAGACCGAGGTTGGAGGGGCGGTTATGGAACAGCGCGGTCCGCAACAGCGGCTGGGACCCGGCGCGTTCCTTGGCCCGTACCCAGCGGAAGAAGGCCACGAGGACCAGCGTGCCGACCAGCAGCAGGCCGCCCATCAGCCAGCCGTTCTCGTCGGCGGCGAGGATGCCCATGACGACGAGCACCAGACCGGTGGCCGAGAGCACCGCTCCCCCGGTGTCGAAGACACGCTCGGGGTCCGGCGGGAGCGGGTCGTCGATGCGGCGGGCCAGCACGATAATCACCGCGACCACCAGGGCCTGGAAGACGAAGGCCGCCCGCCAGCTGATCGCCGAGGTGATGAGCCCGCCGATCAGCGGCCCGGCGGCGGCGCCGATGCCGCCCATCGCCATGATCGTCCCGAAGGCGCGGGCGCGGTCGGTCATGCTGGTGAACAGGAGCGTGGTGAGGATGTAGACGGGCGGGATGAGCAGGGCGGTGCCGACGCCCTCCAGGATCGAGTTGCCCAGGATGAGGATGCCGAGGCCGGGCGACACAGCACTGAGGAGTGCGCCGACGCCGTACACGGTGAGGCCGACGAGGAGACAGCGCTTGCGGCCGTAACGGTCGGTCAGGATGCCGCCCGGAATCATCAGGGCCGCCATGACCAGCAAAAAGATCGTGATGGCGGTCTGCACGCCCTGCACCGTCGTGTCCAGGTCCTCGCTGATGTCCTGGATCATGACCGTCATGTTCGAGCCCGCGAAGCTGCAGACGAACTGCGCCAGGGCCAGCGGCGCAAGGACCTGACGTGCCCCGCGGCGTTTGTTCTGCCGGGCGTGTGCTCCTTCAGGGGTGGACGGCACGGTCATCGCCTCGCCTCCCGTTGCCTCCCGTTGACGGGTGCCTCCCGTTGGCGGGTCGGCGTCGGCCAGCCTCGTGGGCGGCCCGCCTCACGGCGTCACCCCCGGAGGGTGACGACCGGGGGCACGGGTCGGGGGCAACACTCAGGGCAACGCGGTGCAACCGGCACCCTCGGTACGGAGGTTCTGTCATGACCGCCTCGACGACCCAGCATCATCCGCCCAGCACCAAACAGACGGCGGCCGCCGGGCTGACCATCTTCGCGGGGGTGCTGTTGTTCCTCTCCGGGTCCCTGGACTTCTGCCGGGGTCTGATGGCCGTCCTGGAGGACGACATCTTCCTGCGCACCCCGGGTTACACCTTCGAGTTCGACCTGACGAGCTGGGGCTGGATCCACATGGCCATCGGCACCATCTCCGTGGTCGTCGCCTTCGGTCTGTTCGTGGCCGCGACCTGGGCCAGGATCACGGGCATCGGCATCACCTCGCTCATGATCATCGCCAGCTTCCTGTCCCTGCCCTACCACCCCATCTGGTCCATCACCCTGATCGCGATGGACGGGTTCATCATCTGGGCCCTGTGCGTGGTGGAGAAGGACACCGTCTACTGACCGGAGTGGCCCATGAGTGACGGACGGGCGCACCAGCGCGCCGGACAGAGGTGAGGGACCGGTGCGTGTGCGCGGGACGCCACCAGGGGTCAAGACCCTGCGGACCTACCGCAGGGAGTGGTTGCTCAAGGATGTGGTCGCGGGCATCGTGCTGAGCACGTTGCTCGTGCCACAGGGCATGGCGTACGCGGAGTTGGCCGGTCTGCCGCCCATCACCGGTCTCTACACCTCTGTGCTGTGCCTGCTCGCGTACGCCGTCGCGGGTCCCTCGCGCGTCCTGGTGCTCGGCC
The DNA here is from genome assembly GCF_040655335.1 of Streptomyces sp. NPDC050439. Classification (NCBI taxonomy): domain Bacteria; kingdom Bacillati; phylum Actinomycetota; class Actinomycetes; order Kitasatosporales; family Streptomycetaceae; genus Streptomyces; species Streptomyces sp. NPDC050439. The sequence continues at coordinate 585,163 of NZ_JBFAJT010000001.1, forward strand.
CCGACTCCTCCCTCGGCCCGATGATCGCCGCGACGGTCCTGCCGCTGCTCGCAGCGGACGGGGACAGCGGACGCGCGGTCGCGCTCGCCTCGGTGCTCGCCCTGATGGTCGGCGCGATCACGCTGCTCGCGGGGGTGGCGCGGCTCGGTTTCGTCGCCGACCTCATCTCCAGGCCCACCATGATCGGCTATATGAACGGCCTGGCCCTGACCATCCTCATCGGGCAGTTGCCGAAGCTGTTCGGCTTCTCCGTCGATGCCGACGGACTCATCGGCGAGGTGGAGGCCTTCGCCCGTGGGGTGGCGGAGGGGGCGACGGAGCCGGCCGCCCTCGCGGTCGGCGGCGGCTGCATCCTCGTCATCCTGCTGCTGCAGCGGCTGATGCCGAAGGTACCGGCCGTCCTCGTCATGGTCGTGCTGGCCATCGCCGTCTCCGTCGTCCTCGACCTGGACGAGCACGGCGTGAAGACCATCGGCAAGCTTCCCGAAGGGCTGCCCCCCTTCACGGTCCCGCACATCGGGTGGGACGACCTGGGCCCGCTGTTCGTCGGTGCGCTGGGCATCGCCCTGGTGTCCCTGGCCGACACCATCTCCAACGCGTCCGCCTTCGCGGCCCGTACCGGTCAGGAGGTGCGCGGCAACGACGAGATGATCGCGATCGGCACGGCGAACATGGCCGCGGGCCTGTTCCAGGGGTTCCCCGTGAGCACCAGCGGCTCCCGTACGGCGGTGGCCGAGCGGGCCGGGGCCAAGACACAGCTCACCGGGCTCGTCGGCGCGGGTCTCATCGTCCTCATGCTCGTGCTGCTGCCGGGACTCTTCCGCGATCTGCCGCAGCCCGCGCTCGCCGCCGTGGTCATCACGGCCTCGCTGTCGCTGGCCGACCTCGCGGGCACGAGGCGGCTGTGGCGTCAGCGCAAGGCGGAGTTCTGGCTCTGCATCGCGGCGTTCCTCGGGGTGGCGCTGCTGGGTGTCCTGCCGGGGATCGCGGTCGCGGTGGGCCTGTCCATCCTGAACGTCTTCCGGCGCGCGTGGTGGCCGTACAACACCATCCTCGGGCGGGTTTCCGGCCTGGAGGGCTACCACGACGTACGGTCGCACCCGACCGCCCGACGGCTGCCGGGCCTGGTGATCTTCCGCTTCGACGCCCCGCTGTTCTTCGCCAACGCCAAGTCGTTCCGCGAAGAGGTCCTGCGCTACGCCCATGCCGAACCGGCCACGCGGCGCGTGCTGATCGCCGCGGAACCGGTGACCGACGTGGACACCACCGCTGCGGATGTCCTGGAGGAGCTGGACTCGGCTCTGCGGGAGCTGGGCGTGGACCTGGTCTTCGCCGAGCTCAAGGACCCGGTACGGCGCAAGGTCGAGCGCTATGGCCTTGGCCGTACCTTCCACGCGTACCGCTTCTACCCCACCGTGGAAGCCGCCGTGGAGGCGTTCCGCACGGAGCACGGCACGGACTGGGCCCCGGCGGACCCGCCCGCCGACGACGAGAGCTGATCCTGGTCAGCCCGTCGCGACGACCGAGAGCAGGTGCGTCCCCCAGGGCGGCACGTCGACATAGAGCCCGTTCGCCGTCAGCTCCGCCCCCGAACGCTCGTACCGCTCGGCGTCCAGGAGTCCCACCAACTCGTAGGCTCCCTGGCCCAGATCGCTCCAGGGCAGCCGGATGCGTGCCTGCGCCTGGTGCTCCGAGAGGTTCACCACGGTCAGGAACCTGCCCGACTCACCGGTCCAGGCCGAGGCGATCAGGTCACGGCCCGAGTCGTTGTCGGGCCAGCCTTCGCCGTCCAGGAGCTGCCACCGGCCCGTACGCATGCCGCTGCGATGCACGCTGGAGAGCAGCCGCTCGTGGAACGCCTTCAGGGAAGGGTCGGCCGGCTCGTCGGGACGGCGGTCGAGGAAGACCGGCAGGTGGACCCGGCGTCCGGTGAACTGGCCCTCGTGCCACAGCGTCGCGCCGGGGAGCGTGGCGATCAGCACGGCCGCCGCACGCTCCTTGGCCAGGGGCAGCGTGTGCGCGGCCCGCGGCTCGTCGTGGTTCTCCAGGAACCGGACGAGTCCGCGCTGGTACTGCTCGTCGGCCCGCAGATGCGCCCTGACCGCCTCGGCGCTCTCGTTCAGCACCCGGTCGTACAGACGCTTGTCGTAGCAGAAGTCGAACCCCTGCTGCTGCAGGGCCCATTCGAGGTCCCAGTACGCCTCCGCGGCGAAGACCATGTCAGGGTGACGCCGCCGCACGGCGGTCACGACCTCGGGCCAGAAGTCCTCCTGCGGCACGGGCCCCGCCCGCTCGCCCCACGTCCGTGCGAACACGTCGTTCATCAGGAGCATCGCCATGTCGCAGCGCACCCCGTCGCAGACCTGGCCGATGTGGTCGAGCACCTCTGCGGTCGCGCGCCGCAGGGCGGGGGCGAAGGCGTTCAGCTGCACCACGTCCGGCCAGGGCGGGAAGAACGGGTCGCGGCCCCGGGCGAGCACGGCGCTCCCGGTGTCGAGGAACCCGGCCGGGTCGCTCTGGGCGTCCGCCGCGTCCCCCTGCACGAAGTACTCGGGGTGCTCCGTGACCCAAGGGCTGTCCGGCGCCACGTGGTTGGGCACGTAGTCGAGGAGCAGGCCGACTCCCCTGCGGTCCAGTTCGGTGCGGGCCGCAACAAGACCCGCGGGGCCACCGAGCGCCGCGTCGACCTCGTAGCGGCGGATGCAGTACGGCGATCCGGCGATGTCCTCCTCGCCGATGTCCGGGACGGCTCCGGCGAACGCGCCGCGCAGCGCCGGGTCCCGCAGGGCGATGGCGCGCCCTCGCGGACTGCGCTCCCACACCCCCATCAGCCAGACGGCGTCGACCCCGGCGGGCGTGATCTCGTCCCAGACCTCCTTGGGCACGTCCGCCAGATCGGCCGGATTGCCGGTGCGCAGGGCGGTCTCCCGCAGCCATACGCGGGTGTTGACCTCGTGCACGACGGGCTGCGCGGGCAACTGGGTCATCGGTTCTGCCTCCTCGCGGAGCCGGAACGGAAGTCGTCCGGTCCCAGTGCGCCGAAGATCTTCATCAGGGCCGCGACCAGGCCGGTCCAGCCCGTCTGGTGCGAGGCGCCGAGTCCCGCGCCGTTGTCGCCGTGGAAGTACTCGTAGAAGGAGATCAGGTCCCGCCAGTGCGGGTCGTCCGCGAACTTCTGCTGGCCTCCGTACACGGGCCGGCGGCCGTCCTCGCCGCGCACGAAGATCCGGGTGAGCCGGGAGCAGATGTCCTCGGCGACCTCGTACAGGTTCTTCTGAATACCCGATCCTGTCGGGCACTCGACGGTGAAGTCGTCGCCGTAGAAGCCGTACAGATTGATCAGCCCGCGGATGACCAGGGCGTTCATCGGCATCCAGACCGGGCCGCGCCAGTTGGAGTTGCCGCCGAACATGCCGGTGTCCGACTCGGCGGGCAGATAGGAGACCTTGTACTCCTCGCCGTGCACCCAGAACGTGTAGGGGTGTTCGGCGTGGTGGCGGGAGAGCGCCCTGATCCCGTACGGGCTCAGGAACTCGTCCTCCGACAGGAGCCGGGCGAGCACGCGCACGAGTTTCTTCTCGTCCAGGACGGACAGCAGCCGTGGACCGCCCGCCGTGCCGGCCTGCGCCGAGGTCAGCGTCACCGACAGCGAGGGGTGGCGCTCGGCGAACCGCCGCAGCCGGTCGCTGAGACCTGACAACCCCTCCAGCTGGTCCGGGCTGAAGACGGTCGACGCGCACAGCGGCAGCAGCCCCACCATGGAACGGACCTTCAGCTGCACCGCCTCCCCGTCGGGCAGCCGCAGCACGTCGTAGAAGAAGCCGTCCTCCTCGTCCCACAGTTCGTCGTGGAGGTCGCCGACGCGGTCCATGGAGGCGGCTATCCACATGTAGTGCTCGACGAACTTGAGGACCAGTTCCTCGTAGGCCTCATTGTGTTCGGCCAGTTCCAGCGCGATCTGCAGCATCGACTGGCAGTACAGCGCCATCCACGCGGTGCCGTCCGCCTGCTCCAGGGTGCCTCCGGTGGGCAGCGGGGCGCTGCGGTCGAAGACGCCGATGTTGTCGAGGCCGAGGAAGCCGCCCTGGAAGATGTTGCGGCCGCCGGGGTCCTTGCGGTTGACCCACCAGGTGAAGTTCGTGAGCAGTTTCTGGAAGGTGCGTTCGAGGAAGGCCCGGTCGGCCTGGCCGGTCGTGCCCTTCTCCACCGTGTAGACGAAGTACGCGGCCCAGGCGTGCACGGGCGGGTTCACGTCGCCGAAGTTCCACTCGTACGCGGGGATCTGGCCGTTGGGGTGCAAGTAGGCGTCGCGCAGCAGCAGTTCGAGCTGTTCCTTGGCGAAGCCGATGTCGACGACCGACAGGCCCACGGCGTGGAAGGCCAGGTCCCAGGCGGCGAACCAGGGGTACTCCCACTTGTCCGGCATGGAGACGATGTCGTCGCTCACCATGTGGAACCACTCGCCGTTGCGCAGCCCCGGCCGCGGCGGACTCCACGGGGTCATGTCGTGCTCGGCCAGCCACTTCTCCAGGTCGAAGGCGTAGTACTGCTTGGACCAGAGCATGCCGGCCAGGGCCTGGCGCAGCACGCGTGCCTCGTCCTCACTCGCCCCCTCGGGCGTCAACTCGCCGTAGAACGAGTCGGCTTCGGCGATGCGGTCGGTGAAGACCGTGTCGAAGCCGCGCGTCAGGGAGAGCTTCGCGTCCGCGGGGCCGAGGCGCAGCCGCAGTGTCTGCGACCCTCCCGCGGGAACGCTGAGTGTGTGGTGGGCGGCGGCCTTCGTACCCTCCCGTGCCGGGTTGACGGCGCTCTCCTCCCCCTCGACGACGTACCGGCCGATCGCGTTCTTGACGTAGGGGGAGGCGTTGGGCGAGCCGAAGAGTCGTTCGTTGTCGGTCTCGTTCCCGGTGAACAGCAGCGGGACCCCGTCGGCGCACCGCAGGGCGTAGCTGCCGAGCTCGGGGTGGTCGGCCCGGATCATCGGCTGCGGCCCGTCGACGGCCCGCAGCCGTGGCCCGCCCCGCTCGTCGTGCTGATCCTCCCAGGACCAGGTGTTGCGGAACCACAGGGTGGGCAGCACGTGCAGGGTCGCCTCGTCGGGGCCCCGGTTGTCGACGGTGATCCGCATCAGGATGTCGTCGTGGTCTGCCTTGGCGTACTCCACCGTGACGTCGAAGTACCGGTCGTCGTCGAACACTCCGGTGTCCATGAGCTCGTACTCGAACTCCTGGCGCGTGCGGTCCCGGTTGACGGACACGAGGTCGTTGTACGGGAACTCCGCCTGCGGGTACTTGTAGAGGTAGCGCAGGTAGGAGTGGCTGGGGGTGCTGTCGAGGTAGAAGTAGTACTCCTTGACGTCCTCCCCGTGGTTGCCCTCGCCGTTGGTGAGACCGAAGGCGCGCTCCTTGAGGATCGGGTCGCGGCCGTTCCACAGGGCGAGGGCCAGACACAGGCGCTGCTTGTCGTCGCAGATGCCGCCGAGGCCGTCCTCGCCCCACCGGTAGGCGCGTGAACGCGCGTGGTCGTGCGGGAAGTAGGACCAGGCGTCGCCGCCGGGGCTGTAGTCCTCACGGACCGTGCCCCACTGGCGCTCGCTCAGATACGGGCCCCACAGGCGCGACCGTGCGCTGCCGTCGCCGATCGCTCCGATCCGCCCGGCGTGCGTCCGCGTCTTCATGCGCGTCTCCCTGCCTCGGTCAACCGGATGCGCCAGTCTTCGCAAGGGGCCCCCGACCCGCCTCACCTTCCGGGGGTGAGCCTTCCGGGGGGCCGCCCGCCGCGTGCGCGACAAGGGTGATCCCGATGGCGTACGCGGCCAGCAGCGCGCCGACCACGAACAGTCCGGTCCACGACGAGAGGAGCAGCGCGACCAGGGCCGCCACGGCGACGCCGGCCACCCGCAGCACGTCGGCGTGCCGGGCCACCCATGGCCGCACCCGCGCACCGTCCACCCGGTCGCCGGCCTTGGCCAGGAAGTGGCCCGTCGCCCGCGCGCCCTGCGCCACGTACCGGCGCAGCGCCTTCGGCAACCGCCCCGGACCCACCAGGTACGCCAGGACGGCGATGGCGACACCCAGCCACAGCAGCTGGTCGCCGCGCTCGCGCAGGCTCTCGAAGACCGTCCACATCGCGGCGCGCGCGCCGTCGCGGTAGACGCCGTCCGGCACCTGGCCGAGCAGTTGGTCCCGGACCGCACGCAGCACGGTCGTCAGCACCGTGACGGTCACCACCAGCCACAGTCCGAGCTGCAGGAGAGTGCGCCGCCGTCGGGGCGAGATCCACAGGGCGAGCCCGAGCAGCACCGGCACGGCGATCACCAGACCCACCACCGCGCGCTTGAACAGCAGCACGCTCTCCTGCAGTTGACCCAGCTCGCCCCGGTTGTAGATGCGGATCTGCGCGAAGTTCTCGGGCAGTGACACGCCGAGCGCGGACTCGATGCGCTCGTGCAGGCCCGGCGGGATCTCTCCCGAGGAGAGGGGCGGCAGGTCCAGCTTCTTGCCGAACATGGTGGGCAGTTGCTCCTCCAGGGACCGCAGCACGTTGTTGACCACGGGCAGCAGGTTCAGGGTGACCGTGTCACCGTCCACCCGCACGTTCTCGTTGCGTTTCTCCAGCACCTCGACGATCCGCTCATGGGCGCGGCGGTTCGTCGCGCGCCACACCTCCTGGAACCGGTCATTGGCGATGAGCTTGGAGACGGAGTCCCGCACATAGTCGTGGACCGCACCGGTGACCGGCGCCGCGAGGAAGGAGGCGCGCGGGGGCAACGCGTCGGACAGCCGCTGTTCGACGTCCAGTTGGTCGAAGATCTCGCGCGCCAGATACGTGGAGACGGCGGCGTTCACGTCGGGGTCCTCGGGCAGCGGGCCCACCGTGGCGATCCAGCGATCCGTGTCGAGCGTGGTCCGCGCCCCCCACACCCCCACGATCGAGGTGACCGCGAGCACGGCGACCAAGGCGATCAGGACGGCCGCCACGACGCGCCGGACGGCCAGCAGCCGGACCCTGCGCCGCCGCTCGGTCCCCGCACGCGCACGCAGTTCGCCGACCTCGGCACGCAAGCGCCTCAGTTCGGACTCGGTACTGCTGTCCTGGGTGTCACCGTCTGGCGTCTCTTGCTGCGTCATGGGCGTCGCACCTCCGCCTCCCACCGTCACGGCGCCCGCGCCCGCTTCCCTCACCTGCGGCGGGTGACGCGCCGCCCCGGGTGTCGACGCTGTGATGACGGACGTGACGGCGGCAATTCCCCGAGAGGAGACACGATGGCTGGGATCGGACCGGTACAACTCCTGACGGTCGAATTCGGACCCGACGCCAAGTTCGAGGGACGGATCATCGAGGAGTTGGCGATCCTCGAGGCGAACGGGCAGATCCGCGTCCTCGACATGCTTTTCGTCCGCAAGGAGCCCGGCGGCACTCTCTTCTCCCTCGACTTCCAGGCGGAGGGGATGGGCGAGACCGTCGCCGCGCTGCTCGGCATCACGACCGAGGAGGTCCGGGCCGCGGAGGAGGCCTACCCGAGCCTGGCCGGGGGCAACGCCTTCGGCCTGACCCTGGACGAGATCAGGGAGATGGCCGACTCCCTCGACCCGGGGGCCGCGGCCGCCTTCGTCCTGCTGGAGCACGTATGGGCCAAGTACCTGCGCAAGGCCCTGCGCGACGCAGGTGCCGTCCCTGTCGCCGAGGGCTTCCTCACCGATGAGGCCCTGTCCCCCGTCCTGACCGAACTCACGGCAATGGCACAGAAGTTGGGCGACCCGGTCACTCCCTCGGTACGGCCGGACCCGACGACCCGCAATCAACGCAGGAGGTCCTGATGGCCGATCTCGTCGTACTCGGATTCGCGGACAAGGAAAAGGCGGAGGGCGTACTGCGGCTCTCCAAGGAACTGTCCCGCCAGGAACTGCTGGACCTGGAGGACGCGGCGCTCGCCTGGCGCACCATGGACGGCAAGATCCATGTGAGCCAGACCTTCAGCACCACGGCCACCGGCGCGGCCGGCGGAGCACTGTGGGGCTCGCTGTTCGGGCTGCTCTTCCTGATGCCGGTGTTCGGTGCCGCGGTGGGGGCCGCCACCGGTGCCGTCGCGGGAAAGCTCAGCGACGTCGGCATCAATGACGCCTTCGTCAAGGAGATCGCCGCCACCCTCGAACCCGGCCGTGCCGCCGTCTTCGCCCTCGTCCGCCGCTCCACGCCCGACCGCGTCCGTGACGCGGTACGCCCCTTCAACCCCACCGTGATCCGCACCTCCCTCACCAAGGACCGGGAGGAAGAGCTGATCGCGGCACTCCAGCCGCAGTGACCCGAGCGGCCCGGCACTCCGGGCCGGGCACTCCGGCAGGCGCCGTCTCCCCCGGGAACTTCACCCGGGTGAGATGGTGCCTGCCGCGCGTTCGCGTCTCCTTATGCGCCCCATACTTGCCGCAGCCGCACCACTTTGCTCCGAGAGCGAGGTGCCGTCCATGGCCGAGTGCTCACCCCGTTCACATGACACCGGCCCGACTCCGGCGATCGTCGGGACGGCGCCGGCGGTGCCGACCTGGCTCGTCCCCAGGCCCCGGCTGACCGACCGCCTCGCGCGCGGTGTCCTGGGGCCCCTGACCGTGATCGTGGGCCCCGTCGGCGCAGGCAAGACGGCCCTGGCCCTGGAGTGGGCGCACTCCCGGCGGCTGCCCGGACCGCTCGCCTGGGTCACCTGCGACGGCCGGTCCGAGCAGTCCTGCGTCTTCTGGCCGCGGGTGATCAACACGCTGCGCGCGGCCGGGGTGGACCTGCCCGAACCGCAAGGCGAACAGGCGGAACCGCTGCTCGTGGCGGCGCTCGCCGCCGATCTGCACAGGTGTGGTGAGCAGGTCGTCCTGGTCCTCGACGACTTCCAGCCCGCTCCCGGCTCCCCGATCGCGGAAGGCGTCAGCAGTCTCCTGCGGCACCTGCCCGGAGTGCTGCACCTGATCGTGCTGGCCCGCCGGGACCCGCCCCTGCATCTGCACCGTGGGCGCCTGACCAGCGAGGTCACCGAGCTGCGCACCACTGACCTGGCCTTCGACGACCAGGAGACGGCGGCGCTCCTTGCGCAGCACGGGATCGACCTACCCAAGCAGACGGTCAGCACGCTGCGGCGGCGTACGGACGGCTGGGCGGCGGGACTGCGCCTGGCCGCGATGTCCATGGAGAAACAGAACGATCCCGAGCGGTTCGTGGCGCACTTCGCCGGTGACGACGAGGCCATCGCCAGTTACCTCGTCGAGGAGGTCCTCGATCTGCAGCCCGCGGGGATGCGCAGGCTGCTGCTCACCACGAGCGTCCTCGACCGGATGAACGCCGAGCTGGCGGTCGAGCTCTCGGGCGAGGACGCCGGCCGGCACTTCGCCTCCCTCGTCCGGGAGAACTCGTTCCTGCAGCCCATGGGCCAGGGCTGGTATCGCTGCCATCAGATGTTCGCCGACGTACTGCGGATGTGCCTGCGCCACGAGAAGCCCGGCCTGGTCGCCCCGTTGCACCGCCGCGCGGCGGCGTGGCTCGGCGAGCACGGTCTGCTGGCCGACGCCGTGCGGCACCTGCTCGCCGCGGGCGACTGGGACCAGACAGGCCGCCTTGTCGTGGACCGTCTGGCGATCGGCCAGGTGCTCGGCCTCACCCGCCTGAGACTGCCGGCCGAGCTGACCGGACGGCCGCCCGCACCACCGTCGACAGGGGACCCCGAGCCCCCGCTGCTCGCCGCGGCGGTCGCCCGCGCGCGCGACGACGACCCACTGTGCTGCCGGTACCTCGACCTGTCCGACGGCCTGCTGGCCGACCTCCCGGCGGACGAGGAGCGTACGGCCCGGTGCCGCCTGGCCCATGCCGTGATCCGGATGGAACAGCAGCGCTCCCAGAACCCGTCGGAGGCGCGAGCGGCGGCGGCCGACGCGGAGTCCGCCCTCGCGCGTCTGCCGCACACGGCCCTGGCGCGCCACCCTGAGATCATCGCGCTCACATTGTCGATCCGCGGCGGCGGCGAGCTGCGGGCGGGCGGCCTCAAGGCGGCTGAGGCCTCCCTCACCGGAGCGCTCAAGGCCGCGGGAGCCGCCGGGAACGGCGCACTGCGCCGCGACTGCCTTGTCGAACTCGCGCTCCTCGAAGCCCTCCGCGGCCGCTTCCGTGCCGCCGACGAACTCGCCGCGCAGGCCACCCAGCCGTCCTTGCCGACCTGGCCCGTGGCCGAGCGCGCGCAGGCATCCCTGCATCTGGTGCGCGCCTGGGTCGAACTCGCGCGTGCCGAGCCCGGCCGGGCCAAGCTCGAACTCCGCGCCGCCCGCGCCGTGTTGCGGGTACGGCCCGACGCCTTCCTCTCCGATGTCGGCTCCCTGGTGACCGCGCTTGCCACGGCCGCCGAGCAGTATGGTTCCGCGCCCTCTTCGATCGGTGAGGTGGTGGCCGCCTCCCGGTTGCCCCGGCCCGTGCTGCGGTCCCTGGCGCCGGCGTGCGCGCCGCTGCTCGACTCCGCCCGCCACAAGGTCGCCGCCGGCACGCCTTCGCGCTCGGCCGCCCACCCGGCTCTCACCCTCGCGGCGGCCACGCCGACGGTCACCGAGCGGCTCAGCGCCCGGGAGCGCGACGTCCTGAACCGGCTGGCGCAGATGATGACCACCGAGGAGATCGCCGAGGAGCTGTACCTCTCGGTGAACACGGTGAAGACACACCTCAAGAGCGTCTACCGCAAGCTCTCCGTGACCCGGCGCTCAGCAGCGGTCCGACGCGCTCGCGAGCTCCAACTCCTGTGACATATAAGGGTGTTGACGTACCGCCGTGACGTGCAGGCGTCTACACGAGGCCCAGCGCGCGGGCGCTTCGTACGGCCTCTGCCCGGGAACACACACCCAGTTTGCGGTACACGGAGCGGACGTGGCTCTTGACCGTGTTCACCGAGACGTACAAGCCGTCGGCAATCTGCCGTAGCGGCACCTCCTGCTGAAGTCGGCTCAGGACCTCCAGCTCACGTTCCGTCAATCGCTCCGTGGGCCCGGGCCGCTCACCGGGCCGCTCCGGCTGCGCGGGGACCAGCGCGAGCACCGCCGCCGCCTCGCTCACCAGCGCGCCCGCGCTGCGGACATCGCCCACGTCCCCGGCGATCCGCACCAAGGTGCCCGCGACCCACACCAGGCAGGTCGTCATGGCCGACTCGGCCGCCCGTGTCTCCCGGCTGAGCACACTCAACCGACCATGCAGGGCGGAGACTTCACCCACCGCTCTCGACGAACCACTTCCCGGCTCCGTGCACAGCGCCGCGGACATGCCCCTCACCTCCCCATGTGCAGGGCATATTTACTACCCCTACACCGTGGGTCCGCCACTACGGCTGCGGAAGAGGCTGTCCGGCTCTATTTGCCTGGAACTCGTTCTAGACGCCTGCCTCCGGCAATCGGCGCACCTCGATGAGTTCGAGGCCGAGCGCCTGGATGCGGTCGAGGATCCCGTACAGCGCGGCCTGGTCGAGTCCCGCGCCCATCAGCACCGTCTCGGCCGGGCGCAGCACCACCGTCATCTCTCCGAAGGCCGAACGGAAGGCCTCACCGATCCGGCCCCGCACGCGGATCTCGAAATCGGCGCCGCCAGGTGGTGTCCCTGCCGGTTCGGGCCCCGAGCCTTGCTGTGCCCCGCCCATGGCGACACCTCCTGTGCGACGGCTCTGCCATCGGCCGACATTCTCGCGCCGGCACGGCCGACGGCATCACCTTGTGCGGGTGACGGTGCCGCCACCAGGGGCCCCGGGGTCATCCCTGGCGGGTGAACCGGCCGGGTGGTGCCGGGCGGGATGCTCCGGACTCACCCAGGAGGAGGTTCGACATGACGGAGCAGATGTCACCGGGCCAGTCGCGTTCCGACCCGCCCGAACCACAGCCTCGTGTCAATCCGGTCGCCGTCGGCGGTGTCGTCTTCGCGGTGTGTTTGCTGGGCATCATCGGCGCGTTCCACGCGATCGCGGGACTCACCGCGATCCTCAACGACAATTTCTACCAATCGCAGAACGACTACCCCTTCGACTTCGACGCCAACGTCCGCGGCTGGATCCAGATGCTCGTGGGCGCCCTGGTCCTCGCGGCGGCCTTCAGCATCTTCTCCGGCAAGACCTGGGCCCGCGCGGTCGGCATCGGCGTCGCGGCGCTCAGCGCCCTGCAGAACTTCTTCTTCACGCCGTACTACCCGGTGTGGTCCGCCATCATCATCGCGATGGACGTCCTGGTGATCTGGTCGCTGGCCACGTACGGGCACCGGCAGGCGCACAAGGTCTACGGGGCGCCTATGTAGCGGAGGGCGCCGGTGCCGTGGAGGTCAGCCCGAGCCTGAAGAGCAGCCGCCAGTCGAGGCGCGGGCGCTCCCGGTACAGCCCGGGCCGCGACCGTGGCACGACCACGCGCAGGACCCCGGGCCGCACCTCGCAGTGCACGGGGGTCCGCAGACGCACCGCCTCGCCGTCGATGCCGACCGGGATCTCCTCCTGGTCGGCATCGACGGCCACAGCGGCGGCCGTCACCCGCGTCAGCCCGGCGGCCGACCCGCCGCGCAGCAGCCCCGCGGCCTGCGCGCCGCTGGTGACCCGGATGCCGACACAGCCGAGGACCCCGCCGTCGAGGCGCGTACGGCGGCCGAGCCCGGCGATGTCGTTCGTGCCGTACGGGTTGTTGCTCACCAGCAGTGCCTGGGGGTCCGTGAGGTCGTGCTCCCCGGCACGCGCCGTCAGTCGCGCGCCCTTGTGACCCTCGAGGAGATCGGGCAGCAGTTGGAGGGTGGTACGTGTCTTGTCATCCCGGTAGGCCGGACTCTGCACCACCTCGGCATAGGCGCCGAACGACACGTTGTTGACGAAGGGCCGCCCGCCGGCCCGGCCGAGGTCCACCCGCAGCTCCACCCCGTCGCTCAGCGCGGCCAGGGCCGTCGACGGATCGTCGCGGTCCAGGCCCAGGTCGAGGGCGAAGTGATTGCGGGTGCCCGCCGGGATCACCAGGAACGGCAGGTCGAGGGCGGCGGCGACGTCGGCGACCAGCGCCTGGGTGCCGTCCCCGCCGGCGACGCCGAGCAGGTCGGCGCCCTCGGCCGCGCACTTGCGGGCGAGGGCCGCCACGTCGATCTCGCCGCTGCCCTCCAGGAGCACCACCTCGGCGCCCGCCGCGGCTGCCCGCTCGCGCAGCGCGAACCGGTCCACCTTGCCGCCCCCGGAACGCGGATTCATGATCAGGACCGGATGGCGGAACTCGGCGGCCGGGCGCTCCGGCATCGGATCCGGGGGCTTGTGCCGCGCGAGGGCCGCACGGCCCGTGCCCGCCGCGAGGAGCCACAGCCCGCCGGACAGCAGGGCTACCCAGGTGAGCCGGGCCTGGGTGTACTCCACGAGCACCCAGACCGGAGCGGAGACGGCAAGCAGCACCGCGAGGATCCGTGGCAGGCCCCGCCTGCTGAGGATCCACCAGACCGCGGCGGCCGTGATCGCCAGGCCCGCGAGGCCCACGCCCAGCAGGGCGAAGGTCTTGACACCCGCGAACACTCCGAGCACCAGCACCGCGGCGGCGGCGGATGCCAGGGACGCACGGGCCAGCCATCGCTGTCCTCGGATCGTCGGTTCCATGCCTGTCAGTCTGCGGCTCCGGAGCCCGTCGGGCCTCACCCCTGGAAGGCGACCTCACACCGGCGGGGTGACGCCGGACCGCCCGGCCGCCCCCAGAGTCCTCAACGCCTGGAGGGAGCGCGCCATGACCGAGACCACTCATCTTCACCTCACCCCGCGGGAGCGGGCGGCCCTGGGACGGGCCGGCCGGACCCGGGCCCGGCGGTCCGACCACGCCGAGTTCACCGCCGCGCCAGACCGCCCCGACCCGGTCGACGTGATCGAGCGGCAGTCGGCGAGCAGGCTCCCGGAACTCGTGCCGATCCGCTACGGCCGGATGCTCGAGTCGCCGTTCCGCTTCTTCCGCGGGGCGGCCGCCGTCATGGCCACCGACCTGGCCCACACACCGGACAGCGGCCTGCGGGCCCAACTGTGCGGGGACGCCCACATGTTGAACTTCCGGCTGCTCGCGTCACCGGAGCGGCACCTGATGTTCGACGTCAACGACTTCGACGAGACGCTGCCCGGACCGTGGGAGTGGGACGTCAAACGCCTTGTGGTCAGCCTCGTGATCGCGGGGCGCGACAACGGCTTCAAGCGCGCGGAGCGGGCCCGGGTGGTGCGCGCGACCGTCCGCTCGTACCGCGAGTCGATCAGGGACTTCGCCCGGATGCGGACGCTCGACGTGTGGTACTCGCGGATCGACGCGGCGGATCTGCACACCCTGATGTCCGCCAAGCTCGACGCGCGAACGCGGCGAAGGGTGTCCAAGACGTTCAGCAAGGCCCGCACCCGCGACCACCTGCAGGCCCTGGAGAAGCTGGCCCGGATGGTCGACGGCCAGCTGCGGCTCGCACCCGACCCACCGCTGATCACCCCCCTCGACGACCTCATGCCGGGGGTCGAGCGCAAGCAACTGGAGCACCAGCTGCGGGAGCTGGTCGACCGGTACGCGCTGTCGCTGCCCGCCGACCGGCGGGCGCTCCTTGCGCAGTACCGGGTGGTCGACATGGCCCGGAAGGTGGTCGGGGTGGGCAGCGTCGGGACCCGCTGCTGGATCATCCTGCTGCTGGGCCGCGACGACACCGACCCGCTCCTGCTGCAGGCGAAGGAGGCCCAGCCGTCGGTGCTCGCGGAGTTCGCGGGCGCGAGCAGCCACCTCAACCAGGGGGAACGGGTCGTCGCCGGACAGCGTCTGATGCAGGCGACCAGCGACATGTTCCTGGGCTGGGAACGGGTCGAGGGGCTCGACGGCCGTGAACGCGACTTCTATCTGCGGCAGTTGCGGGACTGGAAGGCCATACCGCAGGCAGAGCTGATGACCCCCGACGTCATGCGGCTGTTCGGCCGGATGTGCGGGGCGACCCTCGCCCGCGCGCACGCGCGGTCCGGCGACCGGATCGCCGTCGCCGCCTACCTGGGCGGCTCCGACACCTTCGACCAGGCCCTGGCACGGTTCGCGGAGACGTACGCCGACCAGAACGAGCGCGATCACCGGGCGCTGGCCACGGCGGTGCGGAAGGGCCGGGTGGCCGCCGTGTCAGCGTGACGCGCCGTTCGCCGGGCCCAGCCACCGTCGCACCGACTCCTCCTGGGCGAGTGTCCGGCCGATCGCGATGCCGAACACGACGACGGTGAAGTAGAGGATCAGCCAGGAGAGCACGGTGAAGACCGAGCCGAGCGCTCCGTAGCGACCCTCGCTCATGCGGAGCGCGCGCGGCAGCCACAGCCCTGACAGTGCGTAGAACGAGACCGCGCCCGTGCCCGTGAGCACCGCCCCGGGCAACAGGGGCAGCCAGGGAACGCGGCCGACGAGGAGCAGGTGCTGGGTCCACCACCACATCAGGACCGACGCCACCAGTTGCAGCGGGACACCCAGGGCGGGGCCCGCTCCGAAGGCCCGGTACAACAGGCCCTGCACGATCAGCATCGCGACCCACACCAGGAGCCACGCCGCCCAGCGCCAGGCCACCAGCCGCACACCGGCGCGTGGCAGGTCCCAGGCGCGTTCGCAGGTGCGCTGCAGGGCCCGGGTGAAAGCGGTCGCCGACAGCAGTGCCACCAGCACGCTTGCCGCGCCCCAGCTGTGCGTCGCGGTGTCCCCGCCTCCGAGGACACCCTCGGCCTGCGCCACCACGGGTCCACCGGAGCCCACCATGGAGCGCAGCGAGCGCAGCAGTTCACGCCGGACGGCCTCCGGGCTGAACGAGGCCACCGCGATGAGCATGGGAAGCGCGGCGAGGAACGCCTGCGCCGCCAGCCGTGTCGACATGTCGAGGATGGTGACGTGTACGAGCTGTTTGATCACGCGCCCCGTCAGCGGCCGTGCCGCACTGGCGATCGGCATGACGGTGTCCTCTCGTAGCGGGAACTGTCCTGCCGGGCACCCTCCGATCCGGCAGCCCGCGGCACGTCGCCCACTCCGGGTGAGGTGTGCCGGTGATCAGGGCGCCGGAACGTCCATCGTCACCGGCCCGTACCGCGCGCTGGGCGCCTGTGTCGTGAGGGCCCAGTAGCGGTCGCCGTAGGACCAGTGCCACCACTCTGTGGGGTAGTTGACCAGGCCCGCGGTGGCGAGGGCAGCGGTGAGGGTACGGCGGTTGCGGCGGGCCGCCGGGGAGATGAGGGCGCTGTCCATGTAGCAGGCGCCGTCGCTCTCCTCGGGGCTGGCGTTCACCGGGGTGCCGAGGTCGAGTTCGGTGCCCGAGGCGGTGCGCAGGGTGAGGTCGACCGCGGCGCCCGCGACATGCGGACCCACGTCGGGCGGCGACAGGGAGCGGCTCGTCTGCTGCTGGAGGTAGTCGTCCGACCAGTCGGGATTGGCCTTCCTCAGCTCGGCGGCGTACTCCTCGAAGTACTGGATCTGCAGGGCCAGCGGCCGGTATCCCTCGGTGACCAGGAGGCGCAGCCCCTCGGGGAGCAGCCGGGCGGCGCGGGCCAGGCGCCAGGCGACGCCCTCCCGCAACTGGGCGTAGGCCCCGTCCTGGTCGGCGAGGCGGTCGTCGACGTCCACGAAGGGCAGTTGACGCAGGTCCACGAGGGCCTCGCCGCAGTCGTGGACCGGGATGCCGACGACTCTGGGGTCGTTCATGAGGATGATCGACGACATGTCTGCCCCTTCGTGGCGACGGCGGCGGGCACAGCTCCGGGGACGGGCTGCCGCCCGGCCCCGGAGTCCCCTCCGTGCCCTGGCAGGGGCGCTACGCGACGAGCGGCCCACACGACCGACGGTGTCGGTGGTGTGGGCCGTACGAGGCATCAGTGGCCTTCCCCCGTGCTTCCCCCGATGAATTCCGCTGAGTCCCCCGTTGTTTCCTGCGATCCCCCGTTGCCGTCGGCGTGTTCACCCGCCGACAACCACAGCGTGACGCAGGCCGCTGCAAATTCTCTGCAAGTCCGGGGCAAGCGGATTGCAGGACCGCCGTTTCGGGCGGCCCGAAGGGGTCTTAGAGCCCCGGCTCGTTCCGCTCGCGCGCCTCGTACGCGGTGAAGACCTCCCGCGCCTCGGCACGCAGCGCACCGGCCGCCGCCCGGTCCCCCGCGGCCTCGCGCGCCGCCGCGAGATCACGCAGGGTGCGGGCGCGGGGAAGCGGGAGCCCCAGGTCGTCCCAGAGGTCGGCGGCCGCGGTGAGGTGCTGTTCGGCGGTGTCCAGGCGGCCCGCGGCGAGCTCGCACTCGCCGAGGGTGCGCATGCCAAGGGCCTCGCCGAAGCGGTCGCGCTGACCGCGGCAGATGTCGAGTACGTCGCGGATCTCTGCGTCCGCCTCGGCCGAACGCCCCAGCCTGATGCGGGACTTGGCCCGCGCCTGCATGGCGTACGCGAGCATGAGCGGGTCCCCCAGGGTGCTCAGCAGGTCCACCGCGCGCCCCGACAGCTCCTCCGCCGCCGCGTACTCGCCGAGGGCGCGGTGCACCAGGCCGAGCGAGCGCAGGGTGAGGGATTCGCCGCGACGGCTGCCGAGCCTGCGGTAGGCCCGCAGCGATTCGTCGAGGAAGGAGCGGGACGCCGCGAAGTCGCCGAGTTCGAGCTGGACCGACCCGGCGTACCGGCAGGACAGGCCGAGGCCCGGGTCGTCGTGGAGCTCACGGAATCCGTCGACGGCGCGCACCAGCGTCTCCTGTGCGGCACGCAGCCGCCCCGCCTCGCGCAGGGCGCTGCCGAGCCCGGCGAAGGCGGCTGCCTGTCCGCGTACGTCGCCGAGTTCGGCGCAGAGGCCGGCGGCCTGCTTGAAGTAGCCCTGGGACTCGGGGAACCGGTCCTGTTCGTATCGGAGTTGGCCCAGGCCGATGAGCAGCAGCGCCTCGCCCGCCCTGTCCTCGGCGCGGCGGGCGGCGGCCAGGGCCGCGTCGTGTGTGCGCCACCACGCCTCGAAACGGTTGCCGACGGTGTACGCGGAGGAGCACAGCGCGGCAGCGGCCTCGCAGGAGAGGGTGTGCAGGTCGAGGGCGGCCGCGCGCTCGACGGCGGCGGCTATCGCGTCGGCCTCCGCCTCGAACCAGGCGGCCGGGTCGGTCAGTGCCCGCTGGGTGGCTTCGGGGCCGACGGGCCGCACGAGCCGGCGCAGGGAGTGGGCGGAGCCGTTCGGGCCGGCGGAGTCCAGGAGGCCGCGGTGCAGTTCGACGGCGCCCGATGGTGTGGCGGACGCGGCGAGGCCGGTGAGCCAGAGCCAGGCGCCAAGGGCGCGGCCGACGGCGGCGGCCCGTTCGGCGGGCGGGTCCTCGGCGTCGGCGCGTTCGGCGGCGTACACGCGGACCAGGTCGTGGGGCCGGTAGCGGGGCTGACCGGCGCGGTCGACGCCGGTGCAGTGCAGGAGCTGTGCGTCGATGAGCTGTTCCACGACACGGTCGGCCTCGGCCTCCGGCACGTCGAGCAGGGCGGTCACCACCCAGGCGGCGACATCGGGTGCGGCGAGCAGGCCGAGGCGGCGCAGTGCGGTGCGGGCGGGGGCGTCAAGGGCCCGGTAGCTCATGCCGAGGCCGGCCCGGACCTCCAGGTCGCCGACGGCGAGTTCGTCCAGGCGGTGGTGTTCGTCGGCGAGCCGGTCGGCGAGCATGCGCGCGGTCCAGTGGCGGCGGGTGGCCAGGCGGGCGCCCGCGATGCGGATGGCGAGCGGGAGCCCGCCGCACAGCTCGACGATGCGCCGGACGGCATCCGGCTCGTCCCTGACGTGCCGCTCCCCCGCGACCCGGCCGAGCAGCTCGGTCCCGGGCTCCGTGTCGAGCACGTCGAGATCGGTGCGGTGCGTACAGGGCAGGGCGCCGAGGCGGGCCCGCGCGGTGATGAGCACCCCGCAGGTGGCGCTGCCGGGAAGCAGGGGGCGCACCTGGGACTCGCTGGCCGCGTCGTCGAGCACGAGCAGCACGCGGCGTCCGGAGACCAGGCTGCGGAAGAGGTCGCGCCGCTCGGCGTCCCCGTCGGGCGGGTCGGCGCCCAGGGCGTAGAGGAGCCGGCCGAGGACTTCGCCGGGGGCCACCGGGTCGGTGGCGCCCCGCAGTTCGGCGTAGAGCTGGCCGTCCGGGTACGCGTCGGTGACCTGGTGCGCGGCCCGCACCCCCAGGGTCGACTTGCCGACGCCGCCGGGCCCGGAAAGGACGACGACCGGCATGGCCTCGCGGGGCCCGGACAGCGCGGCCCGGACATCGGCCAGTTGCGTGTCACGGCCCGTGAAGTCGCCGATGGTGGGCGGCAGAAGGGCCGCCACGGGGACCGTGGCGGCATCCCGAAGGAACGTTGCGTGTTCGGGGGTGCCCGGCTCGGCGGGGAGCAGTTCTTCGTCGGCCCGCAGGATCGCCTCGTGCATCCGTCTGAGGTCGGGGCCGGGATCGATGCCGAGCTCCTGGGCCAGGACGTCGCGGCCCTCGGCGTAGACCGCGAGGGCATCGGCCTGGCGGCCCAACCGGTAGAGCGCGAGCATCAGTTGGCCGCGGGGACGCTCCCGGGTGGGGTGCCTGGAGACCAGCGCGGTGAGTTCGGCCACCAGGTCCGTCTCGCGGCCCGACTGGGCCAACTGCGCGGCGATCCGCTCTTCCAGGGCCGCCTGCCGTGCCTCGTCCAGCTGGTCGGCCATGGCCCGCAGTGTCTCGCCGATCCCGCCGAGCGCGGGGCCGCGCCACAGCGCCAGGGCGTCCCCCAGCAGCCGTGCGGCGGCGCCGTGATCCCCTTCGGCGGCCGCCTGCCTGCCCTGTACGGCGAGGCGCTCGAACGCGACGCGGTCGACGAGGGTGGCGTCCGCGTGGATCAGATAGCCGGGCGGCCGGGTCTCGATGGCCTCGGCGGACAGCGCGCGGCGCAGCGCGGAGACATAGGACTGGATGAGGGAGCGTGCCGTGTCCGGCGGTCTCTCGCCCCAGATGGCGTCGATCAGCGCGTCGACGGACACCACGCGTCCCGGCTCCAGGAGCAGTGCCGCGAGGAGTGCCCGCGGCTTGGGTCCGCCGAGACTGAGGCGGCGGCCCGCACGCCATGCCTCGACCGGGCCCAGCAAGCGGTAGTCGGTGTCCGTGTCCAAGCCCGTCTCCATGGGTCCTTGCCCCGCGCCGCCCCCACCGTGCCGCCCCCGATCGGCTGGTCATACTACGTCTGCCCGCAATCAACTCGCGTGCACACCAAGGGAATCAGGCCATCCGTCGGCGGGGCGCCGCGCAGGCCTGTGCACAGGCGGTTTCAGTCGGGCGCGGAAGGGCCCTTGCGGGGAGGAGAACCCTCGTCCGCGTCCTGCTCCGGGGCGTCCGCGGCGGGCGCCATCGGCATGCCGCCGCCACCTTGGAGGCGCTCCAGGTCGGCGGGCCGCACCTGGATGACCAGCAGGGCGATCAACGCGGCGACGACGGCGAAGACGGCCGCGGCGATGAAGGAGCTGGAGATGCCGGAGGCGAGGACCTGGTCGCCCCAGCGCCCCGGCAGCTCCCCCGTCCTGCGGAACTGGAGCTGCTCGGCGCGGGTCGCCTCCGCCAGGAAGCGGGGGACCTGGTCCGTGGCTTCGTTGCGGCTGGCCGTGCCGAAGACCGTGACCAGGACGGAGAGGCCGAGCGAACCGCCCACCTGCTGGGTGGCGTTGAGGATCCCGGAGGCCGCTCCGGCGTCGTGCGACTGCACGCCCGAGACCGCCATCAGCGTCAGCGACACGAACTGCATGCCCATGCCGAAGCCGAAGACGAGGACGGGCCCGAGCAGGCTGCCCACGTAGGTGCTGTCGACGTCGGTCAGCGTCAGCCAGCCGAGCCCCGCGGCAGCGAGCACCGCGCCCACCACCATGAACGGCTTTGGCCCCCATTTGGGCAGCAACTGCGAGGCGAGCCCCGCGCCGACCGCGATGATCGCGCTCACCGGCAGAAAGGCCAGACCGGCACGCAGCGGGCTGAAGTCCAGGATGTTCTGCACGAAGAGCGTCAGGAAGAAGAACATGCCGAACATGGCCGCTGCCAGGCACAGCATCATCCCGTAGACACCGGCGCGATTGCGGTCGCGGAACATCCACAAAGGCGTGATGGGCTGCTTCGAGCGGCTCTCGACGGCGAGGAACAGGCCGAGCAGGATGACGGCCGCGGCGAAGGCCGCGATGGTCACGCTGTCGCTCCAGCCGTCCTCGGACGCGCGGATGAAACCGTAGACGAGCAGCACCATGCCCACGGTGGAGGTGAGGGCGCCGAGGATGTCGAAGTGCCCGGGGTGCCGCTCGGACTCGCGGATGTAGCGGGGTGTGGCGAAGGCGATGAGCAGTCCGATGGGGATGTTCACGAACAGGACCCAGCGCCAGTCGAGCCACTCCACGAGCAGTCCGCCCGCGAGCAGTCCGATGGCGCTGCCGCCCGCGGAGACGGCCGCGAACACGCCGAACGCGCGGTTGCGTTCGGGTCCTTCGCGGAAGGTGGTGGTGATCAGCGAGAGGGCGGTCGGCGAGGCGATGGCACCGCCGACGCCTTGCAGCGAGCGCGCCGCGAGCAACTGCCAGGATTCCTGGGAGAGTCCGCCGAGCAGTGAGGCGAAGACGAAGAGCAGGACGCCGAACATGAAGACCCTGCGGCGCCCGAGGATGTCGCCGAGGCGCCCGCCGAGCAGCAGCAGACCGCCGAACGTCAGCGTGTAGGCGTTGATCACCCAGGACAGGGTCTCGGTGGAGAAGCCGAGCGAGGTCTGGATGTGCGGGAGCGCGATGTTCACGATGGTGATGTCGAGGACCACCATCAGCTGGCACGAGGCGATGACGAGGAGTGCGATACCGCTGCCGCTGCCCCGCTTCGGGGAGGCGGCAGGCTCCGGGGGTGTCCTGCGCGAGCCTGTCATGGGAGTGCCGTTGGATCAGTCGGGCGGTGAACGGCGGCGTTCACTGCTCTCAGGCTAAGCCCGGCCCTCGGGCCCCGCCAATCGCGGAAATCTCCGGCCGGAGTGTGACGCACGGCACTCCGGCCGGACGATGACTTGATCGCGTCCCGTCCGTCTAACTGGCAACAACACTCCGCGAGACGGGACGGCCACACCATGACCGAAGCCACCAAGGGCCCTGCCAGTTACTTCCCCTCGATCGAGAAGAAGTACGGGCGCCCGATCGCGGAGTGGAAGGGCCTCATCCGTTCCTCGGCGCTGACCAAGCACATGGACCTCGTCGGCTGGCTCAAGACCGAGCACGGTCTGGGGCACGGGCACGCCAACGCCCTGGTCGCGCACACCCTGGCCGAGGACCGCGCGAAGTGAGCCGTCCTAGCGGCTCAGCACGGCGCTCGCCTTCCGGTTGCGGCGCCGGGCGAGCCGGTGGAAGGCCTTCGGGGCGCTCTGCCGGGCGGGCAGGTCGCCCGCTACCGCGTCGGCCAGGAGCGTGGTGACCGTCTCGGCGGCGCAGGTGCGGTTGGCGCCGATGCCACCGCTGGGCCCCCGCTTGATCCAGCCCACGACGTAGGTGCCGGGTTGTCCCGTCACCCGGCCGCCCTCGTGCGGGACGGTGCCGGTTGCCTCGTCGAAGGGCAGTCCGGCGACCGGCACCCCGCGGTAGCCGATGGCGCGCAGGACCATGCCCGCGTCGATCGTCCGCTCCCCCGACGCCTCGGCGACGCGTACGCCATGGACGGCCTGGTCGCCGAGCATCTCCAGCGGGGCCGAGTGGAAGCGGAGCACGATGCGCCGGCCGGGGGCCGGTGCCTGCGCCCAGTCGACGGGCCCGCGCGTGACGCCGCGCAGGAGGGCTGCCCTGCCCTGGGGATCGGTGGCCCGGTCCGCCTCGTCGATGGCCGCGGCGATCCGGGGGTCGTGGTCGTCCACGACCAGGTCCAGGCCGGGTACGTGCTTGAGGGCGAGCAGTTCGGACTTGGTGTAGGCGGCGTCCTCGGGCCCCCGCCGACCGAGCAGGACCACCTCGCGCACCTTCGCGGACCGCAGCGCGGCCAGCGCGTGCTCGGCGATGTCCGTGCGGGCGAGGGTGTCGGGGTCGGCGAGCAGGATGCGGGCGACGTCGAGGGCCACGTTTCCGTTGCCGACGACGACCACGCGCTCGGCGGTCAGGTCGATCGCGTCCGGCGCCGCGTCCGGGTGGCCGTTGTACCAGGCGACGAAGGCCCTCGCGGAGATGCTGCCGGGCAGGTCCTCGCCCGGCACGGACAGCGTGCGGTCGGCCGAGGCGCCCACGGCGTAGATGACCGCGTCGTGATGGGCGGCCAGTTCCTGCGCGGTGACGTCGGCGCCCACGTCGAGACCGAGATGCATCCGCACCCTGGGATGGGTGTGGAACCGCGTGAACGTGTCGCCGACCTTCCTGGTGGCGGGGTGGTCCGGCGCGACGCCGAAGCGCACGAGGCCGCCGGTCACGGGCAGCCGGTCGATCAGGGTGACTTCGGCGCTGGTGTGCAGGAGCAGGTCCTGGACCGCGTACATGCCGGCCGGTCCCGTGCCGACGACGGCGACCTTGAGCGGTGCGAAGTCCGAGGGCAGGACCCGCGGGAAGGACGGCTCGTCCCAGGCGTGGAAGTTCGGTCCGTCCGGGGCCGGTTCGGGCGCCCGGTCCGCGAAGTACGCCGCGTTGATCGCCTCGTACTCCTGCTGGGAGGCGGGCAGGCTGTCCACCGGGAAGATGGCCTCGACCGGGCAGGCGTCGGCGCAGGCGCCGCAGCCGATGCAGGTGGCCGGGTCGATGTGCAGCATCTCCGTGCTGCCGAACGCCCTTTCCTGCGGGGTCGGGTGGATGCAGTTGACCGGGCAGACGGCGACGCAGGTGGCGTCGTTGCAGCAGGTCTGGGTGATGGCGTAGGAGGTCATGTCGTCGGCTCGACTCGCTCGGGTCCGGTGAGGCTGGCTCAGATGAGGTGGGCGCGCTTGTAGAAGGCGAGGGCCGGCTTGGTGAGCAGCCGGGAGGAGGCCAGGAATTCCATCAGGCCCGAACAGCTGGACCGCATCATGGACTTGTGGTGTTCGTTGGCCTTCGCCTCGGCGAGGGCACGCTTCTCGTCGAGCCCGGCGTTCTCGTACACCTTGGGGTTCACCATGCTGGTGACGATGTAGTACGAGGCGATGGCGACGACGAAGGCGTTGATCTGGCGGCGCAGCGGGCCCGCCCCGGAGAGTCGCTTGGTCGTCTGGTCGCGGGCGAACTTCATGTGCCGGGATTCCTCGACGACATGGATGTTGTTGATCGTGCGGACGAACGGCACGACACGTTCGTCGCGCATCCAGTCGCGCTGCATGACATCCAGTACCTCTTCGGCCACGAGGATCGCCGCGTAGGCAGCCTCGCCGAAGGCCACCGTCTTGAACGCGCGGCCGAGCTCCATCGCGAACCGCTTGGGCCGGTAGGCGGGCGCGCCCAGCTTCCGGGCGCCGCGGGCGAACATGATCGAGTGCCGGCACTCCTCGGCTATCTCGGTGAGCGCCCACTGCACTTCGTCGCTGGCCGGGTCCTTCATGTAGACGTCGCGGAGCACCATCTGCTGGAGGATCATCTCGAACCAGATGCCCGTGCTGGCCACAGAAGCGGCTTCCTGCCGCGTCAGCTCCTTGCGCTGCGCCTCGGTCATCTCCTGCCAGTAGGCCGTGCCGTACAGGGAGCACCATTCCGGGCTCGCGCCGTGGAAGTCGCGGTCGAGGGGGGTCTCCCAGTCCACTTCGGTGGCCGGGTCATAGGCGAGCTCGGCGGCCGAGTCGAGCAACCGCCGGGCCACGTCGTCTTCTTCGGGGTGATCCTGCGATGCCGGCCGAACAGTGCTGCTTGCCATGCTGCGGCTCCTTGACTCTGATGCGTACGTTCTCTTGTTCGCTCAGGCAACGGACCGGGGCGCCGTCCCGCAACGCGCTGCGGCCCGCTTGTTAGACAGACCGTATAACAAGGAAAGCGGCGAGCCTACCCCTGAGTAAGAAGTGAATTCGCGCAAGTTCTTGCAGCAACAAACCCGGCCACATCGGGGTTAGTTGAAATATCTTGCAGAAAGCATTGACGTGTACATGAGTGAGAGGCAGGCTCCCCTTCGGAATCCCCCCACGGCAACCTCCCCCACGAGTAGTTGCCTTCTTTGGGCACAGCTGTGCCCGGTCTCGAAGGAGCCGCAGCATGCAGTACCGTTCCCGCCTGCTTGGCGCGACATCGGCCGGGGTCCTGGCCGCGGCCGGTCTCGCGACGTTCGCGCCCTGGCAGTCGCAGGCGACACCGCCCGGCGAGAAGACCGTCACCGCCACCATGTTCGAGCGGAAGTTCGCGGACGTGGGCAAGGCCTGCACCGAGCAGCTCGGCCCGTCGGGTTACGGCTACGTCCAGGTGTCGCCCGCCTCCGAGCACATACAGGGCGACCAGTGGTGGACCTCGTACCAGCCCGTCAGTTACAAGATCGCGGGCCGTCTCGGCGACCGCGCCGCGTTCAAGAGCATGGTCGACGCCTGTCACCAGGCGGGCGTCAAGGTCATCGCGGACGCCGTCATCAACCACATGGCGGCGGGCTCGGGCACGGGCACCGGTGGCACCGCGTACGGCAAGTACGAGTACCCCGGCTACTTCCGGGACGCGGACTTCCACACCTGCCGCACGAGCATCAACGACTACACCAGCCGTGACAACGTCCAGAACTGCGAGCTGGTGGGCCTGGCCGACCTCGACACCGGCAGCGACGCAGTCCGGAACACCATCGCCGCATACCTCGACGACCTGCGGTCCCTCGGCGTGGACGGCTTCCGCATCGACGCCGCCAAGCACATGGCCGCCGATGACGTGGCCGCGATCAAGGACAAGATGAGCGATCCCGGGTTCTGGGTGTCGGAGGTCATCCACGGCGGCGGCGAGGCCGTCAAGCCCGACGAGTACACCGGCGTCGGGGACGTCGACGAGTTCCGCTACGGCGGCCACCTCAAGAGCGCCTTCCAGGGCGGCGACATCGCGCAACTGAAGTCGGTCGCGGACGGCAAACTGGGCAGCGGATCGGCCCGTACGTTCGTCGACAACTGGGACACCGAGCGCAACGGCTCGACGCTCACCTACAAGGACGGCGCGACCTACGCCCTGGCCAACGTCTTCATGCTCGCGTCCCCCTACGGCTCACCGAACGTGTACTCCGGCTACGAGTGGTCGGAAAAGGACGCAGGCCCGCCCAGCGGCGCGGACGGGTGGACGAACACCCACACCCAGCAGGCGATCACCGGCCTCGTCGGATTCCGCAACGAGGTGGGCACCGCCGAGCTGACCGACTGGTGGGACAACGGCGGCAGCGCCCTAGCCTTCGGCCGCGGCACCAAGGGGTTCGTGGCCCTCAACAACGGCGACGGCGAGCTGCCCCAGACCTTCGCGACGTCCCTGCCCGGCGGCACCTACTGCAATGTCGCCAAGGCGCCGGCGGACAACTGCGAGGGCAACACGGTCACCGTCGGGGACGACGGAAAGATCGAGACCACCCTGCCCGCCCGCAGCGCCCTGGCCCTGCACACCGGGGCGAAGGCGGGCTGACCCTACGCCAGGCGGAACACCGGGTGACGCGGCGACTCGGCGGCGAACTCCTCGTCCGTCGAGTCGCCCGTCACGTCGAAGTAGGGGCGGGTGACGGGCACTTCGCGCCAGTACTGGCGCAGCACGGGGACGCTCTCCTCGGGCCCGAGCTCGATCACGCGCACGGTCTGGGACGTGCCGCCCCTGCTGAGCTCGATCTCCCCGGCCGCGCGGGCGTTGCGCACCCAGTTGCTCACCCCGTAGGCGCCGACGACCCAGCGCTCGCCCCCGGCCGACATCACGTCGACCGGCGTGGAGAACGGGCGGCCCGACTTCCTGCCGCGCACGGTCAGGATGTACCGGTAGCTCTTGCCCATCCCACGCCGGGTCATCGCCCCGAACACGCCGTTGATCACACGCGTCCCGAATCCGACGCGATACGTCTTCGCCATCAGTCTTCTTCCTGTCGGGCGCCCGGCGCTCTACCGCGCGGCCAGCAACTGAACCGCTCCCTGCCGGGCCTGGCGCGCCGGTTCGGGTGAGCCGGATATGGCGGCCGCGGTCATGGCCCCCTCCGCGAGCAGGACCAACGGGCCGACAGTCTGCCCCGGTTCACCCGCGGCAGCCACCAGTCCCTCCATGTAGTCGTGGAAGGCACGCTTGTGCGTCCGGACGGCGTCGGCCACCGCCGGGTCGACGGCCCCCAGTTCACCGAAGGAATTGATGAACGCGCAGCCCCGGAAGTCCGGCTCGCGGAACCACTCGTAGAGCCAGTCGTAGACCGCGAGGACGCGCTCCGCGCCCGCGGGCCGGGCGTCGGCGTACTCGGCCAGACGCGCCCTCCAGCGGCGGTCGCGCCGTTCGAGCCAGGCGCGGACCAGCTCCGATTTCGACGGGAAGACCTGGTAGAGGCGCTTGAGCGACACGCCGGACGCCGTACGCACCTGATCCATGCCCACGGCCTGGACTCCTCGCTCGTAGAAGAGCTCGTCGGCGGCGTCGAGCAGCCTGACTTCCGCTTCGGCGCGATCCATGAGGACTCCCGGGGAGGGTGAGAACGTACGTTCTCGCAGGCTACTACGAGGCCGCACAGCACCGCACCATTGCGCGAGAACGTGCGTTCTCCTATCGTGGGCGACCTCGACGGAGAACGCTCGTTCTCACGTCCTTCCTCCCCTTGACCCGAGGAGCAACCATGAGCACCCGTCCTCCCGTTCCGCCCTTCACCCGGGAGACCGCGACCGAGAAGGTCCGCCTCGCCGAGGACGGCTGGAACTCCCGCGATCCCGGGAAGGTGGCCCTTGTTTACAGCGAGGACTCCCGCTGGCGGAACCGCGCGGAGTTCGTCACAGGGCGCGACGCCATCACCGCCTTCCTCTCCCGCAAGTGGGACCGTGAGCTCGACTACCGCCTCATCAAGGAACTGTGGGCGCACGACGGCCACCGCATCGCGGTGCGCTTCGCCTACGAATGGCATGACGACTCCGGCCACTGGTACCGGTCGTACGGCAACGAGAACTGGGAGTTCGACGACGACGGCCTGATGCGGGCCCGGCACGCGTCCATCAACGACCTGCCCATCAAGGAGTCCGACCGCAAGTACCACTGGCCGCTCGGCCGCCGCCCCGACGACCACCCCGGCCTCAGCGACCTCGGCCTCTGACCGCGGCCCAGCGGCTCAGAAGCAGCGGCAGCAGTACGCACTGCGCGGCCACCGCGGCCCAGAACAGACCGGCGCCGCCGCCGCGTTCGGCCAGTTGGTAGCCCGCGCCTCCCATGATCCCGCTGGCGAAAGCCCCGATGCCCGCCGCGAGCCGCTGGTGGCCGAACACGACCGCCGGCGCACGCGGCGACCGGTCGAGGGCCTCCAGGTCGTTCTTGAAGAAGAGGACGATCTCGCCGAGGCAGACGAGCAGGGCTCCGGCCATGATCGCGGCGTGGCTGCCGACGGCGAGCGTGGCCATCCCCGCGGCCATCGCGCCGAACCCGAGCCACAGCGCCCGAACGTAGGGCAGGCGGGCGATCCGCTCCGAGAGGAGGGGCTGCGCGACGACGAGCAGCACGGCGTAGAGCGCGAGGACCAGTCCGTAGTACGTGGTCGAGGTGCGGGGCACCGCGTACAGGGCGAGGTAGTGCTGGAAGAACATGAACACGTACAGGCTCAGCACGGTGGTCGTGAAGGGCAGCACGGCGAGACCGGCGAACGCCCTCTCCCGGCGTGGAGGCGTCGTCTGTTCTTGTCCGGCCCCGGCACTGGGTGCGGGGTCCGGGCTCTCGGCCGGCAGCAGACCATGGCCCACGGTGATCACCGCGAACAGCACGGTCACCGCGGTGAAGAGTCCGGCGGAGGCGCTGAGGACGAAGGGCGCCGCGGCCAGCGGCCCCAGGGCGATGCCCGCGTTCAGGGCCGAGCTGCTTGCGGACAGCAACAAGGGGCGCTGCCCGGCGTCGACCTCGTGGATCAAGTAGGCCTTGTTCGCGGGCAGGTAGAGGGCGGCGCCGACCGACACCAGGAAGAGGGCGAAGACGGCGGCTGCCGGATGGCGCAGGCCGGGAAGGAAGCAGGCGAAGCCCGCCGTACGGATCGCCAGGGCGAGCAGCATCGTGTGCCGCAGGCCGATGCGCTCGGCGACCGCGCCGCCCAACACGCCGCCCGAGAACTGCACCAGCGAGGCCACGGCAAGGACCACACCGACCGTGCCGAGCCCCATGCCGAGCCGCTCGTGCAGCAGCACCGACATGAAGGGCAGGACGGCGAAGCTGCCCAGCGGGATCAGGAACGACCCCGCGAGCAGGAAGCGTTGCGGTCCGGTGAGTCGCGCGATGCCCGATCGCAGGCGCCCGTGCGGTTTGCCCAGGAGTGTCACTCCTGGGCGTCGGCGGCGACGAGCGGCCGTATGCTCCCGGCCGCGCTGAGCGCACGGTGCAGGGCGAGTTCGGCCGTCGCGCCCTCGGCCAGGACGATCCCGGTGCAGCCGCGCTGATCACTCACGTGTTCCAGGCGGTCGCCGGGGGCCGCGGTGGGATACCACTCGGGCGAGCCGGGGAAGGCGGTGAGGCCGTCCAGGCCGGTCCAGCCGGTGAGGGTGCCGGGCCGGTCGGGGTAGACGAGAACGAACCCTGTGGCGGGGCCGGTGGCCGCGGGCGCGTCGAGCAGGGCGGGACGCAGGCCGAGCGCGACGGCGATCATCGCGTCGTACACGTTGGTGCGCAGGGCGCGGCACAGTGCCTCGCCGACGAGCGCGCCGCCGATGCGGCGGTTGATCTCGACGAGTTCCGGGCCTTCGGTGGTGAGGACGAACTCGACGTGCGCGAAACCCTCGTCGTGGCCCGCGGTCGCAAGGACGCGCCCCACCCAGTCCTGGATCAGGTCGAAGTCCCCTTCCGGCAGGGCGACGGGGAAGGAGGCGGCCTCCTCGCGCACGGACGGCTCGGGAGACATCTGGCGGCTGAGCACCCCCAGGAGCTTCGTCTCGCCCGCCCAGCCGAGCGTCTCCGCACTGTAGACGGGCCCGGCGAAAAAGGGCTCCGCGAACAGCCGCCCGGCGAAGGCGCGTCGGGAGGCCTCACGAAGAGCCGCGTGCAGCTGACGCTCGTCGCGGACCAGCCAGACGTTGCGGGACGAGGTGCCCGCCGAGTCCTTGAGGACCACCGGCAGGCCGATCTGCCGGAGCACCTCTTCGGCCGCCGCGGGTTCGGCGGGGATCGAGAGGGCGGGGCCGCGGCTCAGGTGCTGTTCGTGCAGGAGGTTGCGCACGCGGGACTTGTCCCGCAGGACGCGGACCGCGGCCGGGTCGGGTCCCGGCAGGCCCAGTCGAGCGGCGAGGTCCGCGCCGGGCACGCTCCAGGTGTCGGTCGAGTTGATGAGCCCCTTCAGGCCCGGTACGGCGGCGAGGGCCTCCGCGCAGACGGCCGCGTCACGGGTGTCCACGTCGACGACGTCGAGCGCTCCCGGTTTCAGGCGCGCCAGTTCGTGCCGGTACACGGCGCGGTTGCCCGTGAGCAGGCAGAGCCGGGGCCCGGCGGCGTCGGCCGCCTCCACAAGGCGTCCGAGGCCGAAGGTGAGTGCTTCCAGGGCGGCGATCGTCACGATGCCTGTCCCTCCTTCTCGTGCTTCTGCTCGTGCTTCTCGTACTTCTCGTGCAACGTTCGGGTGCGTACGTCGTAGCTCCGCCGGTTCCACTCCATCGACGACCACGGCAGCGCGAGGTCGGCCAGGTCGGTGATCTGGTGCGGCTTGAGGGTGCGCGGGTCGAGCGCCTCCTGGTGCCGGGAGAAGACCCGCTCGGTGTAGCGGTGTCCGGTGTCGGCGCCGATCACCAGATGCGTCCGGTCCGGGTTGCGGGCCGCCTCCCAGGCCGTGACAAGGTGCGCCGCCCCGGTGGAGAGACCGGCGAACACCGCGTGCGCACGCAGCAGATCGACGGCTCCCGCCATGGCGTGCCGGAAGTCGACCCAGTGGAGGGCGTCGTACAGGTCGTGGCGGACGTTGTCGAAGGGGATCGAGCTGCCGATCCCGGCGATGATCGCTTCGGGATC
This sequence comes from Streptomyces sp. NPDC050439, assembly GCF_040655335.1. Classification (NCBI taxonomy): domain Bacteria; kingdom Bacillati; phylum Actinomycetota; class Actinomycetes; order Kitasatosporales; family Streptomycetaceae; genus Streptomyces; species Streptomyces sp. NPDC050439. The sequence continues at coordinate 616,174 of NZ_JBFAJT010000001.1, forward strand.
GTGGAAGTCCTCGCTCCCGAACGTGACGCTGCCGAAGGGCTGAAGACCCAACAGCCGCACCTCACGGCCGCGTTGACGCAAGGGTTGCACGAGCCCGCCGGTCGACGCCCCGGTGCCGACGGCGCCGACCACGGTCAGCGGGGCATCGGGCAGCGCGGCCTCGACCAGGTCCGCGAACTCCTCGTAGCCCGCGTAATGGACGCCGTCGTGATACTGGCGCATCCAGTGCACGTCGCTCCGCTCGGCGAGCAGTCGGCGCACGCGGTGCACGCGTCTTTCCTGGTCCAGCCGCAGGCTGTCGGAGGGCGGCATCTGGTCCACCGTGGCGCCGAGGATCTCCAACTGGGCCCGCATCGCGGCATCGACGGTGGTCGAGGCCACGATGTGACAGCCGAGCCCGTAGCGGTGGCAGGCCATGGCGAGCGCGAGCGCGTAGATGCCGCTTGAGCTGTCGACGAGGGTCTGGCCTGGCCGTACGGTGCCGCGCTCCAGGAGGGTGCGGACCGCGCCGAGCGCCGCGTACACCTTCATCGTCTCGAAGCGCGCGAGGACCACGTTGTCGGCCAGCCGCAGCAGGTCGGGGGCCTTCATCGCGTCGGTGATGTGTCCGTGCACGGTGGCGGCGGTGGCCGCCGGGGCAGCGGCCGTGCGCAAGGGGGTCACCGTCCGACCGACCGGAGGTAGCCGCCCAGGTCCTCGGCGCCCTTGACGTTGCGCGGGCCGCTGACGGCGTCGCCGTAGGACATCACGAAGAAGCGGTTCTCCTTGACGGCCGGGACCGACTTCAGGCCGGCGAGCGACTTCAGGTAGGCGATCTTCTCCTTGGCCGGCTGATCGGCGTAGTCGATGATGACGATCACCTCGGGCTTCGCCTTGATCACGGGCTCCCAGCCCACCGTCGTCCAGCCCTTGTCCAGGTCGTCGAAGACGTTGGTGGCACCCGCGGCCCTGATGATGTCGTCGGGCGCGGCATGGCGTCCGGCGGTGAAGGGCTGGTCGGTGCCCGAGTCGTAGACGAAGACCTTGGCCGGGTCGCCCTTCTCGGGCCAGGTCTTCTTCAGTGCGGTGACGCGTCCCTTGAGGTCGCTGACGAGTTTGTCGGCGCGCTTCTCCACGCCGAAGATCCGGCCCAGGTTGTCGAGGTCCGTGTAGAGGGCCTCCAGCGGTGTGACGTCGACGCTCTTGTCGCCGTAGTCCCAGCACGTCTCGGTGTGCAGATAGCTGGCGGACCCGACCTTCTTGAGGAGGGCGGGCGTGATGCCGCGCTCCTCGCTGAATCCGGAGTTCCAGCCGGCGAGGACGAAGTCGGCCTTGGCGTCGGCCACGATCTCGCGGGTGATGCGCTCGGTGCCGAGGCGCTCCACGTCGTCGTAGTCCTCGCGCCAGGGGGAGCCCTTGATGGAGGGGTCGCCGAGCTTGTTCATGACGTAGCCGCGCATGCGGTCGGCGAGGCCCAGGGAGAACATCTTCTCGGCGCCGCTGACGTCGTAGGCCACCGGCCGCTCCGGGCGGGTGTAGGTGACGTCCTTGCCGCAGTTGGGGACGGTGACCGTCTTTGCCTCGCTCTTCGCCGACGGCTCCACCTCGGCGCCGCAGCCGGTGGTCAGGAGCCCGGTCGCAAGGAGCGCGGCGGCTGCCAGGGTGCGGGACAGCGGTGGTCGGATCATGAGTGCGGTCCTTCTGCCAGGGCGTCGGCGGGTGCCGGGGCGCCGGTGGGGGCGAGGTCGTAGACGAGGTGGGGCGTCCCGGTGCGGGGGTGGTGCACGACGGTGGCGTCGACGCCGAACACCTTGCGGATCAGCTCGGGGTTCAGGACGTCCGACGGGGTTCCGGTGGCGACCAGGGAGCCTGAGCTCAGGACGGCGATGGTGTCGCAGGCGGCGGCCGCCAGGTTGAGGTCGTGCAGGGCCGTGAGCACGGTGAGGCCCGATCCGCGCAGGAAGGAGAGGAGCTCCACCTGGTGGCGGATGTCCAGGTGGTTGGTGGGCTCGTCGAGGACCAGGACGCGGGGTTCCTGGACGAGGGCGCGCGCCACGAGCACGCGCTGCCGCTCGCCCCCGGAGAGGGTGAGCACGCTGCGGGCGGCGAGATGGGTGACGTCCAGGCGGTCCATCGCCTGGCGGCACAGGGCTTGTTCGCGTGCGGTGAGGGGCTGGTTGCCGCTGGTGTGCGGGGCGCGGCCGAGCGCCACGACCTCCCCGACCGTGAAGTCGAGTTCGGTGTGGCTTTCCTGGGTGAGCGCGGCGATCGACCGGGCGCTGTCGCGCAGCTTGAGCGTCGTCAGGTCGGCGCCGTCCAGCAGGACGGCGCCCGACGTCGGCCGCAGCGCCCGGTAGACACAGCGCAGGGCGGTGGACTTGCCGCTGCCGTTCGGGCCGACGAGTCCGACGACCCGGCCGGCCTCCACCTCGATGTTCAGCCGGTCGACCAGGGCACGCCCCGCCGCCTCGACGGAGAGGTCCCGCAGCACGAGGGTCATCTACCGCCCTCCGAACAGATAACCGCGGCGGCGCATCAGCACGATGAACACCGGTACGCCGATCAGCGCGGTGATGACCCCGAGCGGCAGTTCCTCGGGGGCGAAGGCGGTACGGGCGACGAGGTCGACCCAGACCAGGAAGCAGGCACCGGCGAGCGGAGCGACGGCGAGCACCCGGCGGTGCGTGGAGCCGACGAGGATGCGCACGACGTGCGGCAGGACGAGCCCGACGAAGCCGATCGCGCCGCTGACCGCGACGATGAGCCCGGTGACCGCCGCCGTGAGGAGGAAGAGGCGGCGCCGCAGCGCCTCCGCGTCCACGCCGAGGCTGGCGGCGGTCTCGTCCCCCAGCGACAGCACGTCGAGGGACCTGCTCTGGCGCAGCAGGACCACGACCGTCACCAGGACGGCACCGGCCGCGAGCGGCAGCGACTCCCAGGACGCCGAGCCGAGACTCCCGAGCAGCCAGAAGAGGACCGTGCGGGCGGCCTGGCCGTTGGGCGAGAGGAAGACGAGCACGCTCATCAGCGCCTGGAACCCGTAGGCCAGCGCGACCCCGGTCAGAACCAGGCGCAACGGCGTCAGACCTAGCGGCCCGCGCGCCGCCAGATACACGAGCACGGTGGCTCCGAGCGCCCCGAGGAACGCCGCGGCGGACAACGCGTAGACGCCGAGACCGGCGAATACGCCGAACACCACGACCGCGGTGGCCCCGACGGAGGCGCCGGAGGAGATGCCGAGGACGAACGGGTCCGCGAGGGCGTTGCGCACCAGCGCCTGGATGGCGACGCCGACGACCGAGAGTCCCGCGCCCACGACGGCCGCGAGCAGCACCCGTGGGGTGCGCACGTGCCAGACGATGGAGTAGCCGGTGACGTCGTCGGCCCCGATGCTGCCGCCGGTGAGGGCGGCGGTCAGGAACCGTACGACGTCGCCGAGCGGCACGACGGTGGGGCCGAGGGCGATCCCGGCGAGGACGGAGACGACCAGGGTCACGGAGAGCACGGTCAGCGTGGTCACGAGCCGGCCGCGGCCTGCTTTGCCGGTCGGCGTCCCGTCGAGGGCCGCCTCCGGGGAGACGGTCCCTGATGGGGCCTCAGATGGGGCCTCGGATGTGGCCTCGGTCATGAAATCCCTTCGCCTGGCGGACCGTTCACGGTGGTGCGGCCGCTCCCGAGCGGCGCGGCACGATCCAGTAGTCGGAGGGGGGCGCCGCGAAGTTCCCGGAGATTCACGAACCGCCCCGCTCATCTCCCGGCTCACTTGGCGGGTTTGGTCCCTCGGACGATCAGGCGCCGTGAGTGCTGGTCGTAGGGCTCTTCGTCGAAGCCGCCGAAGCACACCACGCAGGTGAATCCGGCGTCCTCGAAGAGCGTGCGCAGTTCGGCCGCGCTGTAGAGGAAGGAGGTGATCGAGGCCTCGCGCGCGGTCCCGTCCCGCACGAGGGTCCAGTCGGTCCGCAGCCGCGTCCAGCTGTCCAGGACGGTGTCGCGCTGGACCACGTACGCGCCGTCGAGCTCGACGACTTGGGGGCGGCCGATCCAGCCGGCGAGCACTTCTTTGCCCATCACGTCGATCACCAGTTGCCCGCCGGGCACCAGCGAGTCGTAGGCGTTGCGCAGCACCTGGAAGTTGTCCCGCGCGTCGTCGAAGTAACCGAAGGACGTGAAGACGTTCAGCACCACGTCGTACGACCGGGGCTCGACGTGGGTGAGCATGTCGGCCCGGATCAGGCGGACATCGACCCCGGCGCCCTCACATGCCGCCTCGGCACGCTTCAGCAGCGCGGCGCTGAGGTCCACCCCTGTGACCGTGTAGCCGCGGCGGGCCAGCGGCGCGAGGTAGAGGCCGGGCCCGCAGCACAGGTCCAGTACGCGGCTGCCCGCCGGGAAGGCGAGCAGCGGCGAGCGGGCGACGACGTCCGCCGTCTCCGCCCGCCGCCGCTCGGAGAACATCGTCTCGGAGAAGTCGGACCAGAACCCGTCGTCCTCGTACCAGTGCATGCTGCCGCAACCTCGATCCAGTGAGCCGTTCGGGACGTGCTCACCAGTGGTCGGCCGCGGGCCGCTCCTGGTTCCCGGTCAGCCCCGGTCAGCCCCGGTCGTTCAGGTGGGCGCCGATCTGGAGGAAGGTTTGGACGAGCGGTGCCGCCGGGACGGCGGGCGACATGACCTGCGAGCCGAAGTGGACGATGACGAGCTCCAGTTGTGGTGAGACGAACAGGCGCTGGCCGTGGATCCCGCTGGCCATGAAGGAGCCGTAGGGGTCGTTCAGGACCCACCACAGGTCGTGGTACGAGAGCGTGGCGGGCGAGTCGGGCGGCGCGGCCGGGAAGCGGACGCGCCGGGGGTAGCCGTCGGGCACCCCGCTGACGACGGTGCTCGCGACGGCCTCCGGTATGACCTGCCGCTCGCCGACCGCTCCGCCGCAGCGGAGCATCTCGCCGATCCGGGCCACGTCCCGTGCCGTGGCGCTGAATCCGCCGCACGCGGCTTCGACGCCTTCACCGTCGAGGATGTAGTACGCGTCCTCCTCGGCACCGATGCGCGACCAGATCACTTCCTCGAGCAGGGCGGACGTGCTCTTCCCGGTGATCCGGCGCAGGACCTCGGCGAGGGCCTCGACGTTGCCGTTCTCGTAGCGGAACGCGGTGCCCGGCGTGCCGGTGGCCCGCGCGGTGGCCAGGTGCTCGCGGATGCTGGTGGGCCCGCTGTAGCCGTAGGGCCGCAGGCCGGGCCCCACGACGGCTGCGTAGCGCTGTGCCTCGATGGCCTTGTCGAAGCGGCGGCCGGCGTAACTCATCTGTGTGCCCATGTGCAGCAGGTGGTCGACCTGGGCGTCGCCGAACGCCGTGCCCGCGAGCTCGGGGACGTAGTGCGAGACGAAAGCCGTGCGGTCCAGGAGCCCCTCGTGCGCGAGCGTCGCCGCGACGAGGCCTGTGTAGGACTTGGCCGCCGAGGCGTTGAAGTGGGGCGTGTGCGGTTCGGTGCCGTGGAGATACCGCTCATGGACGACGGCCCCGCGGTGCAGCACGACGAAGGCATCGGTCCGGGCGGCGGCGAACAGCTCCGGAAGCGTGAGCGTGGCCCCGCCCGGAGCGGAGATCTCCAAGCCGTCCACGTCATTTCGGGCGTCCGGGGTGTCCAGGACGTGCGGCCCGGCGGGCAGGTCGCGGGCGGGCGCCGCGCCGCGCCATACCCGCCGGCTGGGCGAGAGCTCACGGCCCGAGGCCGTGTAGCGCCGCAGCCAGTCGGGGTCCGTGTATCCGCGGCTCCACATGAGGTCGTTCAGCGGCGGTGTCTCGGTGGTCATGGGTCGCTCCCGTCAACAGCGTTCAGGTAGTCGGCATCAAGCCATAGATTCACTTCACCCTAATCGTTAACATACAAACTGTTCAGTAGTTTGACACCACCTGCTCCCTCGACCGCAGGAGTCCCCATGGCTGCCCCGCACACCACGCCGCTGTCCCTCGAAGATCCCCCGGAGCCGGCCGAGTTCGACCGGCGGCGCGCCTGGCTGATCACCGCGATGATCGTCACGTTCATGCTGGTCAACTACGCCGACAAGTCCGTTCTGGGGCTCGCGGCCGTCCCGATCATGGACGAGCTGGACATCAGCAACAGCACGTACGGCATGATCTCCAGCTCGTTCTCGATCCTCTTCAGCCTCTCCGGCCTCGTCGTCGGGTTCGTCTCGGCACGCATCTCGAGCCGTGCCCTGCTGTTCACCATGTCCCTGCTGTGGGCGGTGGCCCAGCTGCCCGTGCTGATCGTCGCGGCGGTCCCGACGCTGATCGCGGGGCGGGTGCTGCTCGGCGCGGCCGAGGGACCTGCCGCCTCGATGTCCATGCACGCGCTCTACAAGTGGTTCCCCCACGACCGGCGCGGCCTGCCGTCGGCACTGCAGATCAGCGGCGCCGCCCTCGGCACCCTCATCGCGGCGCCCGTCGTCACCTGGCTCATCACGGCCTTCGGCTGGCGCTCGGCCTTCGCGGCGCTCGCGGTGACCAGCGTGACGTGGAGCCTGATCTGGTGGCAGGTCGGGCACGACGGTCCGTACGGCCAGGCGCGCCCGAAAAGCTCCGGCGCCTTCGGCACGAGCACCCCAGGGGCGGCCGGCCTCCGCCTCCCCTACCGCAAGCTACTGCTGAACGGCACCGTCCTGGGCAGCATCGCGGGCGCCTTCGGTGCCTCATGGGCGCTGGCCGTCAGTCACGCCTGGCTGCCCGCGTACTTCAGGACCCAGCTCGACATGACACCGGGCGGCGCGGCGACGGTCATCAGCGGCATCTCCGCGTTCAGCTTCGTCCTGCTCCTCGCGGTCTCGCCGTTCGCCGACGCGCTGAGCAGGCGGGGCGTCTCCAGCCGCTGGGCGAACGGCGCGCCGCAGGGGATCGCGGTGGCCGTCGCCGGTCTCGCCATGGCGAGCTTCTCCTTCGTGGGCGGCGGATGGCCCCAGATCCTGCTCATCGCCGTGGCGTTCGGAGGGCACGCCATCGTCTTCCCGCTGCACTACATGACGACGGCCGCCGTCGTCCCCACGCAGCAGCGCGGGGCCCTCTTCGGCATCGTCGCCGCGACGGGAACGCTGCCCGGCCTCATCGCCCCCTACCTCACCGGCCACCTGCTCGACACCGCGGACTCACAGGGCGCGGGCTACACCGGCTCGTTCATGCTCTCCGCCGCGGTCATGGTGCTGTCGGGGCTCATGGCGCTGGTGTACATACGGCCGGAGCGTGACGCCCGGCGGCTCGGCCTGGCCCCGGACGAGCCCGCTCAGGCCGGCACGTCGAAGCCGCTGGCCCAGTAGCGGCCGCGCAGGGCCAGGTCCAGGAGCTGGCGCACGACCTCCTCGGGGGGCATCGGCGGCGTCTCCTGCTCCACCCACCACCGCAGCACGGCGACCTGTTCGCCCACCCAGACGCGGGCGAGGAGGTCGGCGTCCATGCGGGGCTCGACGCCGTTGCGGTCGGCGCGGGCGCGGAACTCCTCGGCGGTGACCCGCGCGCAGGCATCCACGAACATCTGCAGGGGTTTTCCGTCACCCTCGCCGCGCAGCACGATGCGGTACAGGTCGCGCTCCTCGCGGGCGTGGCGCAGCATCTCCAGGACCGGCTTGCCGGTGAAGCCCACGGCGCTGTCCGCGATGGTCGGCCGCAGCCGCTCCCCCAGCTCTTCGAGCAGGTCGGACGTCACGCGGGCGAACAGGCCCTCCTTGTCCTTGAAATGGGCGTAGAAGGTCGCGCGGGCCACGTCGGCGCGTTCGGTGATGTCCTCCACGGTCAGGGCGGTGAAGCCGCGTTCGAGGACCAGTTGCACCAGCGCCGAGCCCAGAGCCCGTCGTGAGCGTCGTGTCCGCCTGTCCTCGGCCATGTAGGCCCTCCTCGCCCGCAGCAGTCGTGATTCCCGTGTTCGCGGACCCAGTCTAGAAGACTCTTGACAGTCCAGAGGTTAATGAACAAGCTGTCTTTAATTGAGCAGCTTGTTCATTAACTGTTTCGGAGACCGTGATGAATCTCGGCACCTATCTGACCCGAAGCGCCCGCTACTGGCCGCAAGCGACGGCCCTCGTCAGCGGTGACCGCTCGTGGACCTACGGCCAACTGGACACCCGCACCAACCGGTTGGCCTCCGCTCTCATCGCACGCGGCCTGCGCCCCGGCGATGCCGTGGCCTCGCTCGCCTGGAATCGCGGTGAGCTGGTGGAGGTCGAATTCGCCCTCTACAAGGCGGGGTTGATGCGCGCTCCGGTCAACGCCCGGCTGGGCCGCGGGGAGGTGGCCCACATCCTGCGCTACGCCCCCGTGCGCGCCCTCTTCTTCGACGCGGCCCATCGTGAGGACGCCCTCGCCGCGATCGCCGCGGCCGGCACCGACTGTCTGCCGGTCCCGCTCGACGGGGGCGCCCCGGACACTTCCTACGAGACGCTTCTCGCCGAAGGCAGCGACGAACCGGTCGCCGTAGAGGTCGACGAAGACGCCCCCTGCGTCCTGAACTTCACGTCCGGCTCCACCGGAGCCCTCAAGGCCGCCGTGCAGACCGTCGGCAACCGGCTCGCGAACATGCGCAAACAGCTGATGAGCGACGAGTCCCGCCCGCGGCCCGGCACCCGCTACCTCGCCTGCGGCCCCATCACCCACGCCACCGGCATGGGCCTGCTCGCCGGGGTGTTCGGCGGCTCCACGACCCATGTCCTGCCCACCTGGAGCCCCGAAGCCTTCGTCGAGACGGTGGAGAAGGAACGCATCACCGCGACGTTCCTCGTGCCCGCCATGCTGAACATGGTGCTGGCCCACCCGGGCGCCGCGGCACGGGACCTGTCGTCACTGACCAGCGTACGGATCGGCGGTGCACCCATATCACCCCAACGCCTGCGTGACGCGGTGGAGTTCTTCGGTCCTGTGGTCGCCCAGGGATACGGCCTGGGCGAGACCACCAGCGTGGTGGCCGGGCTGAGCAGCGAGGAAATCGCCTGCGCGGTCAAAGAGGACCCGGAGCTCCTGCAGTCCTGCGGCAGGGCCTCGTACGACACCGAGATCCGCGTCGTCGACGAGAGCGGGCGTGAGCGGGCGCCGCGCGAGATCGGCGAGGTCATCGTGCGCGGCCCCGACTGCGTACGGGAGTACTGGCAGGAGCCCCAATTGTCCGCGGAGACCTTCCGCGACGGCTGGGTGCACACCGGTGACCTGGCCTGGACGCGGGAGGACGGCTATCTCTTCCTCGTCGACCGCAAGAAGGACATGATCATCTCCGGTGGCTTCAACATCTACTGCACCGAGGTCGAGTCCGCCCTCTACGAGCACCCCGCCGTCCGGGAGGCCTGTGTGATCGGCGTGCCGGACGAGACATGGGGCGAGGCCGTCAAGGCGGTCGTCGTGCCGGAGCCCGGCGCCGACGTGACCGCCGACCGGCTCATCGACTTCTGCGCCGAGCGCCTCGATCGCCTGAAGAAGCCGCGCTCCGTCGACTTCGTCGCCGAACTGCCCCACAACCGCAACGGAAAGCTCGACCGCAAGGCCGTGCGCGAACCGTTCTGGGCCGACGCGGTCCGCCGCGTCAACTGACCCGTCGCCCGCCTCGCCCGCCCCGCCCCACTCCCCCGTTGAACGAGGAACGACCGGACATGACCTTCTCCCTGCGCCCCACCTACGACGACCCGCACCTGGCCGACCTCGTCGACCGCCTGCGCGACTACCTGGACGGCGAACTCGCCGACCATGAACGGGAGCGCGGCCTCACCCACGAGAGCCGCCTGACGCGCGCCGACCTCGAACCGATCTGGCGCCGCAGCCGCGAACTGGGCTTCTACGGAGTCCACTTGCCCGAGGAGTACGGCGGCCAGAACCTCACGTACACCCAACTCGCCGCGCTCAAGGAGGAGATCGGGGCCAGCGGCCGTGTCCTGGCCCACAGCGTCCTCGGCGACATGGGCGGTCCGCTGCGCGCGGGCGACATCCTCAAGCACGCCACCGACCACCAGCTCGCCAAGTACCTGCTGCCCCTGGTCCGCGGCGAGCGGGCCTGCTGCTTCTCCCTGACGGAGACCGACGCGGGCTCCGACGTGCGCTCCATGCGCACCACCGCCGTCCGTGACGGCGACGGCTACCGGCTGACCGGGCACAAGGTGTTCTCGTCGGCCGGGCCCTTCGCCGACTTCGCCATCGTGGTGGCGCGGATGGCGGGGACCGGCGAACAGGAGGGCGACAAGCCCCTGTTCTCCGCCTTCCTCGTCGACCTGGACAGCCCCGGGTGCCGCGTCGAGGACGGCGCCACCCCGATGTCCGGCGAGCACATCGAGAGCGACATCGTCCTGGACGACTGCCATGTCCCGGCCGCCAACCTCCTGGGTGAGGAGGGCAAGGGCATGCGCATCGCGCTCGGCCGTGTCACCACCAACCGGCTGCTGCACTGCCCCACCGTCATCGGCGCCACCCGCCGCGCCATCGGCCTGACCCTGGACCGCACACGGCACCGCAAGGTCGCGGGCGGCACGCCCCTGCTCGCACTCCAGGCCATCCAGCACAAGGTCGCCGACATGGCCACGGAGTTCTATGCGGCCCGCTCCATGACGTACGCGGCGCTCGCGGCACTGGACAAGGGCGAGGACGCGCACGCCGAAGCCTTCATGTGCAAGCTCTTCGTCGCCGAGTCCGCCTTCCGCATCCTGGACGAGGCCGTCCAGATCCACGGCAAGGAGGGCCTCACCCAGGGCCACGAGATCGAGTTCCTGTTCCGCAAGATGCGCATGTTCCGGATCCTCACCGGAACATCGGAGATCCAGCGGAACGGAATCGCCAAACTCCTGGCCTTCCGGGCCTGACCGGCTCGGATCAGGCGCCGCTCGCCTTGAGCATGTCCTCGCGCTCGACGATCTTCACGCGCTCGCGCTCCTCGGCCTCGCCGAGTGCCTTCTCCGCGGCGTCCAGGCGGTACCAGCCCTCCCACGTGGTGAAGCGGATGTTCCGCTCGCCGAGGAAGGCCTCGACGGCTGCCGGGTCGGGGGCGGTGGGCGTGTGGAGGCGGGCGTTCGTGTGGTCGTCGATGAGGCTGGCGACGGTCTCGTTGGCGTCGCCCTTGGTGTGGCCGATCAGGCCCACGGGGCCGCGGCGGATCCAGCCGGTGACGTACGTGGACTGCAGGTGCTCGCCGGTCTCCTCGATGACTCGGCCGCCCTTGTCGGGCACCGTGCCCGACGCGACGTCCCAGGGGAGCTTGGGCAGCTCGTCGGAGAGGTAGCCCACGGCGCGGTAGACGGCACCGAGGTCCCAGTCCTTGAACTCGCCGGTGCCCTTGACGTTGCCGGTGCCGTCGAGCTCGGTGCGCTCGGTGCGCAGGCCGACGACCCGGCCGTCCTCGCCGAGGATCTCGGTCGGCGACTCGAAGAAGTGCAGGAACAGCTTGTGCGGGCGGTCGCCGACGTCGCGGATCGCCCAGTTTTCGAGCGTCTTGGCGACCATGTCGGCCTGCTTGTTGCCGCGCCGGGTCGCGATCGAGCCGTCGTCGTAGTCGATGTCCTCGGGGTCGACGATGACCTCGATGTTCGGGGAGTGGTCGAGCTCCCGCAGCTCCAGCGGGCTGAACTTGGCCTGCGCGGGACCGCGGCGCCCGAAGACGTGGACCTCCCGCGCCTTGTTGGCCTTGAGGCCCTCGTGGACGTTCGGCGGGATCTCGGTCGGCAGGAGCTCTTCCGCGGTCTTGGCCAGGATGCGGGCCACGTCGAGCGCCACGTTGCCGACGCCGAGGACGGCGACCTTCTCCGCGTCGAGCGGCCAGGTGCGCGGCACGTCCGGGTGCCCGTCGTACCAGGAGACGAAGTCAGCGGCGCCGTGCGAGCCGTCGAGGTCGATGCCGGGGATGTCGAGCGCCCGGTCGGCCGTCGCGCCGGTGGAGAAGATCACCGCGTCGTAGAAGCTGCGCAGGTCGTCGAGGTCGATGTCGTTCGGGTAGTCGACATTGCCGAAGAAGCGGATCTGAGGCTTGTCCAGGACCTGATGCAGGGCGGTGATGATGCCCTTGATCCGGGGGTGGTCGGGAGCGACGCCGTAGCGGATGAGGCCGAAGGGCGCGGGCATCCGCTCGAAGAGGTCGATCGACACACCGGGCTCGACCGCCACTGCGGATTTCAGCAGCGCGTCGGCGGCGTAGATGCCGGCCGGACCGGCTCCGACAACGGCTACCCGCAGAGGGCGAGACATGATCAGGTTTCCCTTCGAGCGAAGACATGGGGCTCGTGGGGAAGCCTAAACTAAGGCAATCCTAAGTTAGTACCCGGCCTGGGCCTATGACCTCATAAGGGCGGCTTATGGGGTCGCGAAGGCAGGGTTTGAGTTTCCCGCCCGCCGTGCGGTGCACCGTGCCACCCTCCGGAGCATGGAGAGGCCCCCGGGGCCCGAGGGAACTCCGGCGCGCGGCCTCACGTTGTCAACTGGCCGGGTCCGCCGATGAGTTGAGGTTCCCGGCACCTGTCCCCGCCCTTTCCCGGAGGCCCGGAACCATGACCCGTGATCACCGGAACCACCCCCAGCCGTCCCGGCGCAGCGTCCTCGGCGGCGCCACCCTGGCCGCCCTCGCGGCGGCGACCGGCGCCACAACGGCCACCGCGACCGCCGCGACCCCCGCGCCACAGGGCGCCGCATGGCCGACCGAGTTCCCGCTCCCCGACGGCTTCCTGCCCGAGGGGATCACCATCGGCAGAAAGCAGCCGTACGCCTACATGGGCTCGCGCGCCAACGGCGCCGTTTACCGCACCGACCTGCGCACCGGCCGGGGCAAGGTCTTCCACCCGGGGGCCATCGGCACGGTCGCGGTCGGCCTGAAGGTGGACGACGACGGCCTCCTCTACATCGCCGGCAACACCGGGGTGGCCCGGGTCCTCGACACCCGCACCCGCAAGCTCGTGCACACCTATCAGCTGACCGAAGCCCCCGGTCACTTCATCAACGATGTCACGTTGCTCGGCGACCGCGCCTGGTTCACCGACTCCCGCGACGGCGTGCTGTACGGGGTGCCGCGCGGCCGCAAGGGCAAGGTGCGCGCGCTGCCGCTCGGCGGCGACTGGGTGCAGACACCGGACGTGATCAACGCCAACGGCATCGTCGGCACCCCGGACGGCCGCGGCCTGATCGTCGTCAGCAGCTCGCCGGGAAAGCTCTACCGCGTACACCTCAAGACCGGGTACGCCACAGAGATCACGCTGGTCGGCGCGGACAACGTGGTCAACGGCGACGGCCTGCTCCGCCTCGGCCGCACGCTTTACGTCGTACAGAACCGGCTGAACCTGATCAGCGTGTTCCGCCTCGACGCCGATGCGGGCACCGCAACCCTGCGCCGCACGATCACCGACCCCCGCTTCGACGTCCCCACCACCGCGGCCCGATGGGGCGAGCGCCTCTATCTGGTCAACGCCCGGTTCACCAGCCCGCAGGAGCCCGGGACGACGTTCGACGCCGTCGCCGTCTCCCTCTGAATCTCCCCTGAAGCACGGGCAGGCGGCACCCATTGCAAGATCAAAAGTGGTGTCGGGTTAGCATATGAGCGCCGCCTAGCTCGAAAGATACTCCTGTGACTGTCAATGACGACTCGTTCACCAATTGGAAGCACCGCGAGGAGATCGCGGAGTCGATGATCCCGATCATCGGGAAGCTGCACCGCGAGCGGGACGTGACCGTCCTGCTCCACAGCCGCTCCTTGGTGAACAAGTCGGTGGTCAGCCTCCTCAAGACCCACCGATTCGCACGACAGATAGCCGGTGCGGAGCTCTCCGTCACCGAGACGCTGCCGTTCCTGCAGGCCCTCACCACCCTCGATCTCGGCCCTTCGCAGATCGACGTCGGCCTGCTCGCCGAGGCCCACAGGACCGATGACCGCGGTCTGTCGGTGGCGGAGTTCACCGCCGAGGCCGTCGCCGGTGCCACGGGCGCCAACAAGATCGAGAGCCGCGAGGGACGCGACGTCGTCCTCTACGGCTTCGGCCGCATCGGCCGCCTCGTCGCCCGTCTGCTCATCGAGAAGGCAGGCTCCGGCAACGGCCTGCGCCTGCGCGCCGTCGTCGTCCGCCAGGGCGGCGAGCAGGACATCGTCAAGCGCGCCTCGCTGCTGCGCCGTGACTCCATCCACGGACAGTTCCAGGGCACGATCACCGTCGACGAGGCGACCAGCACGATCATCGCCAACGGCAACGAGATCAAGGTGATCTACGCCAACGACCCCTCCGAGGTCGACTACACGGCGTACGGCATCAAGGACGCCATCCTCATCGACAACACCGGCAAGTGGCGCGACCGCGAGGGGCTCTCCAAGCACCTGCGCCCCGGTATCGACAAGGTCGTCCTGACCGCGCCGGGCAAGGGCGACGTCCCGAACATCGTGCACGGCGTCAACCACGACACGATCAAGCCGGACGAGCAGATCCTGTCCTGCGCCTCCTGCACCACCAACGCGATCGTCCCGCCGCTCAAGGCGATGGACGACGAGTACGGCGTGCTGCGTGGCCACGTGGAGACCGTCCACTCGTTCACCAACGACCAGAACCTCCTGGACAACTACCACAAGGCCGACCGCCGCGGCCGCTCCGCGCCGCTGAACATGGTCATCACCGAGACCGGTGCCGCCTCCGCCGTCGCCAAGGCGCTGCCCGACCTCAAGGCGCCCATCACCGGCAGCTCGATCCGCGTCCCCGTCCCGGACGTCTCGATCGCCATCCTGAGCCTGCGCCTGGGCCGCGAGACCACCCGCGAGGAGGTCCTCGAGCACCTCCGCGACGTCTCGCTGCACTCGCCGCTGAAGCGCCAGATCGACTTCACGACCGCCCCCGACGCCGTCTCCATGGACTTCGTCGGCTCGCGGCACGCCTCGATCGTCGACGCGGGCGCCACCAAGGTGGACGGCGACAACGCGATCCTCTACCTCTGGTACGACAACGAGTTCGGCTACTCGTGCCAGGTCATCCGCGTCGTCCAGCACGTCTCCGGCGTGGAGTACCCGACGTACCCGGTGCCGGTGGTCTGATCCCGGCGGTACGACACGGCGATGGGGCGGCAAGGGATTCTCTTGCCGCCCCACCGCTGTCTCGCGTTCACCCCCCGAGCAGCCTGCGTGCCCCCAGGGCGAGCGAGATCTCCACGAGGTCGCCGACCCGGGTGAGGCTGCGGCCGGTCAGCTGCTCCACTCGACGCAGCCGGTTGAGGACGGTGTTGCGGTGACAGTAGAGGCGGGTGCCCGCACGCTGCGCGGAGCCATCGGCCTCCAGCCAGACGACGAGCGTGTCGAGGAGCAGGTCCCGGTCGGCGGGGTCGAGGGAGCGCAGCGGGCCGAGGACGCGCTCGGCGAGCGCCTCCGCGAGCTCAGGTGAGGAGACGACCAGGGCGTCCGGGAGGCGTTCGTCGAGGAGTACGGTGCCGCCGCTGCGGGGGCAGGCCCGCAGTGCCGTGTCGGCGAGGCGGCGCGCGTGCGGGACGGCGGCCAGTCCCTCCACGGGTGAGCCGATGCCGGCGCGGGCCCCGGGCGGCAGGGCGAGACCGGCGCCGAGCGCGGAGAGTTCGGCCGCCGGGTCGCCCTCGGCGTCACCGAGCAGGACCAGGGCGTACTGGGCGTCGGGACCGGCGTGGCGCAGTGTGCGCGTGCCCGGTGGCAGAGCAAGGCTGGTGTCCTCCCCCGCCACGGCGATCACGGCGTACCACCCGTCCTCGGGCAGTCCGAGGACGTCGGCGGCGGTGGGCAGGTCGGTGAGGCGGGCGCTGCCGTCCAGGAGGCTCGCGGTCAGCAGCCGCAGGCGGTTCTCGTGCCGCCAGGCCATGCGGCGCTCGGTGCGGCGGTACGCGTCGGCGACCACACCACAGTGTTCGTCGACGAAGTTCCAGACGTCCGTGGCGACATGGATGAGCAGCCCCATGTCGTCGGGGTTGCCGCGCGAGACCTCCTCCACCAGGCCCTGCCACACCATCGCACCGCCGAGCCGGAAGGCGTGCAGCAGCGCGTCGAGCGGCAGGCCCCGTTCGGCGCGCACCCCGGCGATCTGGATGGACGTGCGGTGTGCGGCCTCCCTGGTCTCCCCGGGCTGGAGGAGCGAGGTGACGCTGTACCGCAGCGAGCGGTGCACCTCCTTCCACACCTCGGTGGGGCGGGCCTCGATGTCCGCGCGGTAGGCGGGCTCCTGTTCGCGCAGCTCCGCCACGAGCCGGTCGGTCATCGTGGGCAGGTCCCTCAGCAGGGCGCGGGCCGCACGGTGCAGTACGGCGACGGCCTCGGCGTCGAGCAGGGAGCGGGCGCCCGGTGCGAGCGGGGTGATGACGGGCACTTCGTGCAGGGGCCCGACCCGTGACCGCAGGACGTGTGGCATGAGGCCTCCACGGGAAGTGTGCGCACAGCCGGATCTTCTTGACGCCCGAAGAATGGCATACCGCCCGGTCGGTACCTAGAGGTTGGCGGCAATCTCCTCATCACGGTCCGGCAACCCTCCGTCGCCGGCGAGGAGCCGGGACAGCTCGACGCGGGAGCGCACGCCCAGCGCGGAGAACACATTGCGCAGGTGGTGGTCGACGGTGCGGTGGCTCACGGACAGGCGCACCGCCACCTCACGGTTGGTGGCACCCTCCGCCACATGACGGGCGACGCGCTGCTGCTGCGGGGTCAGCGCCGCCAGCGGTCCCGGCCCCAGCTCTCCGGCCACCGCCTCGCCCGCGGCGCGGAGTTCACCGCGGCTGCGGTCCGCCCAGGCGCGCGCCCCGCACCGCTCGAAGCCGACCAGCGCGTCCCGCAGCGGGCCGCGCGCCTCGCGGGTACGGCGCCTGCGGCGCAGCCACTGGCCGAACAGCAGCTGCGTACGCGCGCGTTCGAACTCGCCGGGCGTGCGGTCGTGGTGCGCGAGCGCGCTCTCGTAGGCGGCGGCTGTCTGCTGCGGCGGGGCCAGCAGGGCCCGGCAGCGCGCGAGTTGGGCCGGGGCGAGCCGGTCGGCGGTGGCCTCGGTCCAGCGGGTGAACTCGGCGGTGGCGCTGCGGGCCTCCGCGGTGCGCCCTGCCCGCACGGCCGCTTCCACGAAGCAAGGGACGGCCAGCATCCGCACGGCGAAGTGCCCGCGCCGCAGCCCCGGGGCTACCAGGGGTGCGAGGCGGGCGGCCGCATCGCCCGGTCGCCCGGCCGCGAGATCCGCCCGTGCGACGGCCCAGACGGCGAGGGTGGCGGCCTGGTTGAGACCGTGCGGGCCCGCGCCCGCCGCCGCGGCCTGCGCGTGCCCGGCGCAGGCCTCCGCGTCGCCCTCCACGGAGGCGGCGAGCGCGAGGACGGCGTGCAGACAGGCCGCGACGTTGGGCTGCCCGGTGCGGTGCGCGGCCCTGAGCCCTTCCAGGGCGTGCGCGCGGGCCGTGGTGTGGCGGCCCGCGCGCAGCTCTCCGTAGGCCAGGTGTTCCAGGGCGCGCGGCAGCAGGACCTCGGGCCCGTAGGCGCGTACGGCGGCCAGCGCTCGGGCGCCCGCCCCGCAGGCGGTCTCGACCTCGCCGACGACCAGCGCCGCGGCCCCGGCGCGCAGCAGACCGGCAGGCTCGTCCGTTCCGGGCAACTCGTCCAGGCAGCGGCGCAGCAGCACGTGGCCTTCGGCGACGTGGCCCGAGAGGACCGCGCACATCCCGGCGCGGTACGCCTCCAGCAAGGGATCGTCGGCGCACACGGGGACGCGCGTCATCGCCTCCTTGTAGGCGGCGGCGTCGCCCATCGCCCAGGCCGCCTCCGCCGCGCCGATCAGCGCGTGGCGGGCCGGTTCGGGCGGAAGCAGCACGGCCGCGGCGAGCAGGTCCTCCCTGGCGTCGGCTGCCGGACCGTCGGCCAGGGACAGGAGTCCGCGCACCTGGTGGACGCCGCCGTGGGCGGGTGCGCCCGCGGTGCGGGCGAGCAGGGCGCGGGCCCGTACGGGGTCACCTGCCTGCCGGGCCGCTTCCGCCGCCTCGGCCAGCCGGTCGGTGCGCAGCGCCGTGTCGGCGGTGAGCGCCGCGGCCCGGGCCAGGGCGGCGGACCGCTCGGCGTGCGGGCGTGGCGCGCTCGCCGCGACGGCGAGGGCCCCGGCGAGCCGCGCGTCGTGATCCTCCGCGGCGCAGGCGAGTTGCACGAGACAGGAGAGGCGGTCACGGCAGGCCGTGGCGAGGCGCGCGTGGGCGGCTCTGCGCCGGGCGAGCGGGGCGCGGTGCAGCACGGCCCGGCGCAGGAGGGGTTGGGTGAAGTGGATGCGCCCGCCCGCTCCGACGACCGCACCGGCGGCTTCGGCGGGCGCCAGCGCCGCGGGATCGCCGCCGGCCCGCAGCAGCAGGGCGAGGTCCGCGCCCGCGCCCTCGGGCTCGTGCTCCCCGGCCGCCGCGGCGAGCAGCAGCAGGGCGCGGGTGTCGCCGGGCAGTGCGTCGACGCGGGCGGCGTAGTCGTGGAGTACGTCCTCCCCGCCGGGCAGCAGATCGGGCAGCGGGATGCGGCCGGCCAGTTGGTCGGGGGTGAGGGCCGCGACGAACGCGGAGAGCAGGCGCGGATTGCCCGCCGCCTCGCGGATCAGCCAGGCTCCGACGACGGGGTCGGCCGCGCCACGGGTCAGCCGGTCGAGCATGGCCGCGGCCGCGCTGTCGTCGAGCGGTCCGAGACGCAGGGTCGCGAGGCCGTACAACTCCCCCGCCATGGCGTGGTGTTCGGCCACGGTGAGCAGGACCGCCACGGGTCGCTCGGCGGGCAGCCGTCGTAGGTCGGACAGCAGGGCGGCCCTGGCCGTGGGGTGCCAGGTGTGCGCGTCGTCGACACACACGAGCAGCGGGCCCTCCTGCGCGAGGGGCAGCGCCGCCGGGGCGGTCGGCTGTACCGAGGGGACCGGGACGCATGAGGCCCGTGCGTGCTCCACCAGCGCGGTGCGCCCGAGGCCGGGCTGCGCGGTCAGGGCGAGCACGCCGCCCCGGCCGGCCCGCAGGCGCCCCACCAGGGCTTCCAGCGCGTCGATTTCCGCACGGCGGCCGTGCAGCGCGGGAGCCCTGAGTACGCCGGGTTCGGTCGTCGAAAGGGTCACGTCGGCACGTTACTTCCGCGTAACACGGCCCGGAAGCCCCGCGTCCGGCGCATTGGGCACGCCACCAGCGGCCGCCGCCCGGGGGTGTGCACGAGCACAATCGAGGTTGCGGGGCACGACACACGTCGTCCGCCGCCGGCTGACCGGCGACGGACGACGGGCCCCCATGACGGGTCATCAGGATCAGGAGGAGTGCGGGCAGTTGCCCCGGTACTCCTCGATCGTGAGGCTCGGCCTCGGCAGCGGACAGAGGAACTGCTCGTAGCGGGTGTCGTCGTCGATGAACCGCTTCAGCCAGGAGAGGCTGTACTTCGCGATCGTCGTGTTGGACGAGTTCGGCGTGAAGTGGGTGGCGCCGTTGAGCTCCAGGTACGCCTTGTCCAGGGTGCTGGGCAGCGACTGGTAGAACGGCTCGGAGTGGGAGGACACGGGGGCGACGGTGTCACCGTCGGCGCCCACGACGAGCGTCGGCGTGCGCAGCTCGGGCCAGGTCTTGTCGGTGTTCCAGCCGGTCAGCGGGATCGCCGCCTTCAGCGAGGTACGGCTCTTGGCGGCCTCCAGGGTGCCGCCACCACCCATCGAGTGCCCCATCACGCCGAGCCGCGAGGCGTCGACGCGGCCCCGTACCGAGCTGCTCTTCGTCAAGTAGTCGAGCGCGGAGAGGAGTTGACGCCCACGGCTGTCGGGCTGGTCCAGCGTCGTGTTGGTGTCGATGGTGAAGACCACGAAGCCCTGGGAGGCGAGCCGCGGCCCGAGCCAGGCGATGCTCGACTGGTACGCGGTGAATCCCGGGGAGATGACGACCGCGCCGAAGGTGCCGTCGGCGGTGGACGTCGGGTAGTAGATGGTGCCGCCGCCGAAGCCGGACACGCTCAGCGAGGAGACGCTGGTCTGCGACACGGAGTACGAGCCGCGCGAGGCCTCGATGCTGGATTCGGTGGGGGCGGGGCCACGCTCGTACGGATTGTCGGCGGCGGCTTGGGCGCCGGGCGCGAGCCCGGTGCCGAGGAGTCCCGCGGTGGCGACCGCGGCGGCCAGACAGGCCCGCACCACAGGGCGGGAGAAGACGTGCAGGCGCACGGAGGGGTCCTCTCGGTCGTGGCGGAGCCACCCGGGAGAGGGAGGTACGCCCCGGTGGAGACCGCCGTGTTCGTTGCGGTCCCCACCGTGGCGGTGCCGACAGGGTGTCGACATCGGCGAAATCACCGGTGTCGTACGGCATTTGACTTTCCGGGAGTCAGCCCCGCAGGGGGCCCTCGCAGGTGTAGGAGGACGTTCCGGCCTTGCCGTTGGTCCAGATGTCCACCTCGCCGAAGGCGCAGTTCATGTCGGTGAGGTTGTTGTCGCCGCCCGCGGCGCGGTCGAGGATGTAGGCGTCCACGGTCTCGGACATGTCCTTGAAGACGAGGTCGGGGTCGGCCGCGTCGCTGAGGTTGGCGGTGATCCGGCCGGTGCACACGAACCGCGGGCGGGCCGCCGCCTTGGTGGAGCGGCAGTCGGGTGTGATGCCGGTCGTCGCGATGAACGAGGAACGCACCTGGCCGGCCGTGCTGTCGCGCAGCCGGTCGACGGGGACGTAGGTGGTGTCGGGGACGAACAGGTCGTCGACGTGCGCGATCTGCTTGTCGAGGAAGGCGTCGTAGGCGCTCTGCAGCCCCGCGTCACGACCCAGGCGGTCGCGCCAGGCGTCGAACGCGCTCGGGGAGTCGGCGCGCAGGTGGCGGTACATCTCCTTGATCAGCGCGGGTCGTTCGGTCCACAGGAACTCGAAGAACGCGCCGGCGTAGTCGTAGAAGCGGAAGCCGTCCCCGTCGTAGGTGGCGTGCAGCAGCTGGTCCACGCTCATGCGCGGCCCGCCGCCCGCGGTGTCGTCGATGATGCCCTGGATCAGGGACTTGCGGACCTTGATGCCGTCGTCGCGGGTGGCGCCGTCGAAGAACTCCGCCGTCCCCTCGTCCATCGCGGTCGTCCGGTCGCCCTCGTACCAGGGACCCTCGCCGAAGAAGCCGGGCACGGCCCAGCGGCCGTTGAGGTAGTGGGTGTACTCGTGGCGGAACAGCTCCTCCAGCGTCAGCGAGGAGTCCTGGGGGACGCGCCGCTGATAGGTGTAGAAGGTCGCGCCCCGCTCGATGTAGACGCCGCCGTTGTCGGTGCCCATGCCGGTCAGCAGCGGGTGGAAGTTCTCGTAGTCGGCTCGGGAGGCATAGAGGACTGTGTTGAGGGTGGTGTTGGGGTCGCCCTTGAGTGGTTCATGGGTGCCGACGACGCGGTGGAACTGGGCCTTGACCTGCTTGCTCGCGTAGTAGAGCTGGTCGACCGTGGCGCGGTCGAGGGCGGTGCGGATCTTCATGCCGCCCGCGTCATAGGCGTAGGCCTGCGGGAAGAGACGGCGCTCGATGTCGTCCCTGCACACGTCGTACGGCTCGCAGGCCTCGAACGCGATCAGCCAGGTGACGACCTTCGCCCATGGGGCGCTGCCGTCACCGAAGTTGCGGGCGGTGGTGTCCAGGAGCGGGCCGAGCCCGGCGACGGTCTCGGAGCGCAGGGCGTCGATCTGGCCGAACCTGCCGTACTCGCTCACCGCGTCGCGCACCACCCAGGCGTTGGGCCCGCCCTTGAGATGGGTGTGCCCGGCGAACGCCTTGAAGGCGGCGCGGTAGGAGGGGTCGGCGGCCACCGCGGAACGGAAGGCGGTGTCCTGGTTGCCGGGGTAGACACCGAGGTAGTTGAGGGTGAGCGCGGAGAGGGCCGCGCCGGCCCAGCCGCTGTCCTGCGCGGTGTCGGGGTGGGCGGCGTCCATCGTCGCCAGGACCCTCTTCACGAGCGGGAGTTGATGCTGCCGCAGCCCCGCGGCACTGGCCGCCGTCAGCGCCTCGCGGAGCGTCTCGGCGTTGGAGCGGGTGACGTCGAAGGCGTGGGGGGCCGTCCCGAAGGCGTCGACGGCGCGTCGCATGGCGGCCAGGGTCGCGGGGTCGGTGATGTCGACCTCGTCGTGCGAGAAGCCCTGGTAGGAGACGGCATGCAGATAGGTGAACATCTCGAGCAGGTGGCTGCCGTTGGTGCCGTCGTGGGACGCGGCGAGCTGGGCGGCGCGCTCGGAAACAGCCTGGATGTGGCCGCCCGACATGACCGGGGCGAGGCGCCGGTCCCAGGTCCAGACGAGTCCGCGCAGACAACCGTCGGCGGTGACCGCCGGATCGGCGAGGAACTCGGCGAACTGGGCGGGTGTCAGGCCGGTGACCCCATCGAGGGTGCACGGCACCGACGTCTTGCCGACGCTGGCGCGGGGCGCGTCGGCCGTGGCTTTCGGCTTGTCCGTACGCGGGCCGGGGACGCGCCCGTCGGTGAGTCCGCCGGGGGCCGGGGGCTTCCAGGTGTGGGACTTCGGGGCCTTGGCGCGACGGTCGACGTGGTCGGAGGGGTGCGGCTTCTCGGGTGCGGGCGCGGCGGTCGTGGGAGCGGCCGCGCGCGGGGCGGGTTCGGGGGCGCCGGCATGGGCTGCCGGTGCGGCCGTGGCGCATAAGGCCACGGATATCGCCGCGGCGGCCACGGATCTGCGCAGGGTACGGGGCTGGTGCACGACAGGCTCCTGATGTGTGGGAGGTGGGGCAAGCGGTGCGTGCGCACGCCGCGAAGCCGCACTGACCTCAACAGCCGTGCGTTCAGGGCTACTTGAGGAGCGCGGGGTGCGCCATGTGATGCGTAACGTAGTAATGTGAAATGGCACTGACAACCCCTCAGACGCCGGGCTTCTCGCGACCCTTCAGGCGCAACTCCCCCGCGCCCAGCCCGCGTTCGCGCCAGGACGGCGTGCGCCAGACCCAGGGGCGAGCGGTGGGTGACCTTGTACGCTGGTGAACCACTCGGGGCGGGCGCGTGGGCCACGACCTGCGGGGTCACGAAGGGATCACCACCATGGGTCACCTCACACAGCGCACCCTCGTCACTCCCCGGGAGCGGCTGCGCGATCAGGTCGCCCACCATCTGCGGGCCGCGCTGATATCCGGTGAACTGCGACCCGGCCAGGTCTACTCGGCGCCCGTGCTCGCCGAGGACTTCGGGATCTCCGCGACGCCGGTACGCGAGGCGATGCTCGACCTGGCCAGCGAAGGTCTCGTGGAACCGGTCCGCAACAAGGGCTTTCGCGTCACCGAGGTCAATGAGCGCGACCTCGACCAGTACACCGAGATCCGCACCCTCATCGAGGTCCCCATGATCGGCCGCATCACCCGGTCCGCGTCACGAGCGGACCTGGAGGAGCTGCGCCCCGTGGCCGAGGAGATCGTGCGCGCCGCCCGCGACCACGACCTCATCGGCTATCTGGAGGCCGACCGGCGGTTCCACCTCTCCCTGCTCGCGCTCGGCGGCAACGACCGGCTCGTCGAGACCGTCGGCGACCTGCGCAAGCGCTCCCGGCTCTACGGCCTCACGGCACTGGACGAGCGCGGCCGCCTGATCCCTTCCGCACAGGAACACATCGAACTCCTGGACCTGATGGTGGCCGGGGACGCCGAAGGGGCGGAACAGTGCATGGCCCGGCATCTCGGGCATGTGCGGTCACTCTGGGCGCGCGACACCGAGGTGTAAGGCCTGCGCGCGGGGCGGGTCCTACTCACGGGTTCGTTTGATTCTTCAACACATCGCGCGATTCATTGACGCGGACCGTTCACATCTTTATGGTCGCCTGACCTTGCCCGGCGATCCCGCAACGGAGCACAATGAGGTCCCTCCCCCGCACGGTCCGGCTCATCGCACCCCTCCTCGTGGGTGCCCTTGCCGCGGCCGTTCCCCCCACCGCGGCGGCCGACATCGCGTCCCCGAGAAACGACGGGGCGACTACGCCCACGTCCTCGCACGACGACGGCTGGACGCTGACGTCCCACCGCATCGATCCGAAGGACACCCACCACGCCTTCGTCGGCAACGGCTATCTCGGCCAGCGCGTCGCACCCAACGGCTCCGGCTACGCCGCCTCCTCGGCCAAGACCGGATGGCCGCTGTTCAGCCGCCGCTACGACGGCTCCTTCGTCTCCGGGCTGTACGCGCACAACAAGGACACCACCGAGAACCGTGAGGTCGCGGCGGCCATCCCCACCTGGAGTCCGCTCACGGTGTCCACCGGCGGGCCCGGCTCCGAGACGTTCACCTCCGCCACTCCGGCCGCCCGCATCTCGCACTACCGGCAGAGCCTCGACCTGCGCCGCGGCCTGGTGCGCACCGAGCTCACCTGGACGGCCGCCGACGGCCGGGCCACCGACCTCGTCTACGACGTCCTCGCGGACCGCGCCAACCCCCACGTCGGCGCCGTACGCCTGCGCATGACCCCGCACTGGGACGGCGAGGCCAAGGTCACCGACCGCATCGACGGACGCGGCGCCCGGCGCATGTCCGCCACCGGAAGCGGCGCCCGCCATGGCGGGACCATGGCCGTGGGGTTCCGCACGGACGGCACGAAGACCGAGGGGACGGTCGCCTCGACACTCCGCGCAGGGCACGGCGTGCGTACAGAAAATGAACAAACTTCCGCGCCCGCACGCAAGTTGAGCGCGCATCAGTCGGTCGGCATGCCGGTCCGCTCCGGCCAGACCTACGAGCTGACCAAGTACGTCGGCGTCGACACCGCGCTGACTTCCCGCTCCCCCGAGCGCGACGCCGTGACGGCCTCGCAGCGCGCCGCCGACCGGGGCTGGGACGCGCTGTTCGCCGGGCACACCGCTGCCTGGCGCAAGCTGTGGCGCAGCGACATCGAGGTGCCCGGCCGGGGCGAACTCCAGTCGTGGGTGCGGTCCGCCCAGTACGGCCTGCTCTCCAGCTCCCGCACCGGCTCGGCCAACAGCATCTCCCCCACCGGCCTGAGCAGCGACAACTACGCGGGCCTCGTCTTCTGGGACGCGGAGACCTGGATGTACCCGGCGCTGCTCGCCGCTCACCCCGACCTCGCCAAGTCCGTGGTGGAGTACCGCTACCGCACCCGGGACGCCGCCCGCGCCAACGCGCAGAAGCTCGGCCACCCCGGCCTCTTCTACCCCTGGACCAGCGCGAGCAAGGGCGACCTCAAGGCCGAGTGCCACAGCGTCGACCCGCCGCACTGCCGCACCCAGAACCACCTGCAGAGCGATGTCGCCCTGGCGGCCTGGCAGTATTACCTCGCGACCAAGGACACCCACTGGCTGCGCACCCGCGGCTGGCCGGTGATCAAGGGCATCGCCGAGTTCTGGGCCGACCGCGCCACGCGCAACGCCGACGGCAGCTACTCCATCAAGGACGTCGCGGGCCCCGACGAGTACAGCAACGGAGTCGATGACGGCGTCTTCACCAACGCCGGCGCCGCGACCACCCTGCGTACCGCCGCCCGCGCCGCGAAGCTGCTCGGCAAGGACGCCCCGGCCGGCTGGAACACCGTCGCCGACAAGCTGCGCATCCCCTACGACAAGAAGAAGCAGGTCTTCCGGCAGTACGACGGCTACAAGGGCTCGGTGATCAAGCAGGCGGACACCGTGCTCCTGATGTATCCGCTGGAGTGGCCGATGTCGAAGAAGGCCGCCACGAACACCCTCGACTACTACGCGGCCCGCACCGACCCCGACGGCCCCGCCATGACCGACTCGGTGCACGCCATCGACGCCGCCGCCATCGGCGAGCCCGGCTGCTCCGCGTACACCTACCTGACGCGCTCCATCCGTCCCTTCGTGCGCGGCCCGTTCGACCTGTTCTCGGAGGCGCGCGGCGAGAAGGCGGGGGCCTCCGACCCGCTCTCCGGCTCCCCCGCGCAGAACTTCACCACCGGCCAGGGCGGCTTCCTCCAGGTCTTCACCAACGGCCTGACCGGACAGCGGATGCGCGAGAACAGCGTGCACCTCGACCCGATGCTGCCGCCGCAGCTGTCGCAGGGCGTGAAGCTGAAGGGCCTGCACTGGCAGGGCCGTACGTACGACATCGCCATCGGCGCCCACGACACCACCGTGCGCCTGACCCACGGCGAGCCCTTCGAGATCGAGACGCCGCAGGGCAAGCAGATCGTCAGCCAGGGCGCGCCCGCGCACCTCAAGACCCGCCGCCCGGATCTGGAGCCCACCGACAACCTCGCCAGGTGCCGTAGCGCGAAGGCGAGTTCGGAGCAGCCGGGCCAGTACGCGGGCGCCGCGCTCGACGGCAGCACCGCCACCGCCTGGGTCCCCGAGACCACCCGCGCCACCCTCACCGCGGACCTCGGCAAGCCCGCCCGGTTCTCGGAGATCACCCCGCGCTGGACCGACGTGAAGCCGGTGAAGAAGACGGTGCGGACCTCGCTCGACGGGCGGCACTGGAAGACCGCCGACCCGGACGGGGGCACCGCCCGCTACGTCCGCGTGACGTTCACGTCCAAGGACGCGAAGAAGCCCGCGGGCATCCAGGAGCTGACCGTCAACCGATAGACGAAGGCGCAAGCGACGACATCGACGGCGGCGCCGGTGGGGCACGAATAACAAGTGCCCCACCGGCGCTCCCGTTGCTAGCCTCCCGTGCGTGACAGACGAGGCGTACGAGAACCCAAGGCTGGCGGCGCTCTACGACCCGCTCGAAGCGGACCGCGGCGACCTGGAGGTGTACGCCGACCTCGCGACAGAACTGAAGGCACGTCAGATCCTGGACGTGGGCTGCGGCACGGGTACGTTCGCGCTGCTCCTGGCCGACCGCGGACTGCGGGTGACCGGCGTCGAGCCGGCCGCGGCTTCCCTCGACGTCGCACGCTCCAAGCCCGGAAGCGAGCGCGTGCACTGGCTCCACGGCGACGCGACGGCGCTCCCGGAGCTGCGGGTGGACCTGGCCACCATGACGGCCAACGTCGCACAGGCGATCGTGAGCCCGGAGACGTGGGAAGGCACACTGAGCGGCATTCACGCCGCCCTGCGCCCGGACGGCGTCCTCGTCTTCGAGACCCGCGACCCGGCCCGGCGAGCATGGGAGGAGTGGAACCGCGCCGCGACCCTGCGCACGGTCACCGTCGACGGCGTCGGCGACGTCGAGACGTGGGTGGACGTCACCGACGTCAGCCTGCCGCTGGTGAGCTTCCGCCACACCTACGTCCTCACCGCGAGCGGCGAGACCCTCACCTCTGACTCCACCCTGCGCTTCCGCGACCGCGACGAGGTGACCGCCTCCCTCACCGCACACGGCTACGCGGTGGACGAGATCCGCGACGCCCCCGACCGCCCCGGCAGGGAGTTCGTCTTCGTCGCCCGCCGCCAGGAGTCCCGCTAGCGCGTCGGCGAGGGAGTCGTTCGTACGGTGCGTACGTCGATGGCGGTGAGGGCCAGAGCCAGCGGTCCCGGGACCAGAAACGCGAGCGGCAGCATCATCCACGCGCACAGCGTGGCCGCCGCGAGGGCGAGCAGGGTCAGGGCGCTGCCGCCCACGTCCCGCGCCGCGTCCCCGGCGGCTTCGCGCAGCGCGGTGCGCCAGTCGGTGAGGGACGCGGGGCGGGCGCAGGCGCGCAGGCCCACGATCACGGCCCACGCCCCGATCGCCGCCGCCGTCACGGCGAAGACGCGGGCCCCCGGAAGACCTGCCCCGGCAAGGGCCAAGTCCGCCGCGAACAGCACCACTCCGGCGAGGGCGACCGCGCCGGCGGCGAGGTCACCGGCACGGAAGCGTTCACGCAGGAGCGTCAAGTACCGCCGGGCTGTGACCGGTTGACCGTCCCCCGTCCCGCGCACGATCGCGCAGGCCGAGGAGATCGCCGCAGGAGCGGTGATCAGGGGCAGACAGGCGAGCGCCGTGACCACGCCGAGTGCCAGGACGTCCGCGAACAGGGTCATGCGCGGCCCGAAGATCTCGCCCGTCTCGCGGGCCCGCGCGCTCATCCCTTCACCCCGGAGTTGGCCATGCCCTCGACCAGGAAGCGCTGGAAGGCCAGGAAGAACAGCACGATCGGCAGGAGCGCGATCACCGACATGGCGAACATCGGGCCGAACGCCGACTGGCTGGAGGCGTCCACGAACGACCGCAGTGCCAGGGTCAGGGTGAACTTCTCCGGCGAGAAGAGATAGATCAGCTGGGTGAAGAAGTCGTTCCAGGTCCAGATGAAGGTGAAGATCGCGGTGGTGATCAGCGCGGGCCTGGTGAGCGGCAGGACGACCAGGAAGAAGCTGCGGAACGGCCCGCAGCCGTCAATCCTGGCGGCTTCCTCCAGCTCGCGTGGCAGGCCGCGCATGAACTGCACGATGAGGAAGACGAAGAAGGCCTCGGTCGCGAGGAACTTCGGCAGGATCAGCGGCCAGTAGGTGTTCACCATGCCGAGCTGGTTGAAGATGATGTACTGCGGGATCAGGACGGCGTGGTGCGGCAGCATGATCGTCGCGATCATGAAGGCGAAGAGCGGGCCCCGGAAGCGGAAACGCAGCCGGGCGAAGGCATAGGCCGCCAGGGAGCAGCTGATGACATTGCCCAGGACCGCGCCGCCCGCGATCAGCAGAGAATTGGAGAGCAGCCGCCCGACGGACACGTCGTCCACGCCGTCGAGGGCGGTCGAGTAGTTCGACCACTCCAGCTTGCTCGGCAGCAGGTTCAGGCTCGCGATCACCTCGTCGGCGGGCTTGAGCGATGTGGCCAGGAGCCAGGCCAGCGGATAGAGCATCACCAGGAGCGCGGCCAGGCATCCGGTGTGCAGGGCGACGCGGCGCCAGGGGAAAGACCGTCGGCCCGTGGTGGTGGCAGTGGTGGTGGTCATCGCTCCCCCTCGTTCGCGTAGAAGACCCAGGAGCGCGAGGTGCGGAAGAGCACCGCGGTGACCACTCCGATGGCGATCAGCAGGACCCAGGCCATGGCGGAGGCGTAGCCCATGTGCGAGGCGACGAAGCCGCGGTCGTAGAGATAGAGCGTGTAGAAGAGGGTCGAGTCGGCGGGGCCGCCCTTGCCGCCGCTGACCGCGAAGGCGGGGGTGAAGACCTGGAAGGCCTGGATGGTCTGGAGGACCAGGTTGAAGAAGAGCACCGGGGAGAGCATCGGCAGCGTGATGGAGATGAACTGCCGCTTGCGGCTCGCCCCGTCCACCGCAGCGGCTTCGTAGAGCTCGGCGGGGATCTGCTGGAGCCCCGCCAGGAAGATCACCATGGGGGCGCCGAACTGCCAGACGGTCAGGAGCGCCACGGCGAACAGCGCCCAGCCGGGCCTGTTGACCCAGCCGCCGGTGTGGATGCCGATGTCCGACAAGAGGTTGTCGACGGTGCCGCCGTCGTTGAAGACCGCCCGCCACACCAGGGCGATCGACATGGAGGCGCCGAGCAGCGAGGGGGCGTAGAAGGCCGAACGGTAGAAGGCCTTGCCGCGCTTCATCGACTTCAGGGCGAGTGCCACGGCCAGGGCGAGCGCCAGTTGCAGCGGTACGGCGATCACGACGTACATCAGGGTCGCGCCGACCGAGCGCCAGTAGCGCGGGTCCTCGGTGAACATCTGGACGTAGTTGCGCAGGCCCACCCAGCGCGGGGCGTTGAACAGGTCGTAGTCGGTGAAGGAGAGGTAGAGCGAGACGGCCATCGGCAGCAGGGTCAGGACGGCCGCGCCGAGCACCCAGGGCGAGAGGAACACCCAGGCGGCGCCCTCGCGTTCACGCTTCTTGCGCTGCTTGGCCGCGGGCTCCGGACTCTTCGCGCGGGCGGCCTTGGCGGGTATGTCGGTGGTGGTCATGACCTCAGCTCCGCCTTCGCCTCGGTGATGAAGTCCTCCGCGGCCTCGCGGGGTGACATCTGCTCGAAGGAGACCTGGTCGTAGTCACGCCCGAAGGTGGTCTGCAGGGAGGTGTCGCCCGAGGGCGGCGCCTTGGGCGGAGCCTTGAGGCTGCCGTCAACGGAGTCCTGGTAGTCGGCGACGGTCTTGTCGAAGTCCTTGAGCTCGGGGCCGATGTCCTCGCGGATCGGCTCGTTGACCGGGATGCCGCGGGAGGCGCCCAGGATGTCCGCCGCCTTCTCGTCGTTGATCATGAAGTCGATGAACTCGGCGGCTTCACGGGGGTGTTCGGTGGTGGCCGCCGCGCCCATGAACATCGAGGGCTTGAAGTACTGGCCGGGTGTGCCGTCGCCGCCCGACGGCATCGGGGCCAGCGTCAGCCCCTCACCGACGATGGGCGTGTAACCGCTGGCGGGCGCGTCCCAGTTGAAGTCGGAGATCGCCTTGCCGCGGGCCAGCGGCTGGTTCTCCACCGTCCCGTCGAGCTGGGTGGTCTGCTGGGCGGGCGACACCGCGCCCTCGCGCCGCAGTTTGTCGGCGAAGGTCCACCAGCGGGTCAGATCGTCGGCCGTGAAGCCGAGCCCGCGGTCCTTCGTGTAGAGGGTCTTGCCCTGGCCGCGCAGCCACACCTCGAAGCAGTCCTCGCTCTGGCCGGGGTCGACGGAGCCCGGCTTGCCGGTCCTCTTCGCCAACTCCCGCATGGCGTCGGCCCATTCGCCCCAGGTCCAGCCCTTGCGCGGGAGGGCCACCCCGGCCGCCTTCCACTGCTTGGCGTCGTACACGACGGTCTCGGTGCCGCGGCCCTGCGGGATGGCGTACTGGGCACCGTCCACGACCCCGGTGGCCAGGAGACCTTGGTCGATCTCGTCGGTGCGCAGGGCCTTCTTCTGCCGGCCGAGGTCGAGCAGGATGCCGCCGGTCGCGTACTGGTCGATCTGCCGGTAGTCGAGCTGCATCACGTCGGGGGCGTCGCCGCCCGCGGCCTGGGTGGCGAGCTTCTGCTTGTACGCCTCGTAGCCGGCGAAGGAGGTCTGCACCGTGATCCCGGGGTGCTCCTTCTCGAACAGCGCGACGGCTTCCTGGGTGCGGGCCGCCCGGTCGGGGTTGCCCCACCAGGTGTAGCGCAGAACGGTCCTGCCGCCGCCGCTCGCTTCGTCCGAGCCGCCGCAGCCGGTGAGCAGCGCGCTGAGCGTGAGCGCCGCGACCGTCGCGCAGGACCACTTTGTCCTGTTTCCGGGCATGCCGATGACACCTCTCCTCTCGGGTTGTCGACGCGTGCTTCTTCGGCTGAGGGCGGCTACTCGCCGTGGTACGGCAGCGTGGTCCCCGGCAGCTCGTACTCGTCCCGGCGCCCGCACATGCCGTAGCCGCCGATGCGCGAAGGACGGCTGTCATACGAGTTCGAGCCGGCGAGGTAGTCGGGGCTGCCGGATGCGAGGGCGTCGAGCTGGGCGCCCGTGCGTTCGGCGGTGGCAAGCGCACCGGCCCGCCACAGCTCGCGCCAGGTGGAGACCTTGTCCCGCACGAGCCGGGCCGCGGTCTGCTGGAACTCCAGGTAGGGGCCGTTGTCCCCGGCTTCGAGCGCGTCGCGCAGCGGCAGGTACCCCTCGACGGCCAGGTCACGGCGTTTGCGGGCGGCGGCTTCCGCCTCCGGTCCGGTCTTCGCGTGGAGCCGTGCCGCGGCGGCGTACCGCTCCGGGTCGGCGAGCACGTCGGGCGGGAAGGTGAAGACGGCGTCCCCGGCCTCGGGCAGGCCGCTGTTCTGCATCAGGACCGTGATCCGCAGATCGCCGCCCTGCACCATGCGGTGCACGGTTCCGGGCGTGAACCACGCGACGGATCCCGCCTCCAGGGGGACCTCCCGGTAGCCCGCGGGGCTGAGGGTCTGGACGGCGCCGCGGCCGCCGGTGACGACGTACGCCTCCGTGCAGACCAGATGCAGATGCGGGCTGCCGCCGCAGACGCCGTCGGCGGCCTCCCAGTCGTAGGCGCTCAGATGGGAGAGGCCGACGGCTCCGGGCAGGGGGTGCGGCAGGCTCACCATGTCAGTCCCTTCAGGTGCGTGGCGACGCGGTCGCGGTCCCAGGCTCCGTCGGCGACCACGACGCGGTAGCGGTAGGTGAAGGACGCGCCGGGTGCCAGCGCGAACTCGTCGAAGAACGCCCAGGAGAAGGCGACGGTGGGGATGGGTTCGGAGCGTACGAACCAGTGCGATGCGTTGATCGCGCTGCCGTCGAGGTTCTCGGGAGCGTGCGCGAAGACGAGCGTGGAGTGCGCGTCGACGTCGTCGTGCTCGGCGGTGAAGGCGAGCCAAGGCCCTTGGGTGCCCATGAGACCGGCCGCGTCCTTCTCGTCGTCGGGGCCGAAGGCGGTGCCGCCGGTGAAGTCGCGCGGACCCCGCCACTGGAGGCCCGTGTATCCGGCCATGTCGCGGCCCGCGGTGGTCGGCGAGCCGAAGCGCAGGGGTTCGTCACGGATGTTGGTCAGGCGGATCGACCAGTCGACGGCCCAGGACCCCGCGTCCTCGTCGACGGAGTGGACGGTGATGTCGCGCTCCTCCCTGGCCCATTCCTGGCCGCCGTTCTCGATCCAGGTGAGCTCCTCGGTGAGGTGGAGGCGGTCCTCCTCGACGTCGAGGGCGGAGAAGCCGTCGTGGCGCATCGACCCGACGCGCTCCGGCAGGCGCAGATAGCCCTCGCCGTGGACATAGCTGTTGCCGCCCCAGAAGTTCTGCCCCGACAGATGGCTCGCGGTCATCTGGAGACCCTTGTGCCAGCGGTGGTCGTTCGGGCGGTACCCGGAGACCTGGTGTCCGGCCAGGGTGCGCAGGGGGTGGATGTAGGGCTTGCGGGCCTCGAAGGCGTCCGGGTCCGGTGCGTAGACGTAGCTGAGCAGCTCGATACCGCCGGAGGTGACCGTGATGCGCTCGCCGTGCGTGTGGGTGACCTGAATCGTCATCGCGTGGGGCTCCAGTCGGGGTGGCTGCCGTGCATGGCCGGGTAGTACGGGTCGCCGGAGGCGATCTCGCCCGCGAGCACCGGCCGTCCGGTGAACGCGGACTTGTAGAGCGCGGCGGCGAATTCGAGGGTGCGCCGGGCGTCCGCCCCACTGCCCGGTGGCCGTACGCCCTGTTCGTAGGCGTCGAGGAGCGCGCCGAGCTGGGCGGCGTGCGAGCTGGGCACGTCGGCGGCGGGGGTGCGCCAGGCGTCGGCGCGTCCGGCGTCCACGTGCGGGGCCGGCGTGTAGACCCAGTCGTCGTTGGAGTGCCCGTAGAGATGGGTGAGTTCGACCGTCGCGTCGGCGCAGTCGACGCGGATACGGCTGACCTCGTCCGGGGACAGGACGCTGTTGACGACGGTGGCGAGCGCGCCGTTCTCGAACCGCACCAGGGCGGTCGACACGTCCTCGCTCTCGGTGTCGTGCACGAGGCGGGCCGCCATGGCACGCACCTCGGTCCAGTCGCCGAGCAGGTGCAGGAGCAGGTCGAACTGATGGATGCCGTGTCCCATCGTGGGGCCGCCTCCCTCGCTCTCCCAACGGCCGCGCCACGGCACCGCGTAGTAGGCGCTGTCGCGGTGCCAGGTGGTCTGGCAGTGCGCGACCCGGGGCGTGCCGAGCTCACCGCTCGCGATGAGCTCGCGGGCGTGGACGGCCCCCGAGCCGTAGCGGTGCTGGAAGACCACCGAGGCGTACGCCCCCGATGCCTCCTCGGCGGCGGCGATCTCGTCGTACTCGGCAAGGGAGAGGCACAGCGGCTTCTCGCACAGCACCCACGCGCCCGCCTTCAGCGCGGCCACGGTCTGCGCACGGTGCAGTGACGGCGGGGTGCCGATCAGGACCAGGTCGGGGCGGACCGCGTCCAGCATCGCGTCGAAGTCCGTGTAGCCCTCGACGTCCATGTCCAGCGCCGCGGCCTCCGCGCGGAACGCGGCGAGCCGTGCCGGGTCCACGTCGACGGCGGCTCTGAGCTCGATCCGGTCGGAGTGGGCTTGCAGGGCGGGCAGATGACTTCCGGTGACGATGCCGCCGGTGCCGACGACGGCGGCCCGTGGACGCGTGGGGGTGGAGGACATACGGTCTCCTCGAACGAGCTTAGAAAGCGCTTGCACCGGGACCGACCCTAGGCACCGCGTGAATGTCAGGACAAGACCTCGGAGCCGAAAACTGAAACGACTCAATATGTGGACGCACCTGTCCGGCGCGGCAGCTCGCGGCCGTCGCCGCGCGTTCACCGCCTCCTCACGACGCCCCCACCGGACCCCCCACATCTCAGCCCCTCGAAGGGAGTCACGCATGCCCATCGACGCCGCGCGCCGTCGCCGCTGCGCCGTGGTGGGACTCGGCGCCCGCGCCCAGCTCTTCACCGAGGCGCTCGCCGGCCCCTACGCGGACCGGATCGAACTGGCCGGTTTCTGCGATGTCAACGCGCACCGCATGGCCGTTCACAACGCCTGGATCGCAGCCGCCCACCCCGGTCGCCCGCCCGTACCGACATACTCGGCGGACGACTTCGAGAAAATGCTGCGCCGTGAGCGCGTCGACCTGGTCGTGGTCTGCACCGTCGACCGCCTCCACGACCACTACATCGTGCGAGCCCTCGAAGCGGGCTGCGACGTGGTCACCGAGAAGCCGATGACCACGACCGCCGAGAGCGCCCGACGCATCCTCGACGCACAGCTCCGCACGGGCCGCAGGGTCCGGGTCGCCTTCAACTACCGCTACAACCCGGTGCATTCGGCCGTACGCGAGCTGTTGGCGGGCGGTGCGATCGGCGAGATCGGGTCGGTGCACTTCGAGTGGCTGCTCGACCTGCGGCACGGCGCGGACTACTTCCGCCGCTGGCACCGCGACAAGGCGAACTCGGGCGGCCTGATGGTGCACAAGGCCACCCACCACTTCGACCTGGTCAACTGGTGGCTGGGCGCTCGGCCCGAGACCGTCTACGCGCAGGGCGGGCTCTTCTTCTACGGCGCCGAGGCGGGCAAGCGGCGCGGCCTGGCCCGCGACTACACCCGCGCCCACGGCTCCCCCGCAGCAGACAGTGACCCCTTCGCCGTCCGTCTGGCCGACTCGTCCGTGCTCAGCGCCCTGTACCTCGACGCGGAGGGCGAGGACGGCTACCACCGCGACCAGAACGTGTTCGGACCCGGGGTGAGCATCGAGGACGACATGGCGGTCCTGGTGCGCTACTCCTCCGGCGCGACCCTCACGTACCACCTGACCGCGTACGCGCCCTGGGAGGGCTACCGGATCGCGTTCAACGGCAGCGAGGGACGCGTCGAACTCCTCGTGGAGGAGTCGACCTGGACGCGCCCCGACGTACGGACGGAGGGCGCGAGCCCTGTGCTGCACGGAACGGCGGTCGGGGACGAGGCAGGGCGTACGCAACTCCTGCTGCGCCGCTTCTGGGAGGAGCCCCGGGAGGTGCGGGTGCCCACGGGCGAGGGCGGGCACGGCGGCGGCGACGTGCGCATGCTGGCCGATCTCTTCGGCGAGCAGCTGGACGGTGATGCGGACCCCCTGGGCCGCGCGGCGGACGCCGTCGACGGAGCCCGCTCGCTGGCCACGGGCCTGGCCGCGAACCAGTCCTTCGTCACGGGGCTTCCGGTCGACGCCCGGAACATCATGGAGAGCTGAGACGGCGTACGGGCCGGTCCGCGAGGACCGGCCCGTACGCCACCGTCAGAGAACTCAGACCAGATCGAACCGGTCGAGGTCCATGACCTTGCTCCACGCCGCGACGAAGTCCTTCACGAACTTCTCCTTGGCGTCGTCGCTCGCGTAGACCTCGGCGAGCGCACGCAGCTCGGAGTTCGAGCCGAAGACGAGGTCGGCGCGGGTGCCGGTCCACTTGACCGCGCCGCCGGCGTCACGGCCCTCGAACGCGTCCTGCGCCTCGGACGTCGACTTCCAGGTCGTGCCCATGTCGAGCAGGTTGACGAAGAAGTCGTTCGACAGGGTGCCCGGCTTGTCCGTGAACACGCCGTGCTTCGAACCGGCGTGGTTGGCGCCGAGGACGCGCAGACCGCCGACGAGGACCGTCAGCTCGGGCGCGCTCAGGGTCAGCAGGTTCGCCTTGTCGAGCAGCAGGAACTCGGCCGGCAGGCGGTTGCCCTTGCCGACGAAGTTGCGGAAGCCGTCGTGGGTCGGCTCCAGCGCGGCGAACGACTCGACGTCCGTCTGCTCCTGCGCGGCGTCGACACGGCCCGGCGTGAACGGCACCTCGACCTGGACACCCGCGTCCTTGGCCGCCTTCTCGACCGCCACGGAGCCGCCGAGAACGACCAGGTCGGCCAGCGAGACCTTCTTGCCACCGGAGTTGAAGGACGACTGGATGCTCTCGAGCGTACGCAGCACCTGCGCGAGGCTGTCCGGGTTGTTCACCTCCCAGCTGCGCTGCGGCTCCAGACGGATACGACCGCCGTTGGCGCCACCGCGCTTGTCGCTGCCCCGGAAGGAGGACGCCGCGGCCCAGGCCGCGGAGACAAGCTGCTCGGTGGTGAGATCCGAGGCGAGGATCTTCTCCTTGAGCGACGCGATGTCCGAGGCGTCGACCGGCTCGCCCTCGGCCGCCGGCAGCGGGTCCTGCCACAGCAGCACCTCTTCGGGCACCTCCGGGCCGAGGTAGCGCACGACCGGGCCCATGTCACGGTGCGTCAGCTTGTACCAGGCACGGGCGAACGCGTCCGCGAACTGGTCCGGGTTCTCGTAGAAACGCCGCGAGATCTGCTCGTAGACCGGGTCGAAGCGCAGCGACAGGTCGGTGGTGAGCATCTGCGGGCGGTGCTTCTTCGACTCGTCGAAGGCGTCGGGGATGATCGACTCGGCGTTCGTCGCCACCCACTGGTGGGCACCCGCCGGGCTCTGGGTGAGCTCGTAGTCGTACTCGAAGAGGTGCTTGAAGAAGTCGTGGCCCCACTTCGTGGGCGTGGTCGTCCAGATGACCTCGAGGCCGCTGGTGGTCGCGTCCTTGCCCACGCCGGTGCCGTGGGAGTTCTTCCAGCCGAAGCCCTGCTGCTCCATGGACGCGGCCTCGGGGTCGTCGCCGACGGCCTCGCTCGGTCCCGCGCCGTGGGTCTTGCCGAAGGTGTGGCCGCCCGCGATGAGCGCGACGGTCTCCTCGTCGTTCATCGCCATGCGGCGGAACGTCTCACGGATGTCGCGGGCCGCGGCGACCGGGTCCGGGTTGCCGTTGGGGCCCTCGGGGTTGACGTAGATGAGACCCATCTGGACCGCGCCGAGCGGGTTCTCCAGCTCGCGGTCGCCGGTGTAGCGCTCGTCGTCGAGCCAGGTGGTCTCGGGGCCCCAGTACACGTCCTCGTCGGGCTCCCAGACGTCGGCGCGGCCACCGGCGAAGCCGAAGGTCTTGAGGCCCATCGTCTCCAGGGCCACGTTGCCGGTGAGGACCATGAGGTCGGCCCAGGAGAGGTTCTGGCCGTACTTTTTCTTCACCGGCCAAAGGAGCCGGCGGGCCTTGTCGAGGCTGACGTTGTCCGGCCAGCTGTTGAGCGGGGCGAAGCGCTGCTGCCCGGCGCCCGCGCCGCCGCGGCCGTCGCTGATGCGGTAGGTGCCGGCGCTGTGCCAGGCCATGCGGATCATCAGCGGGCCGTAGTTGCCGAAGTCCGCGGGCCACCAGTCCTGCGAGGTGGTGAGGACCTCGGCGATGTCGCGTTTCACGGCCGGCAGGTCGAGGCTCTTGAACGCCTCGGCGTAGTCGAACTCCTCACCCAGCGGGTTGGCCACCGCGGGGTTCTTCGCGAGGATCTTCAGGTTGAGCCGCTCCGGCCACCACTGGCGGTTTCCACCGCCCTGGGTCGGGTGCGGCGCGCGACCGTGCGCGACCGGGCAACCGCCGGTCTCTTCCGGCTTCGGGTCGGTGACGATCGCGTCATGGTTCTCAGTCATGGGAATCCTTCCGGACGGGGCGGATCACGGTGCTCTGGAACTGCGAACGGCGGAACAGTTGGGGGCGCCCAGAGGTGACATGGGCCTCGGCGGCCGAAAGGGCCCGCCGGGTTGAGATTCCGCGAGCGGGGTACCGGATGCCGGGCCGAGCGGACCCGCTTCCTGAAGTCACGTGCTGTTCCCTGCTGTTGCCCTGTCCCTTGGCCGTCGGCCGGAACTGATCCTACGATGGACCAAGTCCAAGTCAATACGACAGACGGGTCCGTACGAATTCAGTCGTCAGACACAGCACAGTTAGGCTGGTAAGCATGAGCGATCTTCTGGGACGGCTTCGCGGACGTGGCTGGCGGATGACCGCGCAGCGTCGGGTGGTGGCCGAGGTACTCGACGGTGAACACGTCCACCTGACCGCGGACGAGGTCCTCGCGCGCGCCACGGACCGACTGCCGGAGATCTCCCGTGCCACGGTCTACAACACCCTCGGCGAGCTGGTCAGCCTCGGCGAGGTCATCGAGGTGTCCACCGGCCGCGCGAAGCGGTACGACCCCAACGCCCACCAGCCCCACCAGCACTTGGTGTGCTCGGGCTGCGGCGCCATCCGCGACGTCCACCCCGGCGGCGACCCGCTGGCCGCCCTGCCGGCCTCCGAGCGGTACGGCTTCACCGTGTCCGCGGCCGAGGTGACGTACCGGGGAATGTGCCCGGACTGCGCCCGCGGCTGACCGGGGATTCGTCCCAAGGTCCGCCCACACTCCCGTCACAGGAGGCAGCGCCATGACCGATCCCCACACCACCATCCCCCGGTTCCACCTGGCCATGCCGGTCGACGACCTCGCCGCGGCGCGTCTCTTCTACGGCGAGGTGCTCGGCCTGGAGGAGGGCCGCAGCGCGGACACCTGGGTGGACTGGAATCTGCACGGCCACCAGTTCGTCACGCATCTCGCGCCGAAGGGCGCCCAGCGCGTGCACAACCCGGTCGACGGCCATGACGTCCCGGTGCCGCACTTCGGACTGATCCTGCCGGTCCCCGAGTTCCAGAAGCTGGCCGAGCGCCTTCGCACGGCAGGC
This sequence comes from Streptomyces sp. NPDC050439, assembly GCF_040655335.1. Lineage (NCBI taxonomy): Bacteria > Bacillati > Actinomycetota > Actinomycetes > Kitasatosporales > Streptomycetaceae > Streptomyces > Streptomyces sp. NPDC050439. The sequence continues at coordinate 654,854 of NZ_JBFAJT010000001.1, forward strand.
ATCGAGTTCGTCATCGAACCGTACGTACGTTTCGAGGGCGAGAAGGGGGAGCAGCGGACGATGTTCCTGCTCGACCCGGCCGGCAACGCCCTGGAGTTCAAGGCCTTCGCCGACGACTCCCAGGTGTTCGCCGTCTGATCCGTCAGCCCTGCAGCAGATCGCCCAGCACGGTGATCAGGAATCCGGTCAGGGGCACCAGGGCCGCGGCCGTGCCGAGCGCGCCGAGGACGAGGCCCGCGAGCATGTGGGCGAGCGCGCGGCCCCCGCGGGCCCTGCTGGGATCGTCCGGATCGTAGGTGACGTCCACGGCCGGATCGCGGCGCCGCATCAGCACGGTGACCGACGACTCGTGCGTCACCGTCACGCCCCCGGTCGTGGTGAAGCGCAGGACCGGGTTCATGGCCTGCTGCTTGGTCGACGTGCGGTAGTCGATGATCTCACCGGGCACCGTCACGCCACGGCGCCGCAGGATCCACGGGTCGCGGAGGAAGACCTTCCAGGCCAGCGCCAGCAGTCCGGCGCCGCCGGGCAGCAGGAACGCGGTCGGAGCCAGCCACTTCACCTGGTCCGGTGCCTGCACCACCGTGAACAGCAGGACGAGCAGCAGCAGATAGCCACACACTCCCATGGTCACCCGGGCCGCGCGCGTGCTCAGCGAGAGCGGTGTCCGGGGCGTGGGCCCGGTCGTCACCAGCGCCGTGCCGTCCGCAACCGGCGTGATGCCCTGCATGGCCTGCCGCAGCCCCTCGGCGAACGCGCCCACCGCGTTCCTGTTGCCACTGCTCACCCGGAACCCGTCCCCCGAGGTGTCACCGCTGATCCGCAGCCACACCGAGGTCGCGCCATCACTCTCCACGGCGCCGACGGCCCGCAGCGGTATCCGCCACGTCGTGCGCCCCCGCACCACACGCACCTCTCCGCTCTCCAGCCGCATGGCGCCCCCGCGCCCCTTCAGCACCACTCTCATGTCCCGCCCCATGGGCGGATGGTAAGGCCTGATCGCCTCGCCATCCGCCCAAACACCTGCTTGGCGGGGTCAGGGAGCCATCTCGTACTCCCCGGCCAGCGCCTCGACCCGCTCCCACACCCGTGCCGAGCGCGCGTCGTCGACGACCGGGCGGCGTACCGCGCCGAGGGCCCAGTTCTGCTGAGCCTCGGTGGCGGAGTCCTTGCCGTGCAGCTCGACGGCGTGCGCGGAGAAGTCGCGTACGAGGACGGCGAACAGTTCGTCGAGCACGTCCTGGTCGAGACCGGTCAGGCGCGCCTGCTCCAGGATCAGCTGGCCGTGCACGACCAGCGCGAAGAGCTGGCCGACGGCGAGCAGGAGGTCGAGGTCGCGGCTCTGCTCCTCGTCGGGGGCCGCGGTGGTGACGAACTCGCAGAGCGCGTCGGCCTGTTCGCGGAAGCGGGCGACGTTGGGCACCTCGGCGTAGGCGTCGTAGGCGGTGCGCCAGTCGTGGAAGCGGATGGCGCCCAGGCCGCGGGCCGGGCCCTGCCGGAAGAGGAAGTCGTCGTCGGCCGCGTCAAGGCGGGTGGGCACGGGCTCGTAGTCGGCGGGGTTGAGCAGGTGGTTGCCCATGAACTTGAGGATCAGGGCCAGGTTGACGTGGACCGTGCCCTCCAGCTTGGGCAGGCCGCGGATCTCGACGGCCGCCTGCGCGAAGTAGTTGTCCTTCTCGAAGCCCTTGGCCGCGATGACGTCCCACATGAGGTCGATGACCTTCTCGCCCTCGGTGGTCACCTTCATCTTCGTCATGGGGTTGAAGAGGAGGTAGCGGCGGTCGTCGGGACCCGCGGAGCGGAAGTAGTCGACGGCGCGGTCGCTGAACAGCTTCATCCCGACGAGGCGGACGTAGGCGTCGGTCAGCTCGCGGCGCACGTGCGGGAAGGCGGTGACGGGGCGGCCGTAGAGGATGCGGCCGGTGGCGTGGGTGACGGCCTCGTACATCGCGTGCTCGCAGATGCCGATCGAGGCGGTGCAGAGGTTGAACTTGCCGACGTTGACGGTGTTGAGGGCGGCGTCGAAGGCGGCGCGGCCGGTGTGCAGGATGTCCGCGGGCGCGACCGGGTAGTTCTCCAGGCGGAACTCACTCACGTACTTCGACGAGTCGACGACGTTCTTGACCAGGTGGTAGGACTCGTGGCGGCTGTCGGCGGCGAAGAAGACGTAGCCTTCGGGGCCCTCGACGTCGGTGCGGCGGCCGAAGACGGAGACGAGCCCGGCCGCGTTGCCGTTGCCGATGTAGTACTTGGACCCGCTGGCCCTGAAGCCGCCGTCGCCGTCGGGCTCCAGGAGCATGTCGGTGGAGTAGATGTCGGCGCCGTGGGTCTTCTCGGACAGGCCGAAGGCGAACACCTCGCCCTGGCCGAGGAGTTCGGCCGCGCGGGCACGGGCGGTCTCGTTCTCGCTCTGCCAGACGGGGCCGAGGCCCAGGATCGTGACCTGCCACGCGTACCAGTAGTCGAGCCCGTAGAAGCCGAAGATCTCGTTCAGGGCGGCGATCCGGGCGGTGTCCCAGCGCGCGTCCGGCTTGTCACCCGCGGCGGACGCCGGGGTGAGGAAGGTCGCGAAGAGGCCCTCCTTGGCCGAGAACTCCAGGAAATCCGCCAGCCAGGCACGGTCGCGGTAGTCCTGGATCAGCCGGCGCTTGCCACGGGCCTCGAACCAGTCGACGGTGGCGCGCAGCAGCCTGCGGGTCTCGGGGTCGAAGTGCTTCGGGTCGTAGGTGCGCGGGTTGAACAGCAGCGGGTCGGCCATGGGTGTTCGCCTTTCCGGCTCGGGAGGTCTGGGCGGATTCAAAGAAATGAGGGGTGGTTCGTGGCGCGTCGGACCGGATCAGCCTTGGGAGCCGAGCCGGTGGAGGGTGGCAAGCACGTCGTCGAGCCAGGCCAGCGTCATGCGTTCGTACGCGATGCCTCCGCGCAGCACGACATGCTGGAGCTCCTGCCCGGCGTCGGGCGTGGCGGGCGCGTCGGGTCCGGTGAAGTCACGCAGCTCCCCCGCGAGGTAACGCGCGAGCCGGTCGGTGTGCGCCCGGCGGTGCCGCTCGACCTCGTCGATCAGTGCGGCCGGATCGTCGAAGGCCGCGCCGCGGATCTTCACGGCGAGCTCGTGTCGCACGCTCTCGGGTTCGATCGGCTCGTGCAGCCACCGGGAGAGCGCGGTCCGCCCGAGGGCGGCGACGGAGTACTCCTTCTTGTCCGGGCGCGCTTGCTGTGCGACTTCCCGGACGTCGATCCAGCCGTCGCTCTCCATGCGCTTCAGGACGCGGTAGATCTGCTGGTGGGTGGCGGTCCAGAAGTAGCCGATGGACCGCTCGAACCGCCGGGCCAGCTCGTAGCCGGAGCCCGGTTTCTCAAGGAGCGAGACGAGGATCGCGTGCTCTAGCGCCATGCCCCGATCCTGCTATGCAACTCGTTGCATAAACAAGTGGCGCCGCCCTGGTGAGACACGGCTCACCCGGGTGCCGGTACCTCCGCCCGTCGGCGGCCGACGATCAGTCCGGCAGGGCCTCCGGGATTGACTCCGGGATCGACTCCAGGAACGCGGCCGCCGCGGGCGAGGTCCGCGTCCGGCTCCACACCAGCCGCTCCTCACGGACCGGACCGCCCTCGACCGGCACCACCGCAAGGCGGGGCAGCCTCGGCACCAGGCGGGAGGGCAGCAGCGCGATGCCGAGCCCGCCGCGCACCAGGTCGGCGAAGAACTCGAGCCCCTTGGCCTCGAACGCCACCTCGCGCCGCAGCCCCGCGGCCTGGAACGCCTCGTCGGTCTGCGCCCGCGCCGCGATGCCCGCGGGGAAATCCACGAACACCTCGTCCGCCAGCCGTTCGAGCGGCAGCGGTTCACCGGACGGCGCGGCAGCCAGCGGGTGATCGGGGGCGACCACCGCCACATGGCGGTCGATGACGAGCGTCCGACTGCCCAGACCGGCCTCGTCCGTACGGAACGACGGCGGCACCCCCAGGAACGCCAGATCCAGCGCTCCCTCCCGCACCCCGCGCACCAGAGCCTCGCTCATGCCGTCGATCAGCCGCATCGTGACCTGCGGATACGTGGCGTGATAGGCCCGCATCAGGCTCGGCACGTCGACCGCCGTCACCGTCGAGATCGCCCCGATGGCCAGGCGTCCCCGGATCTCACCGGTCGCCGCGGCCACCTCGGCCCGTGCCCGCTCCGAGGCCTCCAGCGCCTGCCGCGCGGCGGGCAGGAACGCCTCGCCCGCCGGCGTGAGTGCCACCCGCCGGCTCGTCCGCTCGAACAGCCGCGCCCCGAGCTCCTTCTCCAGCTTGCCGATCTGATGACTCAGCGCGGACTGCACCACCAGACACCGCTCGGCGGCCCGGGTGAACCCACCCGTCTCGGCGACCGCGACGACATAGCGCAACTGCTGCAGCTCCATGCGATCCATCGTGCTGCGCGATCGTTCGGATGACAAGGATGTGTTGGACTCATCAATGCGACCGGCCGCAGGCTGACTGCCATGACACAGACGGGACTTGACCACCATCGCGCGAGAGATCCGGACGAGCGCGACGCCCCGGGCCGCGGCCTGCTGCTCCTCATGGCCGTCGCCACCGGCCTGTCCGCGGCGGGCAACTACATCGCCCAGCCGCTGCTCGACCTCATCTCCCACGACCTCCACCTCGGCAGCGTCCTCGCGGGGCTCGTCGTCACCGCATCACAGGCGGGGTACGCGCTCGGTCTCCTGCTGCTCGTCCCGCTCGGTGACGTCATCGACCGGCGCCGCCTCGCGGTGACCCTGTTCCTGGCCACCGCGCTCCTCCTCGGCGTCTCGGCGCTGGCTCCCAGCGGCCCGGTCCTCCTCGCGGGCACCGTCCTCGCCGCCCTCACCTCCGTCGGCGCCCAGGTGGTCGTCGCCCACGCCGCCGCTCTCGCCACCGCCGCGACCCGGGGCCGCGCCGTCGCCACCGTCATGTCGGGCGTGCTGCTCGGCGGCCTGCTGGCCCGCACCGCCGCGGGCGGACTGTCCGAACTGGGCGGCTGGCGCACCGTGTACTGGGTGCTCGCCGCCCTCATGACGGGCGCCGCCGTCGTCCTCCACCGCAGGCTGCCGTACCTCGCGGTCGCCGCCGACCTGCGCTACCCGGCCCTGCTCCGCTCGACGCTCTCCCTGTTGCGTCAGGAGAGCGTGCTGCGCCGGCGCGCCCTCCTCGGCGCCCTGTCCTTCGCCTCCTACAGCGTCCAACTCACGGCGCTCACCTTCCTGTTGTCCGGTGAGCCCTTCCGCTGGGCGGCTCCCGCGATCGGTCTTTTCGGCCTGGTCGGCGCCGTGGGCATCTTGTCGATGTCGTTCGCGGCGCGCCTGAGCGACAGCGGCCACGCCCAGCACGTGGCCGGTGTCGCGACCGCCCTGCTGCTCACCGGCTGGCTGACCCTGCTGGCGGGAGAGCGGTCCCTGGTCTGGCTCGCGGTCGGTGTGGTCGCCCTGAACATCGGCCAGCAGGCGGTCCTCAACAGCAGCCAGACCATCCTGTTCGCGCTCGACGCCGAGGCCCGCAACCGCATCAACTCGGCGTTCGCGACAAGCCTCTTCCTCGGCGGCGCCACCGGCTCCGCACTCGCCTCCGTCGTCTGGGCGGCCGCGGGCTGGTCCGGGACCTGCGCACTGGGCGCGACCCTGGCCACCGGCGCCGTGACGGTGTGGGCCTGGGACCGCTACCGCCCCGCTAATTGACCATCCGCATCTACGTAGTTGAGGAGCACCCATGAACATCACCGTCTTCGGGGCCGCGGGCAACGTAGGCCGCCGCGTCGTCACCGAGGCCGTGGCCCGCGGGCACGAGGTCACCGCGGTGGTCCGTGACCCGGCCCGGGCTTCTGCACTGCCCGGCGCCGCCAGGATCCGCAGCGGCGACGCCGCCGAACCCCACACCGTCGCGGTGCTCGCAGCGGCACAGGACCTGGTGATCACCGCGACCCGCCCCGCCCCGGGCCGCGAGCCCGAACTTGCCGCCGTCACGCGGGCGTTGCTCACCGGGCTGCACGCCACCGGCGTACGGCTCCTGCTCGTCGGCGGCGCCGCCGGTCTCACCCTCCCCGGCACCGACGGCACCCTGGTCGTGGACGCCCCCGATTTCCCGCCGTCCCTGCGCCCCATCGCCCTGGCCTGCAACGAACAACTCGACGCCTGCCGCACCACCGCCCATGACGTCGACTGGGCCTACCTCAGTCCGCCGTCCCTCCTCGAACCGGGCGAGCGCACCGGCCGCTTCCGCCTGGGCACCGACGAATTGATCGTCGACGCCCAGGGCATCTCCGCGCTCTCGATGGAGGACCTCGCGGTGGCCCTCCTCGACGAGGCCGAGCATCCCAAGCACCACCGGGCGCGGTTCACCGCGGCGTACTGAGGCCCGAGCGGGGCGATCGCGGGGCAGGTCAGATGCGGTCGGCAGCGATGAGGAGGTAGTGGAAGCTGCCTTCGCGGTACGCGGTCAGGAAGGGTTCCTCGATGCCGGTGGCCAGCGAGGACTTGGCCCGCAGTTCCCAGTAGGGGATGGTCGCGGCGGTGAGGTCGACGACGTTGATGGGGACCAGGCCGTTGGCCGCCAGCGCCTTGAAGTACGCGCCGCGGGAGTGGATGTTGCAGGTGTAGTGCTCGTCGATGCGGCTGACCGCCTTGGAGCGGCCACCGGTCACGTCGTTGTAGCAGCCGGTGATGCAGACGTAGCGCCCGCCGTGGACCAGCAGCCGGGAGTACTCGGCGAACAGCGGGAACAGGTCCACGTACATGGTGGACTCGTTGTTCCAGATCCCCTGGAAGGCGCCGGCCGGGGGGCCCGTGTTCAGCATGTTGCGGAAGTGGTAGCCCACCTTGGCGGCCACACCCCGCTTACGGGCCTGCTCGTTGGCGAAGGCGACCTGTGACTCGGAGATGGAGACACCGTCGACCCGGCAGCGGAAGCGCTGATGGGCCATGATGCTGGTGCCGCCCCGGCCGCAGCCGGAGTCGAGCAGACGGTGGCCTGGCTCGACGGCCCCCAAGTGGTCGAGGAGGACATCCGCCTGCGCCGACTCCAGACGGTGCATTTCCTCGATGACGCGCTCGTCCCGGGTCTCCTCGGGACCGTCGAGGACCGACGGATCCCAGTCGCCGATGCCGTAGTGGTGGTGGTAGAGGCCGTCGACGTCGCCGAGGCGGAGGTTGACCGGGTCCTTCTCCTTGTTCCAGTAGTCCGCGACCGCCCGCTGGTAGGCCGTGCGCACCACGCGGGCAGAGGCATCCGGAGTCACCGTCATCGTGAGAGCTCCTTCGGTGTCAGGCGGGCGTCCGGGCGACCTCGACGTTCTCCAGGACTCCGACCGCGTCGGGGACAAGTACGGCCGCCGAGTAATAGGCGCTGACCAGGTAGGAGATGACGGCCTGGTCGTTGATGCCCATGAACCGCACGTTCAGACCCGGCTCGTACTCGTCGGGTATCCCCGTCTGGCGCAGGCCGACCACCCCCTCCGCCTCCTCGCCCATCCGCATGGCCAGGATGGAGGTGGTGCCCTCGGCGGAGACCTCCAGCTTCCCCAAGGGGTAGATCGGCACCCCACGCCAAGCGGGCAGCCGGTGGCCGCCGACCTCGGTGTCACCGAAGTAGATGCCCCGCTTGTTGCATTCGCGGCCGAAGGCGGCGACGGCACGCGGGTGCGCGAAGAACGCCCTGGTCTGGCGCCGCATGCTCAGCAGCTCGTCGAAGTCGTCGGGCGTGGGCGGCCCGGAGTGGGTGGAGATGCGCTGGCCGTAGTCGGCGTTGTGCAGCAACCCGAACTCCCGGTTGTTGACGAGCTCGTACTCCTGACGCTCGCGCAGCGCCTCGATGGTCAGCCGCAGCTGCTGTTCGACCTGGTTCATGGGGTCGTTGTAGAGGTCGGCTACCCGGGTGTGGATCTTCAGGACCGTCTGGGCCACGCTCAACTCGTACTCGCGGGGCGCGAGCTCGTAGTCCACGAAGGTCCCCGGCAGCGCGGGCTCGCCCGCATGTCCGGCCGCGAGCGCGATGTCGGCCTCGCCGCGTCTGTTGTGCGGCCGCTCCCCCTCGGCCTGACGCTGCCGCACATGGGTCCGCAGCCCTTCGCTCTGCCCCGCGACCTCCTCGTACGCCTGCCGGGGCAGCACGAGGACGGTGCACGCGGTCACCGCGCGCGTCGTGAACTCCCAGTCGCCGGGCTCGTCCGCGACCACCTGCCCGCCGAAGAACCCGCCGTCGGCCAGCATCGAGCCGGGTCTCCTCTCCGTACTTGCCGGTCCCGGTCTTCTCCACCTTGCCGTGCGCGATCAGGTAGACGTGGTCGGCCGGCCGGCCCTCCTGGGCGAGCACCTCGCCCGGCGCCAACTCCCGCTGCTGGAACCGCTCGGCCAGCGCCCGCAGCACTTCGGGGTCGTCGTATCCGCGCAACAGCGGGAGCTCGCCCAGTTCCGCGGGGACGACGCGGACCTCTGCGCCCTCCTGGACGAAGGTCACCCGACCGTCGCCGACCGCGTACACCAGGCGCCGGTTCACCCGGTACGTGCCGCCGCCCACCTCCGCCCATGGCAGGGTCCGCAGCAGCCAGCGGGAGCTGATGTTCTGCATCTGCGGAACGGTCTTGGTGGTGGTCGCCAGATTGCGTGCGGCCGCGATGCCCAGGCTCAACTGCGCCTGCCCTGCGCTCTGTTCAGGTTGCTCCGACTGCTCGGCGGACGCTGCGGTCGCCATCCTGGTCCCCTCCCACGGCATTGCGTTGCTAGGAGCTGCGCGGCAAGTGAAGCAGCGCGCCAGGATGCCGGTCGAGAGCGACCTCAGGCCCACACCATGCGTTTGCGCCACATTTCCCGCATCCCGGATACGCTGCACAAACAACCCGTGACCCGCTGCGGGAGCGACAGCCTCCGCGTCCGAGGACGGCCGGAAATCGAGCGGACCGCCTTGTTGCGCCCCGAGGGCCGTGTTATCCCTGCGTCGAAGACCGAGCAGCCTGCCGTGGACGGAGTTGCGGATGAAGGCGCCCATTCCCGGAACGCATACGACTGAGGGACCTGCGGACATTCACCCCTCGCCCCGGCAGGCGGCACGGATCCTCTCGGGCCCGTCCGGTATCGGGACCGCCTCCCTGCGCCTCGCGCCAGTCACGGAAGCAGACGTGGAGTCGCCCGCGGAGGCCCACTCGGGCTCCGAGTCCTCCTCGCGACGGATCGAAGGCCTCTACTGCCCGCCGGCCGTACGGGACGACCGCGCGCTCGCCGACGAGATCAACCACCGGCTCGTCGAGTGGGCCGAGCATGAGGTGGGCCTCTACCCGGGCGCCGAGCACGGGGAGGCGCTCATCGGCTTCGATCCGGGGCGGTCGGTGGTCCTGTGCCACCCGGACGCCCCGGGCATCGACCACCTCATGGCCGCGGCACGCCTGCTGGTCGGCGAGAACGCCGTGGACGACTACTTCTGCGAAGCGGAGTACGGCGGCCTCGCGGACCGGCGCGGCGCGGCACTCGCGGTCGCCCAGTCCGCGATAGATCCGGCGCACAACACCCCCCGCTACGAAGCCGATTGGCGGTCCGGGGTGGAATCCCACCCCGCCCTGCGCTCGATGCGCTCGGCCATGGACCACTTCCGCGCCCTGGCGACCCCGGCCCAGGCACACCGCTACCGGCACGACATCTCCGGCCTCTACCTCGGCTACAACGCCGAGGGCGACTGCATCACCCAGCGCCGCACACCGGCGGTGTGGGAGTACCTGGTGCAGCGGCAGTTCAACAACTTCCGCCCGTGCCTGACGATCACCGACGCCGTCGGCGGCTACGAGCTGCCCGCCCACCTCTTCGCCGAGCCCGCCGTACAGCGCGCCGTCGCCCTGTCCTCGAACGCCGCGACCCTCTGCAACGACCTCTACTCGCTGCGCAAGGAGCAGCAGAGCGAACGCTTCCACTACAGCCTGCCGACCGTGATCGCCGCCGAGGAGGAGTGTTCCATCGAGGACGCCTTCCAGAAGTCGATCGAGGTCCACAACGACCTCGTCCACCTCTTCGAGGAACAGGCCGCCGTGCTCTCCGCGACCGATCCGCTCGTCGCCCGCTTCATGGCGGGCCTGTCGAACTGGGTGGGCGGCAACCATGAGTGGCACGCGGGGAACGTCGGCACGCGGTACGCGACTTCGCCCTGACCTGATCGGCTCAGCTCACCGCGTGAGGCGGCCGGAGCCGCCTCACGGTCAGAAGCGCACCGCGTAAGCCGCACGTCGGCGCAGGGACTTGGTTCGCTGGGCCTCGTGGAAGCGGGCGTCCTGTTCCAGGATCTCCGTGGCCTCGCGCACCTTCGCCCCGGCCCGTTCGATCGCTTCGTCGAGCGGCATCACCAAGGGCAGCCCGAAGATCTCGACGATGCGCTCCACGCGTTCGCGGACACTGCCGCCCACCACGTGGTACGGGATCTCCAGCTCCTGCAGGGTCTCGATCAGCAGGTCGTCGGACATCTGCCGGAACTTCTCGGAGACCGGCCGGTGGCCGTCCGCCTTCATCTCGAACTCGACCGGCAGGTGCACATACGCGTCGTAGATCCGCTTGGCACGGGCCTTGGCGACCGCGCCGTAGGCGTCCATGTACTGGCGGTAGAACCGCTTGACCGGGAGTCCGGCCATGTTCTTCACGGCCCGCAGGAACAGGTTCGCCCCGGGGTTGATGCCGACCCGCATGCGGGCCTCGCCGTAGATCCACTCGTGGATCACGGAGCCGTCCGAGATGAACGGCCCCTCGCCCGCCTCGTGGTGGATCCGCTCCTCGAGCCGGCGTAACCCCAGCATCGTCAGTTCCATCGCGCTGAGCTCCTGGACCTGCTTGCCCGGGACGAGGTCCACGAGGATCTCCCGTGACGTCATCGCGTGCGTGCGCGGGATGCCCGTGGCCATCGACAGCGTCTCGGTCGTGGTGCTCTTGCCGCTGGAGTACGTCCCGGAGATCGCCAGATGCAGACCGGTGTGGGGCGTGGGGGTGCTTGTGTTCCCCATGGTGTGTTCTCTTCCCGTGGTGGGTGGCCCGGCCGGAGCCGGGAGTAGGTGGCCCGGCCGGTGCCGGGTGTGGGTGATGTGGTCGGCCGTGGTCAGGCGCCCAGGCCCAGGCCTGGTTGGCTGTGGTCAGGCGCCCAGGCCCAGGCCTCCGCTGACCGGCAGGACCGCTCCGGTGACGAAGCGGCCCGACTCGCCGGTGAGGTAGCGCACGGCGGCGGCGACGTCGGCCGGTTCCCCGGCGCGGCCGAGCGGAGTGATGGACAGCAGGTGTCCGCGGCGGTCGTCGGTGATCTCACGGCTCATGTCCGTGTCGATCAGACCTGGCGCGACGATGTTGACGGTGATGTTCCGCGGGCCGAGTTCCCAGGCCAGGGAGCGGGCCATGCCGAGCATTCCCGCCTTGGCCGCCGCGTAGTTGACCTGGCCCGGTGCTCCGTACGCGAAGGTCATGGAGGAGATCAGCACGATCCGGCCCCAGCGTGCGCGGACCATGCCGCGCACGGCACGTCGCACCGTACGGAAGGCGCCGTGCAGGTTGACGTCGACGACATCCGTGAAGTCCTGCTCGTCCATGCGCAGGACCAGGGCGTCCCGGGTGATGCCCGCGTTGACGACGAGCACTTCGACCGGCCCGTGTGCGGCCTCCGCCTCCTTGAAGGCGGCATCGATGCTCTGGGTGTCCGTCATCTCCGCGCGGACACCGAACAGTCCCGCGGGCGGTGCGGTGTCCCGGTGGGTGACGGCGACCCGGTCTCCGTCGGCCGCCAAGGCGGTGGCCACGGCGAGCCCGATGCCGCGGTTGCCGCCGGTGACCATGACCGAGCGTCCCATCAGTGGCTCCCCGGGGTGGTGGCGTCTTGCGCCTGACGGGCCCGCCAGCCCGGCGTACGGCGGAGTTCCGCCGTACGCCGTCCGGTGAGTGCCACATTCCGGGTGGCTGTCGTGACGATCAGAAGGCCGATCTCCCCCAGGCTGAGGTGCTCGTCCATCGCGTGCTCGCTCATCGGGCTCACCTCGCCGAGCCGGTCGCCGCCACGCAGTACCGCGAGGCGTCGGCGAACAGGTGCTCCACGGCCGCCGCGAGGCGGTCGGCCGTCAGCGCGTTGGGCAGCAGCCGCCGGGCGAAGCGCGGGCTCAGCGGTGTGCCGTCACGCGGTTCCTCGGTCATCAGCGACGGCAGGAACGCCATCGGCGTACGGGCCAGTTCGGCGTCGCTCTCCGCGAGGAACCGCGCCGCCCGCGCCCTGTGTACCTCGGGCAGCCAGTCGAGGAACGGCAGGCCGACCTCGACGACCTCGTCGTCCACGCCCCCCTCCAAGCCGATGCCCGCCTGAAGGTCCGTCTGCATGTCCGCCTGATGCCGCAGCAGTTGACGGGGCGCGGCCCGCCACTCCTCGCGCAGCATGGGTACGCGGCATCGGGCCTCGTCCAGCAGGACGAGCAGCGGCCGTTCCTCGTCCAGGTGTGCGCGCACCTCGGCACGCTGCTTTTCGTCCGGCCATAACGCCGTCGGTGTCCAGTGCCTCGGACCGGGCCCGCGAGCGTGCTCTTTCCAGAGCAGGCGGGCCGGCCCTTCGAGCACGACGAGCACGTCTCCTAATCGGAGCGTGGGCGTAAAGCGCATGATCTCTTTCCCCCGTTGCGTTTCTTGCGTTTCTCGCTTTTCGTACGTGCCTTATTTATGCGGCGACCCCGGGCAGGCGGTGCGCCAGCCAGCAGCGGCCGTCGATCCCCGCGAAGTCGTCGACGGCCAGTTCCGCGGTGCGCCAGCGGGCGTCGCCCATGGACAGGAGCCGGGAGTTCGCGGTGCGCACGGTCGGGGTGAAGCTGCGCCCCAACGGGCGCACCGGCGAACCCGCGCTGATGACGAAGCGCCGCATCCAGAGCGTGTCGGTGCTGCCGCGGGTCAGCCCGTCCTGTGCGTAGAGCAGGACCTGCGCCAGCTGGGCCACGCCCACGAGCGCGTCGACCAGGGAGACCGACGGCCCGTAAGCCGCTTCCGCCCCGCAGGTGCGCGCGTCCGCGAAGGTGTGCGCGTCCTCGTCCGTGGCGACGACGCGCTGCAACCCCTGGATCTGCTGCCGGTCGAGGTCGACACGGACCTGCTCGGCGTACTGGTCGCGCCGCTTGTAGCCCACCCCGTAGTGGCGTGCTCGCGCCGGTCCGAGCGCCTGCTTCTCGTTGTCGTACGTGACCGGGGTCCCCGCCCGGCCGCCCTGTTCGTGCACTAGCGTGCAGCGCACCTTCAGCCTCCCGACGCGGCAGTCGAAGGTACTGGCCAGCGTGGCGTCTTCCCCGGTCGGACCGTCGACGGCGACCAGCCTGCCGCGTACGGGAAAGTCCGCGAGGTCCTCGTGCGGCGCGCTGCCGGCCCGTACGTCCGCGCTGCGCAGCCAGATCCTGCGCCGCTCGGCGGCGCCGAGCCCGAAGGCCCGGCCGAGGTGCGTCTCCGCGAGATTCGCGGCGAGCACCAGAGCGTCGATGCTGCTCAGATGCGGGCGCAGCTCACCGGCACCCGATTTGCGGGACCAGTCGCGCGGATAGGTGAGCGTGCCGCGCGCGGTGATCAGTGCACCCGGGTCAGCGGAGCCATCGGTGGTGATGTCCTTGAGGCCTTGGGTGACGCGTTTGTATCCGCTTCCGAAAAAGCGGGAGCTGCCGGGCCCGAGGCAACTTTCCAAAGATCCGTATACTAATTCCTTGTTGCTCATTCCCCGTTTACCTTCCCCCGTGTCGCGAGTCATGCGACCCGGACAGAAAAAACACTATCCGGCGCATCAAGGGGAAAGCAATTAGTCAAGGTAATCTGTGACGGTCTCCACAGATCGACCCAAAGTAAAGCTCAAATAGGGATTCTTTGACTCCAGTTGCACCGCGGAATTCGAGGAATTCGGCGGGACATCCGGAGATCATTCGCAGGCGATCACGCGCGGCCAGCGGTCGGCCAGCAGATCGCCGAGCAGGGTCCGCAGCCGCTCGCGGTCCTGCGCGGGCACGGCGGAGAGAAAGTCCTGCTCCACGGCGTCGACGGCGCGTCCCGCGCGTTCGAGCGCCGCGCGGCCGTCGTCGGTGAGGCGCAGGATGTAGCGCCTGCGGTCCGACGGGTTGCGCCGCCGCTCCACATGGCCGGCCCGCTCCATCTCGTCGATCAGGGCCACCATGGTGGTCGGATCGAGGTGGAGGAGTCTGCTCAGATCCTGCTGAGACAGGGTCAGATCACTTTCCAGCGCCGCGAGAACGTAGAAATAGCGCAGGCGCATGCCCTGCGCCATGAGGGCTTTCTCCGCGTCCTCCATCAGGATCGATCCTGCTTTGTTCAGCAGATAACCGGTCCTGCGGACGAGGGGAAAGTCGAGCCCGGCGGGTCGCGCCGGAGTGGGCGTCGCCTCAGTCATCCGGGCCGCTCCCCTTTGCTGCTGTCATCTCGGTGAAGGGACCGGACCGAGGGGATGTTGCTGCTCGGTCGTGCCGAACATCCCCCGTGCCGATCGTCGATCACGTCAAGGGTACTGGCGCCGGCACCGGCCACCAAGGCCGGTGTCATGCAGGGTGGCACGGGTGTTCGGGGCGGGTAGCCCGGCCGTCTCCGACCGGGTTACCCATCTCCCCCGACCCGGTGGCTCACCCGTCTCCCCCGGCATGTGCGGACTGGGCCACGACCGGCGCTGCGGCGCTCTCCCCCTCCAAGAGCCCCGGCGTCCCGGCGGCGTGCACGACGGTCCGGCTGCTCTGCACGTCCACGGTCTCGCCCCGGGCGCTCTCGTGCAGATCGCGCGTACGGATGAAGGCGAAGCCCACCACCGCACCGACGGCGGCGACGAGCGCGCACACCAGCATCACATCCGTCAGCCCGTCCACGAAGGCGGCGCGTGCCGCCGCCTCGAGTGCAGGGGCCGCCCCCGAGGGCGCACGGCCGGCGGCTTCCGCGCCACCGCCCGCCGCGACGGCTTCTCCGAACTCATGGGCGGATGCCCCCAGTTGCCGCCCTGCTTCGGACTGCGTGAAGAGGTCGGTCACCCTGCCCTGGAACGCCGCACCGAATCCCGCGATGCCGATGGCGACGCCCACTTGCTGGAACGTCTCGTTGATCCCGGAGGCCATGCCCGCCTTGGAAGGTTCCACGACAGCGATGGACAGCGAAGCGCGCGGCGGATTGAAGAGACCCATGCCCAGGCCGATCCCGAACATGCTCGGCAGCAGGGCGGTCCAGGAAGTGTCCGGACCGGTGAGCGCGACCAGGAAGAGCCCGACCGCGATGAGCGCGAGGGAGGTCCCCATCAGCAGCCGCTGCGGCACCCGCGTGGTCAGCGACCCGGAGATCGCGGCCGCCACGAACAGCGTCCCGGTCAGCGGGAGGAACCGCAGGCCCGTCTCCCACGGCGAGTACGCGAGGACGTTCTGCACGTACGACACCAGGAGGAAGATCGCGGACATGGTCGCGGCGGCACACAGCAGCGTCACCACCGAGACCCCGTTGAACGTCCTGTTCCTGAACAACGACAGCTGGAACATGGCCCGTTCGCCCCGCCGCCGCTCCACGACGCCGAACCCACCGAGCAGCAGCACGGCGGCCACGAACATGACGACTATGGGTGCGCTGCCCCAGCCCTCGGCCTCCCCTCGCAGCAGTCCAAGGACCAGCAGGGTCAGCGCGCCGGTGAACAGCACCATCCCCCACCAGTCCACCGCCGGGGCCGACTCCGCTCGTGACTCGCGCATCCGCAGCACGCTCACGGCCATGGCGAGCAGCCCGACCGGCACGTTCACCAGGAAGATCCAGCGCCAGCTCAGCCCGTCGGTGAGCGCGCCGCCGATGAGCGGGCCGAAGGCGATGGACAGCCCGACCACGCCACCGAAGACGCCGAAGGCCTTGCCCCGGTCCTTGCCCTGGTACTCCTGGCCGATCAGCGCGGGACCGACGGCGAACAGGACCGCTCCCCCCAGTCCCTGGACCCCCCGGGCCACGGACAGGACGACGGCGTCGTTCGCCAGGCCGCAGGCGAGCGAGGCCACCAGGAACACCACGAAGCCGATGTTGAAGACGCGCTTGCGCCCCAGACGGTCGGCCAGCGATCCGGCTGTCAGCAGCACGGCGGCGAGACCGAGGGCGTACGCGTCGAGCACCCATTGGAGCGAGGTGAAACTCGCGTCGAACGCATCCCTGATGTCGGGCAGCGCCACATTCACCACGGTCAGGTCGAGCAGCAGCATGAACGTGGCCACACACACCACGGCCAGGGTCCACCCCCGCCCGCCCACCGAGGTCGTTCGTCCGGACATCATTCCCCCGAGATCTAAATGATCTACTTCTCAAATCATCGATGTTCCCAACGATTTGAAAAGCTACGAAGACCCCGGATGCCTGTCAACGGAGCGTTCGGGTCTCGGCCATGATCCGCCCGCAAACCGGCCGGAAACCGCCGAGACCCGCGCCGATCACCCGAGGAACGACAACCGAACCTCACGCCGGGGGTTGTCCCGGTTGGTGTCCACGAGGCACACCGACTGCCACGTCCCCAGTTCGAGGCGGCCTCCCACCACCGGCAGCGTCGCGTGCGGCGGCACCAGGGCCGGCAGGACGTGGTCGCGGCCGTGGCCGGGGCTGCCGTGCCGGTGCTGCCAGCGGTCGTCGGCGGGGAGCAGGGTGTGCAGCGCGGCGAGCAAGTCGTTGTCGCTGCCCGCGCCGGTCTCCAGGATCGCCACACCGGCGGTCGCATGGGGCACGAAGACGTTGAGCAGACCGTCGCGGCCGGACGCCGCCTCACTCAGGAAACCCTCGATGTCGCCGGTGAGGTCGAAGACCTTCTCGGACGACCCGGTGGTGACGTTCAGGACACGTGTGGTGAAAGCATCGGACATGGGTCCATCCTCCCTCAGGGATCTTCCGATCGCTGATATGCGGCGTCCGCCTTTCGAGACGGCATTGACCGTGCGCGGACGACCTGGCTACGTTCTGCGGCATGTTGCGTTCAGCCCTGCTCACCACGCGCGGTCACATCGACCTGCTGCGGGTGGCCTCCGCCGCGTGTCCTCGCGGCTGCTGACGCCTTCTCAGTTCTCTCTCTCCTTTCGCTCTTCTCTGCCCTGATGCCTTCGCCCGGTTGATCTCCCCGTCCCGCGTGCAGGCCGTTCGGGCATCCCTCCCTCTGCCGTGGAGCAGCCATGAGCATCAGCCATGCCCCGCCGGATTCCCCGACCGACATTTCGGGAATATCCAAGTCCGATCGTTCCGCCGAGGACGCCGGAGACGTCCGGCCGGGCGAACCGCACCTCGTTCCCATCGTCCCCTCCTCCACCCGCGGCGCCCGCGTCCCCCGCTGGCTGCGCCGCACCTCCGGCCCTCTCGCACTTCTCACCCTGTGGCAACTCCTCAGCTCCACAGGGGCGTTGAGCAAAGACATACTCGCCTCGCCCGGAACCATCGCGGGCGTCGCCCGTGATCTCCTCGCCGACGGTTCGCTGACCTCCGCCATGGGGGTCTCCCTGCAACGTGTCGCGGTGGGACTGCTGCTCGGCACCCTCGTCGGGACCTCGCTCGCGCTCATCTCCGGGCTGTTCCGCGTCGGCGAGGATCTCGTGGACGCCAGCGTGCAGATGCTGCGCACCGTGCCGTTCGTCGGGCTCATCCCGCTGTTCATCATCTGGTTCGGCATCGGCGAGGCGCCCAAGGTCGCCATCATCACGCTGGGTGTCTCCTTCCCCCTCTACCTGAACGTGTACGCGGGTATCCGCGGGGTCGACTCGCAGCTCATCGAGGCCGGCGAGTCCCTCGGGCTCTCGCGGTGGGGACTCGTGCGGCACGTCATCCTGCCGGGCGCGCTGCCGGGTGCGATGACCGGGCTGCGCTACTCCCTGGGCATCGCCTGGCTCGCCCTCGTCTTCGCCGAGCAGATCAACGCGGACTCCGGGATCGGCTTCCTGATGGTCCAGGCGCGTGACTTCCTGCGCACCGACGTGATCGTCGTCTGCTTGATCGTCTACGCCTTCCTCGGCCTCATCGCCGACTTCATCGTCCGCACCCTCGAAAGGCTGCTGCTGCAATGGCGACCGACGTTCACCGGCCGGTGACCCCCAACACGACGACCGACGCACCGAGTTCGGCCGTACGGGTCGAGGGGCTGACCCGATCCTTCGACGGGCGTGCCGTCATCGATCGCCTCGACCTCGACGTGCGGCCGGGCGAGTTCGTGGCGCTGCTCGGACGCAGCGGCTGCGGCAAGTCGACCCTGCTGCGCATCCTCGCCGGGCTCGACCGGGACATCGAGGGGACCGTCCTCGTGCCGCGCCGCAAGGCCGTCGCGTTCCAGGCGCCCCGGCTCATGCCCTGGAAGCGGGTGTGGCGCAACGTCCTGCTCGGGCTGCCGGGAAAGCCCGAACGCGGCGTCGCGGAGCGGGCGTTGGAGGAGGTCGGCCTCAAACACCGTACGAACGCCTGGCCCAAGACGCTCTCGGGCGGCGAGGCCCAGCGCGCCTCACTGGCCCGCGCCCTGGTGCGCGAGCCCGATCTGCTGCTGCTCGACGAGCCGTTCGGCGCACTCGACGCGCTCACCCGCATCAAGGCCCAGCGCCTCGTCGACGAGCTGTGGCAGCGGCGCGGCTGCGCCGTCCTGCTGGTCACCCACGACGTGGAGGAAGCCGTGCTCCTCGCCGACCGGGTGCTCGTCATGGACGAGGGGGTCATCGCGTACGAGACCGAGATCGATCTGGACCGGCCGCGCGGCATCTCCGACCCGCGCTTCGGCGCACTGCGTGCCGAGCTGCTGCAGCGCCTTGGTGTCGACGCTCCCGACCACAGCGCGGAAGCCGCCGCGGCGTGATCCCCACTCCTCCCTCCTCCCCCATGACCAGCACGAAATCCCACATGACCAGCACGAACAGCCCGCCCAGACCGAACGGACTCACCATGCGACGGCACCTCGCCGCCCCCGCCCTGCTCCTCCCCCTGGCCCTGCTGCTCGCCGCCTGCTCCGGCTCCCCCTCCGCGAGCACCTCGTCCGCGGGCGCGGGTGGCGGGACCGACGGCCAGGGGTCGCTCACCCTCAACGTCGGTGACCAGAAGGGCGGTTCGGAGGCCGTGCTGCGCGCGGCCGGGGAGCTCGACGACCTGAAGTACAAGATCCGCTGGTCCACCTTCACCTCCGGGCCTCCCCTCCTGGAGGCCGTCAACGCCAAGGCCGTGGACATCGGCGCCGTCGGCAACACGCCGCCCGTCTTCGCCGCCGGAGCCGACTCGAAGATCTCCGTGGTGGCCGCGTACCACGGCACCGCGTCGGGCGAGGCGATCCTGGTGCCCGACGGCTCTTCCCTGAAGAAGACCGAGGATCTCAAGGGCAAGTCGGTCGCCGTGGCACAGGGCTCGTCGGCCCACTTCCAGCTGATCGCGTCCCTGAAGAAGGCCGGGCTGGGCATCAAGGACGTGAAGGTCAAGTATCTGCAGCCGGCCGACGCGCTGGCCGCGTACACCAGCGGCAAGGTGGACGCCTGGGCCGTCTGGGACCCGTACACCTCGCAGGTTCTGGAGAGCAAGAAGGGACACGTCCTGACCGACGGCGACGGTCTGGTGAACGGCCTCACCTTCCAGGTGGCGGCGCCGGGAGCGCTCAAGGACAAGAAGAAGTCCGCCGCGATCGACGACTACCTCAAGCGGCTGCGCAAGGCCCAGGACTGGGTCCACGACCACCCGGAGGCATGGGCGAAGGTCTGGGCGAAGGACACCGGCCTGCCGTACGAGGTCGCGCTCGCCGCCGTCAAGCGCAGCAACGGCACACGGGTCCCGGTGGCCGTCGACAAGAACGTGATCGCCTCCGAGCAGGAGATCGCCGACACCTTCGCCGGCCAGAAATTCATTCCGCGCCGCATCGACTTCGGCGACTTCGTCGACACCCGCTTCAACGGCGACCTGCCGCCCTCGACCAGCAAGCCGCGCACGTACCGCAAGGAGTCCTGACCATGACCGTCCACCTCAACTGGTTCCTGCCGACCGGCGGCGACGGCCGCACCCTCGTGGACCGGCACGCCTACACCGACGGCGGGATCAAGCGCTCGCGCGTCACGCCGGTCAGCGGGGTGCGGGCCCCCGACATCGACTATCTGATCCAGATCGCCAAGGCAGCCGAGCAGTTGGGCTTCGAGGCGGTGCTGACCCCGACCGGCACGTGGTGCGAGGACGCCTGGCTGACGACGGTCGCCCTCGCCCAGCACACCGAGCGGCTGAAGTTCCTGGTGGCTTTCCGGCCCGGCGTCATCTCGCCGGTGCTCGCCGCGCAGATGGCGGCCACGTACCAGCGCATCACGCGCGGACGTCTGCTCCTGAACGTCGTCACCGGCGGCGACTCGACCGAGCAGCGGCGCTTCGGCGACCATCTCGACCACGATCGCCGCTATGCCCGTACGGACGAGTTCCTGTCCGTCGTACGGGGTGTGTGGGGCGGAAAGCCCTTCGACTTCCACGGCGAGCACTACGACGTGGAGGGCGGACTCACCGCGCTGCCGCCGGACCCGCTGCCGGAGATCTTCTTCGGTGGCTCGTCGGCGGCGGCCGGTCCTGTCGCGGCGCGGCACACAGATGTGTACCTGACCTGGGGCGAGCCTCCCGAGCAGGTCAAGCAGAAGATCGACTGGATTCGTGGTCTCGCCGAGGAGCAGGGGCGCACGGTCCGGTTCGGGATCCGCCTGCACACCATCTCGCGCGACTCGGCCGCCGAGGCGTGGGCCACCGCGAACCGGCTGCTCGACGACCTCGACCCGGACACCATCGCCGCCGCCCAGCAGGCGCTCGGCCGCAGCGAGTCGGTCGGTCAGCAGCGGATGCTCGCGCTGCACGGCGGTTCCCGCGACGAGCTGGAGATCTCGCCGAACCTGTGGGCGGGCGTCGGTCTCGTGCGGGGCGGCGCCGGGACCGCGCTCGTCGGCAGCCACGCGGACATCGCCGACCGGATCGAGGAGTATCACGCGCTGGGCGTCGAGCACTTCGTGCTGTCGGGCTACCCGCATCTGGAGGAGGCGTACTGGTTCGGCGAGGGCGTGATCCCGGACCTGGCGGCGCGCGGGCTGCTGCCCCGGATTCCGGCATCGCAGCTGGCCGGGGTGCCCGCGGCGAACGGGCGTCCGGCCTCCGCTCCGGGCGGCGCCCCGCTCCTGGTGGCGGGCGGGCGCTGACCCGCGGGCCCGCGCGGGAAGATCCCGTACCCCGATGGAGTTAGTAGAAGCGTGAACGACATCGGGGTACGGGACGCGGCGGCGCGGGATGCGACCGCACAGGCAGCGGTACGCGACGAAGCGGCACGCGAAGTGGACGTCGTCGTCATAGGCGCCGGGCAGGCGGGCCTGTCCAGCGCCCACCACCTGCGCAAGGCCGGCTTCGCGCCTGACCGGGACTTCGTCGTCCTGGACCACGCGCCCCGGCCCGGCGGCGCGTGGCAGTTCCGCTGGCCCTCGCTCACCTACGGGAAAGTGCACGGGATGCACGCGCTGCCCGGCATGGAACTGACGGGCGCCGACCCCGCGCGCCCCTCGTCGGAGGTCATCCAGGAGTACTTCGAGGAGTACGAGCGGCGCTTCGACCTGCGGGTGCATCGTCCCGTCAACGTACACAAGGTGCGCGAGGGCGAGGGCGGGCGGCTGCTCGTCGAGACGTCGGCCGGACTCTGGTCGGCGCGGGCACTGATCAACGCCACGGGGACGTGGGACCGGCCGTTCTGGCCGCGCTACCCAGGGCAGGAAACGTTCCGCGGACGGCAGTTGCACACGGCCGTCTACCCGGGGCCCGAGGCATTCAAGGGACAGCGGGTGATCGTCGTGGGCGGCGGGGCCTCGGGTACCCAGCATCTGATGGAGATCGCCCCGTACGCCGCGGAGACCACCTGGGTCACCCGGCGCCCGCCCGTCTTCCGCGAGGGGCCCTTCGACGAGGACTGGGGGCGCTCGGCCGTCGCCATGGTCGAGGAGCGGGTGCGGCAGGGGCTCGCGCCGCGGAGCGTGGTGTCCGTGACCGGTCTGCCCGTGAACGACGCCATCCGTCGGGCCAGGGCCGACGGGGTGCTCGACCGGCTGCCGATGTTCGACCGCATCACGCCGAGCGGCGTCGAGTGGGACGACGGGCGCCGTGTGGACGCCGACATCATTCTCTGGGCCACCGGCTTCCGGGCGGCCATCGACCATCTGGCACCGCTGCGGCTGCGCGAGCCGGGCGGTGGCATCCGCATCGAGGGCACCCGCGCAGCCGTCGACCCCCGCATCCACCTGGTGGGGTATGGCCCCTCGGCCAGCACGATCGGCGCGAACCGTGCAGGACGCGCGGCGGTGCGGGACATCAAGCGACTGCTGGCGGACGTCCCGGTCACGGTGTGAAACCGGGACCGGGACGTCCGGGAGCTAGCCGGCCTGCTGGGCCTCGTCCTTGTTCTTGCTCTGGTTCTTGTTGAACTCCGCCACGTTCTTCTGCTGTTCCTCGAAGTTCGCGGTGAAGCGGGTGTCCCCCGGCTTCACCGTCACGAAGTACAGCCAGTTGCCCGGTGTCGGATTGATCGCCGCGCGCAGCGCCTCCTCGCCGGGGTTGCCGATCGGGGTGGGGGGCAGGCCCATGCGCGTGTAGGTGTTGTACGGGCTGTTGATCCTCGTGTCGCTGTCGCGGGTCTTCAGCGTGGAGCGGTTCAGGGCGTAGTTGATCGTCGAGTCCATCTGCAGCGGCATGCCCTGCTCGAGGCGGTTGTGGATGACGCGGGCCACCTTGCCCATGTCCGCCTTCGAGCCGGCCTCGGCCTCGATCATGCTGGCGATGGTGACGGTCTGGTAGACGTTCATGGTGTTGCGGTCGGCGCCCGCCGTGATCTGACTGCCGCCGAACTTCTTGGCGGCCGTGTTCACCATGTACGAGAGCACGGATTCGGGGGTCGACTTCTTGTCGATGGGATACGTCGCCGGGAAGAGGTAGCCCTCCGGGTTTCCGCGTGCGTCGCCGGGGAGTTTGAGGTGCGCCTTGGGAAGGGCCTTCTTCGTGGTGCCCGCCGGTACCTCGAGGGCCTTGTCGACGGCCTCGTACACCTGGCTGGTGCGCCAGCCTTCCGGGATGGTCAGCGATTCGGGGCCTGCGTCGTCGTCCGGGAGCAGCAGCGGCACCGCCACGGCGGTGACCGCCGCGACGGTTCCGGTCGCGATCAGGGCGATCCGGCCCCGACGCGTCAGTCGAATCGTGCCCCGGCGCGGAGTCTTGGTCTGCAGCATGCGGGCACATTATCGTGCAAATGCGGACATACCGAGCATATTTTCATGTCGCTGGCTCCAGTTGGGCGTCCCTGTGGACCAGAGCGGCGTAACGGCCGTCCTTTGCCAGGAGCTCCTCGTGCGTACCGCGCTCGGTGGTCCTGCCCGCGTCCAGGACCACGATCTGGTCGGCGCCGCGGACCGTGGAGAGCCGGTGGGCGATCGTGAGCGTCGTCCGGTCGGCGGACAGCGCGTCGATGGCGTCCTGCACGGCGTGCTCGGTGTGCGTGTCCAGGGCGCTGGTCGCCTCGTCCAGGATGAGCACGGGCGGATCGCGCAGGATCGTTCGGGCGATGGCCAGGCGCTGCTTCTCTCCCCCGGAGAAGCGGTGACCTCGCTCGCCGACGACCGTGTCGTACCCATCGGGCAGGGACGCTATGTGGTCGTGGATCTGGGCGGCCCCGGCCGCGGCGATCAGTTCCTCGTCCGTGGCATCGGGCTTGGCGAAGCGCAGATTCTCGGCGACCGAGGCATGGAAGAGATACGTCTCCTGGGAGACGACGCCGACCGCGCGGGCCAGCGTGTCGAAGTCCAGGTCGCGTACGTCGACGCCGTCGATGGTGACGCGGCCGCCCGTCACGTCGTACAGCCGAGGCACCAGATAGCTCAGGGTCGACTTCCCCGAACCGGTGGGGCCCACGACGGCCAGGCTGCCGCCCGCGGGGACGGTGATGTCGATGCCGTCGAGGATCGGGCGGCTACGGCCGTCCTCCCCGTCGTAACGGAACTCGACGTCCTCGAAGCGGACTTCACCCTTGATCCTGTCGAGGCGCACCGGGTGCTCGGGCTCGGTGATGTCGATGGGCAGGTCCAGATACTCGAAGATGCGCTGGAAGAGCGCGAGCGAGGTCTGGATCTGCACGCCGGTGGAGAGCAGGCTCACGGTGGGCCGGAACAGGCCCTGCTGGAGCGAGACGAAGGCGACGAGCGTGCCGATCGAGACCGTCGGGCCGCCCATCTGGAAGGCCAGGCCCGCGGTCCAGTAGATGACGGCGGGCATGGCGGCCATGACGATCGAGATGACGGCCATGCGCCAGCGCCCCGCCATGTTCGAGCGGACCTCCAGGTCGACGAGGCGGTCCGACTCGTCGGCGAAGGTCTTGGTGAGCGAGTCGGAGCGGCCCATCGTGCGGCCGAGCAGGATGCCGCTGACGGAGAGCGACTCGGTGACCGTCGCCGCCATCGCGGCCATCTGCTTCTGCCGCTGCGTGGCGATCCTCTTGCGCTCGCGGCCGACCCTGCGGCTGATCCACACGAAGATCGGCAGCAGGAGCAGCGAGACGACCGTCAGACGCCAGTCCAGGGCGAGCATCGCGACGATCGTGGCGATCACGCTGGTGAGGTTCGAGACCAGGGAGGTGGCGGTGGAGGTGACCGTCGCCTGCATGCCGCCGATGTCGCTGGCGATGCGGGACTGGACCTCTCCGGTGCGGGTCCTGGTGAAAAAGGCGAGCGACATGCTCTGCAGCCGGCCGTAGACAGCGGTGCGCAGGTCGTGCATGACGCGCTGCCCGACCGTCGTGCTGATCAGGGTCTGCAGGACGCCGAAGACGCTGGTGACGACGGCGCTGAGGATCATCCCCAGGGCGAGCAGGCTCAGCAGACCGGTCCGTCCCTGCGGGATGGCGGTGTCGAGGATTTCCTTCAGCAGGAAGGGGGTGGCGACGGAGACCAGGGAGGCGGCGCCAACCAGCAGGCCGACGATCGCGAGGCGGGCGCGGTAGGGGCGGAAGAGGCGCAGGATGCGGCGGATCTGCCGCGGCTGTTCCTCTTGGCCGGGGGCCGGGGGCTGCGGTGTCCACTTGGGTTCGTCGTGAGGCATGGGCTCCTACGGGAGGTGGGACGGCCGTCGACGGAGATTCCGCCGACGATGGCTGAGCGATCATAGCTCACTGTTACCTATACTCACAATGCACAAGGTCCTGATAATGTTCCCGCATGAACACCCCGGACGCCGACGGACTCCTCGCCGAACAGCTGCTGCGGCTGACCCGCAGGCTGCACCGCATCCAGAAGCGCCATCTGGTGCCGATCGGCATCACCCCGGCCCAGTCGCGCCTGCTGCGCACCCTCGTGCAGTACGACACCCCGCCGCGCATGGCCGATCTCGCCCAGCATCTCGAAGTGGTCCCGCGTGCCGTGACGAGCCTGGTCGACGGCCTGGAGGCCGGTGATCTCGTGCGGCGCGTCCCCGATCCCACCAACCGCCGGGTGATCCGCATCGAGCTCACGGACGCGGGTCGCAAGGCTCTCGGGGAGCTGCGCGGCGCGCGCCTGGCCGCCGCGGAGGACATCCTGGCTCCACTGGACACCGAGCAGCGCAAGCAGCTCGGCGGCCTGCTGAACGCGCTGTTCGAGCCGGACGTCCGGCGCTGCTGACAGCGCCGGACGTCCACCGTCTGGCCGCCCGCCCCTCGCCGAGGAGAGCTCATGCCGTTCCTGGAGCCCAAGCCGGAAGCCCTGCGCCCCGTCTCGCACCCGGAGGCACCGGCGCACGACCGGGTGCCGGACCGGCAGGCCAAGGGCACCCCCGAGCCCCTGCGCTCGGAGCTGTGCGCACTGCTCGGCGAGGACAAGGTACTGACGAAGATCTCCGACCTCGTGCGGTACGCCTCCGACGCCAGCCCCTACCGCTTCGTGCCGCAGGTCGTGGTCGTCGCCGAGGACATCGACGACATCTCGGCCGTCCTTTCGTACGCGCACGGCAGGAGCCGCGAAGTCGTCTTCCGCGCGGCGGGCACCTCGCTCAACGGCCAGGCCCAGGGCGAGGACATCCTGGTCGACGTACGCAAGCACTGGGCGGGCGTCGAGGTCATCGGCGACGGCGAGCAGGCCCGCATCGGCCCCGGGACTACCATCTTGCGGGCCAACGCCACACTCGCCCGGCACGGCCGGGTGCTCGGCCCCGACCCGGCGAGCGCCATCGCCTGCACGATCGGAGGGGTCGTCGCGAACAACGCCTCCGGGATGACGGCGGGCACCACCCGCAACTCCTATCACACGGTGGCCTCACTCACCTTCGTCCTGCCGACGGGCACGGTGGTCGACACGGCAGACCCGGACGCGGACGAGCAGCTCGCGCATGCCGAACCGGCCTTGTGCGAGGGCTTGTTGCAGATCAAGCGCGAGATCGAGGCGGACCGGGAACTCACGGCCCGCATCCGCGCCAAGTACGAGATCAAGAACACGAACGGCTACCGCCTGGACGCGTTCCTGGACGGTGCGACGCCGGTGGAGATCCTGCGCGGCCTGATGGTCGGCTCCGAGGGCACCTTCGGGTTCATCTCGGAGGTCGTCTTCGACACGCTTCCGCTGGACCGGCACCTCACCACGGCCCTGCTGTTCTTCCCCTCCCTGCCGGCCGCCGCGGCCGCCGTCCCCCTGTTCAACGAAGCGGGCGCACTGGCCGTCGAGCTGATGGACGGCAACACCCTGCGCGCCTCGACCAGCGTCGCGGGCGTGCCCGCCGACTGGGCGCGGCTCCCGAAGTCGACCGCCGCGCTCCTGGTGGAGTTCCGCGCACCGGACGAGGCGGGCCGCGAGGCCTACGAGGCGGCGGCCGCCAAAGTCGTCGAAGGGCTCGAACTCGTCGCGCCCGTCGCCTCGGTGACCAACACCTTCACCCGCGACCCGAAGACGATCGGGGGCTACTGGAAGGCACGCAAGGCCTTCGTGACAGCGGTCGGCGGCTCGCGCCCCTCCGGGACGACACTGATCACCGAGGACTTCGCCGTGCCGCCGTCGCGGCTGGCCGACGCCTGCGGGGCCCTGCTCGAACTTCAGACACGGCACGGCTTCGACGCCGCCGTCGCGGGTCATGCCGCGCACGGCAACCTGCACTTCCTGCTCGCCTTCGACGCGGGCCTGCCCTCGGACGTGGAGCGCTATGCCGCGTTCATGGACGAGTTCTGCCGCCTCACCGTCGAGCGCTTCGACGGCTCGCTCAAGGCGGAGCACGCGACGGGACGCAACATCGCCCCGTTCCTCGAACTCGAATGGGGGCCCGAAGCCACGGAGTTGATGTGGCGCACCAAGCAGGTCATCGACCCGGACTGCGTGCTCGCGCCGCGCATCGTCCTGGACCGCGACCCCAAGGCCCACCTCCGCGGCCTGAAGACCATCCCCAAGGTGGAGCTGATCGCGGACCCCTGCATCGAGTGCGGCTTCTGCGAACCGACCTGCCCCAGCGAGGACTTGACGACCACTCCGCGCCAGCGGATCGTCTTGCGCCGCGAGATGATGCGGCAGAGGCCCGGCTCCCCGGTCGAGGACGGCCTGGTCGAGGCGTACGGGTACGACGCCGTGGACACCTGCGCCGGCGACTCCACCTGCAAGCTGGCCTGCCCGGTGGGGATCGACACCGGAGCCCTGATGAAGGACTTCCGGCACGCACGGCACTCGCCGCGCGAGGAGAGGGCGGCCGCCGTCGCCGCCAAGAACTTCAAGGCGGTCGAGGCTGCCGCGAGGCTCGCGGTGGCCGCCTCCGACCGGATCAGCGACCGGCTCCTGACCTCGGTCACGCGCGCCGCCCGCAAGGCCGTCCGCCCCGACCTGGTCCCCGAATGGCTGCCGGACATCCCGGGAGCGGCCGCCCGCAAACTGCCGCGCACACAGCGCAGGGGCGCGAGTGCCGTGTACTACCCGGCGTGCGTCAACCGCATCTTCGGGAGCCCCGGTGACCGCTCCCTGCCGGAGGCGATGGTCGCCGTCGCCACGCGCGCGGGCAGGCCCGTCTGGATCCCGGACGACGTGGCGGGGACCTGCTGCGCCACGATCTGGCACTCCAAGGGCTATGACCAGGGCAACGCGGTGATGGCCAACCGCATCGTCGAGGCGGCCTGGGCCTGGACGGCGGGCGGGAGGCTGCCGCTGGTGGTGGACGCCTCGTCCTGCACGCTCGGCATCGCGCACGAGGTCGTGCCCCATCTCACCGCCGAGAACCGCGAGTTGCACCGGGAGCTGACCGTCGTCGACTCCCTGGTCTGGGCCGCGGACGAGCTGCTTCCGCACCTGACCGTGCACCGCACGGTCGGCTCCGCCGTCCTGCACCCCACCTGCTCCATGAGCCATCTCGGCGACGAGGCGCAGCTGCGCACCCTCGCCGAGGCCTGTGCGGACGAGGTGGTCGTCCCGGACGACGCGGGCTGCTGCGCCTTCGCGGGCGACCGCGGCATGCTGCACAAGGAACTGACGGAGTCGGCCACCCGCAAGGAAGCGGCAGAGGTCACCACCCGCCCCTACGACGCCCACCTCTCGGCGAACCGCATGTGCGAGGTGGGCATGGACCACGCCACGGGCCGCTCCTACTACTCCGTACTCCTGGAACTGGAGCGCGCGACGCGGCCGTGAGCACAGCACCACAAGCCGGATGACATAAGTCCAACTCCCTGGCCACTTCGGTCCCTTGCGCCACGCCCATCCCGCCATCAGGGTGGCATCCGTTCCAGCGCAGGCATCCAAGCCACGGAGGTCCGATGCACGACGAGCACGCCACCCCGAACCCCGACGAGTCCGCGACCCCTGAAGACTCCGCGGACGGCGCCTCCCGCCGCGCCGTGCTCCGCACCGCCGGCCTCGCCGGAGCCGGGCTCGGTCTCGGCGCACTCACCGGCGGCACGGCACACGCCGACGCCCCACAGGGCGCGCCCGCGGGCGCGGCCACGGCCGCCGACGCGCCGCCACGCAAGGGCAAGACCATGGTCGGCGTGCCGTTCGCGCGGCGTTCCACGGTGCGGGTCGGCATCGTCGGGCTCGGCAACCGCGGCGGCAGCATGATCGACCTGTTCCTGGCGATCCCGGGAGTGAAGGTCGTCGCGCTCTGCGACCCGGTCAAGGACAAGACGGCGGCCGCGGCGAAGAAGGTCACCGACGCGGGCCAGCCCGCCCCGGCCACGTACACCAAGGGCGATCACGACTTCGAGAACCTGTGCAAGCGCGGTGACGTCGACTTCGTGTACGTGGCGACGCCCTGGGACTGGCACTTCGACATGGCCAAGACGGCGATGCTCAACGGCAAGCACGTCGGCGTGGAGTGTCCCGTCGCCCTCCAGCTCGACCAGCTCTGGGAACTGGTCGACCTCTCCGAGCGCACCCGCAGACACTGCATGCAGCTGGAGAACTGCTGTTACGGCAAGAACGAGATGCGCGTCCTGCGCATGGCCCACGCGGGCAAGTTCGGTGATCTGCTGCACGGAGCGGGCGCCTACAACCACGATCTGCGCGGCCTGATGTTCGACCCGGACTACTACGAGGGGCCCTGGCGACGCCTGTGGCACACGCGGCTGCGCGGCGACCTCTACCCCAACCACGGCTTCGGTCCGGTCTCCAACTACATGGACATCAACCGCGGCGACCGCGTCACGCACATCTCCAGCTTCGGCACGCCCGCCCTCGGTCTGGCCGAGTACCGCAAGGCGCACATGCCCGCGGGCGACCCGAGCTGGAAGGAGACGTACATCGAGAGCGACCGCACGATCAGTCTCGTACAGACGGCGAAGGGGCGGGTGATCCGCCTGGAGCACGACGTCAGCACCCCGCACCCCTATTCCCGCATCAACAGCCTCGGCGGGACCAAGGGTGTCTTCGAGGACTACCCCGAGCGCATCTACATCGAGCCGGACCACACGGACGACGAGTGGGGCGACTTCGGCAAGTACGCGGGCGAGTTCGACCACTGGCTGTGGAAGGAACACTCCAACCCGCCGGGCGGGCACGGCGGCATGGACTACATCATGATCTTCCGTCTGATGCAGACCATGCAGCTCGGCCTCGTGCCGGACTTCGACGTCTATGACGCCGCGGTCTGGACGTCGCCCGTCCCCCTGAGCCATCTCTCGATCAAGGCGAAGGGCGCGCCGCAGGCCATCCCGGACTTCACTCGCGGGATGTGGAAGAAGGCCCGCCCGGGAGTGGACTCGGAGAAGCCGCAGGCGTAAGGGACTTGGGCCCGGCGGTGCTCACATCGGCGCTGCCGGGCCCCTCCACTGGTTCGCCCTGTTCCGGCACGAAGGCGATCTCGCCGCCCAGGACCTTCTTCGCCCGTGCCGTGTCCAGCGCCCCTTCCCAGCGTGAGACCACGAAGACGGCGACGCAGTTGCCGAGCAGGTTCGTGGCGACGCGCATCGCGTCCATGATGCGGTCCACGCCGAGCAGCAGGGCGACCGCGCCGGCCGGGATGACCCCGAGCGCGGAAGCGGTCGCGGACAGCGCGAGGAACGCCGAACCGGGCACGCCCGCCATGCCCTTGCTGGTCAGCATCAGGACGAGGACGACCGTGATCTGCTGCCCCAGGCTCAGGTCCACGCCCACGGCCTGTGCGATGAACAACGTGCCGACGGAGAGGTAGATCGAGGCGCCGTCAAGGTTGAAGGAGTACCCCGTCGGCAGGACCAGGCCCACCGCGTCGTCGCGGCAGCCGGCCTGGCGCAGCTTCTGCATCATGCGCGGCATGACGGCCTCGCTGGAGGCCGTGCCGAGCGCGAGCAGCATCTCCTCACGCGTGTAGCGGACGAACTTCCACAGGCTCAGGCCGGTCAGCGCCTTCAGGGCGACGCCGAGCAGGAGGAGGAAGATCAGGGCCACCGCGTAACAGACGCCGATGAGCTTGCCGTACGTCGACAGGGCGCCGAGGCCGTACTCCCCCACCAAGTGCGCGGTCGCGCCGAAGACGGCGAGGGGCGCCAGCTTCATGATGAAGCCGACGATCGCGAAGACGACCTCCTGGGCCTGCTCGATGGCGGGCAGGATCGCGGGGACCTTGGTGGTGCCCAGGTGCAGCAGGGCAGCGCCCACCAGGCAGGACAGGACGAGGACTTGGAGCAGCGAGTTCTCGGCGAAGGCCCCGATCGCACTGTCGGGCAGCGAGTGCAGGATGAACTCGCTGGTCGAGGGCAGCTCACCGCCGCCGGTCTTCGCGTCGACGGCGGAGGCGTCGAGCTTGGCGGAGTCGACGTTCATGCCGGCGCCGGGGCTGACGAGGTTTCCGGCGACCAGGCCGACGACGAGGGCGACCGTGGTCGCGACCTCGAACCAGATGAGGGCCTTGATCCCGATGCGCCCGAAGGCCTTGAGGTCTCCGGCCTTGGTGATTCCGGCGACGACCACGCAGAAGACGAGCGGGGCGATCATCGCCTTGATGAGACGTACGAAGCCGTCGCCGAGCGGCTGGACGGCTGTCCCCGCGTCGGGCCACAGTCGGCCGACGAGGACTCCGAGCACCAACGCGCAGGCGACCTGCGCGAACAGTGAGGTTCGCAATGTGCGTGCTACGCGTCGCGGTATGGACGGTACGGACTGCGGCACGGGCACTCCTGTGGTGAGGCTTCAACCTTCTTCTGGCATGCGGAAGTTTGTTTCCGCGATGCGCCACTATGGCGGAGTGATCGCTTCCGCAAAAGACCTACGAATCACATCGGCGTAAATCTTGGATCTTGCTCCAAAACGCCGAAACGGAAGGAGGCCCTCCGGAGAGCGGGGTCGCCTGTCGGCCCCCGGGGGTAGTCGCTGCCCGTCCCGGGGAAAGGTGATGTCAGAAGGGCGCTGATCCAGCCCTGGTCCAGCCCTGATCCAGCGTTGGTCCAGCGCTGATCCAGCCCTAGTCCTTCAAGTTCGCCTTGTCGCCCATCAGCACGACCGGGTGCTGCTTCGGCTCGAGGTTCTTCAGGAGGTACCGCATGCCCTCCTTCGACAGGCTGACGCAGCCCGACGTGCCGCTGCCGTGGTCCATGTGCAGCCAGATGCTGCCACCCTTGGACTGGCCCTGGGGGCGAGTGGGGTCATTGGGCGGGGTGCCCTTGGCGCGGTTGTAGTCGATGGCGATGACGTAATCGAAGTCGTGCCAGTGCGACTTGGCCCAGTAACGGGGCGCCTGCATCGACGCACTACGGGTGTACGGGAGGCCGGCACCGGGATCGGCGAGGACACCGCCCGCGTCGGTGAGCGTGAAGACGCCGACCGGGCTGCGCTTGTCGTTCTCGCGGTGGTCGGTCGTCCAGCCCTTCTTGCCGTTGTGCGCGGACCAGGTGCGCGTCTTGTCCCAGGTCGAGCCGGACTTCTCGTACAGGACGACCCTCGACTTCGCCGAGTCCACGCCCTCTCCGTAGACCGCGACGACCTGCCGGGAGTTCTCGGGGATCTTGCTCCGCAGACGTTCACCCACGTCGGGGATGCGCTTGAGGTCGGTCGTCGGCGACGCCTCGGCTCTCTTCGCGCGGCCCGCGCCCTGGTCGTTCTTGGCTCCGGCCCCCGCTCCGTCCGAACTGCCGCAGGACGTCAGAAGAACACCGCAGGCCGCGACGGCGGCCGCCGCTCGCACCGCACCGGCTATACGCATCCGTCCATGGTCGCACCCGGTTCACGCGCGCCGCGCCGGCGCCCGGCCCGCGATCGAGAAGGGGCCGAATCTTTACTCGCCGACGGAAAATCGTTTGCCTCGCGCCACCGTGCGAGGCGAACCTTTCACGGCCTGTTACCTCCGTTCGATGTCGGCCGCCTCCCTTCGCGGAGCCGCTCCTCGCCCGTACGCCAACGCCCGCTCAGCAACGCCCGTTCACCGTCGTCCGTTCCCGCCGGCACGCTCCGCCGAACCGACGATTCCGTCTCTCCGACCCTGGGACGTCACACGTCATGCAGATTCGCGATCTTCCGTACACCGACCCGGGCATGCCGGATGCCCGCTCGGGCCCTCACTTCCTGCGCTGGCTCGGACGGAACCAGCTCGGCGGCCAGCTGAAGTCCCTCGCCTGGGGTCTCCTGCACTTCGGTTCCATCGCGGTGCTCCCCTACCTCGTCGGCGTCGCCGTGCAGGCCGTGGTCGACCGGTCGGGGGAACGCCTCGCGGTCGCGGGCGCGGTGATGCTGCTGTGCGGCCTGGCCATCGCCCTGGGCGACACCATGCTGCACCGCACCGCGGTCACGAACTGGATCACCGCGGCCGCCCGTGTCCAGCAGCTCCTCGCCCGCAAGACCGCCCAGCTCGGCTCGGCGCTCACGCGGCGCGTCGCCGCCGGTGAGGTGGTCGCCGTGTCCACCGGTGACGTCGAGAAGATCGGGTGGTTCGTGGAGGCGGCCTCGCGCTTCGCGGCGGCCGCGCTCACGGTCGTCCTCATCTGCGTGGGCCTGGTCGTGTACCAGCCCGCCCTCGGCGTCGTCGTCGCGGTGGGGGTCCCGGTGCTCGCGCTCGCCGTGCTCCCGCTGCTGCCGCGGGCCACCCGACGGGCCGATCAGCAGCGGGAGAAGGCCGGGCGCGCGACCGAACTGGCATCGGACACCGTGGCGGGCCTGCGGGTGCTGCGCGGCATCGGCGGCGAGGAACTCTTCCTCGAACGCTACCGCCACGCCTCGCAGGAAGTGCGTACGGCCGCCGTGCGCAGTGCCCGCATGTGGGCGGCGATCTCGGCCGTCCAGGTGCTGCTGCCGGGGCTGCTCCTGATCGTGGTGGTCTGGCACGGCGTGCACCTGGCCCGCGAGGGGCGGATCACCATCGGCGAGCTGGTCACCGTCTACAGCACGGTCACGCTGCTGACCTACCCCTTGCGGCACTTCGAGGAGATCGCGATGGCCTACAGCTTCTCGCGGCCCTCGGCCAAGCGCGCCGCCCGGGTACTCTCCCTGCAGCGCACGACGCATGCCGGTGACACACCACCGCCCAACGAACCGCACGACGAACCGAGCGACGACGCCAGGACACCCACGGGCGATCTCTACGACCCGGCGACGGGGCTCCTCGCGCCCTCGGGACGGCTCACCGCCGTCGTGTGCGGGGACCCGGACGAGGCGGGACGGCTGGCCGAACGCCTGGGCGGACACGCCGCGTTCGACGACGCGGAGAAGCTGCCGTCCGTACGGCTCGGCGGGGTACCGCTCGACGAGGTCCCGCTGGCCACCGCCCGAACCGCGGTCCTCGTACAGGACAAGGACCCGGTGCTGCTCTCCGGCACGCTCCGCGGACTTCTCGACGTACCGGCGTCGGGAGCGGTGAGCGCCGACGAGGCCCTGGAGGCGGCGCAGTGCGCGGACGTCCTGGACGCCCTCGCGCAGGCATCGGTGGACGAGGCCCCGCTGGACGCCCATGTCACCGAGCGCGGACGCTCCCTGTCGGGCGGCCAGCGGCAACGCCTCGCGCTGGCCCGCTCGCTGGTGACCGACCCCGGTGTCCTCGTGCTCGACGAGCCGACGTCCGCCGTCGACTCGCACACCGAGGCGCGGGTCGCCGACGGCGTCAAGGGGCTGCGCAAGGGACGTACGACCGTGGTCCTCACTTCGTCGCCGCTGCTCCTCGACCGGGCCGAGCGGGTGGTCTTCCTGCACGAGGGGGAGGTCGCGGCGGTGGGCGTGCACCGCGAGCTGGTGCACACCGAGCCGCGCTACCGGGCGGTCGTCACACGCGAGACGGACCAGGAACAGGCGCCGAAGGCGCAGACCGACATGGGGACCGGCATCGGGACCGACATCAACATCGACATCGAGGAGACGGCATGATCGGCCTGGCGCCACCGGAGTACGACCCGGCGGCCCCGACCACCGCGGACACCCTGCCCGTCGGCGCGCCCGCGACGGTGGGGGCTTACGTGCGCGAGCTGGTCAAGCGGCACCGCCGGGCCTTCGCCCTGCTCGTCGCGGTCAACACCTGTGCCGTGATCGCCTCGATGGCCGGTCCCTACTTGCTGGGCGATCTGGTCGAGAGCGTCGCGGACGGCGCCCGCGACCTTCATCTGGGCCGCACCATCGGCCTCTTCGCCGTCGCTCTCGTCGTGCAGGCCCTCTTCGTCCATCAGGTACGGCTGCGCGGCGCGATGCTCGGTGAGCGGATGCTGGCCGACCTGCGCGAGGACTTCCTCGTGCGGTCGGTCGGGCTTCCGCCCGGCGTGCTGGAGCGGGCCGGGACGGGCGACCTCCTTTCGCGGATCACCACGGACGTCGACCGGCTCGCGAACGCCATGCGGGAAGCGGTGCCGCAGCTCGCGATCGGCGTGGTGTGGGTCGCGCTGCTCATCGGCGGTCTCGCCGTGACCGCGCCGCCGCTGGCACCCGCCCTCCTCGTCGCGGTGCCGCTGCTCGTGGTCGGCTGCCGCTGGTACTTCAAGCGGGCACCCTCCGCCTACCGTTCGGAGGCCGCCGGGTACGCCGCGGTCGCCGCCGCTCTCGCCGAGACCATCGACGCGGGGCGGACGGTGGAGGCGCACCGGCTCGGGAAGCGCCGCGTGGACCTGTCGGAGCGTCGTGTCCGTGAATGGACCGCGTGGGAACGGCACACGCTCTACCTGCGCTCCGTCCTCTTCCCGGTCATCAACTTCACCCACACCCTCGTGCTCTGCTCGGTCCTGATGATCGGCGGCGTGTTCGTCCTGCAGGGCTGGATCGATGTCGGCCAGCTGGCCACCGGCGCCCTGATCGCGCAGATGCTCGTCGACCCGCTGGGGATCATTCTCCGGTGGTACGACGAGCTGCAGGTCGCCCAGGTGTCGCTGGCCCGCCTGGTCGGCGTACGGGACATCGAGCCGGACGCGGGCGACGGCACCGTCACGCCCGAGGGACGCGATGTGCTCGCGGACGACGTGCACTTCGGCTACCGCGCAGGTGTCGACGTCCTGCGGGAGGTCTCCCTCGCCGTCGAGCCGGGTTCGCGGGTCGCCCTGGTCGGCCCGTCCGGCGCGGGCAAGTCCACGCTGGGCAGGCTGCTCGCCGGGATCTACGCACCGCGGGACGGTCATGTGACACTGGGCGGCGCGGAGTTGTCGGCCATGCCCGCGGAGGACGTGCGTTCCCATGTCGCGCTGGTCAACCAGGAGCACCACGTCTTCGTGGGTTCCCTGCGCGACAACCTCCTGCTCGCGAGGACCGGGGCACGGGACGCCGAGCTGTGGGCGGCCCTTGGCGCGGTCGACGCGGACACCTGGGCGCGGGCCTTGAGCAAGGGCCTGGACACCGAGGTGGGCTCGGGCGGCTTCGCCCTCACCCCGGCGCAGGCCCAGCAGATCGCGCTGGCCCGCCTGGTCCTCGCCGACCCGCACACCCTGGTCCTCGACGAGGCGACCTCGCTCCTTGACCCGCGCGCGGCCCGTCACCTGGAACGCTCCCTCGCGCGCGTCCTGGACGGCCGTACGGTCGTCGCCATCGCCCACCGGCTGCACACCGCGCACGACGCGGACGTCATCGCGGTGGTCGAGAACGGCCGGATCAGCGAGCTGGGCAGCCATGACGAGCTGGTGGGGGCGGGGGGTGCGTACGCCGCGCTGTGGCGGTCATGGCACGGGTAGGGGGCGCCCGGGGGGGGAGGCGCCCCCGCCCTACGGCTCAGCTGCCCGCGGACTCAGGGGCGTTGGCGAGGACTTCGCGCAGCCTGAGCGCGAACTCGTCCGGCTTGCCCGGGTAGCCGGAACTGGCGTCCGTGAAGCCTCCGTGGTGGCTGGGGAACACGACCGGCCGCTGGCCGAGCAGCGCGGCCGCCGCCTCCGCGGTGCGCCAGGTGAACACGCCCTCCGACTCCTCCCCCACCGCGAGCACGATCCGCGTAGGTGCCGCCGCGAGCGCGCCGACGTCGAGCTGAAGGCCGCTGACCGCCCAGGACCGGT
Source organism: Streptomyces sp. NPDC050439 (assembly GCF_040655335.1). Lineage (NCBI taxonomy): Bacteria > Bacillati > Actinomycetota > Actinomycetes > Kitasatosporales > Streptomycetaceae > Streptomyces > Streptomyces sp. NPDC050439. The sequence goes on from NZ_JBFAJT010000001.1 coordinate 691,673, forward strand.
CGGAGAGCAGCGGGTCGTCGCGCGAGCCGTCGTCCTGCGTCGGCAGGCCGAAAGCGGCTGGATCGGGGGCGGGCTGCGCGAAGTAGGCGTCGGTGTATTCGCTCTGCCATGACGTCATCGCGATGAAGGCCGCCATGCCCGCGCCCCAGCCGCTCTTGTCGTACGCGTCCCGCACCCCGGCCCGCGCGCGCTCGGCGGCTTGGGCGTCGGGGAGCACGGAGAGCAGCGGAGGCTCGTGCGCGACGAGAGTGATCACGTCGTCGGGATACGCCGTCACCAGGGCCAGCGCGACCACGGCACCGCCGCTGCTGCCGAACAGTTCGACGGGCCCGGCTCCCAGCGTGTGGATCAGGGCGTGCACGTCGCCGGCCTGGACCTCGGGGTCGTGGTCGTCCCTGCCGTCGCTGCGGCTGCTGCGGCCGAGGCCGCGGGGGTCGTAGGTGACCACGGTGCGGTCGGGGAAGCGGGCCGCCAGGGCCGCGAAGCCGTCGGCGGTCATGGGCTGGCCGATCATGAACAGCGGGGGGCGCCCGTCCGCCGTCGGCACGGGGCCGTGCACGTCATAGGTGAGCTCGGCGCCAGGTGTGGTGAGCGTGTGCGTTGTCATGACCGTATAGACCCCGCTCCCCGCCAGAACTCATCGGCGGGGCGCACACCCGAAAACCCGCCCTCAGATGTAATTGAGGGCGGCCGCCCCGCCCACTCCCCCGAGCAGCATGAAGGCCGGCATCAGGACCTTCAGCTCGACCCAGCTGCCCGCCCGGAACCGCATCAGCTTCGGCGGTCCGATGGGGTACCAGCGCTTGCGGCCGATGGGGATGGGCCACAGGATCGGGCAGCCGGAGACCGTGAGCGCGTCCCCGATGTCGTGCACAAGGGCGCCCAGCACGATCGGGAGTCCCAGCCACAGGTACTCCTGCCCCGGCGCGGTGAACAGCCAGTCGGCGCCGTTGCCGGGCTTGTCCAGGACTCCGGCGAGGATCCAGGCGCTCGTCGCGGCGAGCAGCCACACCAGCACATCGCTGCTCGACCCGCGCGCGGCCCGCCACAGCAGGCCCTCGATGGCGAGCACCATATGGACGAAGAGCAGCGCGAGGACCGCCCAGCGCCCGCCGAAGATGGCGAGGGCGGAGGCGCCCGTCCCGATGAGGACGGCCCACAGCCAGGTGTGGGTGAGGGTGCGGTGCCCTCCGGCGCGGCGCGGGTCGCCCTGTTTGCGGGTCGCCTTGTAGACGGCGGCCGAGAGCTTGTCGACGATCTCGCACAGGCCCCGGGAGACGGGCCCGAAGGCGCGCGAGATGGTCGCCGACTTGTGGTCCAGGTCCGGTGCGAGCGCTGCTCCGGCGCAGATCAGGGCTCCGGCGAGGAGGACCGGCCAGGGCATCGTGTGCCCCGCGGCCGCCGCGGCCGCTCCGACGCCGAGCCAGGCCGCGGCCCCCGACAGTGAGTGTGCCGGACCCATCATGGCTGTTGCCCGCCCCATTTCTGTTGTGCTGACGCCCCGTTGGCCACACAGCGTAGCGTTCGTGATCTTCGTGCGGACCGCCGGTTCCCGGATCGGGACAGAAGGAAGGCAAGATGGGGGTGTGACCCTTATTGATCAGCTGCCGCCGGATGCCGACCCCGATGCCCTCTTCGAAGCCTTCTCCTCGTGGGCCGAGGAAACGGGGATCACTCTCTATCCGGCTCAGGAGGAGGCGCTGATCGAGGTGGTCTCCGGAGCCAACGTGATCTTGTCCACGCCGACCGGCTCCGGAAAGAGCCTGGTCGCGGCGGGCGCGCACTTCACGGCGCTGGCCCAGGACAAGGTCACCTTCTACACGGCTCCGATCAAGGCGCTGGTGTCGGAGAAGTTCTTCGACCTGTGCAAGCTCTTCGGCACCGAGAACGTCGGCATGCTGACCGGTGACGCGTCCGTGAACTCCGACGCCCCGGTCATCTGCTGCACGGCCGAGGTCCTCGCGTCGATCGCGCTGCGGGACGGCAAGCACGCCGACATCGGCCAGGTCGTGATGGACGAGTTCCACTTCTACGCCGAGGGCGACCGCGGCTGGGCCTGGCAGATCCCGATCCTCGAACTGCCGCAGGCCCAGTTCATCCTCATGTCCGCGACGCTCGGCGACGTCTCGATGTTCGAGAAGGACCTGACGCGCCGTACGGGACGCCCCACCTCCGTGGTCCGCTCCGCGACCCGCCCGGTCCCCCTGTCGTACGAGTACCGCCTGACGCCCATCACGGAGACGCTCACCGAGCTCCTGGAGACCAAGCAGGCGCCGGTCTACATCGTGCACTTCACGCAGGCGCAGGCCGTCGAGCGCGCGCAGTCCCTGATGAGCATCAACATGTGCACCCGCGAGGAGAAGGACAAGATCGCCGAGCTGATCGGCAACTTCCGCTTCACCACCAAGTTCGGCCGCAACCTCTCGCGGTACGTGCGCCACGGCATCGGCGTGCACCACGCGGGCATGCTGCCCAAGTACCGGCGGCTCGTCGAGAAGTTGGCACAGGCCGGTCTGCTGAAGGTCATCTGCGGCACCGACACCCTGGGCGTCGGCGTGAACGTCCCGATCCGCACGGTCCTCTTCACCGCCCTCACCAAGTACGACGGCACGCGCGTACGCACCCTGCGCGCCCGGGAGTTCCACCAGATCGCGGGCCGCGCGGGACGTGCGGGCTTCGACACGGCGGGCCTGGTCGTGGCGCAGGCGCCAGAGCACGTGATCGAGAACGAGAAGGCGCTCAACAAGGCGGGCGACGACCCGAAGAAGCGCCGCAAGGTGGTGCGCAAGAAGGCCCCCGAGGGCTTCGTGGGCTGGACCGAGTCCGGCTTCGAGAAGCTCATCGCCTCCGAGCCCGAGCCGCTGACCTCCCGCTTCCGCGTCACGCACACCATGCTCCTGGCCGTGATCGCCCGTCCGGGCAACGCCTTCGAGGCGATGCGTCACCTCCTCGAGGACAACCACGAGCCGCGCAAGCAGCAGCTGCGGCACATCCGCCGCGCCATCGCCATCTACCGTTCGCTGCTCGACGGCGGTGTGGTCGAGAAGCTCGACGAGCCGGACGCCTCGGGCCGCATCGTGCGTCTGACGGTCGACCTGCAGCAGGACTTCGCGCTCAACCAGCCGCTGTCGACCTTCGCTCTTGCGGCCTTCGATCTGCTGGACCAGGAATCCCCCTCGTACGCCCTGGACATGGTGTCCGTCGTCGAGTCCACCCTGGACGACCCGCGCCAGATCCTCGCCGCCCAGCAGAACAAGGCGCGCGGCGAGGCCGTCGCGCTGATGAAGGCGGACGGCGTCGAGTACGAGGACCGCATGGAGCGGCTCCAGGACGTCACCTACCCCAAGCCCCTGGAGGAGCTGCTCTTCCACGCCTACAACACGTACAAGACGAGTCACCCGTGGGTAGGCGACCACCCGCTCTCCCCCAAGTCCGTCATCCGTGACATGTACGAACGGGCGCTGTCCTTCACGGAGTTCACGTCCTTCTACGAGCTCGCCCGCACCGAGGGCATCGTCCTTCGCTATCTCGCGAGCGCGTACAAGGCACTTGAGCACACCATCCCGGACGACCTGAAGTCCGAGGACCTGGAGGACCTCATCGCCTGGCTCGGCGAGATGGTCCGTCAGGTCGACTCCAGCCTCCTCGACGAGTGGGAGCAGCTCGCCAACCCCGAGGTGATGACCGCCGAGGAGGCCCAGGAGCGCGCCGACCAGGTCAAGCCGGTCACCGCCAATGCCCGCGCCTTCCGCGTGCTGGTCCGCAACGCGCTCTTCCGCCGTGTCGAGCTCGCCGCGCTCGACCACGTCGAGGAGCTGGGCGAGCTCGACGCCGATTCCGGCTGGGACGCGGACGCCTGGGGCGCGGCCATGGACAAGTACTGGGACGAGTACGAGGATCTCGGCACCGGTCCCGACGCGCGCGGCCCCAAGCTGCTGCTCATCGAGGAGGACCCGGAGCACGGTCTGTGGCGCGTCCGGCAGACGTTCGCCGACCCGAACGGCGACCATGACTGGGGCATCAGCGCGGAGGTCGATCTCGCGGCCTCCGACGAGGAGGGCCGCGCCGTCGTCCGCGTCACGGACGTCGGCCAGCTCTGACCGCTGACCGCCCCGAGCTTCCCCCGGACAGGAGTCGAGGAACCGCCATGAACAATCCCGCCGACCGTCTTGTCGACGTGCTGGACCTGGAGCAGATCGAGGTCAACATCTTCCGTGGCCGCAGCCCGCAGGAGTCCCTGCAGCGGGTCTTCGGCGGGCAGGTCGCCGGGCAGGCCCTGGTGGCCGCGGGGCGCACCACCGAGGGCGAGCGCCCGGTGCACTCGCTGCACGCCTACTTCCTGCGGCCCGGCCGCCCCGGCGTGCCGATCGTGTACCAGGTCGAGCGCGTACGGGACGGGCGCTCCTTCACCACGCGCCGGGTGACCGCGGTCCAGCAGGGGCGCACCATCTTCAACCTCACGGCTTCCTTCCACCAGCCCGAGGAAGGGGCCTTCGAGCACCAGCTGCCGCCGCGCATCACGGCTCCCGACCCCGAGACGCTGCCGACGGTCGTCGAGGAGATCACCGAGCATCTGGGCGAGCTCCCCGAGCAGCTGGAGCGCATGGCCAGGCGCCAGCCCTTCGACATCCGCTACGTGGACCGGCTGCGCTGGACCGCCGAGGAGATCAAGGACGCCGAGCCGCGCAGCGCGGTCTGGATGCGCGCGGTGGGCCCGCTCGGCGACGACCCGCTCGTGCACACCTGCGCGCTGACGTACGCGAGCGACATGACGCTCCTGGACGCCGTCCGCATCCCGGTGGAACCCCTGTGGGGCCCGCGCGGCTTCGACATGGCCTCGCTGGACCACGCCATGTGGTTCCACCGTCCCTTCCGCGCGGACGAGTGGTTCCTGTACGACCAGGAGTCGCCGATCGCGACGGGCGGCCGCGGTCTGGCGCGCGGCCGGATCTACGACCGCGAGGGCAGGCTGCTGGTCTCGGTCGTCCAGGAGGGTCTCTTCAGGGCGTACGGGGAGCGGCACATGGACGGCCGCCCGGCTACGGGGGCGTGAGCGGCGGTTTCACGGCCCGGCTCTCGCCCTCGGCGTCGATGTGCGGGAGCAGCCGGTCCATCCAACGCGGCGCCCACCAGGCGGATTTGCCCAGGAGCGTCATCACCGCGGGCACCAGGAGCAGACGGACCACGGTGGCGTCGATGAGCACACTGGCCGCGAGGCCGAGCCCCAGCATCTTCACCACGATGTTGTCGCTGAGGATGAACGCGGCGAAGACACTCACCATGATCAGCGCGGCACAGGTGATGACCCGTGCGGTGATCTCCAGGGCATGGGCGACGCTCGCCCTTGCGTCCCGGGTGCGCAGCCACGCCTCGTGGACCCGGGACAGCAGGAAGATCTCGTAGTCCATGCTGAGTCCGAAGACGATCGCGAACATCATCATCGGTACGTAGCTCTCGATCGGGACCTTCCCCGACACCCCGAGTGCCGGTCCGCCCCAGCCCCACTGGAAGACGGCCACCACGACGCCGTACGAGGCGGCGATCGACAGGACGTTGAGCACCGCGGCCTTGACCGCGACGAGCAGGCCGCGGAACACGACGAGGATGACGAGGAAGGCGAGCGCCACCACCACCGCGATGATCAGTGGCAGCTTCTTGGAGACGATCTCCAGGAAGTCGGCCTGCGCGGCGGTCGTCCCCGTGACGTACGTGCTCGCCTTCGTCCCCGAGACGGCCTGCGGGAGCACGTCGTCGCTCAAATTCTCGTGCAGGTCGGTGGTCCGCGCGTCCTGCGGGGCGGCCACGGAGTAGGCCGTGGAGATCAGGACGTCGCCGTCCGACGTGGCCGTGAGCGGTGTGATGGCGGCCGCGTCGGGCACGTCGGTGAGGGCTTTCTGCGCCTGGCTCTTCAGTGCCGCCCTGTCCGACTGGGGTACGTCGCTCTGGTCGATGACGAGGGTCATCGGGCCGTTCGAGCCGGGCCCGAAGGCGGAGGACATCAGGTCGAAGGCACGCCGGTCGGTGAAGGACTTCGGGTCGGCCCCGTCGCCGATGTGTCCGAGCTGGATGGAGAAGACCGGGACGGACAGGACGGCGAGCACGACGGCGCCGCCGGCGAGGAACCACCAGGGCCGCCGCTCCACGCGCTGCGCGTAGCGATGCCAGCCGCCCTGGTCCGTGGTCCCCGGCGCGGTGCTCGTCTCGGCGATCGGGGTCCGCACCCGCAGCTTGTCGATGCGGCGCCCGATCAGGCCGAGGAGGGCGGGCACCAGGGTCAGCGCGCCGAGCACCGCCGTGACGACGGTGACCGCGGCGGCCAGGCCCAGTTTGCCGATGAACGAGATCCCGGAGACCCACAGGCCGGACAGGGCGATGATCACCGTGCATCCGGAGACCAGGACCGCCCGGCCGCTGGTCGCCGTCGCGTGCCCGGCCGCCGTGACGGGATCCTTGGTGAGGAGGTTCTGCCGGTGGCGGGTGACGAGGAAGAGGGCGTAGTCGATTCCTACGCCGAGTCCGATCATCGTGGCCAGCGTCGGTGACACGGTGGCGAAGGTGAAGGCGGCCGCGAGCAAGCCCAGGCAGGCGAGGCCGCACAGGACGCTGACCAGCGCCGTCACCAGGGGCAGCAGTGCGGCGAGCACGCTGCCGAAGCCGATGAGGAGGACCACGATCGCCACACCGAATCCGATGGCCTCACTCGTGCGGTCGTTCGCCTCGGGGCGTGCGAGCTCGCCCAGCGGGCCTCCGTACTCCACCTCCACACCGGCGGAACGCAGCGGTTGCACCGCCTTGTCGACGCCGTTCAGATAGGCGTCGCCGAGGGTGGAGGGCTGCACGTCGAAGCGGACGGTGATGTAGCCCGTCTTGCCGTCCGAGGACAGCGGTCCCAGGTTCGGCGTGCCGGCGGGCTGCTGCTGTGCGGGCAGCGGGCTCTGCGCGGACAGCACGTGGGGAAGTTTCTGCAGGCTGCTGACCGCCGAGCTGACCTGGTCGCTCTGGTCGCTGAGTGGCTTGGCCGCGTCGTGCAGGACGACCTGGGCGCTGTAGCCACCGGCCGCGGGCTCATGTGCCTTGAGTACGTCCAGGCCCTCCTGCGAGGCGGTGCCGGGCAGGGAGAAGTCGTCGGAGTACTGACCGCCGTAGGCGTGGTTCAGGACTTGCAGCCCGACCAGCGCGGCGAGCCACACCACGATGACGGTCACACAGTGGCGGGCGCACCACTGCCCGATCCCGCGAAGCCGTCCGCGCCGGGGCGGTGAGGTACTCGGCCGTGGTTCGCTCGGCCCGTGTGGCACAGACATGCTTGCTCCCGAAGGCATAGGTCACTCCGGATTCAACGCAACGTCCGCGCACCCGGCACCCAGGGTCGGCGAAACGGGTGACGGCCCCTCGTTCCCCGCAGGAGGGGTGTGAGGGGCCGCTTGTGCGCCCGGGTGGGGGCGTCGGCTAGGCGGCCGGAAGCTTCACCTCACCTTGGTTGAGTACGCGCGGATGGAAGTAGCAGGCCTGGATCTCGGCGTTGGTGTTGTTCCCCTTGAGCTGCTCCGACCAGATCATGAAGTACGACCAGCGGGTCTGGCTGTTGAGCAGCGCCGAATTGGGGACCTTGCCCATCTCCGCGAGGGCGATCGGCTTGCTGCCCGCGATGCTCTGCAGCTGCTGGTAGTCGGCCGAGCTCGGGTAGTTCTTGTACCAGACGTCGAGCGAGGCGACATCGACGTAGCTGTTGCCCGGGTAGTAGCTCGCCCAGCCGCCCTCCGGATTGTCCTGGACGTTCCACACCCAGATGAGGTTGTCCAGGCCCTTGCCCGCGAGGTAGTCGTGGGTGATCTGGTAGAGCTTGGCCCCGCCGTTCGCGCCCGGTCGCTTGCCCCACCAGTTCCACTGCTCGTTCATCTCGTGCAACGGCCGGAACAGCACGGGCACTCCGGCCGCCTTCAGCTGCTGCAGGTACGGGACGACCTCGTCGAGGCGGCGCTTCCAGGCGTTGTTCAGTGCCGTGCCGTTGGTGACGACCTGCGAGAACTGGGCGTCGGTGATGCGCGACTTGACGCCGCCCTCGAACTCGCAGGAACTGCCCATCGTCGGCGGACAGACGTGCCAGGTCAGCGAGACGAGCGAGCCGTTGGCCCACTCCGTCTTCGCCTGGTCGATCACCCGCTGCCGGTTGGCGACGTCCTCGGCCCGGAACATCAGATCCCCGCCCCACAGGCCCGGGTACTGCCCTGTGACGTCCTTGACCTGCTGGGTGTACTGGCCGGGATTGCTCGCGGGCTCCTTGTTGTGCTGGCCGGACACGATGTTCGAACCCGAGACGGAACGCAGGTAATTGATCACCTGCTGCTTGGAACTGCTCGGGAACGCCTGGGCGTCGGGGGTGAGGCACAGCGCAAGGAGCGCCGCCGCGAGAAACGCGGTGATGCGTTTTCTGTGCATGGGAAAGCCCCTCTGTCGGGGACGCGAGACCGGAGCGGCCCGCGGTCGACCGCACACTCTGCCCATCGCAGACAACGTTGTCTAGATGCATGTCTATTTAAGTAAAGGTTCAGTAATGTGCCATGAATTGGTGGCTGTTCCAAGCAAAAGAAAACTGAACCGGTCTATGGACGGGGCCCGGAATTCCTGTCTAGGTTGTGCGCCAAGGTCAGCGGGCCGCGTCAGGGCCGCCCGCAACTCCCCTGAAGGACAAGGCAGATGACACGCAGAACCGCCATCGCCCTCGTCGGCACCCTTTCTCTGTTCGCCGTGGCAACCGGGTGCGGCAAGGGCGGCGATGCGAGCGCCGACGATCCCAAGCAACTGACCGTGCTCTCGCAGTACTTGAAGGCGACTCCGGGCGGCAAGGTCTTCTACGACGAGGTCGAAGCCTTCTCCAAGGAGTCGGGCATCAAGGTCAAGATCGTCGAGGCCGGCGAGGACCTCGACGAGTCGTACGAGACCTCGCTCGCCGCCGGCAAGGAGGCGGACGTCGTCTTCGTCAACCTCTTCGACAAGACCCTCGCCTGGACGAAGAACGACGCCACCGTCCCCGTCGACAAATACCTCGACGACTGGGGACTCAGGGACAAGGCCGAACCGCAGGCGCTCAAGGAGTGGACGAACCCCGACGGCAAGGCCATGGGCTTCCCGTTCGCCGGCTTCTCCTGGCCGGTCTGGTACAACACCTCCCTGCTCAAGAAGGCCGGCGTCGACAACATCCCCTCCACCACCGACGAGTTGATCGCCGCGGCGAAGAAGCTGCGCAAGGCGGGCATCCAGCCGATGGCGGTGGGCGGCAACGACTGGAGCGGCCAGAAGCTCTTCCTGCAGATATCCCAGTCGTACGTGACGAAGCAGGCCGCGCAGAAACTCGACGCAAAGGGCGGCTACTGCGCCTCGGCCGGGGCGATGAAGGGCATCAAGCTCTTCACCGAACTGCGCGACGCGGGAGTCTTCGCCGACAAGGCCCAGGGCTTCACCTTCGACGCGATGCAGAACCAGTACTACACCGGCAAGGCCGCGATCATGTCGCAGGGTTCCTGGGCCTTCAGCGAAGTCCCGGACAAGGTCCGCGGCAACACCGAGCTGGCCGGTCTGCCGCTGCCGCAGGGCGCGGCCTTCGACAAGCCGACCGTGTTCACCGGCTACACCAGCACCGGCTTCTGGATCAGCCCCAACGGCGACAAGAAGCAGGACGCGGTGAAGCAGTTCGTCAGCCACTTCTACCAGCCCGAGGTGGCCGGCCGCTTCGTCGCCGACGCCAGCATCTACCCGGCCGTGAAGCTCGATGCCGAGCACCGCAAGAGCGACGACCCGTTGCTGAACAGCGCCATCAACGACATCCCGAAGGCCACGACGGACGCCCAGCTGCCCGACCTGCACATCCCGGCCGCCGCGAACACCCCGCTCATCCAGGCCACTTCGCTCGCCTTCGGACCGGGCAAGGACGCCAAGGAGATCTGCGGCGCCCTCGACCAGGCGTACTCCGGAGCCCAGTGATGGCGGAAGCACTCACCCGATCCGGGCCCGCCACCGCGAAGTCGCCCTCTCAGCCGGCCTCCCCGCCGCCCGTCCGCGCTGCCGTCCGACGTCGGCGGCGCGGGCGGGGCCCCGCGCTCTTCGCGGTGCCCGCCCTGGCCTGGTACGGCGTGTTCATGCTCGGCCCGGTCGTGGCGATGTTCGTCATCAGCCTCAACGACTGGGCGAGCCTCATCTCGCCGCACGCGTTCACCGGGACGGACAACTACCGGCGGATGTTCGACGACCCGGTCTTCTGGGACGCGGTGCAGAACACCGGGATCCAACTGGCCGTCGCGCTGCCCCTGATGATCCCGCTCGCCTTCATGCTGGGCTATTACCTCCAGCTCAAACCGCCCGGTCACCGCACTCTGCGCGTCCTGTGCTTCACCCCCGGCCTGCTGTCGATCTCCGCCAAGGCGATGATCTTCGTGGGGATGTTCGCGCCGGACGGCGGCGTCAACGGTCTGCTGGAGTCCCTCGGCCTGGGCTCAGCGACCACGCCCTGGCTCGCCGATCCCTCGACTGCCCTGGCCACCGTGATCGTCGTCGACGTGTGGGGCGGCATCGGCTACACCGCGGTCCTCTTCGCGGCCCGCCTCGCCAGCGTGCCCGAGGCCATGTACGAGGCGGCCGCCCTGGACGGAGCCGGGCACTGGCGCCGGATGTGGCAGGTGGCATACCCGATGTGCAAGGGGTTCGTGGGTGTCGCCACGATGCTGCAGTTCCTGTGGACGCTCTTCAGCTCCGCCGCGACGGTCCTGATGCTCACCAAGGGCGGCCCCGGCACCTCGTCCACCACCCTCTCGTACCTGATGTACCAACGAGCCTTCCTCCAGCAGGACGTCGGCTACAGCCAGGCCGTCGGCGTCTTCCTCTTCGTCGCCGGACTCATCGGCATGGTCGTCATCCGCCGCCTCCTGCGCCAGAACTACTAGCCGGCCCACCAGCCGGAACCGACAAGCCCGAACGACTTGGGAAGGCTGCCCATGGCATCGCGCCGCAGCAGCGGCCTGCTGACCGGCCACATCCTGGCCTGGTTCTACGCCCTGCTCCTCATCCTGCCGCTGTACTACCTCCTCACCACCTCCCTCAAGGACAACACCGAGGTCTTCGACCATCCCTTCGCCCTGCCCTCGCAGTGGCTCTTCGAGAACTTCACGAACGCCTGGGACCTGGCCTCGCTCGGCTCCGCCCTGGGCAACTCCGTCCTCGTCACCGCCGGCGCCGAGGCCATCACCCTGGCTCTCGCCTTCCCCGCCGCCTACGGCCTGGCCCGCAGCAGCGGACGCACCGCCGCCGTCGTGGAGAAGGTCTTCGGACTCGGCTTCCTCGTCCCCGCCTTCGCCGCCCTGGTGCCGACCGTGCTGCTGGCCATCGAACTCGGCATGTTCCAGATGCAGGCGTTCCTCATCCTCTTCCTGCCCGCCACCGCCCTGCCGCTCTCGGTCATCCTCCTCACCCAGTTCATGCGCACCATCCCGCCGGAGCTGGAGGAGAGCGCCATGATGGACGGCGCCGGACGCTGGACGGTCCTGTGGAAGATCTACGTCCCCATGTCGGCACCCGGCGTGATCACCGTGGCCATCCTCAACTTCCTCGGCTTCTGGAACGAATACCTCTTCAGCCTCGTCATCCTCGGCCCGGACCCCGAACTCCGCACCGTGCAGGTCGCACTGCCCTCCCTCACCTCCGCGACGATGATCCAGTACGGCACCCTCGCCGCCGCCTGCCTGATCTCCCTCGCCCCGGTCTACGCCGTGTACATCGCACTGCAGCGCCGCATGGAGAACGCCCTCGTGGACGGGGCCGTCAAGTCGTGACCGCACCGACCGTTCCGCCCCCGGACGGGCAAGGCCCCTCACCGGAAGTGCGAGCCCCCTCAACTGCCTCGAATGGAGCACGGTTCATGAAGGACGTCACCACCCTGACCGAAGGCTGGACGCTGCGGCACGAGAACACCGCGATACCCGCCCAGGTCCCCGGGTGCGTCCACACCGACCTGCTGGCCGCAGGCCGGATCCCCGACCCCTTCCTCGGCCGGAACGAGCAGGAGGTCGCCTGGATCGGCCACGCCGACTGGACCTACGTCACCGTGCTCGGCCCGCGCGACACCGCCCACGAGCGGACCGATCTGGTCTTCGACGGCCTGGACACCGTCGCCGAGATCACGCTCGGCGACGAGACCATCGGCCGCACCCGCAACATGCACCGCAGCCACCGTTTCGACATCACCCGTCGGCTCGCGGATGCGAGCCCGGACGCCGAGGTGCCCCTGTCGGTCCACTTCACCTCCGCCTACACCGAGGCCCAAGCCGTACGAACCGCTCTCGGCGAGCGCCCCAACTCCTATCCGGAGCCCTTCCAGTTCATCCGCAAGATGGCCTGCTCCTTCGGCTGGGACTGGGGCCCGACCCTGGTCACGGCCGGCATGTGGCGCCCGGTGCGCCTGGAGCACTGGTCGACGGCTCGGCTCGACCAGGTCCGCCCGCTGGTCACGGTCGACGGCACGACGGGCCGCGCCGAACTGCGCATCGAGGTGGAGCGCATCCGCAGCGGCCCGCTCACCGCCCGCGCCCGCATCGGTGAGCACACCGCGTCCGTCACCTTCTCCGAGGACAGCGCCACCCTGACCGTCGACGTACCGGACGTGGCCCTGTGGTGGCCCCGGGGATACGGCGAACAGATACTCCACGAGGCCCAGCTCCAGCTCATCGACGAGGAGGGCAGGACCCTCGACCGCTGGGAGCGAAAGCTCGGATTCCGCACGGTCACCCTCGACACCGAAGCCGACGAGCACGGCACCGGCTTCACCCTGGCCGTCAACGGCGAGCGCCTCTTCGCCCGCGGCGTCAACTGGATCCCGGACGACGTCTTCCCCTCGCGCATCACCCCCGACCGCTACCGCACCCGCCTCACCCAGGCCGCCGAGGCGGGCATCGACCTCGTACGCATCTGGGGCGGCGGCATCTATGAAGCCGACGCCTTCTACGACCTCTGCGACGAACTGGGCCTCATGGTCTGGCAGGACTTCCTCTTCGCCTGCGCGGCCTACCCGGAGGAACAGCCCCTGCGCTCCGAGATCGAGGCCGAGGCCCGCGAGAACGTGACCCGGCTCATGCCACACCCCTCTCTGGTCCTGTGGAACGGCAACAACGAGAACCTCTGGGGCTTTCGCGACTGGCAGTGGGAGGAACAACTCGCCGGCGACTCCTGGGGCGAGGGCTACTACTTGGGCCTGCTCCCCCGCATCGTCGCCGAGCTCGACCCCACCCGTCCCTACTGGGCCGGCAGCCCGTGGTCCGGTACCTGGGACCACCACCCGAACGACCCCGATCACGGCACCACCCACTCCTGGGAGGTGTGGAACCGCACCGACTACACCGACTACCTCGACTCGGTGCCCCGCTTCGTCGCCGAATTCGGCTGGCAGGCTCCGCCCGCCCACGCCACTCTCCGACGCGCCCTGCCCGGCGAACCATTGCGGCCCGACTCGGCCGGCATGCTCCACCACCAGAAGGCCGAGGACGGAAACGGCAAACTGGCACGGGGACTTGAGCATCACTTCACCCTCCCTGAAGACTTCGACCGCTGGCACTATCTGACCCAGGTCAACCAAGCCCGCGCCATCGCCACCGGCATCGAGCACTGGCGCTCCCACTGGCCACGCTGCGCGGGCACCGTCGTCTGGCAGCTCAACGACTGCTGGCCGGTCACCTCCTGGGCCGCCATCGACGGCGACGGCCGCCTCAAGCCCCTCTACCACGAGCTGCGCCGGCTCTACGCGGACCGCCTGCTCACCGTCCAGTCTCGTGACGGTCGCCTGGTCGTGGCCGCCGTCAACCAGTCGGCGACTGCCTGGGTCACCGACGTGCGGCTGCGGCGGATGACGGCGGACGGACGCACTCTGGCCCAGACGATCCTCCCGGCACGCGCCGTGGGGCGCTCGGTCGCGTGCGCGGAGGTCCCCGACGAGCTGCTTCCCGATGCCGGTTCGGGCAAGGAACTCCTGATCGCCGACGCCGACGGGCTGCGCGCCCTGCACCTTCCCGTGCCGGACAAGGACTTCGCATATCCCGTTCCCTCGTACGAGGTGGACGTGGTCCGGCGCGAGGATAGGGTCGACGTCGTGGTGACTGCCCGCACGCTGCTGCGAGACCTGCTGCTGCAGGCCGACCGAATCGCGCCCACGGCCACAGCGGAACGAGGACTCGTGACGCTGCTGCCCGGTGAGAGCGTGACGATCGGTGTACGCGGCTGGAGTCCGGGCTCCGACGACGCACGCACCCTCGCCGCGGTCAAGGCGGCTCTGTTCGCGGTGGAGCCCGCATGACGGAGCAGAGGCTGACCATCCGGGATGTCGCCGCCCGCGCCGGAGTCTCTCGAGCGGCCGTATCGCTGGCGTTCAACAACAAACCAGGGGTGTCGGAGGCGACGCGCACCCGGATCATGGAGGTCGCCCGGTCGATGGGCTGGGAGCCGAACCGCTCGGCTCGGGCGCTCAACAAGCAGGGCACGGGAACGATCGGGCTCGCGATCAGCCGCCCCGCACGTCAACTCGGCCTCGAACCTTTCTACATGGAGTTCATCTCGGGCCTGGAGAGCGTCCTTTCCGACCAGTCCAGCGCCCTGCTCCTGCGCCTGGTGAAGAGCCTGGACGAGGAGATCGAACTGCAGCGTCACTGGTGGCGTTCGGGGCAGATCGCCGGCTCCGTCCTGGTCGACTTCCGTGAGCACGACCCCCGCGTCCCCGTTCTCTCGCAGCTCGGGATGCCCGTGGTCGCCGTCGCCCACCCCTCGCTGACGGGGCCGTTCACCTCGCTGTGGACCGACGACACCACGGCCGTCACCGAAGCAGTGCGCTATCTCGCGGCGTTGGGGCACCGCTCCATCGCCCGGGTCGGCGGCACCGCCGAGTTGGGGCACAGCGTGATCCGCGGGGCCGCCTTCACCTCGGCCATGGCCGACCTGGGGCTGCCGGAAGGCCGTCAGTTGGCCACGGACTTCTCCGGTGAGGCGGGGGCCCGGGCGACGCGCTCGCTGCTCGCCGCGGCGGAGCGACCCACCGCGATCATCTACGACAACGACCTGATGGCCGTGGCCGGGCTGTCCGTCGCCGCCGAGATGGGTCTGCGCGTGCCCGCCGACATCTCCCTGCTCGCCTGGGACGACTCGCAGTTGTGCAAGCTGACCCATCCGACGCTGTCCGCGATGAGCCATGACATCTACGCCTTCGGGGCGGATGTGGCCCGTTCCCTCTACGAGGTCCTCTCCGGTCGGCGCGTCGCGCCTCACCAGGTGCCCACGCCCACCCTCACGCCACGAGGGTCCACGGGCCCGCCACCGAAGCGCCCATAGGCGGCGCATCCACTTCCGGCAGAATGACATTGATGCCTCCGATCATTCGGTCAGGGCTCAGACAAGACAGAGAGAGGGACAGGGCATTGACGAAGGACGGGGACCTGGCCGCGCACCGCGACCGCCTGCTCGCCGAAGCCATCGGGCTGCGCGAGGACGGCCGCCGGGAGGAGGCCCGGGAACGCCTGCTCGCCCTGTGCGAGCAGTTCCCCCTGGACGCGGAGGTGGCGTACCAGACCGCGTGGGTGCACGACGCACTCGGTCTGGAGGCCGAGGCCGTGCCGCACTACGTGCGCGCGGTCGAGGAGCCCGGCCTTTCCCCGGATGAACGACGGGGCGCGCTCCTGGGTCTGGGCAGCACCTACCGCGTCCTTGGCCGGTATCCGGAGGCCGTCACGACCTTGGGGGACGCGGCGGCCGAATTCCCGGATGACGCCGCCCTCAAGACCTTCCTGGCCATGGCCCTCTACAACACCGGCCGGGCACACGACGCGATGGAGATCCTGCTGACCCTGCTCGCCACCACGACTCAGGACCCGGACATCGCCACTTACCGCCGCGCGATCGAGCACTACGCCAAGGACCTCGACGCCACCACGTAGCGTCGCGTTCCGCACGGGGGCCGGCCTTCGCGTCCGCGAGGGCTGCGCTCCCCCGCGGCTGTGACTACGCTCCCCTGCGGCGCATCCACTTGAGCAGGCCTCGCGGCTCCGACGCCCGTCGGTTCCTGCCTTCCTCGGGCAGCGCGGCGGGCGGAGCCTCGGGGTGCGGCGCGGGGTCGTGCGGGGACGGCTCGGCAACGTGTTCTGCCCGCGGAGCAGGGACGACCCCAGCCATCGCATCGGGGCCCGGTTTCGGCGCGGGCCGCGGCGCCGGACGCAGACCTCGGGCCTGGGAGAGACCAATCGTGAGATTGGCCCGCAGCCAACGGATCTCGTCCGGATGGTCCGCAGTCATGATCTTGTAGATGATCCGTCCCGCCGGTGACTCCGGCACGCTCTGGCCGAAGGGGTCGGGCATGAGCCTTCGTACATAGGCGCGTTCGTACGGATCACGGATGATCTCTGCGATCTGGACCGGGTCGAGCAGCGAGGCCACGGCCGCGGCGCGCTCCCATGGGTCGTTCGACTGCCGCAGCAGCGCTCCCGCGTGGCGGCCCCGCCAGTTCCGTGCCCGCAGGTCGACGCCCGCCTCCAGTTGGGCGCGGATCGTGCCGGGAGCCCGGCCCGTGAGCAGGTTTGCGTTGACCTCGGAATCGGCGAAGTGCTTCAGCTCTTCTGCGAGATACAGCCAGACCACCGCGCGGTAGCGGTTCAGGTAAAACTTCACCGGGGTCACGAAGCCTGCCCGTGTGAGCCGGGTGAACCGCGCCGTGGAGATACCCATGAGAGCCGCGCCCTCAGTGGTGCCCACGGCTCTGATGCGCTCGAGCCACGCCTCCGGGAAACCGTCCCCGGCACGCACGCGCTCGATCTCCTCGCGTGTGACGCGGCGGCGCGCACCGGGTGGGTCGGCGACGGTGCGGACGCGTCCCAGCATCACGGCGAGCTCGAACTCGCCGCGCTTCAGACCCAGTTCTCGTGCCGCTCGACTCTGCGCGACCGAGGTCTGCGCTGCCGTGGCGGCGGTCTCGGTGGTCTCCTGCGTGATCGTGTGACCTGTCATGGTGGTTCTCCCCCGTGAGGCGTATTTGCTCTCGGGAAAACCGTAGCGCGATCACCGCGATCCGCGCCGAGCCTGTGGATAACTCTCGACGCGTCGACGTAACACCAGGTCAGGAGGGAGATCAGAGATCTACGACCGGTGTCCGCTCCGGCTGCCGGGCGCCCACGCCGAGGTGCTCGCCGACGCGGTTGACGAGGAACGTCATCTCGTACGCGACCTGGCCGATGTCCGCCTCCGCGGAGCTGAGCACGCACAGACAACTGCCGTCGCCGGCCGCCGTCACGAACAGCACCGCGTCGTCGAACTCAATCATCGTCTGGCGCACGCTGCCCGCGCGGAAATGCCGCCCTGAGCCCTTGGCCAAGCTGTGCAGACCCGACGAGACCGCGGCCAGATGTTCCGCGTCCTCGCGCTTGAGTTCCGAGCTCGCGCCGGTCACCAGACCGTCGTTGGACAGCACGAGCGCGTGCCGTACGGGCTCCATGCGCTTGGTCAAGTCGTCGAGCAGCCAACCGAGGCCCGTGTTCTGCGCCATGTTCCCGTCTCCCCGCCTTCTGTTCCCCCTGGCCGGCGGAACTGACCTGCCAGCCTTCCCCACCATCGGCCCTCCGGCAAGCATGATGAGGACATGGCACAGAAGATGACCGAGGACCAGTGGCGGGCTTTCGTCTCGCAGGGCACCCGTACCGGCAAGCTGTCGACCGTCCGGGCGGACGGCAGCCCCCATATCGCACCGATCTGGTTCTTGTTGGACGGGGACGAGTTGGTGTTCAACACCGGGGCACAGACCGTCAAGGGGCGGAATCTGGCGCGAGACGGGCGTGTCGCCCTTTGTGTGGACGACGACAGGCCTCCCTTCACGTTCGTGATCCTGCAGGGGCAGGCACGGCTGAGCGACGATCCCGACGAGGTGCGGCACTGGGCAGCCCGGCTCGGCGCCCGCTACATGGGCGAGGGTCGCGCCGAGGAGTTCGGCGAGCGCAATGGCGTGCCGGGGGAGCTGCTCGTGCGCGTCAAGATCGACAAGGTGATCGCGCAGGGCGCGGTCGCCGACTGACGTCCTCGGCGCCTCAGCCCACCGTGTCGAGCAGCCGGGCGGTATGCATCCGCCCGGCGTACTCGACCAGGCGTATCAGCACCTCCTTTCCCGAATCGCGGTCCCGTGCGTCGCACAGCACCACGGGGGTGCCGCGGTCGAGGTCCAGGGCCCGTGACACTTCGTGCGCACCGTACGTACGCGCGGCCGCGAAGCAGTTGACGGCCACGACGAACGGGATGTGCCGGTGCTCGAAGTAGTCGACGGCGGGGAAGCAGTCCTCGAGCCGTCGGGTGTCCGCGAGGACGACGGCTCCGAGCGCGCCCTGGGACAACTCGTCCCACAGGAACCAGAAACGGTCCTGCCCCGGTGTACCGAAGAGGTACAGCGACAGGCCGGACCTGATGGTGATGCGGCCGAAGTCCATGGCGACGGTCGTCGTGGTCTTGCGGTCGACTCCGCCGGTGTCGTCCACCGACTGGCCCGCCTCGCTGAGGAGTTCCTCGGTGCGCAGCGGGCGGATCTCGCTGACCGCGCCGACCAGGGTGGTCTTGCCCACCCCGAAGCCGCCCGCGACCAGAATCTTCAACGCCATGGCGGTTGTGTCGCCGCCGTCGGCGTCAGAGTGCTCGGAGCCCATCGATCACCTCTCGCAGGATCTTCTCGTCGGGTAGCTGTGCGGGTGGCACGGGTCGGTTCACCTTCACGCAGCCCATTTCCAGCAGGTCGCCGAGCAGCACCCTGACCACGCCCACGGGCAGATCGGCGTCGGCCGCCAGTTCGGCCACCGACTGGGTCTCGGTGCGGCACAGTTCGATGAGCGACCGGTGTTCCGGGCCGAGCGCGGTGTCGTCCCCCGGGCTCGGTGCGTTGGCGTCCAGTGCGACGAGCGCGATCAGGTCGAAGCGCACTCCGCTGGGGCCCGGTTGGGTCCGCCCGCCGGTCATCGCGTAGGGACGGACCAGTGGTCCGGCCTCGTTGTCGTACCACTGGCTGCCCGCGTCGCGCGGGGCGGCGCTCTTGTCCTCGGTCATCCGCGTCGGCCGCCCTGCGTCATCCGACGGCCGGCGGCTGCGCCGCGAAGCGCGGAGGGGTGTGCAGATGCTCGCCCACGCGTTTGACCAGGCGTGCCATCTCGTAGGCGACTAGGCCGATGTCGGCGGTCACGGAGCTGAGTACGGCGAGGCATGAGCCGTCGCCCGCCGCTGCCACGAACAGGAAGCCGTCGTCCATCTCCACCATGGTCTGGCGCACTCCCCCGGCTCCGAAGTGCCGGCCCGCGCCCTTGGCGAGGCTGTGGAATCCGGAGGCGACCGCGGCGAGGTGTTCGGCATCCTCGCGGGTGAGGGCAGTCGAGGCGCCGACGGCGAGTCCGTCGTTGGAGAGCACCACGGCGTGCCGTACCTCTCCGACGCGCAGCACCAAGTCATCGAGCAGCCAGTCGAGTTCGCCGGTCCTGCCGGCGGTGATGCTCTGATCCTGGATCATGCCTGGTCTCCTTCGGTGCTGTCACTGGCCGCGGCGGGCCCTGGGATGTCGGGGACCGCGCCGACGATGCCGGGCCTGCGGCCGCCGCCGCGGGCCCAGCCGTCGCGGTAGGCGGACATGCGGTCCCGTACGTCTTCGGGACTGCGCTCGGTGTCTTCTCGGACGCTCACGGATCCGGCCGCCACGTCGCGCGGGCGCTCGCGCAGCTGGGGGGCCAGGCTGGCCTGGCGTACCCGGCGCGGGAGGTCGTCCGAAGGCCCTGGGGCGGCCTCGGGTTCCGTTGCCGGCGGCTTGTGCGGGCGCAGGGCCGTCACGCCCGGGGGTGTCGCCGACGGAGCGTCCGTCGAGGGGGCCAGGGCGGGGCGGGCCGCCGGGGCCGGCACCGAGTTGCCGTTCAGCGGGGAAACGTCGGGCACGCGTGCGTGCGCGTTCAGTTCGCGGTCACGTTCCATGGTGTGGTCTCCGGGACTCTCCGGCGTGGTGCTCTGCAGTAGTGCGGTGGGCAGGAGGACGACCGCGGTGGTGCCGCCGTACGGGGACGTGCGCAGGTGCACCTTGATCCCGTGTCGCGCGGCGAGCCTGCTGACGACGAAGAGCCCCAGTTGGTCGCTGTCGAAGAGGTCGAGCGCTTCGGCCTGCTCGATGCGGCGGTTGGCCTCCGCCAGAGCCTCCGGGCCCATGCCCAGACCACGGTCCTCGATCTCCAGGGCATAGCCGTTGCCGACCGGTTCGCCGTTGACGCGCACCTTGGTGTGGGGCGGCGAGAACTGGGCGGCGTTCTCGACGAGTTCGGCCAGGAGATGGGTGAGGTCGGCGACGGCCGTCCCCAGGACCGCGGCGCCGGGGAGCTGTCGTACCTCCACGCGCGCGTAGTCCTCGACTTCGGAGACAGCCGCTCGGACCACGTTCGTCAAGGACACGGGCAGGCGCCAGGCACGCCCCGGTGCGGCCCCGGAGAGGATGATCAGGCTCTCGGCATGTCGCCTCATGCGGGTGGTGAGGTGGTCGAGCCGGAAGAGGTCGCTGAGTTCGTTCGGGTCGTCCGCCCTGCGCTCCATGCCGTCGAGGAGGCTGAGCTGGCGGTGGACGAGGACCTGGCTCCTGCGGGCGAGGTTGACGAAGACGCCCGAGATGCCGCTGGCGAGTTCGGCGCGCTCGATGGCGGCGTGGAGGGCCGCCCGGTGCACCGAGCCGAGCGCTTCGTAGACCTGTCCCGTCTCGTCCTCCGCGGGCGGTCCCGGGGGTGCTTCGGCGTGGATGTCGATCTCCTCGCCCGCACGCAGCCTCCGCATGGCGTGCGGGAGCTTGTGGCGGGCGATCTCCAGGGCGCCGTTGCGCAGGCTCACCAGCTCGACGACCAGGCCGCGCCCGATGCGTACGGAGATGACCAGTGAGACGGCGACGGCCACGAGCCCGAGCAGCACGGCGGCACCTGCCGGTGTGAGCAGTCCGCGGGTCAGGGGGTCGGCCCTGCTCGCGGCGTCCCGGTCGGCGCCCACGTCGATCGCGCGCAGCTCGTCGCGTACCACCGCGTGGGAGATGTCCCACTTGGCGGCCGACGCCGCGTCGGCGGCCTTGCGGCCCGGTGGTGCGAGGAGCACCTTGTCCTCGACGGCGCGCACGTCGGCGTACGCACTCCCCTCCGCGAGGTCCTGCCAGGCTGCTCGTTCGGCACCGCGCAGATCCGCGACCGCCGTCTCGGTCAGGGTGCGTCGGGTGTCGACTGCTCCGGTGAACTGCCGCAGTCGCTCACCGTCGAGGGAGCCGTCGAGCCGGGCGCTGGACAGGACGACGTCCTCACGTGCCAGCATCTCGGCGGCTCGGGCGAATTCGAGCAGCACGCGCGCGTCGGAGCCGAGTTCGGCGTCCTGGACGCCGGTGAGTGCGCCGGAGACCCCGAAGGCGGCCGATATGGCCTTGGAGTACTGGCCGTAGGTCGCGTCCCAGCCCGTGCGTCCCTCGATCACGTCGGCTCGTAGGGCGGTCAGGCCTTCGGCGGCCGTGACGAAGGACGCGAGCCTGGAGGTCACCCCGGTGGGCAGATCGGCGCCGTCGGCGACCGTCCGGCCCTCGCCGCGGCGGAGCTTCGCGATCGCGCGGTCCGTGCGCTCCGCGCGCCTGTTGAGCTCGCTGCCCCCGTCGGGTGCGGGGCGGGTCGCGTACCGCACCGCTGTCACGCGCTCCGCCTGCAGTGCGGCGATGGCCGTGTCGACGGGACCGCGCACCTCCGCGTCGACGCGCTGCAACTGCCTTAGGTGCGCCACGTCTTGGGCCGTGCTGACCGTGGCGTACCCCCACAGCCCGATCAGGGAGACGACCGGCACCATCAACAGGCAGACGATCTTGGCTCGTACGGTGCGAGGGCGTGGCCACCACGAGCGGTCTCGCGACGCCGGGGCCGTCGGCGGGCCGGGTTCCGAGGGGCCTTCCGTGTCGGGCCGTTCGTCGGCGGGCGGTCCCGCGTGAGCGCGTCGACCGCGTGCCGGGGCGCCGGTCTGCGGCGGCGACATGCCGTCGGCCGGGTCAGGGGTCCTACGGGATGTAGGCATGGCCTCCTCGCTCGGAGAGATTTCGGGGTGTGTCCGCCCGTCCGTGACCGGCCCGGCTGCGCCGCTATCCGGCGGCACCCTCCACCGGCCGCTGGGCCGCCACGGAGGCCTCGCGCTCCCCTGAGGTCGGGGAGAGCGCGACAAACGCTGAGGTCAGGAAGAGATAGGACCCGAGGCCGACCGCCAGGGGGAAGATGAACTGCATGGTCGTCGCGCCCGCCAGCGCGGCGCCGGATTCGGTGACCCGCACGCTCACGGCCAGCATGCCGGTGTAGTGCATGCTGCTCACCGCGCCGCCCATGACGAGGGACGCGACGGCCACGGCGAGAGGTGACTTGATGTTGAGTGCCGCCCACAGGGCCGCGGTCGCGGCGACGACGGCGATGACCACGGAGAGGCCTACCAGCACAGGGTCGTAGCGCACGTTGCCGTGCAGCCGCAGGGCGGCCATGCCCATGTAGTGCATGGACGCCACGCCGAGCCCGGTGGTGAGCCCGCCGAGCGCCAGCGCCCGTCCGCGGTGACGGCCGTAGCCGACGGCGAAGACCCCGACTCCGACGACGGCCATCGCCACGACGAGGCTGAGGATGGTCAGGGGCACGTTGTAGTGGATCTGCGTGCCGGTGACGCCGAAGCCGAGCATGGCCACGAAGTGCATCGTCCAGATGCCCGCGCCGATGGCGGAGGCCGCGGTGAGGAGCCAGTTGCGGCGCGACGTGCCCGTGGCGCCGAGCGCACGGACGGTGCAGCGCAGCCCGAGAGCGGCGCCGATACAGGCCATCACGTACGACAGCACGGGGGTCAGCCAGCCGAAGGTGGCGTGGTCCAGGTGTCCCATGGCTCCGGGACGCTAGTCCGAACAGGGGCGCACAACGGGGGCGCAGTTCGAAAGGTGTTGCAATATGACTGAGAGAGGGTCCTGAACGATCGCGTGACGCTCGAACGTGTGCCCCCGACGCGCATGCCGGTCGTTGAGCAATCATGGCCACATGAGCGATGACCACACGCGTGTCCGTGATTTCTTCTCCGCCCGAGCGGCTGATTGGGACAGCCGCTTCCCCGACGACGGCCCCGCCTATCGGGCCGCCGCGGCCGAACTCGGTCTGCGTCCCGGTGGCCGTGTCCTCGACGCCGGGTGCGGCACCGGACGCGCACTGCCCGCGCTCAGGGAGGCCGTGGGGCCCTCGGGAGTCGTGCTCGGGGCCGATCTGACGCCCGCCATGCTGGAGGCCGCCACACGGGCGGGCAGGGACCGCGAAGGGCACCTCCTGCTCGCGGACGTGTCCCGGCTCCCGGTGCGGGACGCGTCGCTCGATGCCGTGTTCGGCGCGGGCCTGATCTCCCATCTTGCCGATCCGGCCGAGAACCTGCGGGAGTTGAGGCGTGTCGTGCGCCCGGGCGGGATCCTCGCCCTTTTCCATCCCATCGGCCGGGCGGCGCTCGCGGCGCGGCAGGGCCGTCAGATCACGCAGGACGATCTGCGTGCCGAGGCGAACCTCCGCCCGTTGCTCGCCGGTGCCGGCTGGCGGCTGACCTCCTACGTCGACGAGGACGCGCGGTTTCTCGCCCTGGCCGTGCGAGAGGACTAGGACCGCAGCGCCGGACGGTCACTCGCGTCCGGCGACGGCCGAGGCGAAGACCTCCGGGCTGTCGAACATGACGTTGTGCCCCGCGTTCGGCACGGTCACGACCCGCACCCCGGAGGCCATCAGCCCCTCTGTCCCCGGGAGTTCCCCGCTCCGCGCGCCCTGCAGGAAGACACGCTCGACGGGCAGTTGCGTGAGCATCGCGCGCATCGTCGGCTGCGTTCCCCTCACCAGTCCCCTCGCGCTGCGGTGCAGGGCGCGGGGGTCGGCCAGCCGCATGGTCGCCGCCCAGAGGGGGCCGACCTTGTCGAGCACGCGCGCGTGGCCGGCGGCGACGTAGTCCTCCTCCTCGTAGGCCGCGATGCCACTGCTGCCCTCCGTCGCGGCCGGGTTGGGGTCGAGGTTCGCCTCGGTCAGCACAAGGCGGGACACCAGGTCCCCGCGTCGGTGCGCGAGCACGATGGCCACGGAGCCGCCCATGCTGTGCGCGACGACCTCCGCGCCGGTCACCTTGGCTGCGTCCAGCGCCGCGGCCAAGGCGTCCGCGTGGTCCTCCAGGGAGTATCCGAAGTCCGCCGGGCGGTCACTGATGCCGTGGCCGGGCAGATCGACGAAGAGCGACCGGCGTCCGCTCAGCTCGGCTCTGGCCGCGATGTGAGCGTGATAGACCGACGACGCCGCACCGAGCCCGTGCACGTACACCCGGGCCGGATCAGCCCCTTCGCTCTCCGTCCAGCGGACACAGCTGCCCTGTGCGTCGAACCGTGCCTGTCGCATCGCCACTCCCTCGCTCGTCCGCTCCTACTCCGGGAGGACAATACATCGTCACCGATGTATTGCGTGTGGGAGGTACACCGCCGGTACGGCACAATGCACGCCATGCTCGAACTGGCCATCCTCGGATTCCTCTACGAAGCGCCCCTGCACGGCTATGAGCTGCGCAAGCGCATCACCGCCCTGACCGGGCACGTGCGTCCGGTCGCGGAGAGCACGCTGTACCCCGCCATCAAACGGCTGGAGAAGGCCGCGCTGCTGGCCCGCGAGACACAGCCCGGCTCCGTGGCGGCCCCCCGCCACGTCCTGAACCTCACCGCGGAGGGCAGGAGCGAGCTGCGCCGCAGGCTCACGCAGCCTCAGCAAGCCGACATCACCGACGAGAACCGCTGGTTCACGATCCTCGCCTTCCTCCGCCACGTCGACGACAAGGCGGCGCAGGCGGCGGTCCTCGAGCGCCGCCTGGCCTTCCTGGAGGAGCCGGCCAGCTTCTTCTACGACGGCGAGCGCCCGCTGCGTGCCGAGGATCTGGACGATCCGTTTCGACGCGGCATCCTCACCATCGCCCGTGCGACGAGCCGCGCCGAACTCACGTGGCTGCGCGCGACGTTGGCCTCACTGCTCTGAGGTGGCCTCCGACGCGTCACCGTGCGGCACGGGACAGCCACGGACGCCGGGTACGGGGAAGGTGCCGAGCTCGCCGACCCGGTAGCCCCGCGGGTAGCCCTTGATCTCCCAGTTCTGCCGCGCGTAATGCGGGGCGGTGCGGGGCGGCATCAGGCGCACGGCCCGGCCGCGCAATCGCACCGCGCGCCTGACCAGCGTGCGGGTCGCGGAGCTCGGCGGTTCGTAGCGGAAGGCGCGCAGGAGGGGCTCGTCGAGCAAGGCGATGGTCGAGGCGCGCAACAAGGGCGCCAGCGGGCGGGGATACCAGGAGGCCATGAGTTCGAGGGTCGCGTCGGAGACCTTGCGCGCGCCCTCGTCCCACGCGAAGTGCGCCTCTTCGTAGGCATCGAGACACTTCTCGAAGGCTTCGTAGGAGTCCGGGATGTCCTGGATCCCCATGTGCCGCCCCAGGGTGCGGTAGTGGACGGCGGCCGCGGTCGTCTCGTGACGTGACAGCTTGCGCCAGCCGTAGGCGTCGATCCAGCGCTTGGGCATCACCACGAACGTGCACAGCACATAGCGCATGTCTTCATTGCTTATGTCGTAGCTGCGGTGCATCTGGTTGATGCGGCGGATCGCGGTGCGGCCCTCGTCCGTGCCGAAGCCGTGCTCCACGACGGTGTCCAGGAGCAGGGCCGTGTCGTCGTACCTCTTCTGCGTACGGTCCGTCAGTTCCGCCGTCTCGGCGAGGAGCCGTCCGATGCTGGGAACGGCGTAGGTGCGGTAGAGCGCGAGCTCGAGAGCGCGGGTGTAGTCCCAGGGGAACTCGTACGTCGCGGTGAGCCGGTAGATCGTCAGGGCGTCTTTCTCCGGATCGAGACGCCGAATCTCCTTGAGCCGGTCATAGCGCTTCACCGCACGGCCCCCCTTCTGTCGTCGGAGCTCCAACTCTACTTTGGAGTAAGGCGGATGAGTGATCATCAGCGGCAACCACAACCGGGGGAAGGTGGCCCACATGTTCGACAAGCTCCGCAAGCTGTGGCGCACGGACGAAGCGGTGCGCGGCAAGGAGGAGCGGCGCCGCCCGCACAATCTCTTCGAGGCGGCTGCCGTCTACGTGTCCGCGTCCGCCGACGACGATCAGGACCGCGCGGACGAAGCCGCGGGCTGGGTGTCGCCGGAGGCGCTGTCCTTCGGTGTCAGCGAACTCGCCTGCCGAGCGGTCATCGCCCTCGCCCGGGAACGCGACGAGTCGCCGACGGTCGTAGCGCGTACGCTCCTCGGCCTGCCTGCCGCCTGACATCCGTGTGCGTGGGATCGGGGCAGGCCAGTGCCTCATGGAAGGGGGTGCCTGTCTCGGCCGCGTGCACGAGGCGCTCTCGGACCTCGCGCGGGGTACGGGGGCGATAGCCCGGGCCATCGCCGCAGCAGCCCTGACGGAAGCGGAGTCCGGACAGCAGGACCACGCTCAAGGCGCGCCAGGCCGCTGTGTCGCGGCGCTTGGGCACGGCGAGCGCCGATCCCGCGTTGAGCAACTGACCCTCACACTGCGGGCAGATCTCGGCACGCGCGCGCCCGTAGTCGGCCGACTTCTTGAACGAAGCACGGCACGGCAGACAGACATAGTGCGCACTGGCTCCAGGCATGACACGCACCTTAGGCGACCGGCGCGGGCGCCCACGAGCGAGTTTCGCGGCGCCTGCGAGCACCCTTCCTGGTCACACGCCCCTCGACGATCAACCGGACCTGTGGTTAGGGTGCGCCGACAGATGAAGCGATGGGGAGGCTGGCATGGCCGGAACGGACGACGCTGTCGCCGCCGAGGACGACGCGCTGTACGTGCTGACCGCGGTGCTGCTGACACCCGCGAAGTTCCCGAGTGTGCTCGGTGACGACTATCCGGAGGCGTGCGCGGCCCTGGGGCTCGCGCCACTCGCCACCGGATACGGCCTGGTGCTCGGTCAGGATGGTGCGGGTGCCCGGTGGACCGTCGTCGTCGACGACGTGTCCCTCGTGGCCGTCGCCATCGCCTCCTGGGACTGCGGCATGGAGTACGACCTGTCGCCCGACGAACGCACGGTGGTCGCGGCACTGCCCGGCTGGCCACTGGCGGTCGCGGTCGCGGCGCCCAACGTGCCCGCTCCGCACGATCCCGCGCCCGAGGAAGCGGACGAGAAGCCGCTCTCACCTCCGCAGTCCGACACCTGGGGTCCTGCTCAGCGCCGGTTGGGAGCGGACGAGATCGCGCTTCAGTGGGCAGCATGGCGCGAACAGATCGACGACGCCGATTTCCTCACCGACGGCGCCCCCGCGGCCGATGCCGCTGTCGAGGCCGAGGACGAGGCCGCTCAAGCCCCCCTCACCGGTGTGCGCCGCGTGCTGGCCGAGGCGCGGGCGTATGTGAGCCTCCCGCCGCCGCTGGGCCGCGTGCGCTCCTCCTTCGCCTCCGGCGAGGCGCGCATTCTTCGTGCCGACGGTCCTGGCTGGTCGATGGTCGCCAGGACCGACGACATCGCGTTCGTGCTTCTCGACGAGGAGCCGGGCGAGGTGTTGCCGGTGGGCCGCGGTCCCGAACTCCCCGCGCTCCTCGACGCACTCGACAAGATGGCCGTGCGCCCCACCTGAGCGCCTCGCCCCAACCCCTGACCGGAGCGAACCTTCGGGGCGCGCGATTCCTCACGGGTTCTGTTCGGCGGCGAGGACGAACGCGCCCATCGCCGTGTCGTGGTCCGTGTGGTCGCGCAGCGCCACCAGTTCGGCGCGCCAGGTCGCGTCCCACGATGTCGCCCGGCCGCCGGCCCGCACCAGCGCGAGCGCCATCACCCCGGCCACCGGGGTCCCTCGCTCGCGCAGCAGACGGGCGGCCGCGAGCAGGGCCGCACGCGCGCGTGGCGTCGGGACGTCGAGCTGTAGTGCGCTCGCCAGGGGAAGCCGTTCGGGGCGTTCTTCCACCAGCTCCAGCAGCCGCTCCCAGCGCGCCGCGTCGTGCTGGCCGTGGCGCACGGCGGCCAGCGACGTGTCCCAGGTCAGGGCCGCCGCGTCGGGGTAGAGGCCCACGGCGCGCAGCGACAGGGCCAAAGCGTCGGCGACGAGGAGCGTCTGGGCGGAGCCTCGCCGGACGTGCACGGCCTCGGCGATGCCGGAGAGACGGCGCAGCGCGTCAGCGCGCACCTGTGGGTCCGGCGCGACGGCAAGGCTTTGAAGCCGCTCGATGACGCTCTTCAGGATGGGCCCTCCGACCGGCCCCGGAGGGAACCAGGCCAACTGCTGTGCGGCCGTGTCCCACTCCCGCCGGCTCCGCCCCGGGTCCGTGGCGACGTCGGCGACGGCCCTCATGGCGTCGGCCGATCGGGGGGTGAACCAGGCGGGCAGGGCGCGGCACGCGGCGACCACGGTCTCTTCGTCGCCGTCCCTCACCAAGCGGGCCAGGAAGTCCGCGTAGGCCTGCCCGGCGGATTCCTTCACGGGCCCCACGCGCGCGTGGATCACCGCTTCCCGTACGGCGGGTTGGTCCGCCGCCCGGGCAAGACGGTCCGCGATGGCTGGGCGGTCGATCGCGGCGAGAAGATGGCGGGCCACCACGGCACGTACGTCGCGGTGTTGGCGCGGTGCGTCCCAGGCCGCCACCAGAGCGTCGAACGCCGCGTCACCGGTGAGCGCGCCAAGAGCGCGGACGGCTTCCTTGCGGGAGCCGACGGGGGTGTCCGCCGCGCAGGCCACGGGGCCGAGCAGGGCGACCGCTTCCGAGTCCGGCACCACCGCCAGGAGTCGGCGTACCGATGCCATGGCGGCCCGCCCCCGGACGCCGCCGGTCGCGGCGTGCCGCAGCAAGGTGTCCAGCAGGGGCTCGGTGGCGGGCGGTACGCCGTCGTACGCCGCACCGAGGATCTCGCCCAGTGCGCAGAGTGCCGCCGCGGCGACGGGTTGCGGCGCTGATTCCGCGAGTGCGGTCAGCAGTGCGGCTTCGCGTACCTGCGCCGCCGCGTCGGCACGGGTGCGCAGTGGGGCCAGCTCGTCGGCCGCCACGCGCGCGTGGTGCTCGTCCCATGCGCGGCGCTGTGCCGGCAGCCAGCGGCCGGTGACGCCTGTGGGCAGCCCCGCGGCCCAGGCGGCGGCGCGGGGGCGCACGCGGCCGGTGAGCCCGTCCCGAGCGGCGCGCAGCACCGAGTCCAGCAGGTCGGTGCGCCTGGTGACGACGGTGCGCAGGATGACCGGCACCGACGCGAACGAAGCGTCGTGGCCGATCAGTTCGGCACTGCGCCGCTCCCGCAGCTCCACCGGACCCACCCAGGCGGCCGCCGCGCGAGCGGCGATGTCCGGGTCGTCGGACTCCAGCGCCATGACACGTACCAGAGCGTCGAGTTCCGGCAGTGCGGTGAGGTGCGGCGCGAGGAGTTCCGCGAGGGCGCTGCGGAGGCCGGGAGGTGCCGGTGTGCCCTGCGATGTGGCAGACCAGACGGCACGCGCCGCTTCCTCACCGATGCGCAGCGGCGCGACGGTTTTGCGGGAGCGCGGGTCGGACACGACGTCGCAGAGCAGTTCCACCGCGTAGGCCGCGCGGTGCAGCCTGCCGGTCGCCGCGGCGCTCTCGGCGGCGCGAC
Source organism: Streptomyces sp. NPDC050439 (assembly GCF_040655335.1). Taxonomy (NCBI): domain Bacteria; kingdom Bacillati; phylum Actinomycetota; class Actinomycetes; order Kitasatosporales; family Streptomycetaceae; genus Streptomyces; species Streptomyces sp. NPDC050439. The sequence continues at coordinate 721,335 of NZ_JBFAJT010000001.1, forward strand.
GGAGCAGTTGTTCCGCCGCGGCCAGGGTGGAGGTGGTCGAGTCGCGGGACTGGACGGTGGTCAGTGCCGCGTCACGCAGGACCCGGTCGGGCAGGGCCGCGAGCAGACGAGAGGGCGCCCCGGAGAGCTGCTGGAGAGCGGCTCTGCGTACTTCCTCCTGGTCGTGCCAGGCCCGCTCGCAGTCTTCGGCGATCCGCGCGAACTGCTCCGGGTCGCCTTCGAGTTCCGCGCAGGCGAGCAGCGCGGGCCATGCCATCTGGCGCTGGTGGACGCGGTGTTGCCCGGCCATGTCGCGCAGCAGCGGTTCTCCCAGGGTGAGCGGAAGACCGACGGCGAGGCGGCTCAGTGTCCACTCGCGACGCGCGAAGCGTTCCACCAAGGGCATGACGAGCTCCGCCCTGTCGGCTGGCTCCAGGGCCGTGAGCGTGGCCATGGGCAGGCTCCGCACCGAGCGGGGCCGGGCGATGCGTTCCTCGACGAGGCGGCGGCGGTCCGGTGCGGGCAGCATGACCACCAGGCCGTCGGGCCCGGTGTCGTGGCGTCCCGGCCATCGGTGGCGTGGCTGCGACACGGGGCAGCGACGGACGAGTTCCATCAACTCCGCGGGTGGGAGCGCGTGCAGGGCTCGTCGGGTGGCGGGCGGCAGTGCACCGGCAGCGATCCTTAGCTCGCGGGGAGAGCCATCGTGGTCGAGCGGGGCCGCGCGCAGGATCTCAAGGACTCTGGAGGGGTGTTGCAGCAGCGTCCGGGCGGCTCGCGGGGTCAGGAGATCGGGGGCCTGTGCCAGGAGCAGCAGTCCGGCCTCCGGGTCACGTTGCGCGGCCCCGCTCGCGATCGCTCGGTTGCGGGCCACGAAGCGATGGCCGTCGCGATGGGCGCGGCTCTCGCCCCGGGCAGCGAGTAGTTGGGCCACGGCAAGTGGTGCGGTGCGGGTCAGCGCGCTCAGGACGCCGACGGGTGGATCGAGGCGGGGCAGCCACACTCCGACCGTCTCGGCCGGGCATGCGGGCAGCAGATGAGCGGCGTCCCGTGCGCCGAACCGTTCGTGGACCTCGGGCAGCAGGCGTGCGGCGAGGGCGCTCCGCCGGCTCAGGCGCAGGACGCGGTAGGTCTCGCGGCGTGCCGCCGCGATGTCGCTCAGCACGAGCTGTTCCAGGGCCGTTTCCGGCACGGGTAGCCGGATGGACGCCGAGAGGGCGCGGCGGCGCAGGAAGGGATCGGCGAGGGCTTCGGCGATGGTGGTGAGGTCGCGCCGGGCCTCGGCCAGGAAGAGGGCGGTGTGCCGGTCGTCAGGGGTGCCGGCAGCGAGGGCCGCGCGGAGTGTGCTGTACGCGTCTTCGGTGAGCGCCCGGGCGTAACGGGCGAGGGCGCTCATACGGGCCGGGAAGGGCAGTGGGTCGAAGTGAACCGCCAGCCAGGCCGACGTCAGCGGCGCGGGAGTGGGCTGCGGCGGGAGGGACGGCGTCTGCGACGCCTCATATGCGGCCATCAGCGATCACCGTGGGATCGCTGGGCCTCCTTTCGGGAAGTCATGTGCGCCATGGTCACCGTGCGGCTGACGGAGCGCAAGGGGTTTTCCGCTCGCGGTGCCACGCTGGGCGCGACCGCGAGCGGAGAAGCCGTCAGCCGCTGGTCTTCGGGCGATTTCTCACCGGTGTGTTGCCCGCTGCGGGGCGCCGGATCAGCGCCCGAGTTCTTTCCGGGAGACGCGGCGCAGCCTGCGCCGCTGCCCGGGGTCGAGGGTCAGATAAGCCGCGGCCGGGACTCCGACCACGATCAGGAAGGCAACCCACCAGGGCAGCCAGATCAACAGGATGAGTCCGGCCGCCGCGCCTCCTGCGGCGATCTTCGCGTTCTTCGACATGTGTGTCGCCTCCTTCGCGGCTGCTGCCGCTCTCTGTCTTGAGAAACGGGCTCGGGCCGTCCACGGTTCCGGACTGCTCCCCTGATAGACCCCTGAGGAGCGACCCTGAGGTAACCCTGAGCCGCTTCGTGGGTCGCGTGGCTACTCGACCCGCAGCGGCTCGCCGACCTCGTACATGTGGCGCAGCACCTGCCGGTAGGAGTCGATGAATCCGGCCTCCGTGTACGGCATGCCCAGCTTGGCGCAGTGGGCGCGGACCAGTGGCTGGGCACGCCGCAGGCTGGGGCGGGGCATGCTCGGGAACAGGTGGTGTTCGATCTGGTAGTTGAGTCCGCCCAGGAACCAGTCGGTCAGCGCGCTGCCCCTGATGTTGCGCGAGGTGAGGACCTGGCGGCTGAGGTGGCCCCAGCGCTCTCCGTCGGGATCGGGCATCTCCATTCCCTTGTGGTTGGGCGCGAAGGCCAGGCCGAGGTGCAGACCGAAGAGCGCCTGATGGATGGCGGCGAAGGCGAGGGCGTGCCCCACCGGCATGGCGACGAGCAGCAGCGTCACGTACCCGATGAGGTGGGCCACCAGGAGAAAGCCTTCGAGCAGCCGTTCGCGAGGGGCCTGGCGGCGCAGGTCTTGGAAACCGTAGATCTTCATGGCAACGCCCTGGAGCAGCGTCAGCGGGAAGAACAGCCAGGCCTGGTTGCGGGTGAGCCAGCGCCGGAATCCCACCCGGACCTTGGCCTGCTTGCTCGTCCAGACGAGGACGTCCGCGGCGACGTCGGGGTCCTTCTCGATGTGGTTGGGGTTGGCGTGATGGCGGTTGTGCTTGTCGTTCCACCAGGCCGAACTCATGCCGAGGAGGAGGTTGCCGTGGATGAGGCCGATGGCGCGGCTCACGCCGCGGTCACCGGTGATCTGGGAGTGCCCGGCGTCATGGCCTATGAACGCCGTGCGGGCACACAGTGCGGCGAGGACGGGCGCGAGGAGCAGCACCCACCAGGAGCCGCCGACAAGGAACATGCCCGTCGCCACGGCCGCCAGGGCCACGGCGTTGACCGCGATGGTGCGGGCGTACCAGCCGGTGCGGCGGCCCAGGAGCCCCTGCTCCTTGACGGTGCGCAGGAGAGGCGCGAAATCGCTCCCGGCGGGCTGCCTCGTGGTGGTGCCTGGGGAACGTTCCGCGACTGCTGCGGCGGCCTGGGACATGGTGAGGTCTCCGGTCTCTGACTGGATCGGGCGGACGTGACACAACGTATGAGCCCGTGACCTGCGACAACCATGACGCTTTCACCCGTCTCGGGAGGGGGACAGCACCGCCCGGGAGGGGGGTTAGCTACACCTTCGACACTCCGTGACGTGGATCACCTCGTGATCACTCACGTCCGAGGTCCGAGGTGTTGTACTCTCGGCCGCTCCACTCCCAGTAGTCAAGTTTGAGGAATGCGCCATCGCCGTGCCCAGGCCCTCTGCCGCGTCACCTTCCGAGATCTCTGAACTGTCCCGCTACTCCGTCCTGTTCGTCCCCGCCGACCCAGCACGCACCGGCCGGGTCGCGTTCTGGCACCCCGAGGGTGACGCGCCCCCCGCCTGCTCCGCGGGCACCGTCGAGGAACTGGCCATCGCGGTTCCCGGCGATGAAGGAGCCCAGCTCAGCGACGTATCCGCGACAGTGCTTCCGATGCGTGCGGCGCTGCCCGTCCTGACACGCGCGCGTGCCTCGGCGGGCGTTCACCCGACGGCCGCGTTCTGGGGCACGGCGGGCCTGCTGGCGCTGCAACTCGCCGCGCGCGGACTGCTGCTGCCCGGTCTGACGACGAGCGATCACGACGCATGGCGCGCGGGTCCCTTGGGCGCCGACGACCTGCGACGTCTGCGCGACCTCGCCGCGGCGATGCCCCCCGCCGCGCACGCCCTGCCCCTGGAGGGCGGCTCCGAGCCCCTGCGGCTGCCCGAACCGGAACGGCTGCTGCGCCAGTTCCTGGACGCGGTGGCCGACACGCTGCCGCGCACCCCCGCCGCGTCGCTGGCCGCGGGCGCTGCGCCCTTCGCCTCACCGCAGCCCCGACACATCCCCGAGCAGCGGCCCTGGGCCGCCGATGTCGCCGCCGGGCACGACGCCGGCGTACGGATCTCGCTGCGCGTCGAAGTGCCCGGCCTGGTGTCCGACACCCCCGACGAAACCAGGTTGCCCTTCCGCGCCGTACTTCAACTGCACAGCGTCAGCGACCCTTCGCTCGTGGCGGACGCGGCCGAGGCGTGGGCCGGCTCCGGCGCGTCGGGGCAGGCTTTCGGGGCTCGGTCACGGATGGACGCCCTGCTCGCGCTGCGACGCGCCACGCGCGCGTGGCCGCCGCTGGCGCCGCTGCTTTCGGCCACCGTCCCCGATGCGATCGAGCTCGCCGACGACGAAGTCACCTCGCTCCTGGGCGAGGGGTCCCGCATGCTCGCCACCGCGGGCGTCGAGGTGCACTGGCCCAGGGAGCTGGCGCGCAATCTGACCGCCCGTGCGGTCATCGGCCCGCCCGACGAGGACACCAAGGACCCCGAGAAGCCCTCGTCGGACACGCCGTCATACCTCTCCGCCGACGCGTTGCTCGCCTTCAACTGGCGATTCGCGCTGGGCGACCAACAGCTGTCCCGCGCGGAGCTCGACCAGCTCGCCGAAGCCAACCGACCCGTGGTGCGCCTGCGCGACCAGTGGGTGCTCATCGACCCCGAAGAGGCGCGGCGCGCCCGCGCACACCAGGACCACAAGGTCACCCCGATCGACGCCCTGAGCGCCGTCCTGACGGGCACCACCGAACTGGCCGGGCGGCGCGTGGACGTCCAGCCGACGGGCTGGCTCGCCACGCTACGCGAACGCCTCGCGGACCCCGAGGGCATGGAGCCCGTCGGCCAGCCCGAGGCGCTCGCCGCGCATCTGCGCGACTACCAGCTGCGCGGCCTGAACTGGCTGGCCCGGATGACCTCCCTGGGCCTGGGCGGCTGCCTCGCGGACGACATGGGGCTCGGCAAGACGATCACGCTCATCTCCCTGCACCTGCACCGGCAGACCCACGACGAGACCGCCGGACCCACCCTGGTCGTGTGCCCCACCTCCCTCATGGGCAACTGGCAGCGCGAGATCGAGAAGTTCGCCCCCGGTACCCTCGTACGCCGTTTCCACGGCTCTCGGCGCAGCCTGGAGGGCCTCGCCGACGGGGAGTTCGTGCTCACCACGTACGGCACGATGCGGCTCGACGCGGACAGCCTGGCGCAGACCTCCTGGGGCATGGTCGTCGCCGACGAGGCCCAGCATGTCAAGAACCCGTACTCGGCCACCGCCAAGCAGCTGCGCACCATCGGCGCACGCGCGCGCGTGGCGCTCACCGGCACCCCCGTGGAGAACAACCTCTCCGAACTGTGGGCCATCCTCGACTGGACCACACCAGGCCTGCTCGGCAAGCTCGGCACCTTCCGCTCCCGCTACGCCCAGGCCGTCGAGAGCGGCACGGATCCGGCGGCAGCCGAGCGGCTCGGCCAGCTCGTACGCCCCTTCCTTCTGCGCAGGCGCAAGTCCGACCCGGGCATCGCACCCGAACTGCCGCCCAAGACGGAGACCGACCGCGCCGTGTCCCTCACCACGGAGCAGACGGGGCTCTACGAAGCCGTGGTGCGCGAGACCCTCGCCGAGATCTCCGGCGCCGACGGTTTCACCCGACGCGGCCTGATCGTCAAGCTGCTCACCGGCCTCAAGCAGATCTGCAACCACCCCGCGCAGTACCTCAAGGAGGACAAGCCGCGGATCGAGGGCCGTTCCGGAAAGCTGGAACTCCTCGACGAACTGCTCGACACGATCCTCTCCGAAGACGCGAGCGTGCTCATCTTCACGCAGTACGTCCAGATGGCGCGCCTCATCGAGCAGCACCTGGCGGCCCGCGGCACCCCGTCGCAGTTCCTGCACGGCGGCACGCCCATCGCGACGCGCGAGGCGATGGTCGAGCGCTTCCAGGACGGCGAAGTCCCGGTCTTCCTGCTGTCCTTGAAGGCGGCGGGTACCGGTCTGAACCTGACGCGGGCCGAGCACGTCGTGCACTACGACCGCTGGTGGAACCCCGCCGTCGAGGCGCAGGCCACCGACCGGGCGTACCGCATCGGGCAGACGCAGCCGGTGCAGGTGCACCGGCTGATCGCGGAGGGGACCATCGAGGACCGCATCGCCGACATGCTGGTGCGCAAGCGGGAGTTGGCGGATTCGGTGCTCGGTTCGGGCGAGGCGGCGCTGACGGAACTCACCGACGCCGAGCTGTCTGACCTGGTGGAGCTGCGAGGGGGGACTCGATGAGCGACGACATGTATGACGAGCCGATCGACGAGACGCACGGGGACGATCGTCCCGGGGAGGGCGCGTCCGAGCACGAGCGCACCTTCGCCGCACTGCCGGCCACCCACGGCCGGGGGTTCGCACAGAGCTGGTGGGGCCAGGCCTGGCTCAAGGCCCTTGAGGACACGGCCCTGGACCTGCAGCAGTTGAAGGCCGGACGCAGGTTCGCGCGCGCGGGAGCCGTGGGCGCGGTCTCGGTGCGCCCCGGCCGGATCACCGCCGTCGTCCAGGACCGCGACGGCACCCCGCGCCGCTCCGACGTGCTGCTGCAGCGGCTCAGCGAGGACGAGTGGGACCGCTTCCTGGGCATGGCCGTCGAGCGGGCCGGGCACATCGCGGCGCTGCTCGACCGTGAGATGCCGCCGCACCTGGTGGAGGACGCCGCGGCGGCCGGAGTCGAACTCCTGCCCGGCATCGGCGACCTGGAGCCCGAGTGCGACTGCGACGCGTGGGACCACTGCGGGCACACCGCCGCGCTCTGCTACCAGGTGGCCCGGCTCCTCGACCAGGATCCGTTCGTGCTGTTCCTGATGCGTGGCCGTGCGGAGCGCGAGCTGCTGGACGAGCTGCAGGTCCGCAGCGTGGCACATGCGGAGGCCGAGGAGACGTCCGGCGAGGAGCTGGAGGGGGCCCAGGAGGGCGTGGACGCCGACGAGGCGTACGCGGAGGGGGCCATCCTCCCCCCGCTGCCCGAACTGCCTCCGCTGCCGCCTGAGCCGGGCCTGCCGCCTTCGCTCGACACCGAGGAGGAGCCCGCGCCCGGCCTCGATGTGGCCGCGCTCGAATTCCTGGCGGCACAGGCGGCCGTGGAGGCGCACCGGCTGCTGGCCGAAGCGCTCTCCCTCGGACACGAGAGCCATCCGGTCGCGGAGGAACTGACGCCGGACGAGGACGCCGTTCGCCTCGCCCTCTCGGCACCCGTGCCGGTGGCCGAGCGCCTCGCGACCGCCGCGGGCCGCGGCAAGGACGGCCTCGCGCTGGCCGTGCGGGCCTGGGAGTACGGCGGCCCGGCAGCGCTGGCCGTTCTGGAGGAGGAGTGGACTCCCGCGGCGGACACGCTGGCACGCGCGCGTGCGGCGCTGGATGCCGCGTGGGACGACGAGGAGCGCCCCCAGCTGCGCGCCGCCCGCAACCGCTGGACCGTGGTCGGAAGCGATGCCCAGCTGCGGCACGGCACCGACGGCCGCTGGTGGCCCTACCGCAAGGAGCGCGGCCGCTGGACCCCGGCGGGCCCCGCGGCGCACGATCCGGCGACGGCACTGGCCGTGGTGACCGGCGGCGAATAGGCCGCCCAGGTTCGGTGCGGGCCTTTCGCGGGGCCCGCACCGAACGTTCCTCGGCAGACGCGCACCGGACGTCCCTTTCGTAGGCCCGCACCGGACCCGAGCGTTGACGCCGGTCCACCTGGTCATGCGATGCGGCGGGCACCGGCGTATTCAAGCCGCTCGCGTACGCGCCGGGAACACCGGCACGAGCACTCCCCCTGGCCAGCGATTGAGCGCGGGCATGACATCCGCGAGTGTGGATCACATCGGTTCAGGGGGTGCTGACCGCGACTTGACTCCCCCGTTCCGCAGGGCCCCGGAATGCCGGAGCACGTCAGCGCGATCCAGGCGAAGGGGGGCGACCAGGGCCAGGTGCCCAACTGCCGCTGACCGGCCCGTACAGGACGACGGCGCTTCCCGCCCCTCGCGGGAGGCGCCGTCAGTGTGCCCCCTCACGTTCACCTCTGTGCCTCCCTGTGTTCGCGGCGACGGCGAAGTCTGATCGCTGTCACCGAACACTTGCGCCCCAGGAGGCACCAATGTCCCCGCACGCCGCCCGTAAGCATCGCGTCCGCCGTTCCGTCGCCGCGGGTCTGCCGATCGCCGTGCTCGCCGCGATCGCAGTGGCCGGAACCGCCACGGGCGCCCAGACGGGCGGCAAGGAGAAGACGTCCCGGATCACCTCGACGGCGACACTCGGGGAGATCCCCCTGGGAAAGTTCAGCAACTCCCTGATGCCCGGCACGGTGAGCGACGACCGCGGGGTGAAGCTCGGCGGCATAGGCAGCGACATCTATCCGGCAGGCCGCAAGGGCGAGTTCTGGACGGTCACCGATCGCGGGCCCAACGGCCAGATCAAGGTGGACGGCAAGAAGCGTCGCACTTTCCCTGTGCCCGGTTTCGATCCGGCGATCGTGAAGATCCGCGTCTCCGGTGACACCGTGAAGGTCATCGACGCGCTCCCGCTGACCACCTCCTCCGGGAAGCCCGTCACCGGCCTGCCCAACCAGGAGGGGCGCGACGAGGCGCCGTACACCTACGACGCGAAGACGGCACTGAGCCACGACCCGAACGGCCTCGACACCGAGGGCATCGTGCGGGCGCACGACGGCAGCTTCTGGCTGGTCGACGAGTACGGGCCCTCGCTCGTCCACGTCTCCGCGCACGGGAAGGTGCTCAAGCGCTACGTCCCCGAGGGCCTGAAGTTGTCGGGCGCCGACTACCCGGTCGCCGAGGCACTTCCGGGCATCCTCCTGCACCGCAAGGGCAACCGCGGCTTCGAGGGACTCGCGCAACTCCCGGGCGGCGACCTGGTGATGGCGGTCCAGAGCCCCCTGTCCCTGCCGGACGAGGACGCGGGCGACGCGTCGCGGACGACGCGGCTGCTGCGTTTCTCTCCGAAGAAGCAGGCGGTCACCGCCGAGTACGCCTACCGCTTCGACGCGGTGGGTGTCGTCGACCCGGGCGAGGACGACACGTCGGAGCTGAAGATCTCCTCCGTGGTGGCCGTCGGCCGTGACCGGCTCATGGTCGAAGAGCGCACCGACAAGGCCGCACGACTGCACACGGTGAAGCTCGACCGCAAGTCCGACATCCTCGGCAAGCGGTGGGACGACGACGCCACGAAGCCCTCCTTGGAGCAGCTGGCGGATCCGGCGGACTCCGGAGTGCCCGTCCTGAAGAAGCGGCTGCTGGTCGACCTGGGCGGCATCGACGGCGTCCCCGACAAGATCGAAGGTGTGGCCCGCGTGAACGATCACACTCTCGCCCTGATCAACGACAACGACTTCGGGATGACGGACGGGGCGGAGGCGTTCGACAAGGAGGGCCGGCTCGTGGACAGCGACGTGGAGACCACGGTGACGTACGTGCGGCTGCCGAAGGGCATCTGAGCTGCCGGCCCGGTTGCGACGCAGCACTCAAGGCGCACGTTCGGTGACGTTCACCTTCAGGAAGTAGTAGGGCACTTCGTTGTCCGCGCGTGAGGGCAACAAGGAGTCCAGGCCGCTCGGCAGGTCGCTGGGCAACTCCGACGGCAGCTCGCTCGGCAGGTTCGATGGGGCCTCCGTCGGCACCTCTGTCGGCACCTCCGACGGCAGCTCGGAGGGGATCTGAGACGGGATGCTCAGCGAGGGCTTGGGCTTGCCGCCCGAGCTCTCGCTGCTCTCGGAAGGGCCCTTCTTGTCGCCTGAGCCGTCACCGCTGGTGGCCACCAGGACCACGGCCACGACGGCTGCGATCGCGACGATCACCGCAAGCAGGACGAACATCCCGCCCCTCCGGCCGGGGGGCCCGCCCGGCGGCGGAGCAGGCGGCCACCCGTCGCCTCCCGGGGGCACACCGCCTCCGCCCGCGGGAGGCCACCCTCCGCCGTCCGGGGGCGGTCCGAATCCGTCGCCCGGCGGCGGCCCGTACCCACCCCCGGGCGGACCGAAGCCCCCATCGCCCGGAGGGGGTGGGTCACCCGGCGGAGGGGGAGGCGGCGGCGGTACGGGCGGCATGGCCATACCGTCAAGAGTCGCCTCGAAAGGGTCAAGACGCGACCCCTGCGCGCAAGTTGATACCCGTTGGATGAGAGCGGAGCTGAAGGCTCCGGTCAGCTCCGGGCCCCCAGCAGGTGATCCATCGCCAGCTGGTCGAGGTACTCGAAGGCCATGCCGCGGTCCGCCGCCGCCGTCACGTCGAAGTCCTCGAAGGCGCCGCGGTCGGCGAGCAGCCCGGACAGACCGTCCTCGGCGGTCGGCAGGGACAGCTCGTCCAGACGGGACGCCCGCAGGGCCTCCTGGACCTCCGGGTCCGCGCGGAACGCGGCCGCACGCTCGCGAAGGATCAGGTAGTTGCGCATGCAGCCGGCAGCGGACGCCCACACTCCGGTGTAGTCCTCCGTGCGCGGCGGCTTGAAGTCGAAGTGCCGCGGCCCTTCGTAACCGCCCCTCTCCAGGAGGTCGACCAGCCAGAAGGCGCTGCGCAGGTCACCCGCCCCGAAGCGCAGGTCCTGGTCGTACTTGATGCCGGTCTGGCCGTTGAGGTCGATGTGGAAGAGCTTGCCCGCCCACAGGGCCTGGGCGATGGAGTGCGGGAAGTTGAGGCCCGCCATCTGCTCGTGGCCCACTTCGGGGTTCACGCCGAACAGTTCGGAACGCTCCAGGCGCTCGATGAAGGCCAGGGCGTGCCCGACGGTGGGCAGCAGGATGTCGCCGCGCGGCTCGTTCGGCTTGGGCTCGATCGCGAAGCGCAGGTCGTACCCCTGCTCCGTCACGTAGTCGCCGAGCAGGTCGAAGGCCTCCTTCATGCGATCGAGAGCGACGCGCACGTCCTTCGCCCCGCCGGATTCCGCACCTTCTCGGCCGCCCCACGCGACATAGGTGTGGGCACCCAGCTCCACCGCGAGGTCGATGTTGCGGATGGTCTTGCGCAGCGCGTAGCGGCGCACGTCTCGGTCGTTGGCGGTGAAGCCCCCGTCCTTGAAGACGGGGTGCGTGAAGAGGTTCGTGGTCGCCATCGGCACCACGAGGCCGGTCGCGTCGAGCGCCTGCCGGAAGCGCTTGATGTGCGACTCACGCTCGGTGTCCGACGCTCCGAAGGGGATCAGGTCGTCGTCGTGGAAGGTCACTCCGTAGGCGCCCAGTTCGGCCAGTTGCCGCACGGAGTCGGCCGGGTCGATGGCCGCCCTCGTCGCGTCGCCGAACGGGTCCCTCCCCTGCCAGCCGACGGTCCACAGGCCGAAGGTGAACTTGTCCTCAGGAGTGGGCTGGTACGTCATGTGCGGCTCCCTTGATGACTGGTGCACGGCGGTGAGGCCGAACGGGCACGGCTGCGCGACCGCTCATTGCGGCCGCCGCGACTATTTCGTCATGGCGCTTAACAAATTAGTATCCGAAGGCATCCCTGGGAAGGTCGGACGGAAAGAAGTCCGGGCGTGCCCGGAAAGAGCCGCGGGAACGGAGACCCCCGATGTCCTCAGCACCAGCAGCCGACGGGCCCCTCGTCGTCGGCGTGGACAGCTCCACGCAGTCCACCAAGGTCCTGGTCGTCGACGCCGCCACGGGCAGGGTGGTGGCAAGCGGCCAGGCCCCGCACCACGTGAGCTCCGGGGGCGCCCGCGAGAGCGACCCCGAGGAGTGGTGGAACGCGCTGTGCGCGGCCCTCGACCAGTGCGGCACCCCTGCGCGCGAAGCCGCCGCGGTGTCGGTCGGCGGCCAGCAGCACGGACTCGTCACGCTGGACGCGCAATCCAGGCCGGTGCGGCCCGCCCTGCTGTGGAACGACGTGCGCTCGGCGGCGCAGGCCCGCTCGCTGGTGGACCGCCTGGGCGGCCCCAAGGCGTGGGCCGAGCGCGTCGGCAGCGTGCCGGGGCCCTCCTTCACGGTGACCAAGTGGGCCTGGCTCAGCGAGCACGAGCCCGAGGCCGCCCGCGCCACCGCGGCCGTGCGACTCCCCCACGACTACCTCACCGAACGCCTCACGGGAAGCGGCACTACCGACCGGGGCGACGTCTCCGGTACGGGGTGGTGGGCATCGGCGACGGAAGCGTACGACGAGGAGATCCTGGGGCTCGTGGGCCTTGATCCCGAGCTGCTGCCGCGCGTGGTGCGGCCCGGCGAGGTCGCGGGCACCGTGCGCGGGAGCGGCGAACTTCCCTTCTCAAAGGGGACCCTGGTTGCCCCCGGGACCGGCGACAACGCGGCGGCGGCGCTGGGGCTCGGCCTGCGCCCCGGCACCCCGGTGCTGAGCCTGGGGACGTCGGGCACCGTCTACGCGGTCTCCACGCGGCGCCAGGCCGACCCGACGGGCACGGTGGCCGGCTTCGCCGACGCGCGCGGCGACTGGCTGCCGCTGGCCTGCACCCTCAACTGCACCCTGGCCGTGGACCGGGTGGCCGCGCTGCTGAGCCTCGACCGTGAGGCGGTGGAGGCCGGCGGCGCCGTCACCCTGCTGCCCTACCTGGACGGCGAGCGCACCCCCGACCTGCCGCACGCCTCGGGGCTGCTGCACGGCCTTCGGCACGACACGACTCCGGGGCAGTTGCTTCAGGCGGCCTACGACGGGGCCGTGCATTCGCTGCTCGGCGCCCTCGATCTGGTCCTGGACGCGGACGCGGACCGTTCGGCTCCGTTGCTGCTCATCGGCGGCGGGGCGCGGGGCAGGGCCTGGCAGGACACCGTGCGGCGGCTGTCCGGACGTGCCGTTCAGGTGCCCGAAGCCAAGGAACTGGTCGCGCTCGGAGCCGCCGCCCAGGCGGCGGGCCTCCTCACGGGTGAGGACCCGGCGGCCGTCGCGCGCCGCTGGGGCACGGCCGAGGGGCCCGTGCTGCCGCCCGTGGAGCGGGACGAATCGGCGCTCGCGCGGATCGCCGGGGTAGTCTCCGACGCGGCGCCGCTGCTCGGCGCCGCGGGCCACCAGGACGCACGGCCATGAGGACCGAAGAACAGGGACTGACGGGGGCATGACCGCACCACCGCACGACGCGCGCCGGGGCACGTCCGGAGTTCCGCTGCCCGACACCCAGCAGGGAATGCGCCGCCGCAACCTCTCGCGCGTCATGCACGCCGTCGCGGCGCACGGGCCGCTGTCCCGTGCCGCCGTTGCCACCCGGATCGGTCTGACACGGGCCGCCGTCTCCACCCTGGTGGACGAGTTGATCCGCTCCGGCCTCCTGGACGAGCTGGGCCCCGAGCGCCCCGGCAAGGTGGGGCGTCCCGGCTCCGCGCTCGCGGTGAGCGGGAGTGGACCCGCCGGCATCGGCGCCGAAGTGGGTGTCGATCACCTCGCCGTGTGCGTGGTCGACCTGCGCGGAGAGGTACGCGCGCGTGCCGTGCGACAAGGAGACAACCGAGGTCGGGCCCCGCAACCCGTCATCGAGGAACTCATCGCGCTGGTACGGCAGGTGAGCGAGGAGGCCCGCGAGGCAGGGTTGCGCCCCGCAGGCCTGGCCCTCGCCGTCCCCGGCCTGGTCGCCCGCGGCACGGGGGTGGCGGTACGCGCCCCCAACCTCGACTGGCACGACGTCGACCTCGGCGCCCTGGTGCCGAGCGGGCTGCCTCTGACGGTGGACAACGAGGCCAACTTCGGGGCGCTGGCCGAGCTGTGGCTCGGCGAAGAGGCACCCCAGGACTTCCTGCACGTGTCGGCGGAGATCGGCATCGGCGCCGCGTTGGTCGTCGACGGGCGGCTGCTGCGCGGGACACGCGGCTTCGCGGGCGAGCTGGGACACGTGCCGGTCTGGCCGGACGGCCCAGCGTGCCCGTGCGGCGGGCGCGGCTGCCTGGAGCAGTACGCGGGCGAGGAAGCAGTGTGGCGTGCGGCGGGCCTCGACCCGGGCACGGACCGCGTCGGCCTGCTGGCGGAGCGCGCCGCGCAGGGCGACGAGAACGTACGCATGGCGCTGCGAGGTGCGGGGGCCGCACTGGGCATCGCGCTCACCGGTGCGGTGAATCTGCTGGATCCGCGTTCGGTGGTGCTCGGCGGTGCCCTGTCCCGGCTCGCGCCGTGGATGCTGCCCTCCTTGGAGGGCGAGTTGGGGCGCCGTACGGCGGGCACGGCCTGTGCCGTCACTGTTTCCGGGCTCGGCTCCGACGGCCCGCTGCTGGGGGCGGCACACTCGGTCGTACGGGCGATCCTGGATGACCCGGCGGGAGCCGCACCGTAGGGTCCCCGCTCAGCGCCACCTCGCTCCCCCTTCGAAGTGCACGTCGTACTTGTCGTGCAGCTCGTCCATGCTGTCCCAGCCCGCCTCGCCTCGTGCGATGCGACCCAACTGCCGGAAGTACTCGAACCGTTGTATCCCTGGGGTGAGAACGGCGAAGAACTCCGCCGGGCCATCGGTGGACGCTCCGAAGGCGTGCACCGTACCGGGTGGCACCACGACAAGGCCGCCCTTGCCCACAGCCGTGAGCGCGCCGTCGATCAGGAACTCCATGGTGCCGTCGAGCACATGGAAGAGCTCGGTGGACAGACGGTGGTGATGGGGGCGCGTGCCGTCGGCGCCGGCGGGCAGGGCGAGCCGATTGGCCCCCAGTAGTCCGCCGGTCGCACGGCTGTCTTCCAGCAACTGGAACCGGCCCCCTCCGGGGAGGGGCACTTCCTCCGCGTCTCGCGCGTGGACGATCAGGGCGTGCGGGTCGTGGGACACGTCGTACTCCTTCGGGCGGTGTACCTGCTCGTGAGGCACCAGTCCATCGCGGGAACACGGCGCGTCCAAGAAGCTGTTCATGAAGGCAGCGATCACTTGAGCCGATGGGTGTGCTCGCGTGGACCGGATGCGGGAGGGGCGCGGACACAGTGGAGCTTCGGCAGCTGGAGTACTTCGTGGCGGTCGCGGATGAGGGCGGTTTCGGTCGGGCGGCCGTGCGGCTGCACGTCGTACAGGCCTCGGTGAGCCAGCAGGTCGCTCGCCTGGAGCGGGAGTTGGGCCTGCGCCTCTTCGACCGGACCAGCCGCCGCGTGGGGCTCACGGCGGCCGGAGAGCGGTTGCTGCCGGAGGCGAGGGCCGCGCTGGCCGCCGCTGCCCGCGTGCGCCACGTGGCCGGCGAGATCGTCTCCGGCGGGGCGGGCGTGTTGCGCCTAGGCACCGCCCGAGCATTCGCGGAACGCGTGCATCCGGCGCTCGATCTGCTGGCGGAAAGCGCTCCGGGGCTACGGGTCCGACTGCTCCAGGAGGCTCGTGAGCGGCGTATCGAAGCACTACGGAGTGGAGAGTCGGATGCCGCGCTCGTCCGAGGTGACGGTCCGCTGCCGGGGCTCTCGGTGACGCCGGTCTGGGACGATCCGCTGATCGTCGCACTCCCCGCCACGCATCCGCTGGCAGCCTTGCCCCGCTTCGAGCCCGCCGATCTCGCGGGCCTGCCGCTGCGGTTGGCGCCACGGGACCACAACCCGGCGTTTCACGATCTGGTGACGGGACTGATGCGGCGCGCGGGCATCGACGTGCCGGCCGGCCCGCACTTCACCACCTTGCAGGAGACTCTGGCGGCGATCGCCGCGGACTCGACGAGCGGTTCGCCCTCCTGGACCGTCTTCGATCTCGTGGGTGAGCTTCCTCCGGTACGGCGTATCGCCTTCGGGCCGCTGCTCGGCGCGCGCTCAGCCGTCAGCCTTGCCGTGCGGCCGGGACCGCTGTCCCCCGCGACGCGTCATCTGCTGAACGCCTTGGAGGCCACGCGTGCGCAGTAGGTACTGTGCCCAGCCTTCGGGGACGGCGGGACTTGAGTCTCCACCAGGGGGAGACATGAAGGTGGGGCCATGAACGGCGACACGCTCCACTCGATCGGTGATCTGGCGCGGCGGACCGGACTGACGGTCAAAACCGTCCGGTTCTACTCCGACGCCGGGATCGTGCCGCCCACCGACCGCAGCCCGGCCGGCTACCGCCTGTACGGCACCGACGCCGTCGCCCGCCTCGATCTCGTACGCACCCTGCGCGACCTGGGTCTCGACCTGGCCACCATCCGGAAGGTCGTCGACCGCGAGATTTCGCTCCCCGAGGTGGCCGCGGCGCACGCGGACGCGCTCGAGGTGCAGATCAGAGTGCTGCGGCTGCGGCGCGCGGTCCTGACGGCGGTGGCCAAGCGCGGCTCCACCCCTGAGGAGTTGGATCTCATGCACAAGCTGGCCAAGCTCTCCGAGGAAGAACGCAACCGTCTGATCGACGACTTCCTGGGCACCGTCTTCGACGGCTTGGACGACCACCCCGCGTTCGCGGGGGTCGCCCGCTCCCTCACTCCCGCACTGCCGGACGACCCCGACGCCGAGCAGGTCGAGGCCTGGGTGGAGCTGGCCGAGCTGTTCCAGGACCCGGGGTTCCGCTCCACGATGCAGGGCATGGCCAGAGACCTGGCGACCGACCGCACCCCGGACAACAGCACCGGCCTGCCACGCATCCTCGCCGAAGCCGCTCGCTCGCAGGTCGCGCCGGCCCTGGCGGCGGGCACCGATCCGGCCTCGCCCGAGGCAGAACCGATCGTCACGGCGCTCGCAGGGCACTACGCGCACATCCTCGGCCTCCCCGATGACACCACCCTCCGCCAACGCCTGATCTCCCGCCTGGCGACCATGGACGACCCCCGGCGGGATCGCTACCTTCAGCTGCTCGCCGTCATCAACGGGTGGCCCGCGCCCGAAAGCCTGGCACCGGTACTCGACTGGACCATCCGAGCCCTGCACGCCCGACTGCCCCGGTAGTGGGTCAGACCGACGCAACCCACACCGACCCACCCGAGGCGGGCGACACATGCCCTCCGCGTTTCCTCGGCGGTTACCGGGCCTGACGGACGTACCCTGCTCGTTCTGGTGAACCGAGCGTCACCTCTCGTATCCCGCGGGCAGAACCCCGAAACTGGGGCTGGCTGAGCAGAGTGAGTTGAAACCGGATGGACCGGACAGAGCCGGCAGACGAGGGGTCAGCGATGGAGATGGACCGGCACGCCCACGTGCTGAGTGGCACCGGCGATGAAGCCGCGCGCCATTACGAGTGTGCTCTCGACGCCCTGTTGTTCTTCCGCGCCGAAGTCGCTGACCATGCGCAGGCGATGGTGTCGGCATCCCCGGATTCGGCGATGGCGCACGTCTTCGGCGCCTATCTCGGGCTTCTCGGCACCGAGGAGAAGGACGCGGCCGATGCCCGGCGTTCCTTCGGCGCCTTCCGGGCCGCGGTCGATTTCTCCGGGCTCTCGCCACGCGAGAGAATGCACGCGGCGGCTGCCGAGTCGTGGCTGGGCGGGGACATGCTGCGGGCCGGGGAGATCCTCGGCGAGATCAGCACCGAGTTCCCTCGTGACGCGCTCGCCCTGGCCGTCGGTCACCAGATCGACTTCTTCACCGGAGACGCGCAGCGGCTGCGTGACCGGATCGGTGGCGCGCTCTCCGCGTGGGACAGTGACGACCCGCACTTCGGACCGCTGCAGGGGATGTACGCCTTCGGGCTCGAGGAATCCGGGCACTATGGCCGAGCCGAGGAGATCGGACTTCAGGCGGTCGGACGTCACCCGCGGGATGTGTGGGGCATCCATGCGGTCGTTCACACGTACGAGATGCGCGGGATGTTCGACCAGGGCATCCGCTATCTCGACGCGCGGACCGATGACTGGGCCGAAGGCAACTACCTCTCCGTCCACAACGCGTGGCACTACGCCCTGTACGCGCTGGAGGCGGGCAGCATCGAACGCGTCCTCGGCGTCTACGACAACACGCTGCACAACGAGGCGTCGCAGGCCATCGCCATGGAACTCCTGGACGCCTCCGCCCTGTTGTGGCGGCTGCTCCTGGTCGACATCGACGTCGAATCCCGTTGGGTGGCGCTTGCCGAGGCATGGGCCGGGCGCAAGGACGGTGCCTACTACGCCTTCAACGATGTCCACGCGGTGATGGCGTATGTGGGGGCAGGGCGGCTCTCCGACGCCGAGCGGCTGGTGAAGGAGCGCGAGCACTGGCTCGATCGGGCGGGCCCCGCGGTGTCGAATCACGCCATGACACGCGAGGTCGGCGTCCCGGTGTGCCGCGCCCTCATCGCCTATGGGCAGCACCGTTACGCCCGCGTCGTCGAGTTGCGCGCCCCGATCCGCCACCACCTCCATTCCTTCGGCGGCAGCCACGCGCAGCGCGACGCCATCCAGCGGACACTCGTGGAAGCGGCCATCCGTTCCGGCAGGCACGACCTGGCGCGCACCTTGCTCAGCGAACGCATCAACCTGCGTCCCATCTGCCCTTACAACTGGCGGGCTCGCGCCCGGCTGGCGGACCGGCTGGGAGATGCGGCGCAGGCGGAGTCCGCGCGCACCCGTGCGGAGGAACAGGCCGCCGCGGGTGCGGCGGCTGTTCTGGGCCGCTAACGCCGCCGACGCGCTTCCGCTTCCGCTTCCTCTGCAATCTCGGGCACCCACACGAGTGACCGTGTTATCCACAATCACGGTGCCATACACAGATTCAGATCAGGCCCTTCCACCCCAACCGGCCTGCGCCGTAACGTAATTGACGCGGGACACCATCGCCTCGGCGGCGGTTTCGTGTTCACGCGGATCACGGAGCGACAAAGGAGTGCGGTCCAGCCATGAACGAACCTCGTGTCCTTACCGTGCGGCCGGAACCCGGCGAGTACGCGTGGACCTTCGGCGGTGCGCCACCCGTGGCGCGGATCGCTCCGGGTACGGTGCTCGATCTCTACACGGAGGACTGCTTCGCGGGGAACGTGCGCTCGGAGAAGGACCTGGTCTCCGAGGTCTGCCAGTTCCCGTTCCTGAACCCGCAGACCGGACCCTTCCATGTCGAGGGTGCGGAACCGGGCGACACCGTCGCCGTGCACTTCGTGTCGATCGAACCGGCCCGCGACTGGGCGGCCTCCACCACCGTCCCCCTCTTCGGAGCGCTCACCTCCACCCACACCACCGCGTCCCTCCAGCCCCCGCTGGCCGAGACCGTATGGATATGGCAGCTCGACCGGAGCCGACGCACCGCGCAGTTCAGCGCGCGTGACGGCGACTTCGAGATAGCGCTGCCGATGGATCCGATGCACGGCACGGTCGGCGTCGCACCGGCCAATCTAGAGGTGCGCTCGGCCCTCGTGCCCGACGCGCACGGCGGCAACATGGACACCCCTGAGATGCGGGCCGGGGTCACCTGTTATCTGGGGGTGAACGTGGAGGGCGCGCTCCTGAGCCTGGGCGACGGACACGCCCGGCAGGGCGAGGGAGAAACCTGCGGGGTCGCCGTCGAGTGCGCGATGAACACAGTCGTGATCGTCGAACTCCTGAAGGGGATCGCCACCCCCTGGCCGCGCCTGGAGTCCGACGCCCACATCATCTCCACCGGCTCGGCGCGCCCGCTGGAGGACGCCTTCCGAATATCCCAACTCGACCTGGTGCAGTGGCTGGTGCGCGACTACGGCTTCAGCGAGCTCGACGCCTATCAGTTCGCGACCCAGACCGTCGAGTCGCCGCTCGCCAATGTCTGCGACACCAACTACACGTGCGTGGCCAAGCTCCGCAAGGAGTGGCTGCCCCCGCGCGAGACTCACCGGGGGCTCCACGCGCGGCTGCGAGAAACGGCGGCGCTGCTGCCCCACTGAGAAGTCCAGCTGTTCCCCCCACCGAGAGGCAGGCCAGCCATGGATCGAGCAAGACCCTTCCCGAGCAGGCGCCGGCTGTTGCAGGGCGCGGCCCTGGCCGCCGTTCCCGCCGCGCTCCTCCCCGCCACCCGCGCCACCGCCCGGCCTCAGGCGGTGGACTATCCACTCGCCGAGTGGGTCCCGGCGAGCAGCTCCAACTACACGGCCGCCAACCGCCCCAGCACCTATCCCGTCGACTACGTGGTCGTTCACGTCACCCAGGAGACCTACGCCGACACACTCGCCATCTTCCAGAACTCGGCGAAGAAGGTGTCGGCCCACTATGTGGTGCGTTCCAAGGACGGACACGTCGCCCAGTGCGTCCGCGAACGCAACGTCGGCTGGCACGCCGGCAACTGGGACTACAACACCAGAAGCATCGGCATCGAGCACGAGGGATGGGTGGATCAGCCGGAGTACTTCACCGACGCGATGTACGAGCAGTCCGCGCTGCTGACCTCGGCCATCTGCGATACGTACGACATTCCCAAGGATCGCGAGCACATCATCGGGCACGTGGAAGTGCCCGGTGCCGACCACACCGATCCAGGTCCGCACTGGGACTGGACGCGCTACATCCGTCTGGTCAACTCTGCCTGACCACCGCCGGCTCGCGCCCCGCCAGGTGTCGATGCGCTTGTCGGGGCGGTTGCCGCAGTGCTTGTCGGGGCGGGCTCGCGGGGCGACGATGGCTGCATCCATCGCCGTCCCGGGAGGCAGAGTTGTCCGAACCATGGGTGGCCCTGGAAGCCGGCGCCGATCCTGACGAGCGGGTGCGGGTGCTGCGGCGCGCGCACGAGAGGTTCACCGAGGCGGGGACGCTCACGCGACCGGTGCGTTCCGTGGTGGCCGAGTCCTGGCGGCGCTCGGCCAGGGCCAGGGTCAGCCCGGAGGACACCGGCGCCGCGGTGGAGCTCACCGACGGGGACCTCGGTTCCTATCGCGCCGAGCATCCGCTGGCCGGGGTGATGCCGCTGTTCCGCGAGCTGATGGGCACGTTCGCGATGGACGGTGAACATCTGCTCGCGGTGTGCGACGCGCACGGCAGGCTGCTCTGGGTCGAGGGACATTCCGCGACCCGACGGAAGGCGGGGCGGATGAACTTCGTTCCGGGCGCACGGTGGGCGGAGTCCGCGATGGGGACGAACGCTCCAGGGACAGCGGTGGCGGTGGACCGGCCGGTGCAGGTCTTCGCGGCCGAGCACTTCATCCGGCGCGTCCAGCTATGGACGTGCGCGGCGGCCCCGGTGCACGATCCGCGGACCGGGCGGCTGCTCGGGGCGGTGGACATCACCGGGGGCGACGGGCTGGCGCATCCGCACAGCCTCGCCTTCGTACAGGCGGTCGCGCGGGCCGCGGAGTCACAGCTGGCGCTGCTGGCTCCGCCGGTGGAGAGCAGGGGCTCCGTAGGTCTCACTGCGCTCGGGCGTGATGAGGCGTTGTTGCTGACGGGTGGCCGCAAGGTGCGGCTGAGCCGCAGGCACAGCGAGATCCTCGTCCTGCTGGCCCATCATCCGGAGGGGCTGACCGGTGACGAGCTGCTGTGCGCGCTGTACGAGGACGAGTCGGTGACGCCGGTGACGCTGCGGGCCGAGCTGGCGCGGCTGCGGCGGCTTCTGGGGCCGGAGTTGCTGAGGTCGCGCCCGTACAGGCTCTCGGTGCCGGTCGAGTCGGATGTCGACGCCGTCGAGCGGCGGCTCGCTTCGGGGGCGGTCACGGCGGCCGCCGCCGCGTACGCGGGTCCGCTCCTGCCCACCTCGCAGGCTCCTGCCGTGGCCCGGTTGCGGCGCAGGCTCGCCGGTCAGTTGCGGGCCGCGCTCATCGCACGCCGCGACCCGGATCTCCTGGCGGACTGGGTGCACACGCCGTGGGGCGAGGACGACCTGACGGTGTGGCGAGCGCTGGCGCAGGTGCGGTCGACGCCGCCGGTACTGGCGCGACTCAGGGAGCTGGACGCGGAGTTGATGGAGGCGAGGTAGAGGCCAGGCAGGAGTCGAGCAGAGAGGCACCGCGCGCGCCGAGCACAGCACCGCCTCAGCCTCCCGCAACGTATCTGCAACGTCCGTCCTCCTAGCCTCCGGGCGAGAGCTGCCCAACGGCGGGCAGCCTTCCCCGGGAGGCCACCAAGATGACCCGTTACGCAGCGCCCGGCACCGACGGCGCAGTTGTCTCCTACGAGTCCCGCTACGACCATTTCATCGGCGGCGAGTACGTTCCGCCCGCCCGTGGCCAGTATTTCGAGAACCCGAGCCCGATCAACGGACAGCCCTTCACCGAGATCGCCCGCGGCACGGCCGAGGACGTGGAGCGAGCCCTGGACGCGGCGCATGCCGCCGCGCCCGCGTGGGGCCGTACCTCCCCGGCCGAACGCGCGGACGTACTGCGGAAGATCGCCGACCGCATGGAGGCGAACCTCGAACAGCTCGCGGTGGCCGAGAGCTGGGAGAACGGCAAACCGGTGCGCGAGACGCTGGCTGCCGACATTCCGCTGGCCATCGACCACTTCCGTTACTTCGCGGGGGTCATCCGCGCGCAGGAGGGGACGCTGAGCGAGGTGGACGACGACACCGTCGCGTACCACTTCCATGAGCCGCTCGGCGTCGTCGCGCAGATCATCCCGTGGAACTTCCCGATCCTGATGGCGACATGGAAGCTCGCGCCCGCGCTGGCGGCGGGCAACGCGGTCGTCCTCAAGCCCGCGGAGCAGACCCCGGCCTCGATCCACTACTGGATGAGCCTGGTCGCCGATCTGCTGCCGCCGGGCGTCGTGAACATCCTCAACGGCTTCGGCGTCGAGGCGGGCAAGCCCCTCGCCTCCAGCCCACGCGTCGCGAAGGTCGCCTTCACCGGTGAGACCACGACGGGGCGGTTGATCATGCAGTACGCCTCGGAGAACATCAAGCCGGTGACGCTGGAGCTGGGCGGGAAGTCGCCGAACATCTTCTTCGACGACGTGTGGGCCGCCAACGACGACTTCCGTGACAAGGCGCTCGAGGGCTTCACGATGTTCGCCCTCAACAACGGCGAGGTGTGCACTTGTCCGTCGCGTGCTCTCGTCCAGCGCGGTCACTACAGCGAGTTCATGGAAGCGGCGGTCGCCCGCACCGAGCAGATCGTGCCGGGCCACCCGCTGGACACCGACACGATGATCGGGGCCCAGGCCTCCAACGACCAGCTGGAGAAGATCCTCTCCTATCTGGACATCGGCCAGCAGGAGGGCGCGAAGGTCCTGACGGGCGGGCAGCGCATCACGTACGACGGTGAATTGGCGGGTGGCTACTACGTCCAGCCGACGATCTTCGAGGGCGACAACCGCATGCGGATCTTCCAGGAGGAGATCTTCGGCCCGGTGGTCTCGGTCGCGTCGTTCAGCGACTTCGACGACGCCATCAAGACCGCCAACGACACGCTGTACGGCCTGGGCGCCGGAGTGTGGACGCGCGACATGAACACCGCCTACCGCGCGGGCCGCGCGATCCAGGCGGGCCGCGTGTGGACGAACTGCTACCACGCGTACCCCGCGCACGCGGCGTTCGGCGGCTACAAGCAGTCCGGCATCGGACGCGAGACGCACAAGATGATGCTGGAGCACTACCAGCAGACGAAGAACCTGCTCGTGTCGTACTCGGCCCAGAAGCTGGGCTTCTTCTAGAGGCACACGAGAAGGCGCCTGAACCGGTCCTGTACCTGTCAGGCGCCTTCGCTCCGCCCGGGCTGAGACGTACGTTTCAGCCGTCTGCACGCCCGGCGTGCCATCGTCCTTGAGTCGGCCGTTCGGGCCGGCGAGGAGAGATACCCATAGCGGCCCAATGGGGGCCGGAGCCCGTCTCCGGTCAGGGGTGCCAGACCCCGCGCAGGTTCGAATCCTGCTCTCTCCGCTCAGCGCGGCGGCGGCCGATCCGATGCGGACAAGGATGCAGAGCATGAGCCACTGGGCACGCAATGCGGTGATCGTGGCGAACGAACGGGCGGGGGGCGCCGTTTCGGTCCCGGTCGCGGATGTCGTTGCGGCGTGCCGGAGGCTCGTCACCGAGGTCAGCGTGGTGCGGACCACGTACCCCGGGCACGCCCGGACACTGGCCGCGCAGGCCGTACGGGACGGCGTGGACGCCGTGGTCGCGGTCGGCGGCGACGGCACCGCCGGCGAAGTGGCGGGCAGCATCGTGGCGGCCGGGCCGGGTCCTGTCGGCCCGGCCCTGTTCTGTGTTCCGGCCGGCACCGGCAACTCCTTCTACAAAGAGGTCTGGCATGACCGGCCGTGGCGCGAGGCGCTCGCCGCCGCCTTCACAGGGGCGCGGCCGCAGCTTCGGCGGCTGGACCTGGCGCGCGTGGCGGAGACGCGGGAGACCGTGCTGCTGGGAGCCTGCTCCGGTCTCGTCGCCGAGGCGCTTCAGACGGCGGCCGGGCTCACCGGGATCAGCGGTCGGGCCCGCTATCAGCAAGCGGTGGCCGCGACCCTGCGCGACTTCGCGCCGCATCCGGCCAGGGTCGTGGTGGACGACGAGGTCGTCCATGACGGCAGCGTGGTCCTCGCGGCCGTCGGTGGCGGCCGCTACCGGGGCGGCGGGTTCCTCCTGCTGCCCCACTCCGTTCTGGACGACGCTCTGCTCGACGTCTGTGTGGTGACCGGCGATCTCGACCCTCTGGAGCTTCCCGGTCTCACCCGTGAGGGACGGCATCTCGAACGGCCCGAGGTGCTGTACCGGCGCGGTCGCCGCGTCGAGATCGAACGCACCGACG
Source organism: Streptomyces sp. NPDC050439 (assembly GCF_040655335.1). Taxonomy (NCBI): domain Bacteria; kingdom Bacillati; phylum Actinomycetota; class Actinomycetes; order Kitasatosporales; family Streptomycetaceae; genus Streptomyces; species Streptomyces sp. NPDC050439. Next base: position 745,655 of record NZ_JBFAJT010000001.1, read on the forward strand.
GCGCTCCCCTCACCTTCGAGTGGGACGGCGAGGTCAAGGGCGGGCGCACGCGTTACGCGCTCGAAGTCCTTCCCGCGGTGCTCCCGGTGCTGTCCCCGGCCGAGCCCGTTTGACCGCAGGGCGACCACCATCCGTACCACGCAAGGGACTGCTCATGAGTAATGGCCCCCACATCCCGCAGACCGACACCAGCACCGCCTGGTCCTTCCCGATGCAGGGACGAAACACCTTCACCTGGGTGTACGACACGGATCGAGAGCGGCTGCTGAGCCTCTATCAAAAGGGCAAGGACAAGCAGTGGGACAGTACAAAGCGGATCGACTGGTCCCTGGACGTGGACCCCTGTGATGTCCTCGGCACTCCGGAGAACACCCTCGCGCTGTACGGCTCCCGGCAGTACTCCCGCCTGAACGAGCGGGAGAAGCAGGAGCTGCGACGGCACATGGCGGCCTGGGAGTTCAGTCAGTTCCTGCACGGGGAGCAGGGCGCGATGATCTGCTCCGCCCGGATCGTCGAGTCGGTGCCGGACATCGACTCCAAGTTCTATGCCGCGACCCAGGTCATGGACGAGGCGCGGCACGCGGAGCTGTTCACGCGCTTCGTGCACGAAAAGATCGGCATGAGCTACCCGATCAGCCCCCATCTGAAGTCCTTGCTGGGCGAGGCGTTGAACGACTCCCGATGGGACATGCCGTATCTGGGAATGCAGGTGCTCATCGAGGGTCTGGCCCTCGCGGCCTTCGGCATCCTGCGCGACCGCACGGACAAGCCGCTGCCCAAGCAGATTCTCTCCTACATCATGCAGGACGAGGCCCGGCACGTTGCCTTCGGGCGCCTCGCGCTGCGTGACTACTACAAGGAGCTGACCAGCAAGGAGATCGCGGAACGCGAGGACTTCATCGTCGAGGGCTGCTATCTGATGCGCGACCGGCTGCGCATGCAGGAGGTGTGGGAGACGCTTGAGTTCGACATGAAGGAATGCATGGAGTACATGAACCGGGGCCCACGCATGCGGGCCTTCCGGTCACGGCTCTTCACCCGGATCGTGCCTTGCGTCAAGGACATCGGGCTGTGGGGGCCCAGGGTTCAACAGGCTTACGCGGACATGGGTGTGCTGGACATGGCGGACCGCGACCTGCTGAAGCTCATGGCGGCGGACGAGGCCCAGGCCGAGACACTGGACGCAGAGCGACGCGAGCTCGAGGCGCGGCAGGGCGAGGTCCACCACGCGATTGCCGAGGGGCGGCTCAGCGGCGCCGGCGACAACGGCTGAACCGAGCCGCTCCGAGGCGACGATGTGCCGGCGGCACGCACTCCGCCGAACCCGGTCGAAGGGCCCAGCAGGCTCCGCCGGGCCCGGGTTGCGGGGGGGGCGGGGGGCGGGGTGGCCGCCGGCGGGTGGGAGA
>NZ_JBFAJT010000001.1:747070-1000644 GCF_040655335.1 Streptomyces sp. NPDC050439
GCCACTTCCGGGCCACCCGGAAGTGGCGGGAGTCACTCAACTGGCGTGCAGACATGCGTTGTTGGGCACGCGTGTGCGGGTAGGGCAGCGGCATGCATCAGGGACGGGTCAGCAACACCACGGCGTTCTGGCCGCCGAAACCGAAGGAGTTGCTGACGGCGACCTCCACGCCGGCCGGGCGGGCCTCCTTTACGACGACGTCCAGATCGATCTGAGGATCCTGGCTGTCCAGGTTCGCGGTCGGCGGGATCAGCTGCTGCTCCATGGTGAGGGCGGCGACGGCCACTTCGACGGCTCCCGAGGCCCCCAGCGAGTGGCCCGTCACGCCCTTGACCGAGGTCACCGCGGGCCGGCCACCGAGGACCCGGCGGATCAGCCGGGCCTCCATCAGGTCGTTCAGGGGCGTCGCGGTGCCATGAGCGTTGACATGGTCCACCGCGTGCGCGGCCACTCCCGCGTCCTTCAGGGCCGCGCGCAGCGCCAACTCCGCACCGGCGCCTCGGGGTTCCGGCGCGGTGGCGTTGTAGGCATCCGCCGAGGCCCCGTATCCGCTGATGTGGGCGCGGATGCGCGCTCCGCGGGCCCGGGCGCTCTCCGGACGTTCGAGGACCAGGACGGCGGCGCCCTCGGCCGGCACGAAGCCGTCGCGGTCGACGTCGAACGGGCGGGAGGCCGCCGTGGGGTCGCCGCGACGCCGGGACAGCGCGCCCATCTGCTCGAAGCCCGAGATGATGGAGGGAACCAGACACGCCTCGGTGCCGCCGGTGAGCACCACGTCGCAGTGCCCGCCACGCAGCAGTTCGCGCGCCGCTCCCACGGCGGTGGCGCCCGATGCGCAGGCGGTGGCCGTCACGAAGTTGGGCCCGCGGGCGCCGATCTCCATGGCGACATAACCGGCCGGCATGTTGACGGCGAGCATGGGGATCAGCAGGGCGGACACCTTCCGCGGCCCCTGATCGAGGAGCACGCCGTGCTGCTTCTCCCAGGTCCCGGCCCCGCCGATGCCGCTGCCCAGCACCACGCCCACCCGCGCGCCCGCATCGCCCTCCCAGTCCGCCGGGCGCAGGCCCGCGTCCGCGAGAGCTTCGGCCGCGGCGGCAACCGCGAACTGGCTGCTGCGGTCCAGGCGCCATGCCTTGCGTCCGCCGATCACCGCGGCCGGATCGAAGTCGGGTATCCAGCAGCCGATGTCGGCGGGGATGCCCGCGAGCCCGGGGACCTGCCGCGCGGCGGTGCCGGACGCGGCCTTGATGCGGTCCCAGGAGGCGGCGGTGTCGAGGCCGGCGGCGGTCACCATGCCGATGCCCGTGACCGCCGCGTCGTACCCGCCGGCGGGTACGGTCATCGGACCGTCACCAGCTTGGCGTCGAGTATCCCCGCCGTGTGCGCCATGGTGCTCGTCGCCTGCAGTTCGTCGTCGGTGAGGGTGATGTCGAACTCCTCCTGTGCGGCGAGGGTCAGCTCCACGAGTGCCAGTGAGTCCAGTTCCAGGTCCGCGAAGGTGCTCTCCGGTGAGACCTCGTCGGCCTCGACACCGAAGCCCTTGGTCAGCAGGCCCACGAAGCGGTCGTAGGTGGTGGTGGCGGTCATGTCGTGCTCCTTGATGAGTGGGTGCGGGTGGACGGGAGACAGGTGCGGTGTGCTCATGCGGGGGTGAGGGCCGGCCAGCGGAGGGCGCAGGCGCCCCACGTGAGGCCGCCGCCGAAGGCCGTGAGTACGGTGCGGTGGCCGGGCGTCAGCGTGCCGGTGGCCGCGGCGTGCGCGAGGGCCAGCGGGATGGAGGCGGCCGCGGTGTTGCCGACCTGGTCGAGATGGACCGGGCAGCGGTGGCGCGGGAGCCGCATCCGGTCCGCCACCGCGTGCAGGATCCGTAAGTTGGCCTGGTGCGCGACGAGTCGGTCGATGTCGTCCGTGGTCCAGCCGGCCCGACTCGCCGCGGTCAGCGCGGCGTCGGCCATGCGCTGCACGGCGCTGCGGAAGACGGCCTTGCCCGCCATCCGGAAGTACGGGTCCGGGTCCACGGGACCACCCGTGCCGAAGTCCGCGCCGGACGTGTGCAGCGGCTCGCGGGAGCCGCCCGAGCGGACGGTGATGAGCTCGCTGCCCGTGCCGTCGCTTCCGAGCACCGGCGTGCCGAGCGCGCCGGGCTCCGTCGCGCCACCGGACCGCAGCACCACCGCTCCGGCGCCGTCGCCGAAGATGGCGCGCGTGGAGCGGTCGGCTGGGTCGAGGATGCGGGAGTACGTGTCCGCGCCGATGACCAGCACGCTGCCCACCGTGCCCGCGGCGATCAGCCCGGCACCGGCGGCCAGGGCGTACAGGAATCCGGTGCAGACCGCGCCCACGTCGAAGGAGGCCACGGTGCCGAGTCCGAGCCGGGCCGCCACCAGCGGGGCGGTGGCCGGGCAGGGGCGGTCCGGGGTGGTGGTGGCAAGGACCACCCCGTCCACGGCATCGCGGCCCGCGGATTTCAGCGCCCTCCGGCCCGCCTCCACCGCGAGATCCGAGGTGGCGAGGGGCGGGGTGGCGACGAAGCGGGTCCCGATCCCGGTACGGCTGCGGATCCAGTCGTCGGACGTGTCCAGTTCGCGGGCCAGGTCGTCATTGGTGACCGCCTGGGGCGGAAGCCAGGTGCCGAGGCCGCACAGCACCGCTGCCGGGGCGTTCACCGGGCTTCCCGGGGCGACGCGGCGCGGTCGAGACCGGCCGCGGTCCGGCTCACCTCGCCGAGGTGGTCGGCGACCATGATGTAGGAGCGCAGCAGCCGCTCCTCGGCGTACGGCAGGCCGCCGCGCACCAGGTAGTCCTTCACCAGCGGCTGGGCGCGGCGCAGATTCCTGCGGGGCATGGACGGGAACAGGTGGTGTTCGATCTGGTAGTTGAGCCCGCCGTAGAAGAAGTCCGTGATCCGGTTGGGTGCCAGGTTGCGCGAGGTGATCACCTGCCGGGTGAGCCAGTCGAGTTCCTCCTCCGTGCCGTCGCGTACGGGCTGACCCTTGTGGTTGGGGGCGAACAGCAGGCCCATATAGAAGCCGAAGAGCGCCTGGTGGACGACGATGAAGGCCACGGCGATGGCTGCCGGGAGGACCATCAGGACCGCGGTCAGATAGACGGCCAGGTGGAGTGTCACCAGGGTCAGGTCGAGGGCGACGTGACGCTTCAGTGCGCCCTTGCGTGCCGCCACGTATCCGGAGGCGTGCAGGCGCAGTCCTTCCATGAGGATGAGCACGTAGAACATCCACGCCTGATGCCGCACGATGTACCGGCCGACGGCTCCGGTGCGTTTGGTGCGGTCCTTGGCGTCGAAGATCACCTGTCGGCGGAGGATGTCCGGGTCCAGCGAGAGGTGGTTGGGGTAGTTGTGGTGCTTGGTGTGGTGGGCGACCCACCAGCCGAAGCTCACGCCGGTGAGCAGATTGCCGTGGGTGTACCCGATCACCTCGATGGCCCGCCGGTTCCGGAAGATCTGGCGGTGGCCGGCGTCGTGCCCGATGAGGTCGGTCTGCCCGCAGCACACCGCGAGGAAGGCTGCCACGGCCAGTTGCCACCAGCTGTCGCCGAGCAGCACGAAGCAGGTCCAGCCGGCGGCGAGGAGCAACAGGTTTGTGATGATCTTGAAGGCGTAGTAGCCGGGTCGGGAGTCCAGGAGGCCGGCTTCCCGCACCAGGCGGGTGATCTCCTGCATGTTCGCGGGGCTTTGCGGCGCCGTGGCCAGGGGGCGCGGGGTGCCGTCCAGGGAGCTCATATCGCCTCCTGCAGGCCCATGTAGGCCAGCCGGGTCCGCTGCAGGTGCGCGGCCCATGCGTGGGCGGTGTCGAGGCGTTCGCGCGCGGTGGTGTCCGCCAGGCGACGGCCTGGCCAGATCTCGTAGTCGCCCAGGAGACCGGCGTGCCGCTCGATGCCCTGCTGGAAGAGCTCCTCGCGGTGTGCCAGCACCTCGGTGGTCGGCAGCTTGTCCCACAGGGCGTAGCCCTCCTGGATCAGCTCCAGGAGCCGCGCCTTGTCCTGCGGGCGTGCACGGAGGTGGTCGCGGACGATGGTGCTGCCGACCGTGAGATGCCGGATCTCGTCGATTCCGGCGCCCCGCTCGATGTCGGCTGCCGCCGGGTCGAACATCCGCCACTTGCGCTCGCTGAGCTCGGCGGCCGGCGCCAGCACGCCCTCGACCAGGACGGTGAGGACCAGTACGCCGCCGATGAAGTCGCGCTCGTCGCGCAGTACGCGCAGCCCGAAGTCCTCCAGAGGGACGAGGATCCGCTCCTCGTCGGCGGCCGCGAGGCGGGCCACGGTGTCCCCCAGCTCCGCACGGGACACGCCGAGGTCGAGCAGGTGGTCGCGGAAGACCATGGCGTGCCGGGCCTCGTCGAGCAGCTGGGTCGCGTAGAACTCCATGCTGTCGGTGTCGGGCGCGAGCGCCGTCAGATAACCGATGGCCCGGGTGGCCTTCTCCTCTGCGATGGAGCGGTAGGCGAGCTCCTGGGTGAGTGCGCTGTTGAGCGGGCCGGGCGCACTGACCACGGGCAGCGGCCGTACGTTCGCGGCGTGGCCCGAGACGTTGCCGCGCAAGGTGCCGTGCGGTACGGCGCTGAGCCAGTACCGCACGTTGCAGACGGCCGGGGTGAGTTCGAGGCGTTCCGCGCCGTCCAGGAGCGACGGAGCCGTGTCCCGGTCGGCCTCGGCGGGAACGGCCGCCGGCACGGTCCTCGGTGCCGGTTCAGTGGTCGGTGTCGTCATGACGAGTCCCTTTCGATCTGGGCTACGGGGCCGGGGTGGAGGTCGTAGGCGAAATTGACCAGCGGGGCGGCACCGGTGTGGACCGCCGATACGACCTCCGCGACCACCAGTTCGTGGTCGCTGAGCGCGATGGTGAGCTTCGGCCGGCACTCCAGCCACGCCACCGATCCGCTGAGCCGCGGCACGTCGTCGCCCGGGTCGCCGAGCCAGGCGTCCGGCGGCAGCTGCCCCAGACCGCGGGGCCTGCCGCGGCGGGCGAAGTGCCGGGCGAGGGGCTCCTGCGTCGCCGCCAGTCCATTGGCGACGAATGCCGGGCTGTTCGCCAGGGCGCGCAGTCCCCGGCTGCCGCGGCGCAGCGCCACACAGGCCATCGGGGGGTCGCCGGGGACGGTGCTGAACGTGCTGACCGTCACCCCCTCGGCCGCCTCGCCCACCCCGCAGGTGAGGACCGTCACTCCGGTGACGAAGTGACGCATCGCGGTGAGGACGGCGGTGTCGCCGGCTGCACGGGCCGTCGCGGGAGCGCGTCGGGTGGTCACGGCCATGGCAACGGGTCCCGGCTCGTGGCGTCGCTGCCGGCGGCCACCGCGTCCGCCGCCGCGAACTCACCGCGGAAACGGCGGTACGCCTGGTGCGTGACGGGCTCGAAGCGCAGGGCGAACGGCTTGAGGTAATTGCCGAACAGCGCCCTGTCGCCGCACAGGTGGATGGGCAGCGCGAGCAGCGCCCACTCGAAGCCCCACAGCCAGATCCACCCCAGCACCAGCAGGCCCTGGGTGACCATGGAGTGCATGGTGTTGTAGGCGACGTAATAGCCCTTGCCGATCTGGCCCTCGTGGCGTCGGTACTGGATGGCGCCCGGGAGGTATCCGATCAGGTCGATATAGGTGAAGAGGACCAGGGCCGGGAGCCACCGCACCTGATCGAGGTGGACGAAGAACAAGACGGTGGCGACGACGAGACCGAGCCCGTACTCCGCCCGTATCAGCCGCGCGGTCACCGGCGTCATGAACAGGTTCTTGGTGTCCATCAGCCGGCCTGCCGAGAAGGGGCGGGAGCCGGCGGCGCGGCCGGAACGGGTCCCACGGCGCGGGCCAGCGCCTGGTCGCCCAGCACCGCGCCCGAAGGGAACAGGCCGAGCACCACCTGGGCGATGGTCTCCTTGATGACCCGCTCGGCCACCGGCTCCAGGATGCCCGCCAGGCTGGGGATACCGAAGTCGAAGGCCGCGTGGAAGCCGACCCGTGCCTCGCCGCCCGCGGCGGTGATGCGCCACGTGCCTTCGAACACCTCGAAGTCACCGTCGAGTTGTTCGAAGGTGATGGCGAGCGCCGGCCGGTAGAAGTGGTCGGCCTCGGTCCAGCGCAGGATGCCGTTGCGGAAGTACACCTCCCAGGCGCTGGTCTCCTCCGTCTCGCTGAGGTCGTGGACGGTGACCGACAGGACCACCGGGGCGAGTTCGGGATAACGGGCGAATTCCGCGACCCGGTCGTACACCGCTTCCGCGGCGATACCGGGGACGCCGATGGTCACATCAACGCTGCGCATGGGCGGCGCCACCTTCGTGAGTCTGGATGTCCGGGACATAGCGGGCTGCCTGCACACGGCAGGCACGTTCGAACGCCGCGAGGAGGAACCGCACCTCCGCGGGGCTGAGGACGGCGGGCGGGGTGAAACGCAGCACCAGGTGGGAGTTGAGCGAGTGGTTCGCCACCACGCCCTGCCGGATCAGCTCGACCAGCAGGTCGCCGGCCGGCCCGGGACCGGCGAACTCGACGCCGATGAGCAGCCCCTGGCCGCGCACCTCCCGTACGAGATCGCCGAAACACTCCCGCGCGATCCGGCCGATCCCGGCCAGGAGCACTCCGCCCAGCTCGCGGGCGCGGGCCACCAGGTCCTCCTCCTCGATGGCCCGCAGCGCGCCACGCACGGCGGCCATCGCCAGCGGCATGCCGGAGAAGGTGGAGGTGTGCAGATACGGGTCCCGGTCGAAGGCGCCGAACACGTCCGCCGCCGCGATGACCGCAGAGACGGGCATGATGCCGCCGCCGAGGCCTTTGCCGGCAAGGAGCAGGTCCGGGGTGAGCCCTTCCTCGTCCGCTCCCCACCAGGAGCCGAGCCGGCCGAGTCCGGTCTGGATCTCGTCCAGGACGAAGAGCGCGTCATGGGCGCGGCACAGCTCCTGGACCGTGCGCAGATAGCCGGGTGGCGGCAGCACAACGCCCGCCTCGCCCTGGACCGGCTCGATCACCACGCAGGCGCGGCCGGATGCCGCGTCGAGCCGTTCGGCCAGCGCTTCGGCGTCGCCGTACGGCACATGGCAGATGCCGGGGAGCAGGGGGCGGAACGGCTCCTTGAACAGGTCCGCGCCGGTGAGGCCGAGCGCGCCCATGGTCTTCCCGTGGTAGCCGCCGTGCGTGGCGATCAGCCGGTCCTTGCCCAGGGTTCGGGCGATCTTGATGGCGGCCTCCACGGCCTCCGCGCCCGAACAGGCGAAGTGCACCCGGTCGAGTCCTGCCGGCGCCTTGGCCACCAGCGCGTCGGCGGCCAACGCCGCCTGGGGTTCGAGAAGGACGCGGGTGGCCACCGGGTTGCGGTGCAGTTGCTCGGTGACGTGGGCTACGACGACGGGGTGCCGGGCGCCCATCAGGAGGACTCCGTAGCCGCCGCAGTTGAGCAGCCGCCGTCCGGTCGCGGTGGTCACCCAGGCGCCTTGCGACTCTGTTTCCAGCTCGCCGCCCAGCAGTTCGCCGAGGGTGGCGCGGCCCTTGCTCAGGCGGGTCCGGTACAGTCGGCCGATTTCTTCGCGGCCCGGCGGCTGCGCGGGCCCGGCGGCAGTGGTCATGGCGCTCCTCATGACAGCCGCAGCGGATGGCCGGCGGCGTGTTCGAGCCAGGGGTCGGCGAAGCTGGAGCGGGACGGCGGGTGGAAGGACAGGCCGTGCGAGGCGGCAGCCAGACAGGCGATGTCGGGCGAGCCGATGAAGGCCGTCCCGCCGAGCAGCTCCACGGCGCGGGCCACGACCTCGCGGATCAGGTCCTGCGCGCCGTAGCGCGCGACCAGGGCACGGGCGAGTCCCTCGTCGCCCACCGCCTTGTCCATGATCATGTGGGCGGTGCCCTCGGTGAGCAGCGTCGCCGTCTCGCAGCGGGTGAGCAGCTCGGCCCGTTCGGTGTTCGTGCCGCGGCCGCCGGCCAGGACGCGTTCGACCAAGGCACCGGCCATTCCGGCGTACGAGGCGGTGATGAGCAGTTCGAACCAGATGAGGCCGACGGTCTGGAGCTCGTCCAGCTCGCCTGTCTCGCCGGGCTCGGTGCGCATCAGCTGCTGTTCGTCGACGAAGACGTCCCGCAGCCGCACCTCGTCGCTCTCCGCGCCGGCCAGAGCCCAGCTCGACCAGAACGGCTCCACGGTCAGCCCCTCCGCCTGCCGCGGTACGAGCACCACCGCCATGTCGCTCGTGCCGTCCGCGTTCGGCAGCGCGGCACTGGCGGTGAGCAGGTCCATGGAGCGAGAGAGGCTGCAGGGCTTCTTCGACCCGCTGATGCGGTAGCCCTCTCCGTCCGGCCGTGCCAGGACCGTGGGGCTGAGGATGCCCTGGCCGGGGCGTCCCTCGGCGAAACCCGAGGCGACCAGGAGCCGCTGTTCGACGATCCCTTCCAGCAGCGCCCACTCCACACCGGCGCTCTGCGGGCTGTCGGCGAGCGCGAACAGGGTGGCCACGGAGAAGTGGTGCATGGTGGTGGCCACCGCGAGAGACGGGGCGACGGCGGCCAGCGCCCGTGTGACGTCCACGGCTTGCAGCGGTGTGGCACCGCTTCCCGAGTAAGTACGGGGGATGACGAGACCTGGGCCGCCATGCGTCCGGAAGAGGCCGATGGCCGGGCTGCCCGGACGTTCCAGATCAGCCAGCGGAATGTCGTCGAGTGCGGCCAGCAAGCCGGGCAGGAACTCTTCGCAGGTGCGGCGGGCGGTGTTCATCGAGCGCATGGCGTCGTCTCCTTGTGGACGTCCGGCCGCGAGCGGCTGCCGTTGCCGAGGCGCTCGTCGACCAGGTTCTGCCAGGCGCCGAAGACCGCGTCCCGGGGCCGGGAGCCCGGGCTGACGCTCACACCCTGGAGGTGCGAGGTCCGCAGGATCGGGTAGTTGGCCTCGCCGAATACGCCTCCGGTCAGCCCGGTGCCGCCGTGCGTGGGCATATACGGCAGGAAGCCGATGTGCGAGTCGTTCACCTTGAGCAGGCCGCCGGTGTGGACGCGGGCGGTGAACTCGTCGATGACGTCCGGGTCCTTGGCCCACAGCGAGTTGCGCAGGCCGTAGCGGTTGGAGTTGACGAAGCCGATGAAGGTGGCCATCAGCTCGGTGTCCGGCGCGGATTCGGCGACGATCACGGGCAGCAGCGGAAAGAACGTCTCGTGCCGCACGGCGTGGAGTTCGCGTGCGCCTTCGACGCCGCGCACCAGGATCACGGTCGGCTCCAGGAAGATGCCGCCCGGGTCGCGGAGTTCGTCGAGCTGCATCGGGTGGCCGCCGCAGACCACCTTGGCGCCCTTGGAGCGGGCGTCTTCCAGGCAGCTGAAGAACTTCTCGTTGCGCAGTACGGGCGTCAGCAGCACGTCGGGCTCCCATGGGTAGCCCGGCCGGATGTGGCCGATCTGCCGCACAAGGGACGCGACGAGCGCGTCCGCCACATCGGGGTGCACCAGCACCTGGTTGGGAATCATGCACAGTTGCCCGGAGCCGTAGAAGCTCTCGGTGAGGGCCTCGGCCGCGAGGTCGATGTCGGCGTCTTTCCATACGGTGACGACGTCGTTGCCCGCCAGTTCCAGGATCGGCTTCTTGCCGGCGGCGATGCAGCGTGCCTCGAACTTCAGCCCCGCGTCGCTGCTGCCGAAATAGATGATGTCGTTCACCGCGGGATGCTCCAGCCAGCAGCTCAGCATCGGCGCCGGATCGCCGCAGACGACGTTCAGCGTGCCCGGCGGAGCGCCGCACTCCGCGAGGACGGGGGCCACGATCTCCTGCATGACGTACATGACGCCCAGCGGCGCGCTGCGCGGGGCCCGCACCACCAGTGCGTTGCCGGCCATCAGCGCCGTCACGCCCAGAAGGGCACTGGACAGGGGCGCGTTCTGCGGCGGGTTGAGGCAGACCACTCCGTCGGGCTGCCGGCGCACCTGGAGGCGGCGCTCGCCGCGATGGAACTCCTGCAGCATCTGGGACCGGTAGAAGCTGACCGACTCCGGGCCGAAGCACTCCAGCATGCCGGAGACCTGCCACCGCGCCAGTGCCAGGGGGTGCCCTTCCTCGACCAGGACGGCGACTATGTCCTCGGCGTGGTCGGCGAGGCGGGCGTGCAGCAGCCGGCCCACGGTCTCGATGCGGGTCTGCGGCGGAACGGCGCCCCAGGCGGGTACGGCCGCGGCCGCGGCTTCGACGGCGCGCTGGACCGTGGCGCGATCGGCCTTGGCGACGCGTCCGACGACGGTCGACGGGAGGTCGTGCGGGGGGATGCGGCCCTGTTCCAGTTTCCGTTTGAGTGCCAGGCTCGCGAAGACGTCGTCCAGCAAGGAATCCGCGCTGAGCACGTAGACCCATTCCTCGCCGGGCACGTGTCGCGCGTTTACATAGGATGAATAGTTGCGGTACATGGCGGCGAGCATGGCAAGAATTACTGAAGGCCAACTGAAAATCCGCTGAGACCGCTGTGCCAGTAAGTTCCGGCGGCCTTCGGATAGGTTGGCCGATATTGTCCGCCTGATGGAGAGCGTGCGACAGATGAACCGAGTGCCGAATATATTGCAAGCGTGCACGGAGGGCCCCGAAGCCGCAGAGCTGGCGCTGACCGCGATTCAGAAATACGCGGACAACCCCAGCGCTTTCCTGGCACTGAACGCCGGCAACAAGATGTTCATCGGTGACGGAGGTGCGCTCGTCGCCCACCGGGAGGCGGGGGGCTTCTTAGTTCAGTTCGGTGGCGCATTCGGGCCTCCGGCACGACAGGCGGCGGCACTCCGGGACTTCAAGGAGTATGCGCGTGCACGAAAACGCGCGATCGTCAGCATTCAATTGCAGCGCGCCGACGCCGAATTATATTCGACTGCGGGGTTCGTCCTCAATCAGGTGGGGTCCTCCTATGCCGTCCGGCTGCCCGAATTCACGCTGCGCGGCACGCGGTTCATGAAGCTGCGCAACAAGATCTCGCGGGCCAGGCGTGACGGACTTGCCGTCCAGGAGGTCTCGTTCGCGGAACACCGGGACAGTGTCGGGCGGATCGACGAAGCGTGGCTGCGCGGCAAAGGCAGGCACGTCAAGGAGATCGAGTTCCTGGTAGGGCAGACCGGCGGGCCGGTGCAGCGGCACCGGCGGCTGTTCCTGGGGACGCTCGGCGGCAGGCCGCTGGCCTATATCTCCTACTCTCCCGCGTTCGGATCCCGCCCCGGCTGGCTGCACGATCTCAGCCGACGCATGCCGGACGCCGGACCCGGGGTGATGGAGGCCATCAACGCCACCGCCCTGGAGGCGTTCACGCGTGAGCAGGCCGAGTGGCTGCACTTCGGGTTCACGCCCTTCACCGGCCTGGACGCGGCACATGAACTGACGCCGAGCAGCGCCCTGACGGGAAAACTCCTGCGCTTCCTCGCGGAAAAGGGGGAGTCCGTCTACCCGGCCGCCAGTCAGCTCGCGTACAAGAGCAAGTGGGACCCGCAGTTGGTACTGCCCGAGTATCTGGCCTTCGAGGGGGGCGCCAGTCTGCGCGCCGTATGGCGCATACTCCGGCTGACCAAATCCATCTGAGTAACTGTCACATCTGATCCCGTCTCAGGCACCGCGCAGCAGCGCCCCCTCCTGCTGAAGGATCTGCCTGAACCGCCGTTGCATTCCCGGGCCCGGCTCGATGCCCAGTTCCGCGCCCAGGTTGTGCTGGACCCTGCGGTAGGCACTGAGGGCGTCCGCCTGCCTGCCGGAGCGGTACAGGGCGGTCATGAGCTGTTCGCAGAAGCGCTCACGCAAGGGGTGCTGGGTCAGCAACTGCTCGAGTTCCGGGATCACCTGCCAGTGCCTGCCGAGCCTCAAGTGTGCCTCGACGAACAACTCCCGGCCGATCAGCCTGGTTTCCTCGAGCCGCGTATACGCGATGCGGCAGATCATGCCGTTCCCCGTATCCATGAGGGCCGGCCCCCGCCATTCGGAGAACGCATCGGTGAGCAGCTTGATGGCGAGTTCGCAATCCGCGTTCAGGTGTTGGCCGGCCGCCTCCACGGCATCCGAGAAGCGCAATGCGTCGACGTCCGCCGGTTCGACGTCGAGCAGATATCCGGAGCGGGTCGTACGGATGACATGGCGGGCCTTGGGCTTGCCGGTCTGTTCGGTGAGGACACGGCGTAACCGCGCGACATGTGACTGCAGGGAGTTGTCCGCGGTTTTCGGAGGTTGATCTCCCCAGAGCTCGTCCAGCAGATCAAGGGCCGGTACCGGGGTGCCAGGTGTGACAGCAAGTGCCGCCATAATCGTTCTGAGCTTCTCCCCCGGCAGCTGGATGGGAATGTCTTCCTCGATCACATGGAGCGGCCCAAGTAGCCTTACCTGCATGTGAACCCCCGTTTTTCTGCCACATGGGAAGTGACTGACGTGTGTTCTCGCCCATACTTCGTTGTGCGGGCGCACCCGGATTGGTGGGAGACACACTTCGGTTGAACTCATGCAATCGTTGCGGAGCGACGGCCCGGGTTACACCTCAGTAACGGGTGTTTCGGGTCGCGTCGAGGTGATCCACCAGGCGGTGGATCACCGCGGCGGCCACGCTCCGGCCGCCGGCCTCGCCGGCCCGCGGCGGCACGTCGACGTACAACGCGCCGTGCCGCAGAGCGAGGTCGCGGGTGCGCTCCGCCAGGATTCGCAGCCGTCGCCGCGGTCCGCTCCGCTGCTCCTCGGCCGGCGCGGCGGAAAGGCCCGGCCCGCACGGACCGAGGGTGAGCACATCGGCCCCGGAGCTGCGGAGCGGACCCACGATCCTGTTCAGCTCCGCCTCTACGGCGTCGATGTCGAAGGGCTCGCGCACCACCTCTCGGCCACCGGCGACGACCGCGGCCAGGTCTCCCCGGAACGCCAGCGCTCTGGCCAGTTGACCGGCCCGGACCTGGGCCGTCGAAAGCTCGTGCCGGCCCAGGTTGAGATAGGCGAGGTCCGGGCGGACCGACCTCAGCGCCTCGGCCACCTGGTCCGCCCAGCCCGGGTCGCCGGAACCGCGGGCGGGCCCGGGGCCCTCGGCGCCGCCGCCCAGCACGATGAAGCGCCGCCAGGGCATGCGGGCGAGGGAGGCCGACTCGTGGCGCGGCGGGTCGTGGTCGAAGACCGTCACGGCTGTGCTTCCTTGCCGGCGACGGTGCCGGCGGCGAGCGTCGGCGCGGCGGTCCGCACGGCGTGCGGCGCGGGGAGGCCGCGGCGCCGGGCGAAGCCGAGGCCCAGCAGGCCCGCGACGGCAGCCGTGGCACAGCAGAAGAACACCACGTGGCGGTACGGGGCAGGGTCGGACGAGGTCGCCACGGGCAGGATGGCGGCCAGCGCCGCGATGCCCAGAGCTCCGCCGATCTGCCGTACCGCCAGGTTGAGTCCGGTGGCACCGGCGAAGTCCGCCGGCTCCACGGACAAGGCCGCCACGCTGGACACCCCGGTGCTGACGGCGCCGATGCCGGCACCGGCCAGCAGGCCGACCGGGATCCACATGCTCCACAGGGCGGGCTGAGAGGAGAGCGTCAGGCCCAGCCACAGTCCGGCCGCGACCAGCGTCAACGCGCCGCAGAACACCACCAGATGCGGGCGGCTCTTGCTCAGGGAGCGTCCCACCATCACCGCGACCGCCGCGGACAGCAGCGCCCCCGGCGTCATCGACAGACCGGCCGTGATCCACGGGTAATGCCATACGTCCACCAGGAAGAGCGCCCCGACCAGGAGCCAGGCGTACAGCGCCGCACCGAAGAACAGAGAGACGAGGTTGGCCAGCGCGAACGGCCTGCTGCGCCACAGCCTGGTCTGCAGGGCAGGCCGCGGGTGCCGCCTGGCACGCAGCAGGGCCCATGCCGACAGTACGAGGCCCGCGATGAGGGTGCCCAGCGTGCGCGGGTCGGCCCAGTGCCACTCCCGCCCCTGGGTGACACCGAGCACGAGGAGCCCGGTGCCGGCCGTGAGAAGCAGCGTGCCGAGCGGGTCGGGAAGCCCCTGCCCGCCGTGTGCCGGTGCGCGTACGGCCCTGATCCCGGCGAGCAGGGCGAGGCCCAGGGGGACGTTGACGAGGAACACCGCGCGCCAGCCGGCCGCGTCGATGAGGATGCCGCCGAGGCTGGGCCCCGCCGCGGCCGCGGCGGAGGCCGCGGCGCTCCACAGCCCGATCGCCGCCCCTCTGCGCCGCGGGTCCACATCGGCGAGGAGCACGGCGAGGGAGGCCGGGATCATGGCCGCCGCTCCCAGCGCCTGCAACCCCCGTGCGACGAGGAGCGCCGGGAGGGCGGGGGCCACGGCGCACAGCATCGAGGCGACGGTGAACAGGCCCATGCCGGCGATGTACAGACGGCGTCGCCCCAGCACGTCGGCGAGGCGTCCCGCGGGGGCGAGGAACGCGGCGAACACGATGGCGTACAAGGAGATGACCCAGGTCAGGTCGGTCACCGAGGCGGCGGGGAAGCTGCGTTGCAGGTCGGTCACCGCGAGGTTGGCCACGGTGGCGTCCAGGATCGACAGGAAGATCGCGCCCGCCGCGAGCGTCACCACGACCGGGTAACTCGGCTGTCCGCGGGCCGCATCGGGGTTCCGGCTCATGCGGTTTCACCCTTCGTCGTACGGCCCTGGAGTGGCGGCCGCTGTCCGCTCCAATCTGGCAAGCTCCGGGGGCGTGCGCTGGCAGGAATCCGACGCCATCCATGCTCCTCGGCGTGCCGGATCAGCAGTGGATCCGCGCCCACCACCACCGGATGGCCCACGGCTCGCAGCATCGCCAGGTCGGAGGCGTGATCGCCGTAGGCATGACAGCGGGCCGCGGGGATCCCGCGCGCACGGAGCAGGGCGCGTACCGCGGCGGCCTTCTCCTCGCCGACCATCGCGACGTCGAGCTTGCCGGTCAGGATTCCCCCGACCGACTCGGGACGGGCGCAGAGCAACTCGTCGGCACCGAGCCACTCCACGACGGGATCCAGGCAAGGCGCGAAGGACCCCGAGACGAGCACGACCGTGTCGCCGCGGCGCCGGTGCTTGCGCAGCGCTGCCACGGTGGCGGTCAGGAACAGGTCGCCGACGCGGACTTCCGCGGCGAACCAGGCACGGCCCTGGGCGGCGAGCTCTTGGGCGTCGCAGCCGGCGTAGAGGCGGTAATACGCGCGGGTCAGCTCGGAACGGGAAGCACCGCGCGCCGCGAGGGCCCGCAGACCGCGCACCGCCTCGTCTAAGGCCGGGCGTGGCCGGCCGGCGGTCCGCCAGTGGTGGCGCAGGAAGCGGGACATGCTGTTGACCGAGATCAGCGTCTCGTCGACGTCGAAGAAGGCGGCGGCGAGCGGAGCCGAAGACGGGGTCGGGTGCGCGTGCGGGGGCTCGGTCATCGCGTGATCAATCCCAGGCCACGGGCATCTCTTCCAGACCCCCGAGGTGCGCGAAGTCCTTCCAGCGCAACTCCTTGGCCGGCACCGTCAGTCGCATGCGCGGGAACCGCTCGAACAGGGCACGCAGGCCGACCTCCAGTTCGAGGCGGGCGAGACCTGCGCCGATGCAGAAGTGCGGGCCCTGCCCGAAGGCCATCTGGGAGCGCTGCTCGCGCCGGATGACACAGCGGTCGGGGTCGGGGTAGACCTCGGGGTCCCGGCTGGCGGTGCCGACGGAGGCGAGCACCGCCGAGCCCTCGGGGATGACCGTGCCGCCCAGCTTCACGTCGCTCGTCGTGATCCGGATGGCGGTCCCGCCGCCGGGGACGTTGAGCCGCACCAGCTCCTCCACGGCATCGGGGTAGAGCGAGGGATCCGCGCGCAGCAGCGCGAGTTGGTCGGGATTGCCGAGCAGGGTCGCCGTCCCGGCGCAGAGCACGGTCACCGTGGTGTCGTGTCCCGCGAACAGCAACAGAGCGCCCAGGCTGACGATCTCGCTCTCGGAAGGCTCGCCCTCCTCGTCGTGGATCTGTACCAGGGCGCTGATCAGATCGTCGCCGGGCTCCTCGCGCCGGTGTCCGATCAGCCGGGCGAAGTAGGCCCGCATGTCCTCGTTGGCCTGCTGGAGCTCCTCGGGCGGGTACTTGGTGAGCGAGAAGAACCGGTCGCACCAGCCCCCGAACTTGTCGTAGTCCGCGAACGGGACCCCGAGTATGCGGCAGATGACGCGCAGCGCGAGCGGGCGCCCGTATGTCTCGACGAGGTCACCCGCGGGCGGGCCCGCCTCCATGGCGTCGAGCAGCTCCGCGGTGACCTCCTCCACGTACGGCCGCATGCGCCGCACGCGCTGCGGGCTGAACGCCCGGTTGGCGAGTTTGCGGATCCGGGTGTGCCGTGGGGGATCCATGGTGATCATGCTGTGCGGGTCGGGCTCGACCACCTGCGCGCGAGCGGCTCCGGGGCGGAACAGCGCCTCCCTGCTGAACCGGCGGTCCGACAGCGCGGTCCGTACGTCCTCATGGCGGGCCACGAACCAGGCGGGGTCGCCGGTCGCGAGGGTGATCGGGCACACCGGCTCCTCGCGCAGCGCCTGTGCGTATACGTCGGCCGGCACGAGCGGGTCGGTGCGCTTCGTGGGATAGGTGAACCTGGGTGTGTGGCACGAGGGTTCACGGTCGTCGGGTGCGCGGTCAGCAGATTCGCGGTCGTCAGGTTCGCGGTCGTCAGGTTCACGGTGGCCCATCGTGCGTTTCCCCTTCTGGTGTTCAGCGGATCGAAGCCGGATCGGCTTCGGCTGTGAGCAGCGGTTCGGACAGTGCTCTGGTCACGAGCGCGTCGACCTGGCGTGCGGTCAGCGAGGCGAGACGGTCCAGGCCATTGATCACCTCGGTGGAGGTTCCGGTCGACGCGAGCTTGGACCGGACCAGTTCACGGTGGCCGTGCCGCGTCTCGGGGCCGGCCGCCCCCTTGGGGCGCCCGCACGAAGCGGTCAGCACCCGGCCGTCGCGCAGGGTGACCCGCAGCCGGGCACCCACCGCCTTGTCGGCCTTCTGGAAGGTGGTGCTCGGCGGCCCCGCGATGTCGGCGGTCGCCGTGATGCCCTCGCCCATGACCGCCACGAGCCACCGTTTGCCGTTCTCCCCCGCCTGCCGCAGCGCCTCGCCCAACGGGGCGGTCCCGCGGAGCACTTCGCGGCTCAGCCCGAGGTCGTACTCCAGCCGCACCCGGTCCGCGAGGGACCAGCGCAGACGGTCCGCGGTCGCCGGCTGCGCGAGGTCCGCGGGGACGACGGCGCCGGTGGTGAGGGCGGTTGCCACGTTGTAGGCGACGGAGACGTTGAGCGCCATGATCGCCGACCGGTCGCGGTCCACGTACGGCGCACCGTCCTGGTCCATGGCGATGGTCAGCCGGGCCGCCGAGACCACGATCTCCTCGATGTCGTGGAGGTCTTCGCGGGAGAGCCGGGCATGCAGCTGCGATGCGCAGTCGACGGCCGCGTCCACGTACGCGCCCGCCGGATTGAGCTTGAAGGTCAGTGTCTCGG
This sequence comes from Streptomyces sp. NPDC050439, assembly GCF_040655335.1. Classification (NCBI taxonomy): domain Bacteria; kingdom Bacillati; phylum Actinomycetota; class Actinomycetes; order Kitasatosporales; family Streptomycetaceae; genus Streptomyces; species Streptomyces sp. NPDC050439. The sequence goes on from NZ_JBFAJT010000001.1 coordinate 764,477, forward strand.
TGTGCCAACGCGTGCCGAGTCCGGCCGTGACCGCCGCCGGCGACGGCACGTCCGAGAACTTGGCGAGCAGGCCGCCGGGGTGCTCCAGGATGTCCTCCGCGCCCCGCAGCCCCGCAGCCGCCGCGTCGCAGGCGTCCAGCGCGGTCCGCACCGGCGTCGCCGCCGAGAGGACCTTCGCCTCACTGCCGAGCAGCGCTCTGCGCAGCGGCCATGGCGGCATCGCGAGGGCCAGGCCCCAGGCGTTGGTCCACAACCCGGCCGGGACCCGGGCACCGTGCAGGCGGCCCGCCACGGCACCCACGAGCTGGGTGTACGAGGTCCCCTGCCCCCGCAGCGGGCCCAGCGCGCAGGCGGCGGTGACCCGGGCGGCGCACTCGTTCGCGGCGACGACCGCTGTGAGCAGGGCCCGACCGTTGAGCCGTTGCACCCGCCGGAAGGCCAGCGGAACGCCGACGGAGGCGTGGGTGACATGACCCGCGTACATGCTGTCCTCGTAGTAGAGGCACGAGGACAGCGCGGCCATGACCTGCGCCGCCTGACAGGGGTCGGTCATGAGCGGGGTGCCGAAGGCCCCCACCAGCTTGCGCCCCAGGGGGTGGGCCAAGCTCGCCCGCAGCACCGCGAGATGCGACATGACCTGGCTGGTGGCGTACTCCTCGATCCGCCCGGGCAGATCCGCGTGGCGCAGACCCGCGGACCACTCGGCGAGCTGCCGGGTCAGGGAGGGTACGCCGGGCGCCCGACCGGGTTTCTGACCGGGGTCGGCCGTGCCGTGCCGGTCCGTCCCGGCTGCTTTGTCCACACCTCGCTCCTTCCGAGAGCTGGGAACGCACCGGCGGTGCGACGGAGTGCTGTTTCATCGTTGGGGCCCAGGGTGGTGGCACCCTGAAATTCCGCTGGCGCAGACGTCTCAGTCCCACTCCTGCCGACGAGACCGACACTGGCCGGGACACGGCACCGCGGTGATGGCGCTTTTCCGCCAGCGGTCACGGACACCGGATGCCACCGTCGATGACGTCGATGAACAGGCACCGGGCTCAGGAGGGGATGGGGACGTGGAAACGATCCGGATGACGGAGAGGAACGACCCGCACGTGGTGTCACCGGCCGAGGGCGCAGCTCTGCTGCGGGGCGCCCCGTGGTCCCGGCTGGTGATCGTCGGGGACAGCGTCGCCCGGGGCGTCAGCGAGCCGTGCCCCGGCTACCGCGCCGGCTCCTGGTCGAGCCTGGTGATCGCCGCTCTCCGCGAAGTGCGGCCGGAACTGGTGCACCTCAACCTGGGGCAGCGTGACCTGGTGACCGCGCAGGTGCGCGAGACGCAGCTGAAGTCCGCGCTGGCTTTCGGACCTGACCTGGTGATCGCGCTGTGCGGGGGCAACGACGGCCTGCGCAAGGCTTTCGACGCGGATGCCGTGGAGGGCGAACTCGAAACCCTCTTCACGCCGCTGCGTACCGCCGGCACTCTGGTGACCGCCGGTTTCTTCGACATCAGCGGCAACCCGTACTTCGACGCGCGGTACCGGGACGTGGCCCGTGAGCGCCTCGCCGTCCTGTCGCGGAGGATCCGATCGGTGTCGGAGCGCCTGGACGCCGTCCACGTCGACCTGCACAGCCACCCGACCGAGCGCGACGAGTCGATCTGGAGCACCGACGGCATCCACCTCAACGCACGAGGCCAGGCCGTCCTCGGCACCGAGATCGTCCGCGCCTTGAGCACCCGACTGGGCAACGTCTGAGCGCTGTTGACGGCGGCAGGATCTGCGGTTGGGGCTTGGCTGGACCGTACCGGTACAGTGCGCGCGACGGCAGCCTGGTTGCTTGAGAAGGGCACGCGTGACCGACACCAGCGAAACCCAACCCGCCGACAGCGCGGCGCAGACGACTCAGCACAGTCCGCTGCGCCGCCTGATGCGCTACCTTCCCTTGATCGCCCCTGTCTTGCTGTGGGCCGTGCCCTGCTGGGTGCTGTTGCACACCGGCCAGCACTGGCCGCTGCCCGTCGCATTGGGCGGCACCGCCCTGTTCGCCCTCGGTCTGGTCGGTATGCCGATCGCGATGATGCGCGGCCACGGCCGGCGTCAGGAGGACCGGGCGGCGATCGTCGGGGACACCCTGCTGGGCGCCGGCTGGGTCCTGTTCACCTGGTCCGTCGTGCTCGGCCTCCTGCTGCGCATCGCCCTGACCGTGGCCGGCGTCGGCGAGGGCCAGGACCGGGCCCGGATCGTCACGTGGGCGGTCCTCGGTGTCACCGCCGTGCTCCTCGCCTGGGGGTACGCCGAGGCGCGCCGGGTGCCTCGGGTGCGGCGTCTGGAGGTGGAACTCCCGCGGCTTGGGGCCGGATTGGACGGCACCCGCGTCGCCCTCATCACCGACACCCACTACGGCCCGCTCGACCGCGCACGCTGGTCGGCGAAGGTCTGCGAGACGGTGAACACCCTGGAGGCCGATCTGGTCTGCCACACCGGCGACATCGCGGACGGCACGGCCGAACGCCGTCGCGCCCAGGCCGCCCCGCTCGCCACCGTGCGGGCCACCCGGGCCAAGGTCTACGTCACCGGCAACCACGAGTACTACAGCGAGGCGCAAGGCTGGGTCGACCTGATGGACGAGCTGGGGTGGGAGCCGCTGCGCAACCGCCATCTGCTGCTGGAACGCGGCGGTGACACGCTCGTGGTCGCCGGCGTCGACGACGTCACCGCCGAGTCCTCCGGCCTGGCCGGCCACCGCGCCCACCTCGCCGGAGCACTGGACGGCGCCGACCCCCAACTGCCCGTCCTGCTCCTGGCCCACCAGCCCAAGTTCATCGACCGGGCGGCAGCCGGCGGCGTCGATCTCCAGCTCTCCGGCCACACCCACGGCGGCCAGATCTGGCCCTTCCACCACCTGGTCCGCCTCGACCAGCCCGCCGTCGCGGGCCTCAGCCGCCACGGCACCCGCACCCTCCTCTACACGAGCCGTGGCACCGGCTTTTGGGGACCGCCCTTCCGCGTCTTCGCCCCCAGCGAGATCACCCTGCTCGTGCTCCGCTCGCCGGGGCGGCCTCCGTCACCGTAGGAGCAGGTCAGAGCCCCTCGGCCTCGAACGTGCGCAGCAGATCCGCGGCGACGCTCACCGCGATGGTCGCGGGTTCCTTTCCGGTGATGTCCGCGAGGCCGATCGGTGTCTTGATCCGGCCGATGGTGGACTCGTCGTGGCCGCCCTCGGTGGTGAGGCGGTGGCGGAATCGCACCCACTTGGCCGCCGAACCGATCAGTCCGATGGAACCGAGATGGGCGGTGCGCAAGGCGGCGTCGCACAGGGCGGCGTCCTCCGCATGATCATGAGTCATGATCAGGACGTGGGTGCCGCGCGGCAACTCCTCCAGAACCTCCTCGGGCAGCAGCGGAGTGTGGTGCACATGCACCTCCCCCACCGCGTCTGCCAGCACACCGAGCCGCTCCTCGGTGAGGATGTCGGAGCGGGTGTCGACCAGATGGAGGTCCAGGTCCTGACGTGCCAGGATGCGCGCCAGTTCCAGGCCGACGTGTCCCACGCCGAAGATCGCCACGGCCCGTACCACCGCCAGCGGTTCGAGCAGCACCGAGACCGTTCCGCCGCAGCACTGCACGCCGTGCTGATTCGTCACCTTGTCGTTCAGGGCGAAATCGATCAGTTCCGGCGTAGAGGTGGACGTGGAGGTGGAGGTGGCGCCGGACATGGACGTGGCGATCATTTCCCGGGCCCGGTCGATCGCGACGGCCTCGACATTGCCGCCACCGATCGAGCCCCATGCCTCGGTCTCCCCCACCACGAGCTTGGCACCGGCATCGCGCGGGGCGTGTCCGCGCACGGACGCGACGGTCACGAGGACGCCGGGCTCCCGGCGTGCCCGCAACCGCGCGACCGCGGCGATCCACGTCATGTCAGGCACCGCTCAACGTTTTTGCGCCGGTTCGGACCTCGGCATCGTCGGCCTCGCGAGACACGCGCGCCTGGCGCGCTCCCTCGATCGCCCAGTACACCGCTTCCGGAGTCGCGGGCGAGGCCAACTCGACACTGATCCCGCTCGGCCCGAACGCGGCGGCGGCCTGCCGCAACGCCTCCCGTACGCAGAAGGCCAGCATCAGCGGGGGCTCGCCCACCGCCTTGGACCCGTACACCGCGCCCTCTTCGGTGGCGTTCTCCAGGAGTGCCACGTTGAACTCCTCGGGCATCTCCGAGAAGCTCGGCAGCTTGTAGGTGCTGGCGGCCTGGGTCAGCAGTCGGCCGCGGCCCGGCCCGTCCCCCGCGTCCCAGCGCAGGTCCTCCAGTGTGAGCCACCCCGCGCCCTGCACGAACCCGCCCTCGACCTGACCGATGTCGATCATCGGGGACAGGCTGTCGCCGACGTCGTGCACGATGTCCACGCGCCGGATGCGGTACGCGCCGGTGAAGCCGTCCACCTCCACCTCGGCCGCCGCGGCGCCGATGGCGAAGTACTTGAACGGCGAGCCGCTGAAGGACTTCGCGTCCCAGTGCAGGCCCTCGGTGCGGTAGAAGCCGGCCGCCGACAGCTGAACCCGCTGGAAGTACGCGGTGCGTACCAGGTCGTCCCAGGCCAGTTCCTTGTCGCTGCCGAGGCTGCGGGCGACGCCGTCGACGATGCGTACGTCCGCGGCACTCGACCCCAACTGCGTGGCGGCCACCTGCAGCAGTCGCTCGCGCAGTTGGTGGCAGGCGTTCTTCACCGCCGCGCCGTTGAGATCCGTACCGGCGCTCGCCGCCGTGGCAGAGGTGTTGGGGACCTTGTCGGTTCGGGTGGGCGCCAGCCGTACCTTGTGCAGCGGGATGCCCAAGGTGGTCGCCGCCACCTGCAGCATCTTGGTGTGCAGGCCCTGGCCCATCTCGGTGCCACCGTGGTTGATCAGGACGGAGCCGTCCTTGTAGATCAGCACCAGTGCGCCGCCCTGGTTGAAGGCGGTGAGGTTGAACGAGATCCCGAACTTCACGCCGGTGATCGCGAGTGCCCGCTTGGTGTGGGGGTGCGCGGCGTTGAAGGCGGCGATCTCGCGCCTGCGATCGGCGAGACCGCCGTTGTGCTTGACCTGCTCCCAGACGGCGGAGATCCGTTCGGGCTGAGCGACGGGCTGTCCATACGGCGTCGACTGGCCCTGCCGGTAGAAGTTGCGCTCGCGCAACTCCGTGGGATCCAGGCCGAGCAGCGGCGCGCACCGGCCCATGATGTCCTCGATCACCAGCATTCCCTGCGGACCGCCGAAGCCCCGGAAGGCGGTGTTGGACGCCTTGTTGGTCTTGGCGATGCGACCGGCGACGCGTGCGTTGGGGATCCAGTAGGTGTTGTCGATGTGGCAGAGCGCGCGAGCCACCACCGGTTCGGACAGGTCCAGGCTCCAGCCGCCGTCGGCGGTCAACTCGGCGTCGAGGGCCTGGATGCGGCCCTCGGTGTCGAAGCCGATCTTCCACCGGGCGTGGAACCCGTGGCGCTTGCCGGACATGGTCAGGTCCTGCGTCCGGTTGAGCCGCAGCCGTACCGGACGGCCGGTGAGTTTGGCGCCGAGTGCGGCGATGGCCGCGAACCCGTGCGGCTGCATCTCCTTGCCGCCGAAGCCGCCGCCCATCCGCAGGCACTGCACGGTCACCTCGTGGCTGTGCAGGCCGAGGACGTGCGCGACGATCTCCTGGGTCTCCGAAGGGTGCTGGGTGCTGCTCTGCACGAAGACCTGCTCGGCCTCGTCGATGTGGGCCAGCGCCGCGTGCGTCTCCAGGTAGAAATGCTCCTGGTCGGAGAACTGGAACTCGCCGGTGAACACGTGCGCGGAGTCGGCGAAGCCGGCCTCGACGTCACCGGCCAGCATCATGGGCCGGGCACCGTGGAAACTGTCGGCCTCGATCGCGTCCCGCAGGGTGATCAGGGAGGGCTGTTCGTCGAGTTCCACCTCGACGGCCGCCGCGCCGAGCCGGGCCGCCTCCAGTGTCTCGGCGAGCACCCAGGCGACGGCGTGCCCATGGAACTGCACCACGTCGGGGAAGAGCGGTTCGTCGTGCTTCATCCCGGCGTCGTTCACGCCGGGGACGTCGGCGCCGGTCAGGACGCGGATCACGCCCGGCACGTCGAGTGCGGGGGCGGTGCGCAGCGCGGTGATCCTGCCGTGGGCCTTCGTGGCCTGGACCGGGTAGGCGTGCAGCACGTCCTTGGTGCGGTGGATCAGGTCGTCGGTGTAGAGCGCGCTGCCGGTGACGTGCTGGACAGCACTCTCGTGCGGCACGGAGACGCCGACGACGGGCTTCTCGGGGCGCTCGGACAGATGGCTCATGACGACACACCCTCGCTGGTTTGTGCGTGCAGCTTCAGCAGACTCTGGCCGAGCATCGCGGAACGGTACAGGGCACTCGCGCGGTGATCGTTCATCGGCGTGCCCTCCGCCCGCAGCACCCGGGCGGCGGCCTCGACGGTCTCCGCGTCCCACGGCTTGCCCTCCAGGGCCGCCTCGGTGGCGAGGGAGCGGATCGGCGTGGCCGCCACGCCGCCCAGGCCGATGCGCGCCTTGCGTACGAGCCCGTCCTCGATGTCGAGCGCGAAAGCGACCGCGACGCTGGAGATGTCGTCGAAACGCCGCTTGGCGATCTTGTGGAAGCCCACGACGGGCGACAGGGGCAAGGGAAAGCGCACCGCGCGGATCAGCTCACCGGGACGGCGCACGCTCTGCCGGTATCCGGTGAAGTAGTCCGCCAGCGGGACCTCGCGCTCGCCGTCGGCGTCGGCGAGGACCACCGAGGCCTCCAGGGCGAGCAGCGCCGGCGGGCTGTCGCCGATGGGAGATCCGGTGCCCAGATTGCCGCCGAGGGTCGCGCTGTTGCGGATGAGCCGGGACGCGAACTGCGGGAACAGCTCTCCCAGCAGCGGCACTTGGCCGTCGAGGCGGCGCTCGATCTCGGTGAGCGTCAGCGCCGCCCCGATCTCGACGTGGTCGGATGCGACGCGCAGCTCCCGCAGTTCGGGCAGCCGGTCGACGGCGATCACACAATCCGCCCTGCGGGAGCGGATGTTGACCTCCACGCCCCAGTCGGTGGACCCGGCGACCACCACCGCGTCGGGCCGCTCACGCAGCAGCCGCAGTACGTCCGTCAGAGTGTCCGGCCGCAGGAACGCCTTGCCCTCACGGGTGTATGCGGTGGCGACCGGCGGGGGCGGGGACTGCTCACGGCGCTGCGCAAGCAGGTCCTCGTCGGTGGGCGTGCCGACGGCGAACGCGGCATCGCGGATCGGGCGATAGCCGGTGCAGCGGCACAGGTTTCCGCTCAGCGCGTGGAGGTCGAACCCGTTCGGACCGTGCTCGGCGTCGATGCCGGTGCCGGTGTCGGTGTCGGTGTCGCCGTTCGTGCCGTCGCTCGTGGCGGAGTCCGTGGAAGCCGTGTGCGCGCACCGGTCGGGGCGGTAGTACTCGGCGGCCATGCTGCAGATGAACCCCGGTGTGCAGTAACCGCATTGGGATCCGCCGCGGACCGCCATCTCCTCCTGCACCGGGTGCAGCGTGCGGGGTGTGCCGGGTCCGCCGTCGGTGGCCAGACCTTCGGAGGTGACGATCTCCTGCCCGTCCAGGGCCGCGGCCGGCACCAGGCAGGCGTTGATCGCCACCCAGTCGGTCGGCTTGTTCACCCCGGGCCGGGCCACCAGGACCGAACAGGCACCGCATTCGCCCTCGGCGCATCCCTCCTTGGCGCCGGTGAGGCCACGGTCGCGCAGGAAGTCCAGCGCCGAGGTGTGGGACGCGGCCGGGGAGATCGGTGTTTCTGTCCCGTTGACGGTGATGCGCGCCTCTGTCATGACAGGCCTTCGCTTCGCTGCGCGATCGGTTGATGCATCTGACTCATCTGATTCTTCATGTTCGCCAATTTCAGGCAGCTTTCTGTGTTCAGACGCGCCACGCGGGAGGGGCGCACGACAGCACGCGGCAGTGACGTGCCGGAAGGCGGTGGTGAGGTGACGAGGTGGAGGTGATGGGTACGCGAACGGCGCCCGAGACAGCCGACGTTGACGCGCCGCGGACAGCAGGCACGCATGTGCCGCGGACGGGCACATCAGAAGGGCTTACTCGGGCGCCGTGAAGGCGTACTCAGGCGCCGTGCGCGATCCGACCCGGAACCCAGACAGTGCGCTGGGCGAGGCGACCGAGATCAGAGCTGGTGTTCATCCGCTGGGTCGCCCCCTTTCGTTCGTGACAGGTCGATGGCCACCGCAAACTAGTTGGCCGGAGCCACCGAGGTCAAGGGGGTACGGTCAGGTGATCCGTGCCCCCGGCGACCGTGGCGCCTACCTCGTGGCCAGAGCCGCGTCCGTCCATGCGGCGCGCAGCGCCTTCTTGTCCACCTTGCCGACCTTGGTCGTCGGCAGCCGGTCAAGGAGGACCGTCTTGCGGGGTGTGTAGAGCTCTCCCAGCTCGGCCGTCACCGCCGCGCCGACGGTGTCAGGGTCGACGTCGGCGCCTTCTGCCGTGGCCAGGAAGATCTGTACGGCCTCCCCGAACTCCTCGTCCGGTACGCCGAGAGCCGCCGCGTTGCGCACGCCGGGCAGCGTGAGCAGGAAGTCCTCGAGGACCCTGGAGTAGACGTTGTCGCTGGTGCTGCCGGTGACGATGATGTCCTTGGCCCGGTCGACGAGAAAGAGATACCCGTCGGCGTCGAGATAGCCCAGGTCCCCCGTCCGCAGCCAGCCTTCGTGCAGCGCCTGCGCGGTGCGCTCCGGGTCCTCGTAGTAGCCGAGCATCACCGTCTCGCCCCGGACACACACCTCGCCGACCTGCCGGGCGGGCAGTGCGTTCGCGCTGTCCTCACCACGGATCTCGATCTCGGTGTCGGAGATCGCGCGACCGCAGCTGCGCCAGAGCTCGGGGCGTCGAGTCCCTTCCGAGGCGAGGTCGTCCGCGCCGAACGCGGCGATGCCGAGCGCCTCCGACTGTCCGTAGCCCTGGCTGAGGACCGGTCCGAAGACCTCGACCGCCTGCTGCAGACGGCTGGGCGAGGAGGCCGCGCCGCCCACGACGATCCGTCGCAGCGCGGGGAGGGCGCCCGGCACGCACTCCGGGTGGTCCAGGAGCGAGTACAGCATCGGCGGCACGAACATGGTGGCGGTGATCCGCTCCTCGCGCAGCACCGTCAGAGCCGCGTTCGCCTCAAACTCGGGCAGGACCACGAGGGCGGCGCCTGTCACGAGGGCCTGTACCGAGGTGAGATGGCCGCTGCCGTGGGTGAGCAGCGTGGAGGCGAGCACCCGGTCCGTGCCCGGGTTCGCGGTCGGGAAGACCGCGGGGCTCGATCCTTGTCGGCCCTCCGCCAGGTCCACCAGTGCGTCGTACAGCCGGTGGCTGTGCGCGGCGAGCTTGGGGCGGCCCAGGGTGCCGCCGGTGTAGAGGACGGTGACGGCTTCGTCGGGGCCCGGGGCGGGCACCCCCTCGGGACGTTCCGCGGGGGATTCGGCCGCCGCGGCCAGCAGGTCCGTGCAGCGCCGTTCGCAGGGCCCGAGGCTGAGCAGCACGGGGGCGTGGACGCTGCGGTTCGCCGCGTCGGCGGCCCGCTCGGCGAAGAGCGGATCGGTGACGACGGCACGTGCCCGGGACTGCTCGACCAGCGCGGCGAGCTCCCCGGGCCCGGGTTCGGGCGGCAGGAACACGACGCGGCAGCCGATCAGATGGACTGCGAGCTGGACCAGGACGGAGTCCACACGGTTGGCCAGGAACAGCCCCACTCCGTCGCCGGGCGCGAGCCCTTGGCGACGCAGTGCGTGCCCCAGGCGGAACAGCCGCTGCCGGGCCTCCGCCCGGGTCAGCCGCTGGGCGCCCTGCACGAGCGCCTCCGCGTTCTCGTCCGTGTGCCACTGCTCCAGGATGCGGTCCACGTACGTCTGCGGCCCAGGTGTTTGCTGTGCATTAATGATCATGGACACATGCAAACATGATACTTAGGTGTAGTACCCATACAGGGGGTCGATCCGGCCATTGGACCGCGGAGTACCATGCCCCGGACCTACGCTCCCCGGCGGCTCTCCCGCACCAGCAGCACCAGCAGATACGCCCCGCCCACGCATACGGTGACCGCGCCGGTCGGCAGCAGCACGCCCGGGATCGCGTGCTGCGCCGCGAGGTCGGCGCCGAGCAGCAGGACCGCGCCGACGAGCGCCGAACCGGCGAGGTCGACGGAGGCGCCGCGGCCGGTGAGGCGACGGGCGATCTGCGGGGCCGCGAGGGCGACGAACGCGATGGGGCCCGCCGCGGCGGTCACCGCGGAGGTCGCGACCACGGCGAGGACGACAAGGAGCACCTTCGTGCGCTCGACGGGTATGCCCAGCATCGACGCGGTGTCGTCGCCCAGTTCGAGCCGCCGCATCCGGCGCTGTGCCACCGGGGCCGCGAGAGCGACGGCCGCGAGCACTACGGCCGCCAGCGTGATGGCAGGCCAACCGACGCCGCTCAGCGAGCCCGCGCCCCACACCGCGGCCCGCAGCGCGGTGTCCACGTCGGCCTTCACCGAGAACCACGAGTTGACCGAGGAGAGCAGCGCGCCGACCGCGATGCCCACGATGATGAGCCGAAAGCCCTGCACCCCCCGCCGGAACGCCAGCAGATACACGGCGAAGGCGGTGACGAGTCCGCCGACGATCGCGCCCGCCGCGAGCACCGAGTAACTGGACGCGCCCGCAAGGAGGGTGAGGACGACACCGGTGTAGGAACCGGTGGTCAACCCGATGACGTCGGGGCTGCCGAGCGGATTGCGGGTCAGCGACTGGAAGACCGCGCCACCCACGGCGAGGGCGGCCCCGAACAGCACGGCGGCGACGATGCGCGGCGCCCGCCACTCCAGGACGACGGTACGGACGCTGTTGCTGGCCGTTCCTGTCATGACGGCGGTCAGGTCGCCGAGGCTCAGCGGATAACTGCCCAGGGTGAAGGCCCACATGGCCAGCGCGATCAGGACGGCCCCCAGCAGTGCGCAGACGACGACCGCCCGGCGCGTCACCCGCAGGCTCAGGGAGCCGGCCCTGAGGACGAAGGCCCCGCTCACAGCGCCCTCGCCCGGCTTCGGCGCACGAGCACGATCAGCACGGGGGCGCCGATGAGCGGCATCATCACGCCGACCTGCAGCTCGGTGGGTATCACGATCAGCCGGCCGAGGACATCGGCGACCAGCACGATCGCCGGGGCCAGGACGGCCGAATAGGCGAGGATCCAGCGCCAGTCGGGCCCGGTCAGCCGGCGCACCGCGTGCGGCACCATGAGGCCGACGAACATCAGCGGGCCCGCCGCGGCGGTCGCGGCCCCGCAGAGCAGCGCCACCGCGATCACCACGCCGGTCCGGGTCGCGCCCACCCGCAGCCCCACGGCCCGCGCGGCATCGTCGCCGAGAGCCATCGCGTTGAGCGGGCGCGCACAGCACAGGGCGATCAGCAGCCCGGCCAGGACGAAGGGCAGGATCGTGGTCGCGATGCCCGACGGGCGGTCGGTGATCGTGCCCGCTCCCCAGAACCGCATGCGGTCGAACGTCTCCGTGTCGATCAGGGCGAGGGTCTGGGAGATGCCGGAGAGCACCGCCGCGAAGGCGACGCCGACAAGGGTGAGCCGCACCGGTGAGGGCCCGCCCCGCCCGCCGCTCGCGGCGAGGTAGACCACCGCGGAACCGGCGATCGCCCCGCCGAAGGCGAACGGCAGATACTGCTCGATGCGTGTGATGCCGAAGACGGCCACGCCCAGGGTGACGGCGAACCCCGCGCCCGCGTTGACGCCGAGAATCCCGGGGTCGGCGAGCGGGTTGCGGGTGAGCGCCTGGATGAGCGCACCCGCCACGCCCAGACAGACGCCGACCAGGATGCCGAGCAGCGTGCGGTCGACGCGGGCGTCACTGACCGTGGCGTGGGACGCGGAGCCGTCGGGAGCGGTCAGCGCCTGCCACACCACGTCCAGGGGGAGCATCGCCGAGCCGATGGCGACGCTGAGCAGCACCGCCACGAACAGCACGCCGAAGGCGACGCCCAGGCCCAGGAGCCTGCGCGTCCCGTGACGCGACGGAGTGGTCGGCGGGGGCGCGGCCGTCGTCGCGAGCGCCTGTGCCATCGGACCTCCTTGAACTGTCCGCCGCCCGGACAGCCCGAAGTGCCGTACCTGCTCGACGTACTTGGTTGACTCTCGACGTGCTTGCTCGACTCGGCTGCGGTTCAGCGGGTGCTGAGCGCCCTCACCGCGTCCTCGGCGAGCACGCTCACCGGCACCCCGGACTCGCGGCTCAGCGCACGCAGCAGACCGACCCGGGTCGCGTAGCCCGCGGCCCTGGCCGCCGCCGTCAGCTCGCCTCCGCCGCGGAGGTGTTCGACGGCGCGTTCATCCTGGCCCGGTTCCGCCACCGCGTGAAGGGCAGTCCGGTCTCGTCGAGGAAGACTCGCTGCACCTGACGGGAGCTCATCCGGTGCTGTGCGGCGAGCTGCTCGAGCGTCGTGGAGGGGGCGCGCAGGGCCTCCCGGGCGAGCGCGCGCACCACGGGATGGGCGGGCAGGACCACCGGGAAGTACTGCCGGGAGATGCCCCGCAGCACGCGCCCCAGTGCCTGGCGGAAGGGCCGGACCTCCTCCGAGGTGGCCGGAGCCGCGCCGAGTGCGGCGGTCATGACCTCGACGACCGCGGGCACCACTCCGAGCGGCTGAACGGGACATCGTGGCAGGTCAGCGGGGTCGAGGAAGGGGCCGAGCACCAGGCCGCCGGGCTCGATCCGCAGTGCGTGCGGCACTTGGGGCGCAAGCCAGACGGCTTCGTGCCGCCCGAGCTGCCGCTCCTCGCCGTCGGCGGTCAGGCGGGCGGTGCCGGTCACCACGTAGACGAGGTGCGGCTCGTCGTGCTGATGCGTGTCGTGTCCGAGAAAGCGGATGGCGTTCACGGCGACCACGGTGCCGAGAGATCTCACCGGCAAGCCTTCCTCCCCCTGCGTACGAAGCGTCGTATCCGTCACCGGTGATGTCGCACTCGGATCAACGACGTGCGGCCAGCGAGGTTAGCCTCACCTTACCAACCGGCTCGAACCGTCGAGCCTGCCCGTTCACATGAGGTCTCATGTCTGCTCCTGCCCGCCTTCTCGCCGTCGCGCTCGTCGCCGTGCTGGCCCTCACCGGCTGCTCGGCCACCGACTCGTCGGACGACGGCGACAAGGTGTCCGCCGCGAAGAGTCGTACCGTCAAGACCGACTACGGCGAGGTCAAGGTGCCGACCGAGCCCAAGCGCGTGGTCGTGCTCAACCACGCGCTCGCCGGGTACCTCTACGACCTCGACGTGCCGGTCCGCGCCACGATCCCCGAAGACGCCGACGGCAAGGGCAAGTTCTCCCCGTACTGGGAGAAGGAGGCGAAGAAGGACGGCACGACGTTCCTGCCGTGGAGCGTCGACGGCTTCGACCTGGAGGCGATCCTCGCCCTGGACCCCGACCTCATCGTCGGCGGCGGCATCGGCTTCCCGCTGTTCCAGGCGGAGAAGGTGTACGACGACCTCTCCGACATCGCCCCCACGGTGCTCGTCGGCAAGAAGCTCGGCGACTGGCGCAGCCAGTTCTCCTTCCTCGCGGACGACGTGTTCGACAAGGGTGACGTCTACGACGAGCGCCTGGCCGCCTACGACAAGCGGGTCGGTGAGGTGAAGAAGGCCATCAACCCGCCGCCGGGACCCGTCTCCTTCCTCGCCCTGACCGGCGACGGCACCGCCTATGGCCTGGTGGAGAGCGTGGGCCTGCCCACCGAGTTCAAGAAGGTCGGCATCGAGCCGGCGCCGGTCTTCGCCGAGGGCGGCTTCAAGGTCTACGGAGGAGGCGGTGACATGTTCGAGCTGTCGACCGAGAAGGTGGGACAGACGATCACCCAGCCCTCCGTGTTCGTGATGGGCTTCAACGCCGACACCACCGACATCGCCACGCTCAAGAAGAACCCCGTCTACGGCGCGCTGCCCGCCTTCAAGAAGAACCACGCCTACGACCTGCCGCACTGGGTGCTCCGCGGTGACTACGACGAGTCGATGGCGCTGCTCGACATCATCGAGAAGCAGTTCTCCTGATGGCCGCCCAGCGTGCGTACACGACGCACCCCCTGGTCCTGCGCCGGGTCACGGTACGCCGCGTGTACGAGGTGACTCCCCGGATGCGGCGGGTCGTCCTCGGCGGCGACCAGCTCGGCCCGTTCACCCGCGACGGAATCCACCACCCGGCCTTCGCGGCGCCAGGGTTCGACGACCACATCAAGCTGATCCTGGCCGCCGACGGGGACATCGCGGCGGCGCTCCCCGCCCAACTGCCGCACGGCATCGAGTGGACCCCGGCCGAGCACCGGCTGACCCGGGACTACACGCCCCGACGGGTGGACGCGGGGGCGGGCGAGCTCGACCTCGACTTCGTGGTGCACGGCGACGGGCCCGCGGAGGCGTGGGCCGCGTCGGCGCGCGAGGGCGACGAACTGTGGTTCGTCGGGCCGAAGTCGTCGCTGCGCCTGCCGGAAGAGCTGGACTGGGTGCACCTCGTCGGGGACGAGACCGCGCTGCCCGCGATCGGCCGTTTCCTCGACGAACGTCCCGTCGACGCACCGGCACATGTCCTGGTGACCGTCTCCGACGACGCGGCACGCCAGGAACTGGCCCTGCGGGACGACGACACCATCACCTGGGTCGTCGCGGAGCCCGGTGACGCGGCGGCCCTGGACACAGCCGTCCGCACGCTCCCGGTGCCCGCGGGCGAGGGATACGCCTGGGCGGCGGCGGAGAGCCGGGCGCTCCTTCCGGTACGCCGGTATCTGCAGCGCGAACGGAAACTCCCCAAGGACCGCCTGAACATCACGGGTTACTGGCATCGCGAGGAGCCCTCGGCAGCGGGAGAATCATCCGCCGCCACCGCCCCCACGGAGAGCGCCGCCGACGGCCGGATTCCGTCGCCGCTGCCCTGGATGGTCGTACGGGCCGCGTTGCGGCTCGGCGTCATCGACGCGGTCGCCGACGCGCCGGGCCTCTCACCCGACGCGCTCGCGACACGCGTCGGGGTGCCCGCCACGGGGATCGGCGTACTGCTCCCCTTGCTCGCCGCGTACGACGTGGTCACCGGCGCCGATGACGAGGCCGGACTGCGCCTGGGCCCTGCGGGCGAGGAACTTCTGGACGACCACGAGCGCGAGGAGTACACCGGTCACGAGGCCGAGCTGCTGCTCGCCCTCACGCACCTGGCACCCGCGCTCCGGGACGGTACGTCCCCCTGGCAGCTCGCCTCCGGCGCTCCCCTGCACGACACGGTGACCCACGACGCGGAGCGCTACGGCGAACTGGTCGAGGAGTGCGAGCAGTTGCTCTTCCTGCTGGACGGTCTGACCGCCGACCCCCTCTGGGAGGACATCGGGACCTGTCTCCTGACCGGGCCGGGCAGCGCCTCGGTCGTCGCCGCTCTCGACGACGCCGGACGGCGGCCGCGGCTGCGGGTCGCCGAGGACGACATACCGGCCACGGTCCTGCGCGGTTCGGTCCCCTCGCCGGAACGGATCGACTGGACGGCCGGTCCCGCCGATGTGGCCGTGGCCGCCAAGGCCCTCGCGCATCGCACCGATCAGGAGGCCGCGTCGCTGCTCACCCGGCTCGCCGAGTGGACCCGGACGGCGGTCCTCGTCGAGGCATCCCGCCCCGACGGCCTGAGCCCGCACGCGACCGAGGCGGCCCTGCGCGCCTACGCCGCCACCGGAAGCCCTCTGCGCGACTCCGCCGCCATCGCCGCCCTGGCGGAGGGATCAGGCTGGCACGTCGACCGGACCATCGCCCTCGGCTGGGGCGCGGAGGCGACGGTGCTGCGCCGGCCCTGACGCCCCGGGGTGTCAGGGCCCGCCCGATCAGGTCTCCCGCGGCCCGTCGCGCCAGCGCGACGGGTCGATCCGGCCTTCGTACAGCGGCAGTTCGAGGGGCGGGCGGCCATGGGCGAACGGGTCCCAGACCCGGGTCAGGCCCGCCGTGCCGCAGGTGCGGACCCGGCGGGCCTCGGCGAGGTCGAGGACGTCCGTCACGACGATCTCCGGTTCGGCGCCCGACTCGGCGCGGACCCGGCCCTCGGGGTCCACGACGACGCTGCGGCCGATGCCGTCCGGGGGCGCCGCGTTCACGCTGGCGAGGAACACCTGGTTGACGATCGCGTTGGCGCGGGCGAGGACGAGTTCCTGGGCGCGGTCGACGGTCGGTGTGCGCACCAGGTTCACCACGAGGTCCGCGCCCTGCCACGCGAGGTGGCGCGTGACCTCCGGGAACCACGCGTCGTAACAGATCGACAGACCCACCCGCCCGTGCCCCTCCAGGTCGAAGACGACAAAGCTGCTGCCTGCCGCCGTCGTCTCGTAGGGAAGCCAGGGGAAGACCTTGCGGTACTCGGCGACGCGCAGCCCTTCGGGCGAGTACACCGGTGCCGTGTTGTAGATCTGGCCGTCGGCAGCGCGCTCGTACACGCTTCCGGGGATGAGCCACAGTCCGAGTTCACGGGCCAGGACGGCCAGCATCCTGCCCCTGGGTCCGTCGATGTCCTGTGCGGCCTCGGTCATGACCCGCTCGGGGTCCTCGTCCGGCCGGTGGCCGCACACGTGCAGCTCCGGGAACGCGAAGAGCCGCACCCCGGGGTAGGCGCGGGCGAGGCGGCGCAGCTGGTCCGCGAACGTGTCGAGGCTGTCGTCGGCGTGGTGGAGGGCGGCCGCCTGCACCAGGCCGATCGGCAGGGGGGTGGGCATGGCGAGGGTGCACCTTCCGCATTCGGGGGCGTCCGGGCGAGGGACGTGCAGCAGGTAATCACCCGGCTGCCGACGGGACAAGATCCCCCTTTCCTGTGCGAACCACAGGACAATCCTGCGGGTGCGCGGGCCCCATGGTTTCGCCGGGCGGGTGCACCGCAGTTGTGCCCGTCCCGGGGACAGCGGATTCTGTAGGGGATGAACGGGGCTGATGTGGCGCCATGAAGGCATGGAACGAGGAGCAGGGTGCTGAATTTCGTGGTCCCCTCGACGTCACCAGGGCGGCCACGGTGGTCGTCGATGCCCAGGACACGGTCATCGGCTGGAGCCCCGCGGCGGAACGGCTCCTCGGTTACCCGCCGCAGGAGATCGTCGGCAGGTCCCTGACCACGTTCCTGGCCCCCGGCCCGACGCCCTCCTTCCTCCCTCTGCCTCCCCAGGTCCGGGGGAACGAGCTGCACGTCGCCCGGCATCAGGACGGGCGTGACCTGATCGTCGCCACCGCGGTGTGCCCCCTGCCCGGCGCGGGCCCGGCCGCGCGCGTCCTCGTCGCGACGGAGCTGCAGGATCTGCGGCAGTGGGAATCCCGTCTCGCCCTGCTGCAGGGCCTCGCCACCCAGTCACCCGTCGGTCTGGGCATCTACGACACCGATTTGCGTCTGACCTGGTGCAACGCGGCGTACGAGCGGGAGATAGGGCGACCGTTCGCCGAGTTCCGGGGTCTTCGGGCGGATCAGCTGTACTCCGGCGGGGCATTCGTGAGCAAGGGGCATCCGCCCACTCTCGAAGCGGTCATGCGCCACGTCCTGGAGACCGGGGAGCCGTTTTTGGACCTGCACTTCAAGGGCAGGCCGCCCAGCGCCCCGGAGACGGACCATCTCTGGTCGTGTGCCTACTACCGGCTCCAGGACGCCGACGGCCGTGTCATCGGGGTGTGCGAGGACGCCTTCGACATCTCCGACCGCCACAAGGCCCAGCGGCGTCTGGCGCTGCTCGTCGAGGCGGGCCGCGGGATCGGGACCGCCCTCGACGTGCGGGTCACCGCCGAGAAGATCACCGAGGTGGCGGTGCCGGAGTTCGCCACCACGGTGACGGTCGACCTCGCCCGGGCGGTCCTGGACGGCGAGGTGCCCGCCACCATCGGCGCGGCGGCGGCATCCCTGGTGCGGGTCGCCCGCTGCTCGGCCGATGAGGCCGAACGGCTGGAGCCGGGCGGGCATCCTTCCCACTGCGGGCCCAGTGACCGCGGTCCCGCCCAGCACGGGCGCGCCGCTCCCGCCGAGAACCATCCGCCGGTGGAGTACCCGCCCGGTTCGCCGCAGCATCGCAGCCTCTCCTCGGGCGGGCTCGTGCTCGACGACACGGCCCTGGTCGTGCCGCTGCGGGCCGGGAACAGCACGCTGGGGCTCGTCACCTTCGTCCGCGACACCGGAGCGGCCACCTTCGACAGCGGCGAAGTGGCCCTGGCCGACGAGCTGGTCGCCCGTACGGCCGTGTCCATCGACAACGCCCGCCGATTCACCCGTGAGCGCACCGCGTCCCTGGCCCTGCAACGCCAGCTGCTGCCGCGGCACGTCCCGGAGCAGTCGGCGGTCGAGGTCGCGCACCGCTATCTGCCCACGGACGACGTGACGGGGGTCGGCGGCGACTGGTTCGACGTCATCCCGCTGTCCGGCACCCGTGTCGGGCTCGTGGTCGGGGACGTGGTGGGTCACGGCCTGCAGGCGGCCGCCACCATGGGCCGGCTCCGTACGACCGTCCGCGCGTTCGCCCAGATGGACATGGACCCCGTCGAGCTCCTGTCGCGCCTCGACGATCTGGTGGCGCAGTCCGCGGAGGAGCAGCGCAGCGAGCTGGGCACACCCGACGGGACGTACGCCGATGTGACCACCGGGGCGACCTGTCTGTACGCGGTGTACGACCCGGTGTCGCGGCGCTGCGTGATGGCCAGGGCCGGGCATCTGCCGCCGGCCGTGGTCACCCCGGAGGGCCCGCCGACCTTCCCCGACCTGCCGGCGGGACCGCCGCTCGGCCTCGGCGGTCTGCCCTTCGAGTCGGCGGAGTTCGAGCTGCCGGTGGGCAGCCTCCTCGCGCTGTTCACCGACGGCCTGGTCGAGGCGCGCGACCGCGACATCGACCACGGATTCGACACCCTGGGACAGGTGCTCAGCGACCGGCACGCGTCGCTCGAGGAACTGTGCGACCGGGCCGTGGCGGAGCTCCTGCCGAGCGGCTCGACGGCCGACGACACGGCCCTGCTGCTCGTCCGGACGCGCGAGCTCGACACCGCGCAGGTCACCGAATGGGAGCTGCCCCCCGAGCCCGTCGCCCCCGGGCAGGCCCGGGAGCTGGCGACCCAACAGCTGCACCAGTGGGGCCTGGAGGAACTGGCGTTCGCGACCGAGCTCGTCGTGAGCGAGCTGGTCACCAACGCGGTCAGGTACGCCGAAGGCCCGATCCAGGTGCGGCTCATCCGTGACCGCACCCTGTTGTGCGAGGTCGCGGACCGGGGCCACACCTCGCCCCACCTGCGCCACAGCGGCGAGGAGGACGAAGGCGGGCGCGGCCTGTTCATCGTCGCGCAGCTCGTCCAGCGGTGGGGAACGCGCTACTCCCGCTCCGGCAAGACCATCTGGACGGAGCAGGCCTTCCCCACGACGGTGTGAGCGTGACCTGTCCTAGCCGTTGAAGCGGTCCGGGTCGGGGCCGGTCCGCTCGTCGCGGTTCAGGGCGGAGATCTCGCCGATGTCGCCCTGGCTGAGCTCGAAGTCGAAGAGGTCGAAGTTCTCCTCGATGCGCTTTTGGGTGACCGACTTGGGGAAGACGATGTCTCCGCGCTGGAGGTGCCAGCGCAGGGTCACCTGGGCGGGCGTCTTGCCCACGCGCTGCGCGATCCGGTTGATCGTCGGGTCGTCGAGGACCTTGCCCTGCGCGATGGGCGACCAGGCCTCGGTGGCGATGTCGTGCTCGGCGCCGAAGGCCCTGACGTCGTCCTGGGTGAGGTAGGGGTGCACCTCGATCTGGTTGACCGCGGGGACCACGTCGCTGCCCTCCATCAGACGGCGCAGGTGGTGGGGCTGGAAGTTGGAGACCCCGATGGCCTTGGCACGTCCCGAGCGGTAGATCTCCTCCAGGGCCTTCCAGGTCTCCACGAAGTCGCCCTCGCCGGGCAGCGGCCAGTGGATGAGGAAGAGGTCCAGGTAGTCGATGCCCAGCTCGTCCATCGACCGGTCGAACGCCTTGAGCGCGTCGTCGTGCGCGTGGGCGTCGTTGTTGAGCTTGCTGGTCACGAAGACGTCGGCGCGGTCGATGCCGGAGTCACGGACCGCCTGGCCGACCTCCTTCTCGTTGCCGTACATCTGAGCCGTGTCGATGTGGCGGTAGCCGGCCTCAAGGGCGGCCAGCGTCGTCTCCCTGGTCTCCTCCGGCTCGATCTGGAAGGTGCCGAAGCCGAGCTGGGGGATCCGCACGGCGTTGTTGAGGGTGATGGCGGGTACTGCGGTCACGGTGGCTCCTTGCTTTGTCGGTCTCGCGGGCCAAGGACGCCATGGGCTGTCCGTCAGGACGCCTTGCCGTTCACTCGGCCGCAAAACACACGTATGGTCAGCTTTTGTCCCGCGGCGGATGCGCCGGTGGTGCGGGTGTTGCGGGCAGTACGGGCGGGCCGGCTCGCTCAGCCGGCGATGCCGTGCAGCTTCGCGTCGGGCGGCAGGATCCGGACGAGCTTGCGGTTCACGAATTCCTGCATGCCGAGCTTGGAGAGCTCCCGCCCGTAGCCGGAGCGCTTGATGCCGCCGAACGGCAGGTCGGGCTGGGTCGAGGTCGGGTGGTTCACCCAGACCATGCCGGTCTCCACGCGCTCCGCCACCCGGCGGCCCCGCTCCACGTCCGCGCAGAACACGGATCCGCCGAGGCCGTACTGGCTGTCGTTGGCGAGGGCGATCGCCTCGTCCTCGTCGGCGACGCGGTAGATGACCGCGGCGGGCCCGAAGAGCTCCTCGGCGTACGCGCGCATGCCCGGCTTAACGCCGGTGATGACCGTCGGTTCGACGAAGGCGCCCGGACGGTCGATCCGGTGGCCACCGGTGACCAGCTCCGCCCCTTGCTCCACCGTCTCGCGGATCTGGTCGGCCAGGTCCGAGGCCGCCTGCTCGGAGGAGAGCGGGCCCAGGGTGGTCGACTCGTCCGCGGGGTCGCCCGGCCGCAGCTCCTCGAACTTGCGGCGCATCCCCTCGACGAAGTCGTCGTACGCGTCCTCAAGGACGATGAAGCGCTTCGAGGCGACGCAGCTCTGGCCGGTGTTCGCCATCCGGCCCGCCACCGCCGCCCCGATCGTGCGCTCGAGGTTCTCGCCGTCCAGGACGATGAAGACGTCGCTGCCGCCGAGTTCGAGGAGGCTGGGTTTCATGTTCCGCCCGGCCCGTTCGGCGACCTTGGCCCCCGCTCCCTCGCTGCCGGTCAGGGAGGCTCCGCGGACCACCGGGCTGTCGATGATGCGGGAGATCTCCTCGTGGCTCACGAAAAGGTTCGTGTAGACACCCTCCGGGGCCTGCGCGTCGCGGAAGAGCGTCTCCAGGGCGAGCGCGGACTGCGGGCAGATGCCGGCGTGCTTGACCAGCACGGTGTTGCCGAGCACCAGGTTCGGGCCCGCGAAACGGACCACCTGGTAGAGCGGGAAGTTCCACGGCATGACGCCGAGCAGCACACCGAGCGGTTCGCTGACGAGGTACGCCTCCCCCTCGCCCTCGAAGTCCAGCGGCTCCGCGGCGGCGAAGTCCGGCCCGTGCCGCGCGTAGTACTCCAGGATCGACGCGGCGAGGTCGACCTCGCCGCGCGCCTCGGAGATGAGCTTGCCCATCTCCAGGGTGATGAGCTGGGCCAGCTCTTCCTTGCGTTCCTTCATCAGGTCGGCCGCGCGTGCGACGACGGCCGCCCGCTCCGCGATCGGGCGCTCGCGCCACACGTCGAAGGCGTGGCCCGCGGTCTCCAGCGTTGCGTCGACCTCTTCGCCCTCGATGACCGGGAACTCCACGAGGGTCTCCCCCGTGTACGGGCTCACGGTCGCGAACGAACTTTTGCGCTGATCCGACATGAACTCTCCAGAGCGACGGGTGTGGGCGTGGGGCGGAACTCCGCGTTCCGGCCCCATCCCGGGGTACCCGTCACCACGAGACGCAAACAGTTCATATGCCAAAAAGGGTGCGTATGCCCGCGTCGGGAGGCGGGCTCCCGGCCCGCGTCATCCCCGGCTGTCCGCCCGGACCGCGGGACCCAGATGAATGCGCAGGTCACCGACCCGACGGGACGGCCAGTCGCGCGCGTAGCCCGGCGGCCCGTCCTTCTCCGGGACAAGAGTGGCCGTCGGTGTCCGCTGCGCCGTCCGGAGGAGGTCCGCCTGGCTGATGCTCGCGTTGTGCCCCTGGGTCTGGGCGGAGGAGCACCCGGCGTAGAAGCCGATCGGCAGGGCCTCGTGGCCGTTCACCACGCAGGGCGGCCGTACGCCGAGCCGGTGCAGCTCGGCCGCCGTGCGGGCCCACTCCTGGCGACCGGCGGTCGAGCGGGCCACGGTGTCCTGGAGGACCACGTACTGCATGGCCAGATGCCCGGCGAAGACCAGCGCCGCCAGCGTCACCACCACCGGCCGCCATGTCCGGCGCGGGGTGGTGACCAGGTGGACGAGGGCGTCGGCGACCGGGATGGCGAGCAGCGCGTAGAACGGCAGCAGGAAGCGGGGCGCGGCGTAGCCGATCATGAAGAGGTACGGGATGCCCGCCGTCGTGGCGCAGGCCAGCGGCAGAAGCGTGCGCGCGGTGCGCCGGCCCCTGACCGCGACGGCGAGGCCCAGCGCGGCGAGCACCGGCAGGGCGAACCACCACGCGATCAGCTCCGGGGCCGGGACCGGGCTGTCGCACGGGCGGCACAGGGTCTGGCCGCCCAGGCCGCGCAGCTGGTCCAGGACGGCGATGTTCCAGCCGAGGCCGCCCTGGATCCGGGAGGCATCGGCCAGCCGCGCGTCCAGGCCGCCGAAGCTGGCGTACGCCTCGGCCACCCAGCCGACGGCCCCCGAGCCGAGCCCCGCGACGAGCGCCGCGAGGAGCCGCGGTCGCCGCCACCGGCGTACGCACAGCAGCAGCACGAACAGCGGGAGGACCACCCAGACGGCGTCGGTGGGCCGCATCCAGGCGAGGAGCGCCGCACCCGCCCCCGCTCCCCACAGCGCGGCCCGGTCGCGCCGGTCGGCCTGGACCCGCAGGAAGCAGCCGACCACGGCCAGGGCGCCGATCGCGACCCAGTAGTTGGGCATGACCTCAGGGCCGTAGAAGACGGTCACCCAGAGCGTCGCGAACAGGACGCCGGCCAGGACCACCACCCGCTGCGGGAAGAGCCCGCGCCAGACCCGCAGCGCCAGGAAGAGGCCGAGGCCGGACAGCAGGGCCAGGTAGACCCGCAGGAGTGAGGTGGACGACGACCAGGAGGCGATGGGCGCGGCGAGCAGGGAGATCCCGCGGGAGCGTGGCGCGCTGAAGAACGCCGGCGGAGCGTGACCGCTGACCTGGCTGACGTACACCGCCTCGTCCCAGCCGAGCCCCATGTCGGGCCGTACGAGGGCCAATTGGACCAGCGCGAAAGCCAGTGCCACGGCAGCCAGCCACCCCTGGCCGGCGGCGCGTCGCGGCGTACGGACGATCGGCGTCGGGCCGCGGCTCTGCACTCCGACGAGCGGGGCGCTCAAGGTCTTGACCATCGCCTGCCTTCCCCCCTACACGCAGCAGGGCTCCCCTTCCGGCCCACAGGACGCAGGACGAAAGGCATAAGTCGGAAAAACGTCCACAAACTAACCCGACTTATTGGGGAGCGCAGCGCGAAGATCCGGGGCATGGCTCGACAAGGGAGACAAGGACGGGAGAACCGGCAGGCCAAAGGGCGCCCACCTCTCCCGGACGTGGACCGGAACACTGATCCTTCCGGGTGGGTCCGCACTGCCCGTGGACGCCGACGCCCAGCACAGATGGCCTAACTGACGATCCGTCTGCTGCCGCCCCCGCCTCGGCGCCGAGCACCGGGACGGGGGCACGAACTCAGCGCCCTGGGGTGCCTGTGTTCATCGGCAGTGTTCATCGGCACAAAGCAGCATTCACGACCTCGTCGACGCGCGCCCTGCCCGCCGCGTCGTCCAGTTGCATGGTCACGGCGACATTGGCCGCGCGGCCGTCGTCCGTGGCTCCGCCCCGGGTCTCGTAGCCGGGGAAGCTTCCGCCGTGGCCCCAGTAGAGGCCGTCTCCGCACGGAAGCGGCTTGCGCACAAGCCCCAGGCCATAGCGGGCGCCGGGTCCGAAGGTCTCGTCGGCGGGACGGGTCGAACCGCGCATCTGCGCGAGTTGGGCCGGGGGCAGGAGGTGGCCGCCCAGGAGCTTGGAGTAGAAGCGATTCAGGTCGGAGTTGGTGGAGATCAGCTGCCCCGCGGCCCACCCCCAGGAGGGGTCGATCTCCGTGATGTCCCGCAGGGGCCCGTCGGGCGAGTCCCGGTAGTAGCCGTGGGGATGCGGGCCTCGGATGCTCGCGTCGCCGGGCGCGGGGAAGTAGGTGTGGCGCAGCCCGACGCGCTTGATGATGCGCCGGTCCATCTCCTCGGCGAGGGGGTGGCCGGTGACCTTCTCGACGAGCAGGCCGGCCAGCACGTAGTTCGTGTTGCTGTACGCCCACTTCTCCCCTGGTTCGAAGTCGGCCTTGTGCCTCAGGGCGATGTCGAGGAGTTCACACGGTGCGAAGTAACGGACGTCCTCCCCCAGGTAGTTGCTGTAGTTGGGGAGGCCGCTGGTCTGCTGCAGGAGGTGACGGACGGTGATGCGGTTGCCGTCGATGCCCTCCCCGCGGACGAGGCCCGGCAGATAGGTGTCGACCGAGGTGTCGAGGCCGATCTTTCCCTCGCCGACCAGTTGCAGCACGACCACCGCGGTGAAGGCCTTGGTGTTGCTGCCGATGCGCACCCGACCGTCCCTCGGCACCTTCGAGCCGGTGGTCACATCGCCGACCCCCGCGGTGTAGGTACGGGTGCGGTCCCCGCGGCTCTGCACACCGGCCAGCGCGGCGGGCAGTCCGTCGGAGCGCACAAGTCTGTCGAGACCCTGCTGGACGGTGTCGACGGCGTGCGGCCCGGCGTCGGCTGCGGCCGGTGGCGCAAGGGCGCCCGCCGTCATGACGCCGACGGCCACGGCGACCGCGACGGGGAGGGCTCTGCGCGGACCTCCCTGCCGCCGGGAAGAAAGGGACCTCTGCCATACCTGCTCGCGCACGCGCCAACTCCTGTGGATTCCGGGAAAACCAGCGGCATTTGCCGGTCCCAGCATGTCCGGGGGCGGCGGCCCGGCACGATCCTGCTGGCCGCCCGGCTCGGGTAGGGCTAACCCCAGGGCGGCGTGCCATTGAGGGCAGCTCACCATCTAGGACAGCTCCTGGCCTATACGCCTCCTAACGTGTTCCTTGACCGGCGAGACAGGCACACCGGAAGGCGTAAACCATGACTGCGACCGAAGCGACCACCACCCCCGACGCAGCGAAGGCCCAGGCTGTCAGCGGCGAGCGCGCCGAGTGGTTGGAGACGCTGGCCAAGCACCGCCACTTCCTGCGCTTCACCGCACGTGACCTCACCGACGAGCAGGCCGGGCAGCGGACCACCGCCAGCGACTTGTGCATCGGCGGCCTGATCAAGCACGTCACCGCGGTGGAGGAGTCCTGGGTGCACTTCATTCTGGACGGCCCGTCGGCGATGCCGGACTTCACGGCCATGACCGAGGCCGACTGGGCCGCTCGCACGGACGGCTTCCGGCTGCTGCCGGGCGAGACACTGGCAGGCGTGCTGGCCGACTACGCCGAAGTGGCCCGCCGGACGGACGAAGTGGTCGCCGCCTTGCCCGACTTGGACGTCTCGTGGCCGCTGCCGAAGGCTCCCTGGTTCCAGGACTCCGCGCAGTGGTCGGCCCGCCGGGTCCTGATGCACGTCGTCACGGAGACAGCGCAGCACTCGGGCCACGCCGACATCATCCGCGAGTCCCTTGATGGTGCGACGAGCATGGCGTGAGGCGGGACGGCTGCCGCCCAGCTGACCTAATTTTCAGCGGCAGCAACATTCACTTCACTGCCGCTGTTCATCCCGGAGCAGCCCCAGCTCGGCATCGATGGCGCCGCGCATCAGGTCACGCGCGTGGTCGATGCGCAGGCCGCCGCTGAGCCAGCGCATGCTGAGTCCTTCGAGCAGGGCGGTGAGCCGCTCGGCCGCCGCGGCCAGGGCGGGCGCCGGGGCCGTCGGCTGCACCTGGCCGAGGAGGGCCGCCACCTCCTGCACCCACACCAGGGTCGCCCTGGCGAGGTCTTCGCGCAGTGCCTCGTCGAAGACGGCGCTCGCCCGCAGCTCGCCCCACGCGGTGCTGTTCTCCCTGACCAGCTGGGTTTCCTGCAGTTCGAGCAGGAGGGTCTCGTCCAGTTCCGCACGCGGGGACAGCGGTTCGGCGTCCGCCGCGCGACCGGTGGTGTAGCGCTCGGCGCGGTCGTTGATGAACTCCAGCGTGTGGCGCAGGATGCCGGTGCGGTCCTTGAAGTGGTAGTAGATCAACCCGGTCGACACCCCCGCCTCGGCGGCGAGTTCTTCGACGCGCAGGCCGCGGACGCCGCGACGGGCGATGAGCCGTGCGGCCGCTTCGAGGATCTGAGTGGTGCGAGACGCCATGGATCCGAACCCTATCGGGCCTCCGCGAGCGCGGCGCCCCCGGATGCGACGGCATGTTTGACTGAATTTTCAGTTCATGCCAGAGTCGAGGATCAGCACAGCCGTGCAACCCCCCTCGAATGTCCGGAGCGCACCGTGGCCCCTCTCTTCCCCTCACGTCGCACCACCCTCCGGGCCATCGCCGGAATCGGAACCGCCGCTCTCGGGGCTTCGGCGTGCGGGCCGAACGCCGCGGCCACGCCGGACAAAGGGCTGCGCATGGGTGCCGAGTGGGAGAGTCACGCGCGCACCTTCATGTCGTGGCCCGCCCTGCAGTCGGTGTGGGAGGAGGACCTCCCCTACGTGCGCGAGGACATCGCGCGCGTCGCCCGTGCCGTCGCGGAGTACGAGTACGAGTACGTCGTGATGCTGGCCAGGCCCGAGCAGCAAAAGGCCGCCCAGAAGGCCTGCGGGCGCGACGTCGAGGTCATTTCCCTGGCCGTCGACGACCTGTGGGCCCGTGACACCGTGCCCGTCTTCGTGGAGCAGGACGGCGACGTGATCGGCGTCGACCTCAACTTCAACGGGTGGGGCAACAAGCAGGAGCACACCAACGACGCCCGCGTGGGCCGCACCCTCCTGTCGGAGTACGACATCCCGCGCAGGAAGGCCCCTCTGGTCGCCGAGGGCGGCTCCTTCGAGACCGACGGCGAGGGCACTCTGCTCATCACGGAGAGCTCGATCGTCAACGACAACCGCAACCGGGGAAAGAGCCGGGACCAGATCGAGTCCGAGCTCAAGCGGACCCTCGGCGTCGAGAAGGTGATCTGGCTGGCCGGCGTGCGCGGCGAGGACATCACCGACGCGCACGTGGACAGCCTCGTGCGGTTCACCGCGCCCGGTGTGGTGCTGCTCGACCGCGCGGTTCCCGGCACGCCCGTCGACTCCTGGTCGCGAGCGGCCGACCAGGCGAAGGCCGTGCTCCGCGAGGCCGAGGACGCCAAGGGCCGGTCCTTCGAGGTCATCGATCTGCCGCAGCCCGACCCGGACAGGATCAGGGGCGAGGGCGACGACTTCGTCTCCACGTACGCCAATTTCTACGTCGCCAACGACGCGGTGTTCCTGCCCGAGTTCGGGGACCGGAAGGCCGACCAACGCGCGCGGAGCATCCTGCGGGAGCACTTCCCCAAGCGGGACGTCGTGCCGGTCCGGATCGACACCATCGCCTCCGGCGGGGGCGGCATCCACTGCTCCACCCACGATCAGCCCGGCAAGCCGGTCGACTGACGGGCGTTCATCGCGGCGCCTCACACCCGAGGGCGATCGGCGCCGCGATGGTCACGGCTCCTGTCTGTCAGAGCTGCGTACGCCCCTCAGTTGCCGCCCGCGCCGATCTCGGCACCGACCGCCTCCAGCGCGGTGGTCACGGGCTGGAAGAAGGTCTCGCCGCCGGCGGTGCAGTCGCCGCTGCCGCCCGAAGTGAGGCCGATCGCGCTGCCGTCGGCGGTGAACAACGAGCCCCCGCTGTCCCCGGGTTCGGCACAGACGTCGGTCTGGATGAGCCCGCTGACGGTGCCTTCCGGATAGTTCACCGTGGCGTTGAGGCCGGTGACCGTGCCGGACTGCAGTCCGGTGGTGCTGCCCATGCGGGACACCTCCTGCCCGACCGCCGCCTCGGCGGCCTGCACGATCTCCGTGGTCTGGCCGTCGCCGGTGTCGACCGTGCTGGGGGCCTCCGTCGCCGGGTCGTCGTACGTGACCAGCGCGAAGTCGCCGTCACCGGGGAAGGTGGCGGCCTGGACGGTTCCGATGGCCGCACCGTCCTGGGCGTCGGACCAGCTTTCGGCGGCCACCCCGCAGTGCCCCGCCGTGAGGAATCCGGGGCTGCCGT
Organism: Streptomyces sp. NPDC050439; assembly: GCF_040655335.1. Lineage (NCBI taxonomy): Bacteria > Bacillati > Actinomycetota > Actinomycetes > Kitasatosporales > Streptomycetaceae > Streptomyces > Streptomyces sp. NPDC050439. The sequence continues at coordinate 792,806 of NZ_JBFAJT010000001.1, forward strand.
CCTCGGTCGTCACGTTGAAGCCGAGCGAGCAGCGTGCGCCGCCTCCGAAAATGGCGTCGCCGCCCGCCGCGAAGGGCTTGAACTCCCCCGCCGACTTCTGGATGCGGGCCATGCCCGAGCCGAGTGAGTCGACGGTCGCCTCGAGCTTGTCCCAGCGTTCGCCGGTGACGGTGCGGTCGGCGGTGACCACGATCTGATTGGTCCTGGGATCAGTGGCCCACGCGGTGCCGGACATGGTGGCCCGACTGGCCAACGTCTTGGTGGCCGAACCCAGTTCACCGGAACTGTTGTCGACGTTGCGCACCACCGCTCCCGCTCTCTTCACCTGCACGTCGACGTCGTTGTTGTCGCCCACGACGTTGACGACGAGCTGCTGCTTCTCCTCGTCGTAGTACGCCCCGGCGTAGGAGTCACCCAATCGCGAGGCCAACGGCTCGACCAGCTTCGTCGCCGATGCCGCGCTGAGCCTCTTGGCAGCGGCCCCCGCACCGGTCTCCGACCCCGACTGCGAGGCGTTGGCCTGCTGCAGCAGGACGGCCGTCGCGACCATGCCCAACGCCGCAGCCCCTGCCAGCACGGCCTTTCGCTTGGGTATTCGCTTGTGCCTCAACTCGTCGCCTCCTGTGGGGGATTCCGAATACGTTCACCGGCCGGAGCCGGGGACATGTCCGGTCCTAGATACGGGTGCGACGAGAGTTGCGTTCATCGAACGGGAGTTGCGTTTTTGGCCGCGAGGAGTCTCTTGGCCAGCACGTGACAGCGTTCGCCCAGTTCCGGTGGATCGAGCACCTCGAAGTCGTGCCCCAGCAGGAGGACGTGCATGAGCACGGCGTCGAGGCGCTCGGCGCCGCTGAGCACCTCGCAGCTCCCGCTCCCCCGCGGCCGCACGACAGCCGCCGACGCCGGGATCTGCGCGCGCACCGTGCCGGCCGGCGCATGCACGAGGAAGCGCGCCTGATGCGGGTAGACCCGGCTGGCCACACCTTCCTGTACGTACTCCGCGGCGTCGGGCGCCTCGCGCGGGCTGAAGCGGAAGGTCCGCGCGGACGCGTCGGTCATCCGGTCGACGCGGAAGCTGCGCCAGTCGTCGCGGTCGAGGTCGTAGGCGAACAGGTACCAGCGCCGGTCGGAGGCGACCAGGCGGTAGGGCTCGACCCGCCGCCCCCGCATCTGGCCCCTGGACGGGTAGTCGAAACCGGCCTCGACCTCGTCGCGGCACGCCCTGGCCAGCGTCATGAGCACCCCGGGATCGACGGGCGCGCGCCCTCCCCCGAAGAACTCCACGGAGTCGGAGAGCGTACGCACCTCGTGCCGCAGCCGCGCGGGCAGGACCTGGTCGAGCTTGGACAGGGCCCGCAGCGCGGCGTCACCGGCCCCGGCGACCGCGCCGCCCGCCCCCGCCAGCAGGGAGACCGCGGTGGCGATCGCCTCCTGGTCGTCGAGAAGCAGCGGCGGCAGTTCGCGCCCCGGGCCGAGCCGGTAGCCGCCGCCGACGCCCTGGCCGGCGTACACCGGATAGCCGAGTGTGCGCAGCCGCTCCACGTCACGCCGTACGGTGCGCGTCGTGACCCCGAGCCGGTCGGCGAGCTCGGGGCCGGTCCATGCCTGGCGTTGCTGCAGCAGCCCGAGCAGGGTCAGCACGCGCTCGGTCGTACCCAGGTCGTCGTCGAGTCCCTCGTCCATGAGGGCCACCCTGTCAGGAATGGCGGACCGATCCTGTCCGCCATTGCTGGCAGGGTGAGGCCCATGAGTCCCGCCACGAACGGAGCAGTCCGATGAGCCGTCACCTCCAGATCACCTTCGACGCCCACGACCCGCGGGCCCTGTCCTCCTTCTGGCGCGACGCGTTGGGCTACGTCCACCCCGGACCGCCCGGGGTCGACCTGCCCGAGGGCGCCGACGCGCTCGCGGCGTGGGACGAGTTCCTCGCGCGGGTCGGCGTACCGGAGGACCAGCGCAACTCGAAGTCGGCCATCGAGGACCCCGAGGGAGACGGGCCGCGTGTGTTCTTCCAGCAGGTGCCGGAGGACAAGATCGCCAAGAACCGCGTCCACCTCGACGTCCGTGCGGCCCCCGGCCTTCAGGGGGAGGAGCGCATGGCGGCACTTGAGGCCGAATGCGACCGTCTCGTCGCGCTGGGAGCGAAGCGGGTGCGGCGCGACGAGCCCGCTCCCCCGTTGAGCGCCGGTTTCATCGTGATGACCGATCCCGAGGGCAACGAGTTCTGCCTGGACTGAGCCCCACCGTCACGGTGTGTGACGGCTGGACGGGCGAGGTCTCCGTGTGCCGCTTACGTTGAACGCAGAGGCCCACACCGTGTGTGACACCCGGTGGGCGCTGTACCGACAAAGGAGTGGTCATGGCTGACAAGGGCGGCATGGACAAGATGAAGGGCAAGGCCAAGGAGATGACCGGCAAGGTCACCGGCGACCGCGGCAAGCAGGCCGAGGGCAAGATGGACCAGGCGAAGGGCGAGGCCAAGAAGTCCATGGGCGACGCCCGTGACCGGGCCGAGGAAGCGCGCGACTCCATGAAGCGCCGCGACGCCTGACCAGACTTCCGCAGAAGCCCCCGCCCACTCCCGTGCGGGGGTTTTTGCCGTTCCCGGTGGCCTTCCGGCCCTCCCCCGGTTGCCTCCCGGTTGTCTCTAGGCCGCCGAGATGAATCGTTCCGCTCGCCACAGCGTGTCGGGCGCGTGGGGTCCGCCCGCCGGGAGGGTGTGCGGCATCGTCGCCCGGGACCGGCGGTCCGTGAAGGAGAGCAGATCTGGTGCGCGGTATGCGGGGAGCGGGTGCGCTCGCGGCAGTGCTGCTCGCCGCCGCCCTGAGCGGCTGCGGCAGCGTCCAGGAGCGCGAGGACTCGGCGTCGGCCGTGGTGCTCCGTTTCCAGGAACATCTGCGGATGACGGACATCGCGCGCGGCTGCGCGGCGCTGGCCCCCGGGACCCGCGACGAGCTGGAGCAGAACGCCGAACTGCCGTGCACCCGCGCCCTCTCCGATGCGGGGCTGCCCAAGGCCGGCACCGCGGACGAGGTACGCGTCGTCGATGTGTACGGGCGTCAGGCCCGTGTCGTGACGAACCGCGACACGCTCTTCCTGTCGTCCTTCCCCGGCGGATGGAAGATCACGGCGGCCGGGTGCACCGAGCGCCCGGAGATGCCGTATCAGTGTCTGATCAAGGGCGGTTGACGGGTGCGGTCGTTGTTCACGCTGTATCTCCTGGTGGTGACCGGAGGCCTTGTCTACTGCATCACGCTGGGGCTGATGCAGCGATGACGCGGGCGGGGCGCTTTCTGCGCGACAACGGACTGACCCTGGTGTTCGGCGCCGGTTTCGTCCTCACTCTGGCCGGCCAGGCGATCGCCGGGCACGCCGACTTCAACAACCATCTCGTTGCCGGGCAACTGCGGCCGGTGAGCTTCGGCGGCTATCTCCTCACCTCCGACTTCGCCGTGGACGTGACGGAGAACTGGCAGTCGGAGTATCTGCAGTTCTTCCTCTACATCTTCGGCACGGTCTGGCTGCTCCAGCGCGGATCGCCCGAGTCCAAGGAGCTCGGCAAGGCGGGCCTCGAAGCGGACAAGGACCAGAAGGTCGGGCCGTACGCGAAGGCCGACTCGCCCCGCTGGGCGGCTGCCGGCGGCGCGCGGCAGGCCTGGTACTCCCGCTCCCTGGGCGCCCTCATGTGCACGCTGTTCCTGTTCTCCTGGCTGGCGCAGTCCGTCACCGGCGTGGCCGCGTACAACGAGGAACACCTGCGGGAACTGCAGGCGCCCATCAGCTGGTTGCAGTACCTGGGCGCCGCCGACTTCTGGAACCGCACGCTGCAGAACTGGCAGTCCGAACTGCTGGCCGTCGGGTCGATGGCCATCTTCTCCGTGTACCTGCGCCAGCGGGGCTCGCCGGAGTCGAAGCCGGTCGGCTCGGCCCATGACTCGACCGGCGTCGAAGGCGGCTGAGGCCACCGGCGGCGACCGCCCCGCCGGTCAGTCCTGCCGGTCCGCCCGTGCGTAGGGCGGGATGTCCGCCTCGCCCGCCGCCTCCCGCAGGACGTCCTTGAGCATGTCCGGGGTCAGCCGGCCGGTGAAGGTGTTCCGCTGGCTGACGTGGAAGCAGCCGTAGAGGGTGACGGGGCCCGGCCCGGCTTCCCCGGGCGCGACAGCCCCGGCGCGGCCCCCGGCCACCTCCGCGTCGTCACGCTCCAGCGTCACCCGCGCTCCGTGCGCGAACCGCGGCCGGGGCTTCGGCACGCGCCAGCCCGCCGCCGCGAACGCCGGCAGGGCGGCCTGCCAGCCGAACGCCCCCAGGATGACGGCCGACCGCAGCCGCGGCCCCAGCAACCCCATCTCCTCTACGAGCCACGGCCTGCACGTGTCGCGCTCGCCGGGGGTGGGCTTGTTCTCGGGCGGCGCGCAGTGCACCGGAGAGGTCACCCGCACCCCGCGCAGCGTCAGGCCGTCGTCGACGGACACCGCGTGCGGGCTCGACGCGAGGCCCAGCTCGTACATGGCCCGGTAGAGGACGTCTCCGGAACGGTCGCCCGTGAACATCCGGCCCGTCCGGTTCCCGCCGTGCGCCGCGGGCGCGAGCCCGATGACGAGCATGGAGGAGTCGGGCGGCCCGAAGCCGGGCACGGGCCTGGCCCAGTACGTCCAGTTCATGAAGGCGGCCCGTTTGACCCGCCCCACCTCTTCCCGCCACTCGACGAGGCGGGGGCAGGCGAAGCACTCCGCGACCCGCGCGTCCAGTTCGTCCAGCGGGTTCATGCGGACCCGAACAGCGCCTCGTCGGTGGAGCGGACCAGGCGCGCCTGCATGTTCCGTTCCATCATCTGCAGGGCGGCCGCCGCGAGGTCACCGTGGATGCTCGCGCAGGCGTCCTCGGCCACGACGACGTCCAGGTGCCGGATGTGCGCGTCGAGCGCCGAGTAGAGGACGCACTGCTCGGTCACCTGGCCGCAGAGGAGCACGGACTCGATGCCGCGCTGGCGGAGCAGGTACTCCAGAGGGGTGTCGTAGAAGATCGAGTGTCGGGCCTTCACCACGAAGAGCGAGTCGCCCTCGGGACGGATCGGGGCGACCAGATCGGCGTGGGGGCCGCTGAGGGCCTTTTCGAGCAGCTCGTCGTGGTGCGAGCGCCACAGGCCGAAGTTGTCGTTGGCGTAGATCACCGCGATGTCCTTCTCCCGCGCCCGCTCGATCAGTCTGCGGATGTTGGGCAGGACTTCCTCGACCGACTTACGGAGGAGGTCCGCATCGGGGTGGTCGTACGTGTTGATCATGTCGATGACGATGAGAGCCTCTACAGCCATGCTCCGAGTCCATCATGCGCCGCACCCGGATCGACGGACGCCCCGCCTGAGGCTGATCAGCCGGCGACCGCTTCGACTGCGAGGCGGATGTCCAGGCGGCGGCCGGTCATGCCCTTCGCCGTGGTCACGCCGAACGCGTACCGGTCGACGGTGGCCGTGCCCTCGACGGACAGGCGTCGTCCGTTCACCTCGACCGCCCCGACCGTGACGGCCACGGGCCGCGTGACGCCTCGTACCGTCAACTCGCCCTGCAGCACGGCCGTGCCCGTCGCGGACCGCGTCACCCGGCGGCTGCGGAACTCGATCTCCGGGTGCCTGGCCGCGTCCAGGTAGTCGGCGGAGGTGACGTGCCGGTCGCGGCGCTCCAGACCGGAGTCGAACGAGGCCGCCCCGACGGTGACATCGACCGAGGACGCGTCGACGGGGTCGGCCACGGTGATCTGCCCGCGGCTGATGCCGAAGGTGCCCCGGACCGGGAACAGGCCGAAGACGGTGCGCGTGCGGAACCGCACCGTCGAAGCCGCCGCGTCGATCTCGTACGTACCGCTCATCGGCACGCTCTGCTCTGTCGGACCCGACAGGACCATGGCCTCAGCGCCTCCCTCTGCTGCCGTCCGCGGGTGGCTCGGACAGCCCCGCGGTACTCCCCTCAGCGTGCCGGTCGGGAGCGGCGCGGGACAGATCCGGATGTCGCCGGTCTCCCGGTACAAATGTCACCCGTGTCGGACTCTCAATGCCCGCCGGTCAGTTCGCCGGTGAGCTTCTCGTGGATCTGGGCGCTCGGCTCGTTCAGGCCGATGATCTCCACGGCCTTGCCGCGCTGGGCGTACTTGTTCTCGATCGCGTCCAGGGCGGCCACGGAGGAGGCGTCCCAGATGTGGGCGGCCGTCAGGTCGATGACGACCTTGCCGGGATCGCCCGCGTAGTCGAACTGTCCGACGATGTCGTTGGACGAGGCGAAGAAGAGCTCGCCGGTGACGGCATAGGTCACCCGGCCGCCGTCCGGGTCGGTGGAGGCGGTGACCTCGGCGAAGTGGGCGACGCGCTTGGCGAAGATGACCATCGCGGTGACCGAGCCCGCGACCACGCCGACGGCGAGGTTGTGCGTGGCGACCACGCACACCACGGTGACGAGCATGACCGCGATCTCGCCGGCCGGCATCCGCCTGAGCGTCTTCGGGGCGATCGAGTGCCAGTCGAAGGTCGCGAAGCAGACCATCACCATCACGGCGACCAGCGCGGCCATGGGGATGTCGGAGACGACGGGTCCGAAGACGATGCACAGGACCATCAGGAAGGCGCCCGCGAGGAAGGTGGACAGCCGTGTGCGGGCCCCGGACACCTTCACGTTGATCATCGTCTGGCCGATCATGGCGCAGCCGCCCATGCCGCCGAAGAAGCCGGTGACGATGTTGGCGATGCCCTGGCCGATGGACTCACGGGTCTTGGAGGAATGGGTGTCGGTGATGTCGTCGACGAGCTTGGCGGTCATCAGGGACTCCATCAGGCCGACCAGCGCCATGGCGAACGCGTAGGGCGCGACGGTCGTCAACGTGTCCATGGTGAACGGCACATCGGGCAGGCCCGGCACCGGCAGGGAGGACGGCAGCTCACCCTTGTCGCCGACGGTCGGCACCGCGATCCCGGCGCCGACCGTGATGACCGTGAGGATCACGATGGACACGAGAGGCGCCGGGATCACCTTGGTGATCTTCGGGAAGAACACCATGAGGGCGAGCCCGGCCGCGATCAGCGGATAGACGGGCCAGGGCACGTCGTGCATCTCGGGGACCTGCGCCATGAAGATGAGGATGGCGAGGGAGTTGACGAAGCCGACCATCACGCTGCGGGGCACGAAACGCATCAGCTTGGCGACGCCGAGCGCGCCGAGGACGATCTGGAAGACGCCTGCCAGGATGACGGCCGCGACGAGATGACCGAGCCCGTGCTCGCGGTTGAGCGGGGCGATGACCAGGGCCACCGCGCCGGTCGCCGCGGAGATCATCGCGCGGCGTCCGCCGACGATCGAGATCGTCACGGCCATGGTGCAGGAGGCGAAGAGACCGATCGCGGGGTCGACCCCGGCGATCACGGAGAACGAGATCGCCTCGGGGATCAGCGCGAGCGCGACCACCAGACCGGCGAGCACCTCGGTGCGCCACACCTTCGGGTCGGACAGCCAGTCGGGGCGCAGGCCACGCAGCCGGGCGGCCGGGGACGGTGCGGACGTGGACAAGAGAAGTACCTGTCGTGCTCGGGCAGCGCCTGGCATCACCCTGGGCGTGCGGGAAGAAGGAGCCGGGAGCGCTGCGCTCGACAGCTGCGCGACGGCGGGGGGAGGCCCCTAGCCTAACCGGGCGGCGAGCACACGAAGATCCTCAGCCGTCGGCCCCCTTGCCGATGTAGAGCTCGGCGAACGCGGCCGCGGCCGCCGGAGAGCCGAGGATCCCGCGCAGCCGCGCGGTCGCGATGCCCGCCTGGAACGGGTCACCCGACGACGCCCCGTGCAGCAGCTCCGAGAGCCACCGGGAGAACTCCTGGTACTGCCACACCTTCGGCAGACAGGCCTCCGAGTATCCGCTCAGGCCGCTCTCGTCCCCTCGCGCGTAGTAGGCGACGAGCGCGTCACCGAGCAGCAGGGCGTCGTGCAGGGCCAGGTTCATGCCCTTCGCCGCGATCGGGGCGGCGAGGTGCGCGGCGTCGCCCGCCAGGTACAGCCGCCCGTACGACATCGGTTCCACCACGTAGTTGTGCATGTCGAGGACGCGCTTCTCGATCAGTGGCCCCTCGGTGAGCGGTGGCGCGCCCGCCACCGTGAGGCGGGCGCGCAGCTCGGACCAGACGCGCTCGTGCGGCCAGTTCTCGGGGTCGTCGCCGGGCGGACACTCCAGGTAGTAGCGGGTGACCTGGGGACTGCGGGCCATGTGGGCCGCGAAGCCGCGCGGATGGAGACCGAAGACGACGCAGTCCGAGGACGGCGGCGCCTGCGCGAGGAGGGCGAGCCAGCCGATGCCGTAGTCGTGCCGGGCGACGGTGGCCCGCCGCGCCGCGGCGTAGGTGCGCGTCACGCCGCGCGCGCCGTCGCAGCCCGCGACGGCGTCGCACTCGATGCGCACGCGCTCGCCCGTCTCCTGGTCGGTGTACGACACCGATGGGCGGTCCGTGTCGATGCCGTGCAGTTGCACGTCGCGTACGCCGAACCGGATGTCGCCGCCCGCCCGGTCGGCGTAGGCGCCCACCAGGTCCGTCACCAACAGGGGCTGGGGGTAGACGAAGTGGCGGTGCCCGGAGAGCTCCGCGTACGCGAACCGGTGGCGCTCCCCCGCCCAGCGGAACTCGCACTCGCCGTGTGTCTGCGCGTGGGACAGGAGCCGGTCGGCCAAGCCCCGCTGTTGCAGGGCGCGCACGGCCCATTCCTCGATGAAGCCCGCGCGGGGCCGCTGTTCGATGAACTCCCTGCTCTCCGTCTCCAGGACCACGCAGTCGACGGAGGCGGCACGGAGGATGTTGGCGACGGTGAGGCCCGCCGGTCCGGCTCCCACGACCACGATGCGGGCACGCCGTCGGGGCGCGGAGGGCTCGGGAGCCGAGGCGAGGTTCATCCGGGAATTATGACGCGGACACGACGAGCCGGAGACCATCTGGCGGGTGTCCTTCGGGACGGCGGCCGTCCGATGTGGTGCGACAATCTGCCCGGGACCACGCCCGTGCCCGATCTCCGGTGCGTCGTCCCGTTGCGGGAGGCGGCGCCGGTCACGGACGTCCCCGGGGCAGCGGCGCCCCGGCGGACCGGCGGTGGGGAGGAAACGATGGTGGTGGAGTGGCGGTACATCGCCAAAGGCGTGCGGGTCGTCCCCGAACCGGTTGCCACGCCCTTCATCTGGACGGGAGCCTATGCGGGCGCCTTCGTGCTGGTGATGGTGCTCGATCTGCTCGGTGCGCTCGACCGGACGGGGATCGCGCTCGCGGCTCTCTCGGTCCTTGCCGCGCTCCTCGGGGTGCGGGGCCGTTTCGTCGCGGCGCCGGGGACGGCCCTGTTGTGCTGGCTGCTCCTGAACTTCTTCGCCGCGCATCCCATCGGTGAGATCTCCTGGGCCGGACACCGGGACCCCGAGTGGATCACGTGCCTGCTGGCCGCGGCCCTGGTCGGCACGACGGCGGGCCGGGTCCTCCACGCGCGGGCCGCTTACCGTCGCGTCAGCCCGTACGACGGCAGAGGCTGACCCGGCCGACTTACCCTGGCGCGGTGACCACTCAAGTGATCGTTCTCAACGGCGGGTCCAGCTCCGGAAAGTCCGGCATCGCCCGGTGTCTGCAGGCGGTGCTGCCCGATCCGTGGCTGGCCTTCGGCTGCGACACGCTGGTCGACGCCATGCCCGCGTCCATGCGGACCGCTTCGGAGGGAATCGAGATCGCCGACGACGGCAAGGTGGCCGTCGGCCCCGAGTTCCGGACGCTGGAGGCGGCCTGGATCGAGGGGATCGCCTCGATGGCCCGCGCCGGAGCCCGGATCATCGTCGACGAGGTCTTCCTCGGCGGTCCGGCCTCCCAGGAGCGGTGGCGAAAGGCCCTCAGGGATGTCGGGGTGCTCTGGGTCGGCGTCCGCTGTGACAGCGCGGTCGCCGCGGGCCGGGAGACGGCACGGGGCGACCGGGCCGCCGGGATGGCCGCGTCCCAGGCCGAACTGGTCCACCACGGCGTGCTCTACGACATGGAGGTGGACACGACGCACACCGAATCCCTGGAATGCGCCCGGGCCATCGCCGCCCGCGTCGGCCGAGCGAAATTCCGGGATTCCGGCATAAACGCCTGACGGCGTCCGAGGCAGGTGCTGCCTCGGACGCCATCGGTGTCAATGGGGCGGAATGTTCACGCCACCGCTTCGGGTCAGTGACCCGGACCCAGGCCGCCGTAATAGCCGCCGAGCTGGTCACGGTAGGCGGGGTCGCCCAGGTGCTTTTCCTTGTCGAACTCGGGAGCGTCCTTGATCTGCTCCTTGGTGCGCGAGACGAGGATCTTCCGCGCCTCGTGGTCGATGGCGGTGACGGTGCTCGCGGGCAGCAGCACCTCCTTGCCGAAGATCCACACTCCGGTGTCGACCACGATGTACTGGTTGGCGACCTCGTTCGAGTGCTTGTCGACCTTGCCGATGTGGCCGTCGGCGGCCTCGACCTTGTAGCCGGTCAGATCGGCGTCCGGGCCGTGCCCGGCGGTGGGAGCGTAGCTCCAGATTTCGTTGCTCATCGAGAACTCCTCAATTCGTTTTCCCCGAACGGCAGGGATTCACATAGCGGGAGGAGATGATCAACCTCCAACGCACCGGGTGCCCTGCCGTATGGCGGCCAAACAGAAACTTCCGGCCGTCTCACCGCGGCATTCCGCCGTGGTGTCACGACAACCGTGGTGTCACAGCAAATCGCGGGGCACGGTCTCATTCCAGGTACGCGAGAAAACCCTGCGGTCGCCCTCGTAACCGTCCAGGGTGGCGTCCACCCGGAAGGTGTCCTCGTCGCAACTGAGGACCGTGCGGGTCTCCACCCGTACGTCCCAGTCGTCGCGCTTGAAGGACATCGTCCAGGCCGATTCGCCGGCCGCAGAGGTGAAGTCCTCGGCCCTGGACGTGTAGCGCTCGTAGGCCCGGCGGCCGACGTCGAGGTTGATGTCCTCCAGGCGCACCGTCCCCCGGTCCTTGACGATCTCCAGCTCCGCGGAGTAGTCGACCAGGTCACGCTTGACCTGCCAGCGCTCCTCGGGGGCGACCAGCTGCACGGGAGACCTCGGCCGCGTGCCCTCCGGCTCACCGAAGGGCTCCTCAGGCAGGGCATCGGGCTCCGAGACCGGCCGGACCGGGAGCGTCAGGGTGCTCGACGTCTCGTACACGGTCAGGAGCACCGGCTTGGGCGGCGGCCAGGCCAGCGGCCAGTACGAGGTGGACAGGGACACGCGGATGCGGTGACCCGGCGGGAAGGCCTGGGCGACTCCGTTGAGCGGAATGGCCGCGCGGTAACGCCGCCCGGGTTCGAGGGGACGCGGATCGCCGTGCGCCTCGCTGCGGGTGAGGTTGAGCAGGCCGTAGCTGACACGGGTGGCGCTGCCGTCGGGCGCCACGTCGGACAGCCGGACCGCGACCATGGCCACGGGCTGGTCGACGCTCAGGTCGAGTTCGACGCTGGGCGAGCCCAGGATCTCCGTGCGCTCGGTCAGCGGTTCGGTCTGGAAGACCAGCGAGCCGCCGTCCTCCTCACGCTGGTCGTAGGGCAGGTCGGGGGGCGCGTTGTAGGAGGCCCACTTCCCGCCGAACTGGCCTACGGACAGCGGTGATTGGACGGACATTCCCTCGCCCGAGCCCGCCTGCTCCCCCTCGGGGGAATCGCGCGACGCCGCGGCCTCCGAGACCGGCTCGGAGAGCCCGTGACGGGTGAGGCGCCGCACGACGGGCGTGATGTGCGGGGACGGCCAGGACGGCTCGCCCACCCAGCGTCCCGGACGTTCCTCGTACGACGTGGAGGGCGGGACGCTGTCCTGCATCCACGTCCGCAGCATCGGCCCGTCCATGACGCCGTTGTCGACGCCCTTCAGCCAGTGGTCCCACCAGCGCACCACTTCCTGGAGGTAGCCGATGGCGGGGCCCGGCTGACCGAGGTGCGGGAACTTGTGGGACCAGGGGCCGATCAGGCCCTTGCGCGGCACGTCCAGGTTGCCGAGCAGCCGCGTCACCGCGTTCGAGTAGCCGTCCGCCCAGCCGCTGGAGGCGAGGACGGGCGTGCGTACGGCCTGGTAGTCCTCGCAGACCGAGGCGTGCCGCCAGTAGTCGTCGCGGCGCTGGTGCTTGAGCCATTCGAGCACCCAGGGGCGGGTGCCCTCCATGCGCTCGTGCCACATCTCGCGCCACCGGTCCCCCACCATCACCGGGTCCGGGGGCATGGTGCCGTAGGCGAACATGGTGCCCGCCTCGGCGAGGTTGTCCGACAGGAGCTGGCCGCCCATGTAGTGCATGTCGTCGGCGTACCGGTCGTCCGTGAAGGACGCGATGACGATGGCGCGCAGGCTCTCCGGCTGCCGCGCGGCGACCTGCAGCGCGGCGAAGGCGCCCCAGGAGATCCCCATCATGCCGGTGCTGCCGTCGCACCAGGGCTGGTCGGCGAGCCAGGCCAGGACGTCCTCGGCGTCGGTCTGTTCCTGCTCCAGGTACTCGTCCTTGAGCACCCCCTCGGAGTCGCCGGTGCCGCGCAGGTCCACGCGGACGCAGGCATAGCCGTGCCCGGCGATGTAGGGGTGATGGATGGAGTCGCGCTCGGCGGTCAGGTCACGCTGCCGGTAGGGGATGTACTCCAGGACCGCGGGGACGGGTTCCTGGTCGGAGGACGTCGGCCGCCAGATGCGGGCCGCGAGGCGGGTTCCGTCCGCCACGGGGATGGTGACGTTCTCCTCTTCCTTGGTCTCGTACGGAAGGTCGCTCACATAGCGCAAGCCGAGACGCTCCTTCGTGTTGCGGGGGTGCTTTTGTGGGGGGTTCGCCGTTCAGTCGTTCTTCGTGTCGCGGCCGCCGGGCTTCGCCTCGTCGAAGGTCAGGCCGAGGGCCGCCACGCACTGGTCGTACTTGGCCCGCATGTCCTCCTCGCTCTCGCCGCCCGTGAAGATGTGGGCCAACTCGTAGCTGTAGCTGTCCTGTTCGGACGCGTCGGACAGCCGCTGCCCTTCCTCGACCGCCACGTCGATGCGCACGCCGGGGATGCGGCGCTCGATGCTCTCGATGTCCTTGCGGGAGGGCACGTTGTGCACGGTGGCGTCGGCGAACCAGCGGTAGTACCACTTGGCGGCCGTGGCGTACTCACCCTGGCGGAACGGCAGTTGGGGGTCCTTGCCGAGGGCGAGGCTCAGCATGCAGTGGTGGTTGGGCACGCCGTCGACGTACTCGAACATCTCCGCGTGCGACTGGGAGTGCCGCGGGTTGATCTCCAGGAGGTTGATCGCGTCGGTCCGCGGGTCGTAGAAGTACTCGATGCTGAACGTCGCCGCGTTCATGCCGATCTGCCGCATCACCCGCTCCGACACGTCCCGCAGCCGCTCGATCACGGGCCCGGGGAGAGCGGAGGGGTACTGGTGGCGCAGGAAGCACGACGAGTCGGGGTACTGGATCGAGTCGAGGATGCCGTAGATGGTGACCTCGCCCTCGTGGACGTAGCCCTCGACCGCGACCTGGATGCCGGTCAGCGCGCCTTCCGCGAGGCACACCTGACCGCCCACGTCTGCCATCTCCGGGGGCAGCTCGACGCGGGCGAGTATGTCCTCGAACGGCCGCCCGATGCGCCCCATCCCGTTGCGGATGCGGTCGGCCGCCTCGGTGAACTCGGCCTGGTCGCCGACCCCGTAGGCCAGCTCCGACGAGTAGGACAGCGCGGGCTTGAGCCACATCGGGAAGTCCATGCCCTCGGGGGGCTTGGGGTCGTCGCTGTCCATGTCGACCCGCCCGAACGGCGGATGCGCGTCGGTGACGCGCCGCTGTTCCAGGCGGCTCCAGTACTTGTGCTCGCACTTGACCACGGAATCCAGACTGGTGCTCCGCGTCCCGTAGCGCTCGCTGAGGATCGGCACGAGCGTGCTGACGGGGAAGTCCCAGTAGCCGACGATCGCGTCGATGTGACCGTCGAACGCGTCGAGTATCCCCTGCGCCTTCTCCAGCAGCGCGGGGACGGAGACCTCACCGCTCTGCAGCTCGTCCACTGTCAGGAGGGGGTGGAAGACGTAGTCCTGCGCGTCGGGGACCGCGCGCAGGGTCGGCAGGTTGGCCTCGTCCAGGCCGAGTACGAAGATATTGAGCGGCATGGCGCCCTTTCTGTGTCCGGGGTGCCAGCGGCTGTTCCGCTGAGTTTCTGAGATGGCCGCGTACCCACGTCGCAGTGGCGCAATCGCGACCCCTCCGCCTCGCCGTTCCTCCGCCCCGGGTCCGGTGGCTCCACGTGGCCGATACGTGTGCACCCCGGTTCGCAGGGCACCTGGGAGATCGACAGTCGCGGGAGCGAGCACCGAGCAGCCGAGGAATCCATGAGTCCAGAGAGACACCCGGTCGGTCCGACTCGTCACTGTGTGTCACCACCCGAGTGGTGGCAGGTGCGGGAACAGCGGAGTGTGGTGAGAGGGCCGGGCCAGGAAGGGCATCGTCCGGCCGGCCCCGCAATCACCGGAGGTGCGTGATGGTCACCGATACAGCCGCTGGTGCTGCCCCGGGACACCTGATGACCCTTCCCGGGGTCTACGCACCGCAGGACGACACGGGTCTGCTCGCTCGCGCCCTGTGCCGCGAGGCCATCGGCCCCGGCACGGCCCTGCTCGACCTCGGCACCGGCAGCGGCGCGCTCGCCGTTCACGCGGCGCGGCTCGGCGCCCGGGTGACGGCCGTGGACATCGCGCGGCGTGCCGTGCTGACCGCCCGTCTCAACGCGTTGGTGGCGCGGCAGCGCATCACCGTTCTGCGGGGCGACCTCACGTCCGCCGTTCCCGGGCGGTCCTACGACTTCGTGGCGAGCAATCCGCCGTACGTGCCCTCGCCTTCCGGCCGGGTGCCGCGGCGCGGCGCGGCGCGTTCCTGGGACGCTGGGCAGGACGGCCGCGCGCTGGTCGACCGCATCTGCGACGCGGCGCCCGCGGTGCTGCGTCCCGGAGGTGTGCTGCTCATGGTCCACTCGGCGCTGTGTGACACCGACGCCACCCTGTCCCGGCTCTCCAAGGCCGGACTTGAGGCGTCGGTCACCGACCGCGCGCTCATTCCGTTCGGGCCCGTCCTGCGCTCGCGCCGGGACTTCCTGCGCAGGCAAGGGCTGCTGGGCGACGAGGACATGGAAGAACTGGTGGTCATCCGTGCCGAACGCACCTGAACCCACGGCGGCCGGGACGGACCGGCTGCCGCGGGAGCCACGGCCGCGCCGGGTCACGATCGACCCCGAGGGGCCCCTGCTGGTCGAGGGACCCGTCGAGGTCGTCGCCGAGGACGGCAGCGTCATCGCCTCCCGGCGCTTCACCACCGCGATCTGCACCTGCCGCCGGAGCCGCGCCTACCCGTGGTGCGACACGAGTCACCGCCGCCGCGTGAAGCCCGAGGACACCGACGAGCACACCAAGGGGGAGGAAGCACCCGATGCCCGCTGAGAACCAGACGCTGCCGGACGGTGTCCGCGAGTCACGCCTCACGAGCCCGCCCCTGCCCGAGCCCCGCGGCGTACTGTCCGAGCTCATCATCAACACTCTTCGCGCGGGCGGGAGTTCAGGGCCCCTTCCCCTCGACACGCACGACGCCGACCCCTACGGGGACGACCTCCAGCTCGCGCTCTACACGCTCTACGAGCTGCACTACCAGGGCTTCGACGGGGTCCGCGAGGACCTCGAATGGGACCCCGAGCTGCTGGGGCTGCGCCGCGCGCTCGAAGGACGCTTCCTCGGCGCGCTGCGCGCCAACTGCCGCTCCACGGACAGCGCGGAGCGCGCCTTGGCCGACTTGCTGCTGGAGCCGATCGGACACGTCCCGACCAGCGTCAGCCACCATCTGCAACGCGACGGCGAACTGTGGCAGCTCAGGGAGTACGCGGCGCTGCGCTCGCTGTACCACCTCAAGGAGGCCGACCCGCACGCCTGGGTCATCCCCCGGCTGCACGGCCGGGCCAAGGCGGGCATGGTGGCCGTCGAGTTCGACGAGTTCGGGGCGGGGCGGGCCGAGGACATCCACGCCCGGCTCTACGCCGACCTCATGCGGGACCTCTCCCTCAAGACCATGTACGGGCACTACCTCGACGCGGCCCCGGCGGAGGCGCTCGCGACGGTCAACCTGATGTCCCTGCTGGGCCTGCACCGGGCGCTGCGCGGAGCCCTCGTCGGACATTTCGCCGCCGTCGAGGTGACGTCGTCCCCGGGCTCGCGACGGCTGGCCAAGGCGATGCGCAAGTGCGGTGCCGGCAAAGCGGCCGAGCGGTTCTACGACGAACATGTGGAGGCCGACGCCGTCCACGAACAGGTGGTGCGCCGCGACGTGATCGGCGGCCTGCTCGCGAGCGAACCCGGCCTGGAGTCCGACGTGGTCTTCGGCATCGAAGCCACGGACTTCCTGGAAGACCGCCTGGGCGCCCGCCTCCTGACGGCCTGGACAAACGAACGCAGCGCACTCCGCACACCGTTGACACCAGCGGGCTAACCCCCCGTGGGACCATGCGGCACGCAAACGCCCCTGCGGCCCCGCCATACCCCCACTCACCCTGGGCTGCGCCACGCGCAAACTGTCGGGCCGCAGCGCCGCCGGCATCAGCGGGCCGGGACCCCGCGCCTCACGCCGTTCCCCGGTCAGCCGCGGCCCCGCCCCGGGCCCTGCCGATCTGGGTCAGTGCCTCGGGCAAGTTTGTGGGGCGTAGTGCGCCGCGGATTGTTGGGCCTGCCCAGCCGGGGCCGGCCAGCATGACTGTGGGGTGGCCTCTTGCGCCTCGTACGCCCCAGCGGGTTTCGGCGATGTGGCGGGCCAGGGGGACGCTCGCTGTCGAGCGGGCCTGGGCCCACAGGACCACGACGGCCGGGCCCGTCCTGCGCACGGCCGACGAGACCGCCTCGACCGGCACGGCGGCGCCGAACATGCGCTGCGGGATGCCCAGTTCGCCGAGCGCCGCGCTGAGTGCCTCCAGCGGGAGCGAATGCTGTTCGCCCGGTACGCAGGCCAGCACCAGCGGCGCGTCCGCGGCCGACGCCGTCGGCGCCATGGAGCAGCGGTGCAGGGTGCGGGAGACGTGCCACGACAGCATGTGCTCGACCTCCACGTAACGGTCGCCCGCCTCCTCCCACTTGCGGCCCACGGCGTGCAGCGTCGGCACCATCACCTCCTGCCACGCGGTGACGAGACTGTGGCTCTCCACCGCGTCGTCCAGCAGGTCCTGCATGGTGGGCGCGTCGAGCCGCACGGCGGCACGCGACAGGCCCCGCTGCCGGCGGACGAACGTGTCGGGGGACGGCGGCGCCTGACGTGCCCGCCGCCTCGGCCGCGGCACGGAGGCAGGGCCGGGCCCGGTCCCGGAGGCCACGCCGGGATCGAGCAGCTTCAGCGCCTGGTGCGCGGCCTCGGCAGGCGGCACCCCCGACGAGGTGAGGCGGCCCATCTCCTCCACCATCGCGACATCACGCTCGGACCAGCGGCGATGGTGACCGGGATCGCGCCGGGCAGGGCCGAGGCCGTATCTGCGGTCCCAGGTCCGCAGCGTCGTCGGTGACACCCCCAACCGCCGCGCCAGAGCACCGGTGGTGACTCCGGTACCCGCCGGTTCGCTGCCCTGACCGCGGCGTTTCCCCTCGCTCATCCGGCCACGATACGACGCACAACCGATGCGAGTTGCCGTGCCGGTGCAGCTGTTCCCAGGATGACCGGATCGCGGCCACAGCGACGGCGCGACTGCCCGATTACGTTCGTTCGTACGGCGATTGCGATCGCCGGAAGGAGCTGACGACACGCCGATGAGCACACTGGCGCCACAGCCCGTGCGAGCCCCCGTCAGGGAGCGGACCACAGACCTGGCCCGAGGTCTCGCCGGTGGGGACGAGGCGAGTCTCGCGGCGGTGTACCGCCGGTGGGGGCCGCTGGTGCACTCCCTCGCTCAACGCGCGCTCGGCGACAGCCGCGAGGCGGAGGACGTCACCCAGCAGGTGTTCTTCGCCGCATGGCGCGGCCGGGACGGCTACCGACCCGAACTCGGCGGTCTGGGCGCCTGGTTGACCGGCATCGCCCGGCACAGGATCGCGGACGCGCTCAGCGCGCGCACCCGGCGGGCGGCACTCGTCGAGGGCGCGGTGGCGCAGTTCGCCACGATGGATCACGGCGCCCACGAGGGCATGGACTCGACGGTCGAACGGACGCTGCTGGCACAGGAGTTGGCAAGGCTCCCGGGGCCGCAGCGGACGGTGTTGCGCCTGTCGTTCTACGAGGACCTGACCCATCCGCAGATCGCGCAGCACACCGGGTGGCCCCTGGGCACGGTGAAGAGCCACGCCCGGCGCGGCATCCACAGTCTGCGCCTTCGTCTGGAGGACGCCCAGGAGGGCTGCTGAAGAATCTTGGTCGATGGTGCATCCAAGTGCCCGGTCGCGACGGAAGCAATAGGTAGCTCGTCGTGACCGTCCGTGTGCCTGAGGTCGGCAGGACCGCCTGGACCCTGCTTCCTGTTCGGCCTCAGCGGAGTCGGTGCCGCTGAGGCTGTCGCCGCCACCCCCGAGACGGCGACCGAGCGGGCTGTGGGTGGCGCATGTGTCGGTGGCGCCGCCCACAGTCGCCGCTTCGCGGCACTCGGCTCCCGGATCAGGCGGCGTACCCCTTCGGCGGGATGAGGGTGGCGAGCTGGTCGAAGGAGAGCCAGTAGATCTGGTTGCCGCCGAAGGACGCGGGGTCGGCGATCAGGACGGTGCGGTTCGCGTCGTCGTAGCCGATGACGGTGAAGTAGTGGTAGATCGTCTGGTCCGACGGGTAGCCGGGCGGCTGATTGCCGGGCGGGGCCACGATGTTGGTCACCAGCGGGTAGTTGTTGTCGATGTCCAGGACGATGTCGTTCCACAGCAGGTCCTTCTGGGCCTGGGTGGGCGGGTCGTTCGGCATCTCCTTGGTCTCGTACCAGCCGGTGCCGAGGTTGGCGTTGAGCACGCCCGTCACCTGACTGATGTGATCGGTGCCTGCCTCGGTGGTGCCGAGCTGGGCCGCCAGGGCGCCCTGGCTCGGCGGGGCGATCCGCGCGGACAGGGCGATGCGGGTGGCGGCGGGGCCGCACCAGTAGCCGGTCTCCTGGACCTGGTAGTCGACCGGGAGCGTGTGTGCGCTCCTGGTCCGCGCACCGCCGATGCTCAGCCGGGTGCCGGGCTCGTTCTGTCCGCTGACGACCGCGGTCCCGGCCCTGGAGCCTTCGGCGAGGACGGACACGCTGTGCGGGTGCGCGGGGTCGGCCTGGGCGGCGGCCGGGGTGACGAGCGCGCCGACGGCGGCGACGGCGATCGCTGTGGAGACAAGTCTCTTGCGCATACGGACTCCTGGCGTGAGGGGACGTGAGGGGAAGTGAGGGGTTGAGCGGGGGCAGTGGGCACGCAGGCGTGCGGGTCACGGGATCGGCGGGACCGTGGGCCCTTCCTGGGCCAGCAGATCGCGGGCGAACTGCTCCCACTGCGCGTAGCGGTCGGGGTAGGCGGAGACCTGGACCGCCTGGCAGACGTCACCCGGGGGCATCGTCTGCCAGCCGTCGATCTGGATCAGGCCCGGGTTGCTGCCGAAGGGGGCCACTCCGTAGAAGGACTTGGACGAGGTGGCGACATCGGTGATCTGCTCCGGGGTGCCCCAGCCGGTGCTCGGACGCTGCTGGAAGATTCCCAGGGAGTCGTGGTCGACCGGCGTCAGGTAGTTGACGAACTTCGATTCCTGCATGGCGGTCATCAGGGCGATGACCAGGCCCTGTTCGGGGATCTGCGCCCCCTTGCCGACACCGATGACGGTGCGTGCGTTGGCGAGTTCCTCGGGGCCGAGGTCGGCCGCCGTCCGGAACGTGCGGCGCAGTTCGGCGTCGGGCGCCTGCCGCAGGGCTCTGGCGGTCGCGCCGTCGACCGAGCCGGTGCGGGGCAGGCCGTGGCGTTCCTGGAACCACTTCAGGCCGTGCCCGGAGGAGGCCGCGGGCGCCGTGGGGGACGCGGGGGACGCGGGGGACGCGGGGGACGCGGCGGCCTGCGCCATGCCGGGCACGGCGCAGAGGGTGCCGGCCAGGGCGAGCGAGGCAACCATGGCCGCGCGGCGGGTGAGGGGGAGGGTACGAGTCGTGCGCAACGCCACTCCTTCATCGGATCGTCGAGGCGTCCTGGCGTGCCGTGCCCGGAAGTTCACACGTGGACGCGCGTTGAACGAGCGCAGGGCGGGATGTCGGGACGCGACGCGGTGGGGGGATGCGTGGGCAACTGCTCGGTCAGCTTCCTTGCATGCCCATGCCACACGCAATCGATGAAAGCCCAGACTTACGACCCGCAACTGCGCAGCAGCGCGCGCCCCTCCGCGGTGGCGACATGGAGGGACCGTCCCGCCCTGCGGACGGTGGTCAGCAGGCCTGCCGCGCGCAGCACCTTGACGTGCTGGCTTATCGCCGGGTGCGTGACCGCCAGCAAGCGTGCGAGCTCGACCGTGGAGGAGCCGGTGCACGCCGCCCTGAGGACAGCGGCGCGCGTGTGCCCGACGAGCGGCCCGAGGGCGCCGTCGTCCGTGCGGTCGGCGGGTGTGGGGTGGGTCCAGTCCATCGCGTGGTCGATGGGATACACCAGGACGGGCGGCAGTTGGCCGTCGGCGAGCGTGACGGGCGTGGGCCAGCAGAAGAACGAGGGCTGCAGGGTGATGCCCCGGCCGTCGAGGCGCAGCTCCTGGTCCACCGGATAGTCGACCTCCAACACCCTTGAGTTCCAACGCAGTTGCGGCCCGAGGCCTGCCAGCAGGCCGTCGGTCCCGCCGTCCAGGAGGCTGTGCAGACGGATGATGCGGTCGGCGTCGATCTGGGCGTGGATGCGGGGCCAGAACGGCGCGAGCGCCTCCAGGTGGTACGTGTGCAGCGCTTGCCCCAACTGCCGTAAGGCGGCGGCATCTCCTTGCGCGAGCGACTCCGTCCAGCCCGGCAGCCGACGCGAGGCGGCCACGCGCGTCAGATCGGTGCGCAGGCGCGGCCGAGGAGTGCGCACGAGGGTGTCGACCGCCGCCTGAAGCGTCTCGCCCTCTCCATGGGTGGGGGTGAGGAAGTCCGGGGAGCAGCCGTGCGGCGGCAGGAGGGGCGACAGGAGACGGCAACTGTCCGAGAGGCGAGGCCTCGCCCAGCGGCGCCACTCCCCGAACACCCGCGCTCCGTCACGCCGTTGGAGCGTCTGGACGCTGTTGCTGATCTCCCAGAGGAAGTCCGGCCCCGACGCGACCCGTACCCGCGACAGGTCCTCGGCCGTGAAGTGCACCCGCAGCATGGCCCTCTCCCCCTGTGCCCCGTGCCCGGTTCCGTGGCCGCCGCGTCACCGCGCGGCAGGGCTCAAGGCCATCGCCGTGGGGCGGTTGCTGTCAAGGGAGACGGGTGATGCCCGGACCCTCAAGTTTTGCTCTGAAGGGGCGCACGCGAGGGGTGCGCGCTCCCGGCGTCGGGCACCACACGCGAAAGACGGGGTGTCCGAAGGGGGTGGGGGCATGCGGGTGTACTTCAGGCGGGCCACGACGGCGGCGGCAGCACGACGGGCCCTTGGTGCGTACGACATCGCCTATCTGGCGGGTGGGCCGCGACGCGTGGTGGAGTGCGCGGTGATCGGGCTCGCCGAGCGTGGGTTGCTCAGGCTCAGGGCGTCACGGGTGTGCGCCGTTGGCGAGGAGATACCCCGGCATCCGGTCGAGCGCGCCCTGCTGGCGGCGTGCCCCGACAGCCGGAGCTCTGCCGCGGTG
Organism: Streptomyces sp. NPDC050439; assembly: GCF_040655335.1. Taxonomy (NCBI): domain Bacteria; kingdom Bacillati; phylum Actinomycetota; class Actinomycetes; order Kitasatosporales; family Streptomycetaceae; genus Streptomyces; species Streptomyces sp. NPDC050439. The sequence goes on from NZ_JBFAJT010000001.1 coordinate 814,564, forward strand.
TGCGCGGAGTTGCGCGAGTGCCCGGAGGTGGAGGAGATCGGCGACCGGCTCGCGGAGTGGGGCCTGGTGACCAGGTCCCGGCACCAGCTGACCCGGGTCGGCAGGCAGCGGCTCCAGGCGGCCGAGGAGGAGGGGGCCCTCCCCGACCACGTGTTCTTCGGACCCGAGGTTCTCCCGAAGGGCACGGTCCGACGCGCCGTCACGGAAGCGCAGTTCGTCCCGTCCGGCCTTGGCCGGGCCATGATCCGCCTGGGCAACGCCCTGGAACGCGAGTCGGGCTCCGATCACGGGGACTCCGGCTGCGGGGGCGGCGGAGGCGGAGGCGACTGACAGGGCGAGCGACGGACGGGACGGGCCCGCGTACGAGGGTGACAAACAGTCACTCCTCGTGCGCGGGCCCGTACTTGTGCCGCTCCGCGTCTAGCGCAGGGTGGTGCCGAAGAGTGCCGCGGCGTCCGGGGCACCGACGTCCTTGGGGCCGAACGCGACGGAGTCCGTGGCGGTCAGGCCGGTGGACGTGCCGCGCAGCGACCAGATCGCGCCCGCTTGGGCGTTCTCCCGTGTGGAGGACACCGCGAGGTCGCGGTGTCCGTCGCCCGTGACGTCGAGCAGCGCCGTGGCCGCACCGAACTGGTCGTCGGCTTCGGCGACCCCGGGGATGCCCGCGGTGTCCTGGTGGAAGGCCTGGGCGCCGGTGCCGGTCACGCCGTTCGCGCTCCCGTGCACCAGGACTACGGCGCCCGCGTCGCCGACCGTCTTGACGTCCTCGCCCGCGACGCCGATCGCGATGTCCGCGAAGCCGTCACCCGTCACGTCGCCCACAGAGACGGAGCTGCCGAAGCGGTCGCCCTCCTCCTCGGCGCCGGGGATGCCGGGCAGGCTCTGGTCGAACTTCTGGACCTCCGGCTTCAGGCCGTCCGCCGAGCCGTAGGCGACCATGACCGGGGCCTCGGTTTCGTCATACTCGCTTTCGCCGACGACGAGGTCGTCGTAGCGGTCGCCGTTGATGTCACCGATGCCGAGCTGCCCCCTGGCCCCCGCCGCCTCGCCGCGCTTGAAGCCGGTGGGGCTGCCGTACAGGATGCTGTTCGTCCAACTGCCGTCGCCCGTGTAGTCGTTGATGGCGATGTCGGAGCGGCCGTCGCCGTTGATGTCACCGACGGCCCTCGGGATCACCGGACCCTGGACGGAGAGCGGTCCGTCGACGCAGATCTCGGGCTTCTCGCGACAGCCCGGATAGGGGCGCTCCTCGCTCTCATAACTCCACCACTCCGACTTGTCCATGAAGTCGAGGGTGGCGGCCGGGGCGCCCGTGCGCGCGATGGGCCCCTTCCACAGACGCGCCTTCTGCTCCACCGGGTCGTCGCCGTGATAGGCCACCAGGTCGAACAGCGCCAGGTCGGTGGTGCCGTCCCCGTCGAAGTCCCCGGCCTGCGGGGCGAATCCGAAGGTGTTGACGGCGGTGCCGCCGGTCGGACCGCTCGCTGAGCCCCACAGGATCACCGAGCCTCCGCCGGCGACACCGGTGCCGACGACCAGGTCCGCGTACCCGTCCTGGTCCAGGTCGGCCTTGGTGACGTGCCTGCCGAACTCCTGCTTGGCGGTGGCCGCGCCGGGCACGCCGCTGCTGGAGCGGCTGATGATCTTCTTGTTGGCGGGGTCGAGACCCTCCTTGGAGCCGTAGGTCACGACGACATACCCGGCCTTGGCCTTGCCGGAGACGGTGGCGCCCGGGGCGCCGACGACGAGGTCGGCGTAGCCGTCGCCGTTGAGGTCGTCCGTCACCTTCGCGGCGGCGGCACCGGCACGGCCGGCACCTGCGTCCGGCGTGGCCGCCCAGGCGCTGCCCTGCCCGATGGCCAGGGCCGAGAGGCCGCTGCCCACGAGCAGGGAGGCGGCCATCAGGGGCAGGGTGCGACGGGCACGACGACCGACGGCGTGCTGTTTGGCTCGCGACATACAGGTTCCCTTGGTTCAGAGTGCGGTGGGGTGGCTGCCCGGCAGATGTCACCGCCGGTTCACGCCGGCCGAACACTTGACCCCCCACGTCCACCAAAGGTTGTACGACGCCCCACGACGCCCAGGGCTCCCAGGGCTACTGGGGCACGTTCAGGACGAAGTCGAAGTCCGCCTCCTTCGCGTTGCCGACGGTGCGTACGTTCATGAGCAGCCGCGCGTCGAAGATCGGATCGGTGTTGTTGCGCGGTTCGCCGGGGAAGTACAGCTGGGTCGTGAGGACCGGGCGGCCCGGGGCCTGCGCCTTGACGTGCAGGTGCCGGGTGCGGCCCGGGTAGAGGCCGGGCACGATCGTGGTGAGCCTGAACGCGCCGCTCGCGTCGGTGAATTGGTGGCCCCGAAAGCGGAACCCCGTGTTGTCGTACGTCCCGTAGGTGTCGGCCTGCCAGAAGTCCAGCAGGACCCTGGGTATGGGCCGGCAGGCGCTCCCGAAGACGTAACCGGTGACGGTGAGCCGCACACCCGGGGTGCCGGGCTGGAGGAGCGAGGTGCGCCGGGGCGAGTTGGGTTTGAAGTAGGGCCCCTCCATCTGCGGGGGCGTCGGGTCGTCGCCGTCGTCGCAGGCCGGGGTCGCCTCCGGCGCCACCCCGCGTTCGCCCGCCGTCCTGGCCAGGGCGGGGACCCCCATCAGGGCCACCGGCAGGGCCATGCCCACTGCGGCGGCCGCTTTCAGGACGGTCTTGCGGCTGGGGCCGCCGCCCTCGCGCCGCTCCGTGGCCGGGCCTGCTCCGTCGTCGTCAGGCATGCCGTTCTCTGTCGTGCCGATCTCGCGCTCCATCGCTCCTCCTGAAGGGGGTGGGGTGGGTTCCGGATCGGCTCCGAAGCTATGCGGGCGGCAGGGCCCGGGCGATGGACTCAAGTCGGTGGTCGTGGTGAATATCGCCGTCGCCGCGCCGGAAGTCCCCGGGGCTCGCGCCGGTCTCGCGGCGGAAGAAGCGACAGAAGTAGGCGGGGTCACCGAAGCCGACCCGGGCCGCGACCTGACGGACCGACAACTCCGTGCGCAGCAGCAGGCGTTTGGCCTCGTGCACACGCGCCTGCCGGATCAGCTCGCCGGGCGTGCGACCGGTGGATGCCTTGACCGCCTCGCTGAGGTAGCCCTCGGAGACGCCCAGCTGCCGTGCGCACGCGCGCACGGACCGCAGGGGGCCCTCCTGGCTGCCGAGCAGGTTCAGGAACCGCGCGGCCACGGACCCGGGCCCGGTGCGGGGTTCGGGCGGGACCTCGGCTGACCGGCGTGCGGGCAGCCGTGCCGCCCGCACCACCAGGACGTGCAACAGGGCCTGCAGCACGCCCTGGAATCCGTCGGCGCCCGCACGGTACTCACCGTCGAGGTCGGCGACGAGGCGCGCGGTCCGGTCGGCCTCCTCGTCGGGGAGGTCGACCCGCGAGCGCTGCCCCAGCCCGCGCAGCGCGTGGCGGTCGGCGGAGTGGTCCAGGAGGAAGTCCTCGGTGAAGAGGATGACGCTTCCCTCCAGGCCGGTGGCGTTCTCCCAGTGGTGGACCTGGCCGGGGGCGATGAAGCACAGGTGGGGCGGCCGCAGGGCGAAGCGGGTCAGGTCGACGACGTGCTCGCCGGTGCCGCCGGTGACGTGCACGATCTCGTGGAAGGTGTGCCGGTGCGGGAACGACGCCCGCGACATCGGACCGATGGTGTCGAAGGTGCCGATGGCGAACGGCAGCGCGTTGGGCATGGGCACTTCCAGGCGATGCGTCGGCATGCCCTCCTCGCCGGGTAAGCCGCTGTTCCCCTCGCCGGGCAAGACCGTTGTGCCGCGCATGCCTATGCTCCTCACCGAGGCCTCACCATGACCTCAACCTGACCTCAACCTGACCTCACCGAGACCGGAGACTGGTCCAGACCAGCCGACTCCCCCACCATGGCACGCACGGTCACCGCCGGGCAGGGGGCGCCCACGGTCCGCCACTGAGCCGGGAGCGGCGCACGGCGCGACAATGGTCTTGCGGAACACGCCAGCCGCTGCGGAGAGGCGACCCACGGATGCCCTACATCACAGTCACCGCACTGAGCCACCCCGGTCTCGTACGCGACCACAACGAGGACAGTCTGGCCGTCGGCCCCTGGACGCTGTGCGGGACGACGACCGAGAACCCGCAGACCTTGGGGTTCCCGCTCGGCAACCCCCTCGTCGTCGCGGTCGCCGACGGCATCGGCGGTCAGCCGGGCGGCGAGGTGGCCAGCGGCCTCGTCGTACGGCGGCTTGCGGCGCTCGGGGCCTTGCTGGACAGCGAGGAGGCTGTGCGCGACGCGCTGAACGCCTGCAATCACGCCGTGTACGAGGCCGCCGAACGCGACCCGGAGCTGACGACGATGGGGACGACGGTCGCGGGCGTCGTGCTCTTGGGGCAAGAACTCCTCGTGTTCAACGTCGGCGACAGCAGGGTGCTCGACGTGAGCGGCAGCGGCAGCGGCGCGAACGGCACGCTGCGCCAGGTGAGCGTCGACGACAGCCCGCCGCCCGCGCCCGGCCGGCGCACCACGTCGATCGTCACGCAGGCGCTCGGCGGCGCCCTCCGGTTCAGCGCGATCACCCCGCACGTCAGCACCGTGCCGCTCGTCGGGGGTGAACGTTTCCTGGTGTGTTCCGACGGCCTGACCGACCCCGTGCCCGAGGAGACCCTGGCCGAGCTGCTCGCGGCCCACGACGGAGGCCGCGCGGTCTTCGAGCTGTGGAAGGCCGCCATCGACGCCGGCGGCCCCGACAACATCACGCTCGCGCTGATCACGGTCGTCGACGACGACTGACGCAGCGACGTGTGGCACCTCGGACGTACCCGTGAGGCCGCTGTGGAACCGGGGGCTGCTGGGGCAATCCCGTAGGCTCGGCGGATGGCGAAGTATTTTGACGTGCACCCCGACAACCCCCAGCCGCGCAGCATCAGCACCGTGGCCGACAGCATCCGCTCCGGTGCGCTGATCGCGTATCCGACGGACTCCTGTTTCGCGCTCGGCTGCCAGCTGGGCAACCGCGACGGCCTGGACCGGATCCGCAAGATCCGGAACCTCGACGATCGCCACCACTTCACCCTGGTGTGCCAGAACTTCGCGCAGCTGGGTCAGTTCGTGCACGTCGACAACGACGTGTTCCGGGCGATCAAGGCGGCCACGCCGGGCAGCTACACCTTCATCCTGCCCGCGACGAAGGAAGTGCCGCGCCAGCTCCTGCACCCGAAGAAGAAGACGGTCGGCGTCCGGATTCCGGACCACGTCGTCACCCAGGCCCTGCTCACCGAGCTCGGTGAGCCGCTGCTCTCCAGCACGCTGCTCCTGCCCGACGAGGAGGAGCCGCTGACCCAGGGCTGGGAGATCAAGGAACGCCTCGACCACGTGGTGGACGCGGTGGTCGACTCCGGCGACTGCGGCACGAGCCCGACCACGGTCATCGACTTCTCCGACGGCGAGGCGCAGATCGTGCGCCGAGGGGCGGGCGACACCTCGCGCTTCGAGTAGGCGAATGGCCCGGGCCGCCCGGTCAGCCGGTGAGACCGGTGACCCGCATCGTGATGTTCAGGCGGCCCGACGCCAGGCCGGTGGCGGGGTCCGCGGTGCCCTCGTGGACCTTGGGCACGCCGTGGAAGATGTGGCGCGAGGGGCCGCCGAAGACGAACAGGTCGCCCGAGGCCAGTTCGACGTCGGTGTAGGGCTTGGTCCGGGTCTGCGTGTTGCCCACGCGGAACACGCAGGTGTCGCCGATGGACAGGGACACCACCGGGGCCGTGGACCGCTCGTCCTTGTCCTGGTGCATGCCCATTTTGGCCTGCCCGTCATAGAAGTTGATCAGCGCGGTGTCGGGTGTGTAATCGGCCGCGGCCGACGCGTCTGCGTACGCCGCCGTGAGCGCCCGGCGGCCGAGTTCGACCATCCAGTCCGGGAACGCGGCGACGCGCCGGCCGTTCACGTCACCGGCGTCCCGCGTGTACCGGTACGGCTGCCAGTGCCAGCCGACGCACACCGTCTGCACGGACATGACCCCGCCGCGCGGCAGCTGGGTGTGGCGGATCGGCACCGGTCCGGTGGCCCAGTCGCGGCACGCCGTGACGAGGCGGCGCTGCTCGTCCAGGGTGAGCCACTCCGGCACGTGAACCGCGCCGGGGGCGATCTCCCGCGGGGGCCTGGGGATCAGGGCGCTCACGAGGTCACCCCCGCGGACAGGTGGGTGGTGACCCAGCGGTGGCGTACGTCCCAGGTGTCGCCGTCAGGGGTGGCGCCGCGCAGGCCGTGCAGTACGTCGTCCCCGGCGAGCGCGGGGACGCGGGAGTCCCGCAGGGAGGCGAAGGCGTAGGTGCGGGCCGGGTCCCAGTCGGTGGAGTGGCGCAGGCGCCGGGCCAGCTGGGCGAACCCGACGGGCGCGGCGGCCATCACCCAGGCGTCGGGGAGCTCCGCGGTCAGCCGGTGCGCGGGGCGCAGCCAGGACGCGGCGGCCTCCGGCCAGCTCACCGTGGTGAGGATGGTGCCGCCGCGGGCCGTCCACGCGACGGCGAGGGCTTCTGCGGCAGCGCGGGATGCCGGGTCGCGGCTGTGGCCCACCGTGACGGTCTCGATCCGCGCCTTGGGCCGGGCCAACAGGCCGATGAGGGAGGCGAGTTCGGCCTCGGTGTCCGCGGCGGGCGCGGGGAGGTCCGTGTGCGCGGCCAGCTCGGTGGCGCTGACGAGGGGTGAGCCGGACGTTTCCCGGTCCTTGAGGATGCTCATGATGTGCCGGTGCTTTCTGGGTCTGCTTTCCACCGAGCGTACTGAGCGGGCAGGCAGACCGCACAGGGACGGTATCCGGCCGCGATCGCGGTGGCCTCGTCGGGGAAGAACACCCGATGGGTGGCGTACGGGCCGCGGGCGACGGCCCGCAGCGCGGAGGGGCAGTCGAGGCGGCCGTACAGGCGTGCGCGACGGTGTCCGCCCAGGGTGCCGGGTGTGTCGCTGGGGTACGGCTTTCCGTCGGGCCCGCACAGTCTGTACGTACGGGGGCTCGGCCTGTCGGCGGCCGGGAGCAGGTTTCTCAGGCTCACGACGCGTCGTGGAAGACCAGGCCGAGCGTGTGCCTGCGCCCGGAGCGGACGGTGCTCACGCCGTGCCGCATCGGCCCGGTCGACCAGCCGCGCCTGGAGGCCACGGGCCGGTCGCGAGTCGTGAAGATGAGGCCGTGACCCTGCGGCAGGGTCGTGGCCGAGCCGCGGGACTGGGCGCGGGGCGCTGCTCGGTCATGAGGAACTCGCCGCCGGTGAAATCGGCTCCCGGGGCGTCGAGACCGATGACGACCTGGAGCGGGAAGAGCATGTCGCCGAAGACGTCGCGGTGCAGGGCGTTCCAGTCGCCGGGGCCGTAACGGAGCAGGATCTGGGCGGACTTGGCCTGTCCGGCCGCGTGACACATCTCCACCCACTCCCCCAGGCTGTCGGGCCAGGGGGCGGGGTTGCCGAGCCTGGCGGCCCAGTCGCGGGCGACGGGAAGCAGCCGGGGATAGAACGCCTCACGCAACTCCCTTACGCTGTCGGGCAGTTCGTGGGTGAAATACCGGTACTGGCCCGACCCGAAGCGGTAACGGGCCATGTCGATGGTGCTGCGGAAGCGGTCGGTGTCGTCGTACAGGGCGGCGATGTCACGGCAGGCGCCGGGGTCCAGGAGCTGACCGGTCAGGGCGTGACCGTGCTCGTCGAGCTCGGCGGCCAGCGCGCCCCAGTCCTGCGCCGCGACGCGTTCGCCGACGCGGGCGGCTGCCGGGTGATCGGTGTCGATCATGATAAGGGGTCCTTCGTGGTCGTGCGGGTCGGACAAAGGCTCAGACGAGGGCGGGTTGCAGGGCGCCCTCGTGGGTGAGGAGCTGGACCTTGCGCTCCACGCCGCCCGCGTAGCCGCGCATGGAGCCGTCCGCGCCGATCACGCGGTGACAGGGGCGCACCAGGAGCAGCGGATTCGCGCCGATGGCGGCACCCAGGGCCTGGACCCGCCCCCGCTCCACACCGATCCGCCGGGCGAGCTCGCCGTAGGTGGTCGTGGTCCCATACGGAATCCCCTCCAGGGCACTCCAGACGCGCCGCTGGAAGTCGGTGCCGCTCGGGGTGAACTCGACGTCGAAGGTGGTGAGTTCGCCACCAAAGTAGGCGGACAGCTGCCGCGCGACCTCCGAGAAGCGGCCGGGGTCACGGACCCAGCTGCCGTTCACCGCAGGTGCGTTCCTCTGCCCGGGCATGGACAACGACGTCAGCGAGACCCCGCCCGGAGTCGGCTCACCCACGAGCAGCAGTTCACCGAGCGGGCCGGCGACGGTGGCGTAGACGGTCATGACGATCTCCTTTTTCTTCCCTGGCGCCTTGATTCCCTTGCTTGCCTTGCAACCTCAACAGTGCGGTGCCGGGAGCACAGATGCTGGCGGGATTCGGACAGAGCGCTGACGCCGGCGGGCGTTGCGAAAGCTCTGGTCAGCGTGCAGGTACGGGCCCATGCTCCTGTCATGGCAGGACCGAGCCAGCAGACAGAGGTGTATCGAATCTACGAAGCGTGCCGCCTCGGACGCAGTGAACTGGACCGGCTCTTCAGTTTGGCTCCAGAAGGAATCCCGTCAGCAGGCGTGACCGTCTCAACGCAATGTGACAGCACCCGGTACCAGGCAGGCACCTTGGCGGAATTGATCGACTTGCTGCGCGATTCCCATGCGGTGATCGACGCGGATTCCTCGGACAACCTGATGCAGGCCGCCGAGGACACCGCCGTCGGCCGCAAGGTCACCCTCACCATAGACACGCAGCGCGTGCAGGTACAGGTCACAGGGCACGATGCGACATGGGTGTACGGGCAGGCTGCTCGAATCGAACTGTTCCTGCGAGGCACGGGTGGCTCACGGTGGTCCGAGGTCTCGCTTCTGGGAAACCTTGCTGCCGCACTCCTCGGAATGCTTTCCATTCTGCCGTGGATAGCGGTCCTGTTCATGATCACAGCGATCATCGATCCAGCGTCATTGCAGAGTTGGCGACACTGGGGCAGCGGCCGCGAGAACCTCGCAGCAGCCGTGGCCTTGCTCGTGATGCTGGTTTCGCAGTTCCTCTACTCCCGAGTCGTGGAGTGGGCGAACCGCGCCGTCCTCAACGTTACCGGCGAGATACCGCATGGCTCTTGGTGGCGACGCTCTTCAACCACGGACAAGATCGCCCTCGGCGGTCTTTGCGTCGCCACGCTGAGCCTGTTCGTCGCTGCCCTTACTCTCGCGGTCGACAGCATCTAGCGCTCTGGCACAGATCAGTCGGCGCTCTAGTCGCCGTCGTTGATCCCCGGTTCGATGATCTCGTCCAGGACCCTGCGGACTGCCTCGTACGCGGTTGCGGAGGTTCTTGCCGTCGTGGCTTCGGTCGGGTTTTCCGCTTCCGCTTTGTCGGACTGGGTCTTCCAGTGCTGTTCCTCCTGCTGGGCCCAGGCTCGGGCGCGCTGGATGCGGCGCAGGAGTTCGTCGGAGTCCACGGCATCAGTCATGCGGGCAATGTACCCACGGATGCCGCGCGTCAGCCGAGTTGACTCGAGGCTTCCGGGATCTTCGCCGGCGGCGCGGCCGAAGTCCGCTTCTGGCGGCGCGTCATGCTCACTCCGATGAGGACGACCGCCATCCCCGCTGCCACCCGGAGGCTGAAGGGCTCGTCCAGCACGATGGCGCCGAGTGCCACGGAGACCACCGGCAGCAGGTACCCGACCGTCGCGGCGTTCGTCGCGCCCTCGTCCGCGATGATCCGGTAGGTGAGGTGGAAGGTGATGCCGGTCGCGAAGACTCCCAGGATGGTGACGGCCATCAGGGTCGTAGGGGCCACGTGGACCGTCTCCAGGCCGCCCACCGGCAGAGCCAGCGCCGTCAGGCCCGTCGCCGCCATGAGCTGGGCGGCGGAGAGGGACAGGGTGGGCATGCCCTTGCCGACGAGATGGTGCCCCATGTACGTGAAGCCGACGGCGTAACTGGCCGCCGCTCCCACGATCGCGAGAGCGCCCCAGCTCGTCAGCCCCGACTGCTGCCACGGGGCGAAGATCAGCGACGTACCCGCGAACCCCAGGAGGAGTCCGGCCAGGCGGACGGGGCGCAGCCCGCGTTCCGTGCCGATGCCGAGGCCGATCAGCACGGACCACAGCGGAGTCGTCGCGTTCAGCGCCCCGGCCACGCCGGAGTCGACCGTCTGCTGCCCGACGCTGAAGAGCCCGAAGGGCAGGGCGTTGCAGAAGAAGGCGGCGATGAAGATGTGCTTCCACGTCGCGCCGCCCCGTGGAAGGCGGTTGCGTGTGCTGAAGAGCAGGACCGTCAGGGTCGCCGCCCCGAGCGCGCAGCGCAGGAGCGTGACCTGCACGGGAGAGAAGCCTTCCAGGGCCAGTTCGATCCACAGGAAGGTCGATCCCCAGAGGAGGGCCAGCACGCCCACCCTTGCCACTGCCCACGTTCTTCCGGGGACGCCGTTCACTGTTGATCTCCCTGTCCTGGCGGGCCACTGGCGGCAGTTGTCGCCGAACGAAACGATGCCGTCGCCAACCTGAAAGGACAAGCAACAAGTTCTTCAGCATTGTTAAGCTGATCTACATCTGCAGGGCGGCGACTGCCCGTGGCGCCTCAGGACCGCCTCAGGACCGCCTCAGGACCGCCTCAGGACACTGATCCCGTTCGCCGTCACGATCGCCGTGATCGCCAGCCACTCCACCCAGCCCAGGGACTGCCCCAGGACGGCCATGCCCACCAGTGCCGCGAGGACCGGGTTGACGCTCATGAAGATGCCGAAGAAGCGGGCGTCGACCCGGCGCAGGGCGAGCAGGTCGGAGAGGAACGGGACCGCGGAGGAGAGGATTCCGGCGGCGGCCGCGCAGGCCAGGGCGGCGGCCGTCGGCGGGTGGTGGACGAGCACCACGATGCCGACCGGCAGATAGAGGAGCCCGGAGATCCCCGCCGCCGTGGCCGAACCCTCGACGCCGGGGAGGCGGGCTCCGACCGTGCGGTTGAGCAGGATGTAGGAGGCCCAGCAGGCCGCTGCGAGCAGCCCGAGCCCGATGCCGACGTAGTCCGTGCTGGGCTGCGGGCGGGCCAGTGCGACCACCGCAGCCCCCGCTATGACCGCACACCCGAGGTCCACCGCACGGCGCGAAGCGGCCAACGCGACCAGCGGACCCAGGAACTCCAGGGTCACCGCGAGACCCAGGCCCACGCGGTCGATCGCGGTGTAGAGCGAGAGGTTCATGGTGGCGAAGACCGCCGCGAGGCAGAGCAGTGGGCACCACTGGCGCCAGGTGAAGGCGCGCACCTTCGGCCTGCCCACCGCCAGCAGGACCGCTCCCGCGACCCACTGCCGTACGGCCACGACACCGGCGGGGCCGATGACGTCGAACGCCAACGCGCCGGTCGCGGCGCCGACTTGATTGGACAGACCGCTGCCGAACATCATCGCCATGCCCGAGAGGCGACCTCGCGAGCTGGCCGCCGGATCGATCACCTGCTCCGGGACGCCCTCGACGACAGCGGGCACGGCTGGCGCGGCTGGCGCGGCGGGCACGGCCTGACTCTGAGACGTTCGCATGCACCGCAGGATGCGTCATTCTCACGCATACGAAAAATGCATGCGAGGCACCATGTATACGCTCAGGTTATCGATACGGCCTGGTTATGCATGCGCACCTGTCGTCCCTACACTGCGGGCATGGATCTGGAACTGCGGCATCTGCGCTGCCTGGTCGCCATCGTGGACACCGGCGGCTTCACCGACGCCGCCGCCGAGCTGGGCGTCTCGCAGGCGGCCGTCTCCCGCACCCTCGGCGGCCTGGAGGAGGTGCTCGGGGTGCGCCTGCTGCACCGCACCAGCCGGAGCATCACGCCCACGACCGCGGGAGTTCAGGTGCTCGCCCGGGCCCGGCACGTGCTCGCGGAGGCCGACGACCTGATCCGGGAGGCGACCACCGGACACACCCGGCTGCGCATCGGCCACGCATGGTCGGCGATGGGCCGTCACACGGCGGAGTTCCAGCGCCGCTGGGCCGCCGGGCACCCCGACGTCGAGCTGTCGCTGATCCGGACGAATTCCGCGACCGGCGGTCTGGCCGAGGGTCTGTGCGACCTCTCCGTGGTGCGCACCGCCTTCAACGAGTCGCGTTTCGCCAGCGCCGTCGTCGGTCACGAGCGGCGCTTCTGCGCCCTGGCGAGCGACGACCCGTGGGCCAGACGGCGCTCCGTCCCGCTGGCCGACATACGGGACCGTACGCTCCTCATCGACCGGCGCACCGGCACGACCACCGCCGAGTTGTGGCCCGAAGAGGCCCGCCCCCCGGTGGAGTACACCCAGGACATCGACGACTGGCTGGCGATCATCGCGTCGGGCCGCTGCGTCGGCCTCACCCCGGAGAGCACCGCGAACCAGTACCGCCGCGACGGCGTCGTGTTCCGCCCGCTGCGCGACACCGAGCCCATCGCCGTGCATCTCATCTGGCGCCGGCACGACCCGCACCCCATGACGCACGCCGCGGTGGCGCTCGCGACTGATCTCTACCGCAGGTGAGGCGGCGGGCCGTCCGTGCCGAGCTGCAGGCCGGGGCCGCCGGCGACCGGCTCGCTGCCGGGTCCCTTGATGGCCACCTTGGGGCCGCTGCCCGCCAGGACCCGTTTCCCCGCGGCTCCGTACACGTGCTTGACGTGCAGCCGTATCACCAGGCGCCGCTCCCGCACCATCGCGGCGCGGAACCCCTCCCAGTCCGGGTGCTCGCCCTGGAACCCCCTGAAGACCAGGGCCAGTTCGTCGGCGACCACGTCATGCGGATCGGTCACGACCGGTGTCAGTTCGGCGTCACCCTCGGCGATCATGTAGGAGAATCCGGCACCGTCGGTGACGAGGAAACTCGCGCGCGGATCGCGGCGCAGGTTGCGGGTCTTGGCGCGACTGTCGGTGACCATGAGGCGGATGACGCGTTCGTCGGGGTCGTATGCGTAGCCGACGTTGGAGAGTTGCGGGCGGCCGTCACGTTTGAGGGTGACGAGCGTGCCGATGCGCTGCTCCTGGAGCAGGTCGAACAGGGAACGTTCGTCGGCTTTCCCTAAGTGTTCGGTTTTCCTCACGTGCTCGGTTTTCCCCAAGTGCTCAGTCATGGGGCGAGAATACGAGAGGAATAGGCTGTCCAAGAAAGTGTGTGCCGGGAGAAACGACCACCCAAAAGCGATGCCCTCGTCGCCCGCGGGGGATTTGGGCTGACGAAGGCACCGCGTCCATTGGGGATCGGTTATGGGGTCACGTCGTGGCAAGCGCCTCCGTGGGAGGCAGCCGGGCCGCGCGGACCGCGGGATAGAACCCGGCGAGCCCGCCGATGACCAGGGTCGCGCCGACGCCGCCCGCCATCGCCCAGACCGGCACCACCGAGGGCCAGCCCTGGTAAGTGGAGTAGCCGGAGGTGACGGCGATGCCGAGCAGGACCCCGCCCAGGCCGCCGAGAGCCGACAGCAGCAGGGCCTCGCAGAGGAACTGCGTACGGATCTGGCCGCGGGTGGCGCCGAGCGAGCGGCGCAGGCCGATCTCCGAGCGGCGTTCAAGGACCGAGATGACCATGGTGTTGGCGACGCCGACCCCGCCGACCAGCAGGGCGACCGCGCCCAGGCCGAGCAGCAGGCCGCTGAGGGTGTCGTCGGTGGCCTCCTTCGCCTCCAGGACGTCCGAGGGGCGCGAGACGTTGGCCTCGCTGGGGTTCTCCGGGTTGGCGGTGGCGCCGAGCACGGACTGGACGTCGCCCACGGCGGATTCCTCGGCCCGGGTGTAGACCGTCGTCGGGTGGCCGTCGAAGTCCAGCTCCTTCTCCGCGACGGGCCAGCCGACCAAGGCGGCCGAGTCCAGGTCGGGGACGAGTTCGTTGGGCGCGAGGATCCCCACGACGGTGAACCACTGGCCGCCGAGCCACACCTTCGTGTCAGGTCCGGCCCGGAACACGCCCAGCTGTTCGGCGGCCTTGGGGCCGAGCACGACGGCCGGGTAGCGCTGGTTGGCGGTGTTCAGCCAGCGGCCGTCGACGACCTCCGCGCCCGCGGTCCCCGGCAGATCCGTACGGGCCGCATAGACGTTGAGGCCGCCGGTCTCCTCCTTCTTGATGTGGTCGTTGCGGTAGACCTTGGCGCTGGTCTTGCCGATGGCGGAGACCGACTCGACGTCCTTGATGTTGCCGATCATGTCGACGGAGGAGTCGGGCAGATGGGCCGCATCACCGGCGAAGGACTGACCCGGCGAGACGGTCAGGAGGTTGGTGCCGAGGGCGGCGAGGCGCCGGTTCAGGTCCTCGCTGCTGGAGGTGGAGATGCCCACCACACCGACCATCGCCGCGATGCCGATGGCGATGCCGAGCGCCGAGAGGAAGACCCGCATGGGCCGCGAACGCAGGCCGGAGCCGCCTACCCGCAGCACGTCGGCCGGTCCCATCCGGGCCGGTTTGGGGCGTGGCGGCGGCGCGGGACGGGGCAGTTCACGCGCCGTGCCCCGCTCACCCGTCGTACTCAGCTCCCTGGTCACGCTCATCGCAGGGCCTCCTCGGGCGGCAGGGCGGCGGCGTCCTGCTCGATGCGGCCGTCCTTGATCCGGACCTCGCGCGGCAGGGAGCCCGCGATGTCCCGGTCATGGGTGATGACCACGACGGTGGTCCCGGCCCGGTGCAGTTCGTGCAGGAGCTCGATCACCACCGCGCCGGAACGGGAGTCGAGAGCGCCCGTCGGCTCATCGGCGAGGAGCAGCGGAGGATCGCCGAGGACCGCGCGGGCGATGGCGACGCGCTGCTTCTCGCCGCCGGAGAGCTGGTGCGGCTCGTGGTAGAGGCGGTGCCCGAGGCCGACCCGGCGCAGGGCCCGCTCGGCGAGTCCGCGGCGCTCGCCCCGCGGCCTGCCGCTGTAGAGCAGCCCGTTCGCGACGCTGTCGAGCGCCGGTACGCCGGGGGCGAGATGGAACTGCTGGAAGACGAAGCCGATCGTCCCGGCGCGCAGCGCGGAGAGCTCCCGGTCGCTGAGTCGGGCGATGTCGTGGCCGTCGATGTGCACCGTGCCGGTGGTGGGGCGGTCGAGGGTGCCCATGATGTTGAGCATGGTGGACTTCCCCGAACCGGAGGGTCCCACGACGGCGAGCAACTCGCCGCGCCCGATGACGAGTTCGGCTCCCTTGAGCGCCTCGACCTCGCCGTACGTCTTGGAGACTCCCGCCAGTTCGACCACCGGGTGCGCCGCAGTGGTCACTTGGGGACCCCCACGACCGTGCCGTCGGTGATGCCGGCCCCGGACACCTCGACCATGCTGTCGGCGAACATGCCGACCTTCACCGGCCGCGGCTTCACCTTGCCGTCCGCTCCGACGACCTCCACGGCGTAGCCGCCTCCCTGCTGCGCCACCAGGGCGCTGACGGGGACGACGAGCACGTCCTTTCGGGTCTCCGCCTTCAGTGAGATCTCCACGGCGGCCGCCTGGTACCGGCCGAGCCCCTTCTGGTCCTCGACCTTCAACTCCACGGGCAGGGTGGGCTTGTCGGCGCCGCCGGACTGACCGCCCGAGTCTTCGGAGCCGCCTTCCTGGGACGGCGTGGTGGGGGTGCCGACGTCGGTCACCTCGGTCTTGACCGTGGTGTCGTCGGGAAGGGTCACCGTGGCCTTGGTGCCTTTCTCGACCATGTCCTCGTACTGCACGTCGAGGTCGACGGTGACGGTGCGTTCGGTGCCGGTCCAGGTGAGGACGGGTCCGTTCGACGGGGCTCCGGCCGTGGTCTTCACCTCGGCGACGCGCCGGGCGCCGGGGGCGATGACTGCGTCCGACGGCTGTACGGTGCCGGTCTCCTCACGACCGAGGTCGTCCTGCCAGTCCCGTACGGCTTCGGCGGTTCCCGCGTCGTACGTCTCGTCGACGGTGAAGCCGGTGTAGCCGAGCGCGGAGAGGTTCTTCTCCAGGATCTCGACGTCCTTGCCCTCGGTGCCCGTCTCCAGCTGGCGGTAGAAGGGGGTGGAGCCGTAGAGCAGCGGGACCTTCTGCTCCTGCACCTTGTAGGCGGTGCCGCCGCGCTTGATGGTGTCGCCGTCACCCGGGACCCAGGTGATGATCCCGGCGCCCGCCTTGGTGGCGGCGGGGGCCTGTACGGCCGTCGCGTCGCCGTAGCCGAGGTTCCCGTCCACGGTCTCCGTGCGTGTCAGCGTGGTCCGCTCCACCTCGGCGGTCTTGGGCGGCGCGGAGGGGGCGTCGCCCGCCGATCCGGAGCCGTCGTCGCCGAAGACTCCGGTGGTGGCGGCGCCCGCCGCGGCGACCACGGCGATCGCCGCGACGACGATCAGCGACATGCGCAGGGGGCGGCGCCTGCGGCCTCTCACGGGCGGGGGTGTCGCCCCTTCGCCGCCGTCGTCGTCATCGCCACCGCCCGGCTCGGGGGCGGTCTCCGCGGACTCGGCGGCGACCGCGCCGGGAATCCGCTCGGACACCTCGCCCGGCGCGTGCAGCTCCAAGGCTCCGGAGCCGTTGCCGGAGCCTTGAACCGACTCCTCAGGCTCCTCGAACTCCCCTGCCTCATCGTCCCGTTGCCGTTCACGGGTCTCGTCGGGCGCGGTCATCAGGCGCCGCCGCCGGAGCCCGTGAGACCGCCGCCGGGCCACTTGTCCTGGCAGGCGATCCTGGCCTTCTGGAACTCGTCGCTGCCGGGGTCGATGCCGCTCGCGCCGAAGTCGAGGGCCATGTTGCCGCCGTTGATCTCGGGGTCGGGCAGCTTGGGCAGGCCGTTCTCGCGCATGCACTTGGCCCAGGCCGAGACCTTCGCCGAGTCCAGCGGTTCGCCGCCGCCCCCGCCCCCGCCGAGCTGGCCGCCCTGGGGCATCTTGTCGCGGCAGGCCTCCGTGGCGGACTGGAACTCCGCCGAGTTGGGATCGACGTCGCCGCCCGGTGTGAGCGCGATGCCGCCGCCCGCGTCCTTCTGCGGGTCGGGGAACCCGGACACGCCGTTCTCGCGCATGCACTGGGAGAAGGCCAGGGCCTGGTCGAAGGGGCTGGTGGGCGAGGCGTCCGGCTTCTTCGGGTCGTCCGACGAAGCGGCCGAGGAGTCACCGGAGCAGCCGGTGAGGAAGACGCCGGCGACGAGCGCCGACGCCGCGAGCAGTGTCTGTGCGGTTCGCTTGTGTGTGGTGGACATGGGGCCAAGTTCTACGCGGGCACCGGTCACACGGCGGATACAAACGACACCGCCCGTACAGCCTCACCGACACCCCACCACAGGCGCCGGCGAGGCACCCCGACTCACCTGCCAGGACGCTGGCTTCAGCTCGGAGGACAGGGCACGGGCTGTCCAGGGCGCGGCTCGTCCAGCTCCCCCACGCCGGCGGCCCCGCGGTCGAGGAGGTCCACCAACGTGTGCCTGCTCTTGCCGGAGAGTTCCCGCCCCCGCTCGCGGTCGGCGAGGTCGTACAGGGCGGCGACGACGCTGGAGAGGTCCTCCTGGAGCCGGGTGAGGATGTCGGCGACCGCCGCCGCGTTGGACTCGACGATGTCGCTCCACAACCGGGAGTCGCCGCGGGCGATCCGGGTGGTGTCGCGCAGCCCCTGCCCCGCGAGGCGGGTGGCGTCCGCCGGGCCCTCCCGCAGGCGGGCCGCCATCAGGCTGGCCACCAGGTGCGGCGCGTGCGAGGTGAGCGCCACCGCGTCGTCGTGCGCGCGGGCCCGCATCACGCGCGGCACGGCGCCGCACAGCGCGATGAGCTCCAGGGCGCGGCCGAAGGCGGCCCGGGAGGTGAGGCGGGTCGGGGTGAGCACCCAGGGCCGGTCGCGGAACAGCTCCGCGCGGGCGGCGAGCGGGCCCGACCTTTCACGGCCGGCCAGGGGGTGGCCGCCGATGTAGCGGGACGGGTCGGGGGCGGTGTCCAGGATCTCCCGCTCGGCGAGCGCCTTCACGCTCGCCACGTCGGTGTAGCTCGACGCGAGGGCTCGCGACTGGAGTTGGGACAGGACCGGGGCGATCTGGCTGGGCGGCACCGCGAGGACGGCCAGGTCCACGGGGTCCCGCGGGAGCTCCGGCCGTCCGGCGCCAAGCACCGCCGCCGCGCGGGCTGCGGACTCGTCGCGGTCGGAGAGGTAGACGCTCACGCCGTGCGCGCGGGCCGCGAGGGCCACGGAGGTGCCGATCAGTCCGGTGCCGACGACGGCCAGGGTGCGGATCGTCACGTGACCTCACCGTCCAGGCGCTCGCGGATCAGCGCGGCCAGCCCGTCGAGTCCTCGTTCGATCCGGTCGTGTGTCAACGTACTGATGGAGAGGCGCAGTTGGCGGAACCCGGCCGAGGCGCCGTAGAAGTGGTGCATGGGCGTGAACAGCACGCCGTGGCGGCGCGCCGCGTACTCCAGGAGGCTGTCGTCGACGGTGAACGGCACGGTGAGCACGATGAAGAACCCGCCGGTCGGCACGTTCCAGGTGACGCCGGGGCAGCTGCCGAGGCGCCGGTCGAGCCCTTCGAGGACCTGGCTCAGGTTGCGGCGGTAGACCTCCGTCTCCTGCCGGTTGGCGACGACCAGGCTGCAGTCGTGGGCGAGGAGTTTGCCGCCGATCACGGCCTGGGCGATCGGTGAGGTGTTCACGGTGAGCATGCTCTTGAGCTTCGACAGCTCATCGGCGAGCAGTACGCCGTCCGCGCTGCCACCGCTGCCCCCACTGCCGCCGGTCACCCGCTGGTCGGCGACCACGTAGCCGACGCGGGCGCCCGGCATCGCGGTCTTGGCGAACGAGCCGAGATAGACGACGCGTTGGCGGCGGTCGAGTGACTTCAGGGTGGGCGGCCGGTCGGCGGCGCTGTTCAGAAGGCCGTACGCGTTGTCCTCGAGGAGCAGGATGTCCTCGTCGGCGGCGATGTCCAGGAGCCGGAGGCGGTCGGCGAGCGGCAGACTGACGCCCACCGGATTGGCGAAGTCGGGCGTAACGTAACAGGCACGGACCCGCTTTCCCTCGGCTCGTGCCCGGCGCAATTGGACCACCAGGTCGTCGAGGTCGATGCCGTGCGCCGCGGTGCGCACGGGCAGGACGGGCATGTCGGCGAGCAACGCGGCCCCCGTCAGGCCGACATAGGTGGGGCTGGGGGCGAGCACGGCGTCGCGGCCGTCGGCGCGCAGCGCCCGCAGCAGAAGGAACATCGCCTCCTGGCAGCCGACCGTGACGACGACGGATGCCGGGTCGGCGTCGATGCCCTCGTCCACCGCGAGGTTGCGTGCGACGAGGTCGCCGATGATGCCCTTCGTCGCGCCGTACTGGAACAGCGTGCGTGCGGTCTGCGCCTCGCTGAGACCGAGCCGGCTCCGCAGGTGGTCGCAGAAGACCTGAAGGTGTTCGTGGATCTGCGCCACGTCGTAGAAGCCCTCGTACGGGCGTCCCGCCGCGAACGAGACCGCGTCCGGATAGGTGTCGGCGACCTGGTTGAGGAGGTTCATGGACTCCATCGACACATCGGACAGCGACGCGTGCAGGGTGGCCGCGTTCAACTCCGCGACGGCGATTTCAGTTTGCAGGATTTCCATCACTTCAGCGTCTCCCGACAACAGATCCACAGCAATGGCTTGACAGGTGCGGACACAAAGAAGTCAGTCGTAGCATAGGCGCGCAAAGAAAATTCTGCCCCGCGCTTTCTGCTGTTCCGGCATTCCGTGAACCGGCGCGAGAGCAAGAATCCGCATTCTTCTTCCCACGAGGACTCCGATGACGGATTTACCCGCAACGGCCCCGCACCATCACCACTCGGATCTCGCGATCGACTATGTCGAGATGTACGTCGACGGCCTGGAGGCCGCGGTATTCGCCTGGGTCGACAAGTACGCCTTCACGGTCGTCGGCACCGGCGGATCCGCCGAGCACCGCAGCATCGCCCTGCGCCAGGGACGGATGACCCTGGTGCTCACCGAGGCGACCGCCGGACGGCACCCCGCCACCACGTACGTGACCACGCACGGTGACGGCGTGGCCGACATCGCCCTGCGCACCACCGATGTGTCCGCGGCCTTCGACGCCGCGGTGGCGGGCGGCGCGCGTCCCCTGCGGCAGCCGACCCGGCACGCGGGCGAGGGCCCCGCGGTGACGGCCGCCGTCGCCGGTTTCGGCGACGTGGTGCACACGCTGGTCGAGCGGGCCCCGGGGGAAGGTCCCGGTCTACCGCCCGGCTTCGTTCCCGCGCTCGGCTCGCGCGAGGCGCGCACCAGCGAGGTGGGGCTCATCGACATCGACCACATCGCGGTGTGCCTGAACGCGGGTGACCTCGATGCGACGGCGCGCTTCTATCAGCGGGCCCTGGGGTTCCGTGAGGTCTTCAAGGAGCACATCGTCGTCGGCGCCCAGGCGATGGACTCCAAGGTCGTGCAGAGCGCGACCGGAGCGGTGACGCTGACGCTGATAGAGCCCGATCCGCTGGCGCAGCCCGGCCAGATCGACGAATTCCTCAAGAGCCACCACGGCGCCGGGGTCCAGCATCTCGCCTTCTCCAGCAAGGACGCCGTCCGCTCCGTGCGCACGCTGTCCGCGCGCGGTGTCGCATTCCTCCGGACCCCGTCGACGTACTACGAACTGCTCGCCGAACGGATCGGCCTCAAGTCCCACACGCTGGGCGAACTGCGCGCGACGAACCTCCTCGTCGACGAGGACCACGACGGCCAGCTGTTCCAGATCTTCACCGCGTCGGCCCATCCGAGGAGCACGATCTTCTACGAGGTCATCGAGCGCCAGGGCGCCCAGACCTTCGGCAGCTCCAACATCAAGGCGCTGTACGAGGCCGTGGAGCTGGAACGGACCGGGCAGCGTGTGGCGCGCTGAGCCGGCGGCCGTGCGCGATCTGGGGGACGCCGAGAGGGCCGCTGCGGCGGCCCTGCCACCCGAGGTGTGGGATTTCGTCGCGGGTGGCAGTGGCCGGGAGCGGTCCCTCGCCGCGAACCGGGAGGCGTTCGACCGTGTCTTCGTCGCGCCCCGGGTGCTCAGGGACGTCTCGGGGTGCGCCACGGACGCGACGCTCCTCGGACGCCCGGTGCGGATGCCGGTGGCCGTCGCCCCGGTCGCGTACCACCGACTGGTGCATCCCGAGGGCGAGTTGGCGACCGCGCGGGCGGCGAAGGCGGCGGGGGTGCCGTTCACTGTGGCCACGTTGAGCAGCGTCCCCGTCGAGGAGGTCACGGCGGTCGGCGGCACGGTGTGGTTCCAGCTGTACTGGCTCCGTGAGCGGCGGCGCTCCCTGGACCTGGCGCGCCGGGCCGAGGCCGCGGGCTGTGAGGCGTTGATGCTCACCGTCGACGTGCCCTGGATGGGGCGGCGCACGCGGGACGTGCGCAACGGTTTCACGCTGCCCGGCGATGTGCGGGCGGCGCATCTCGACGGCGGTGCGGCCTCGGCGGCGCACCGCTCGTCGGCGGGGGGCTCGGCAGTGGCCGCGCACACGGCCGAGGCATTCTCGCCCGCGGTGACCTGGCGGTGCGTGGAGGAACTGCGCGCCGCCATCCGTGTCCCGCTGGTGGTGAAGGGGGTCCTAGCGCCCGAGGACGCGGTGCGGGCCGCCGATGTCGGCGCTGATGCCGTCGTGGTGTCGAACCACGGCGGCCGTCAGCTCGACGGTGCGCTGCCCGGCATCGAGGCCCTGCCCGGGGTGGTGGCGGCCGTCGGCGGTGCCTGCGAGGTCCTGGTGGACGGCGGCGTCCGCAGCGGCACGGACGTGCTCAAGGCGCTGGCGTCGGGGGCCGACGGAGTGCTGGTGGGGCGGCCGCCGGTGTGGGGACTCGCCGCGGCCGGAGAGACCGGCGTCCGCCAGATCCTCGATCTGCTGGCCGACGAACTGCGCGACGCGCTGGGGCTGGCGGGCTGCCCCGGTATCGAGGCAGCGAGGGAACTGCGCACGGTCCGCACCCCGTAGACCGAGACCGGCCGGCCACGGTTACGTCGGTGCCAGCGGCCCACGGTGCCGGACGGGCACCGCGCCACGGCCGCAGTCAACGGAGCCGCGTACGGTCCGCACCCCGTAGACCGAGACCGGCCGGGCAGAGTTACGTCGGTGTCAGCGGCCCGCGGTGCCGAACGGGCACCGTGCAGCCGCCGCGCGCACGGCCGCCGTCAACGGAGCCGCGCACGGTCCGCATCCCGTAGACCGGGACCGGCCGGGCAGGGTTCGTCGGTGTCAGCGGCCCGCGGTGCCGGACGGGCACCGCACGGCCGCCGTCGACGGAGCCGCGTACGGTGCGCATCCCGTAGACCGGTACCGGCCGGGCAGGGCTACGCGGTGTCAGTGGGTCGCGGTGTCGTGTTCGCGCCGGACGGGCACCGTGCGGTCGCCGTCAACGGGGCTGCGTATGGTGCGCAGTCCAGAGAACGGGGCCGGCCGGGCAGGGCAACGCGTGTCAGTGGGCGGCGGTGTCGTGTTCGTGCAGGGTGATCGCGCCGGATGGGCACCGTGCGGCCGCCGCGCGTACGGCCGGCGTCAGTTCGGGGCCCGGTGCGGGTACGTTGAGCAGGACCTTGCCGTCCTCGTCCGACTGGTCGAAGACCGCGGGGACCTGGGCCATGCAGAGCCCGGAACCCGCGCATCGGTGGCGGTCGACGTCGACCCGTACGTCCATGTGCGTCTCCTCCGCATTCTTGGGTCACCAGGTGACCGGGAGCCGTTCCACGCCGTGGGCGAGCGCGTGCGCGCGGAACGGCACCTCGTCCTGCGGCACGGCGAGGCGCAGGCCGGGGAAGCGCCGCAGCAGCGCCGGGTAGGCGATGCGCAGTTCCATCCGGGCCAGTGCCGCGCCCAGGCAGTGGTGGATGCCGTGGCCGAAGGCGACATGGGCCCCCGGCTCGCGTGTGATGTCGAAACGGTCCGGGTCGGCGAGCAGCGCGGGGTCACGGTTGGCCATCGGCAGCGAGCACAGGACGTGCTCCCCCGCCCTGATGAGCTGACCTCCGACGGTGACGTCCTCCAGCGCGGTGCGGGGTGTCGGCGCGTGCGGCACGGTCAGGTGGCGCAGCAGTTCCTCGACGGCGCCGTCCACCGCCGCCGGGTCGTCGCGCACGGCGGCGAGCTGGTCGGGGTGGCCGAGCAGCAGCAGGGTGCCGAGGCCCAGCATGCCGGAGATGTTGTCGAGGCCGGCGAGCACCAACAGGACGCAGACGCCCCGCAGTTCCTTGTCTGTGATGTCCTTTCCGTGGTCGCGGATCAGCATGCCTAGGAAGCCCTCGTCGGGGTCGGTCCGCTGCCGGGCCACCATCGCGGCGACGTACCGCGAGAGCAGCTCTCCGGCCGCCGCCCGCCGCTGCCGTCCCCGGCCGGGGACGAGGAAGGCGTGGCAGCGGCGCAGGAAGTCGCCGCGGTCGTCGCGGGGCACTCCGATCAGTTCGCACAGGGCGGCGCCGGGGACGGGCGAGGCGAAGGCGGCGACCAGCTCGGCGGGCGGTCCCGCGCGTTCCATGGCGTCGAGGTGCTCGGTGACGATGCCGGTGATGCCCGGCTCGATCCTGCGCATCCGGCGCAGGGTGAACTCGGGCGTGAGGATTTGCCGGAGCCGGGTGTGTTCGGGCGGGTCGTAGTCCATGAGCTGCCCGATCAGCTCGTCGGGCCGCGGCCCCTCCCCGCGCCCGGCCGGCGAGCGCGGCCCGAAGCGGCGCCGGGTCGTGAACCGCCGGTGGTCCGCGAGGACTTGGCGTACCTCCGCGTGGCCCGTGACGAGCCACACGGGCATCCCGTCGGTGCCCGGCCCCACCTCGATCCGGGTGACGGCGCGTGCCGCGGAGAGCCGCCGCAGGTCTTCTCCCGGGCCGAAGCGTTCACGGCGGACGTGGACGGGGCCGGGCTCGGTCGTCGGTGTCATCGCTCCCCTACCAGGTGACGGGCAGTGTCTCCACGCCGTACGGCGCCTGCGTCCGGAAGCGGACTTCCTTCGGCGGCACGGCGGAGCGCAGCGCGGGAAAGCGGCGCAGCACCGCCAGGTAGGCGCTCCTGAGCTCCATCCGCACCAGGGAGGCCCCGATGCAGTAGTGGATGCCGTGGCCGAGCCCCACGTGGGCGGTGGCCTCGCGGGTGATGTCGAGGGTATCCGACGGCGCGCCGGGCGGGCGTACGCGGTTGGCCGCGAACAGTGAACAGGCCACCTGGTCACCGGCCTTGATCACCTCGCCCGCCAGGGGCACGTCCTCGCGGGCGGTCCGCGGTGACGCCGTCGGGATGATCGACAGGTAGCGGATGAACTCCTCCACGGCCTGGTCGATCAGATGCGGGCACCGGCGCAACAGGGCGAGCTGATCAGGGTGTTCGAGCAGCGCGAGGATGCCGAGGCCCAGCATGCTGGCCATGTTCTCGACGCCCGAGCCCATGACGAACGCGGTGAGGCCGACCAGTTCGTCGTCGTCGATGTCGTCGCCGTGCCGGCGCACCAGCCTGCCGAGCAGGTCGTCGCCGGGCGCGCGCCGGTTGCGGGCCACGAGCTGGTCGACGTACGCGAGGTAGGCGGCGCCCGCGGTCATCTGGAGTCGCCGGCCGCGGAAGGCGGGCCTGCTGACCTTGAGCAGCCGTGCGAGCTCGGCCCGGTCGTCGCGTGCCACGCCGAACAGCTCGCACATGACGAGGCCCGGGACGGGCCAGGCGACGTGCCGCATGAAGTCGGCGGGCTGCCCCGCCTTCTCCATGGAGTCCAGGCAGTCCGTCACGACGGCCTCGACGGCGGGCTCCAGTTTCCGCATCCGGCGGACGGTGAACTCCGGTGTGAGCAGCAGCCGGAGCCGGGAGTGGTCGGGCGGGTCGTACTGGATGAGGTTGCCCGCCTGGACCGGCCGGCTGCCGCCCGCGGGCGGCGCCGTGCTGAACCGTTCCGCGTCGCCCAGGACCGCGCGCACCTCGTCATGGCCCGTGACGAGCCAGCCCGTGGACGAGCCTGGCCCTTCGCCGAGCTCGACCTCGGACAGCGGGGCCCTCGCGCTGAGTTCGCCCAGTTCGGGCAGCGGGTCGAGACGGTCCCTGCGGTTGTGCATGGAGAGCTCTGTCGGCCGCGCCATGCGCGGACCTCCTTCTGTCTGTTCGGCTGCCGCCTACGCGGTCGGGCCGGATGCGGGCCGCTGCCAGAACATGCCGTCGGGTGACGGCACCAGGCCACCGCTGAACAGGGGTGCCTCCGCTTCGGCGTCCTCGCCGAGCATGGCCCTCATCTGGACCTGTCCGCCCTCCTGCATGACGTCGCGCACCACCGAGGACTTGAACAGCGGCACCATGCTGCCGTCGGTGCTGTCCGCGAGTTCGTCGACCGCCGCGGCGAACTCCGCGGAGCCCGACGAGAAGCGCTTGGCGAGGATCTCGGCGTCGGTCAGGACGCGCTCGCCGGAGGAGACACCGCCGATGAGCTCGACGAACGACTGGAGTTCGGGCCGCTCGGTCCTGGTGACCTTCTTGGCCTGCCAGAAGTAGGAGTCCTCGTCGTGGTGCATGTCGTAGAAGGACAGCAGGAACTCGTAGAACACGCCGTACTCGCGACGGTAGCGGGCCTCGAACTCCTTCAACGCCGCGTCCTCGTCGACGCGTTCGGACAGGACGCTGTTGATGGAGCGGGCCGCAAGCAGCGCGCTGTACGTCGCCAGATGGACGCCCGAGGAGAACACCGGGTCGACGAAGCAGGCCGCGTCGCCGATGAGGACGAGCCCGGGGCGGGAGAAGGTCGTCTGGTGGTACGAGTAGTCCTTGCGGACGCGGAATTGGCCGTACTGACCGGTGGTGACCCGCTTGGCGTCCGCCAAGTACTCGCCGATCAGGGGGCATTCGTCGACGAGCGCCATGAACGCCTTCTCCTGGTCGCCCCGGATCTTCTCGGCCATCTCACGCCGCACCACCGCGCCGACGCTCGTCAGGGTGTCGCTGAGGGGGATGTACCAGAACCAGCCGCTGGGGAAAGCGACCGACAGGATGTTGCCTGAGTTGGGCTCGGGGAGCCGCTTGCCGCCTTCGAAGTAGCCGAACAGCGCGAGGCTGCGGAAGAACTCCGAGTACTCGCGCTTGCCGCCCACCCGCTGGTACACGCGGCTCTTGTTGCCCGAGGCGTCCACGACGAAGGTGGCGAGGGCCCGGCGTTCGTTGCCGTCGGCGTCGGTGTACGTGACGCCCCTGACCCGCTCGTCGTCGGCGACGACGTCGAGCACCGCGCAGCCCTCGCGCACCTCGGCGCCCACGGTGCGGGCGTGCTTGAGCAGGATGTCGTCGAACTTGGAGCGCTCCACCTGGTAGGCGAACGACGTGGGCCCGCTCATGCGCGGGGAGACGGAGAAGGAGAAGGTCCAGGGGTCCGGGTTGGACCCCCACCTGAAGGTGCCGCCCCGCTTGCGCGGGAAGCCGGCCTTGGCCAGTTCGTCCGCGACGCCGGTCAGCCTGCACACGCCGTGCACGGTGGACGGCAGCAGGGACTCCCCGATCTGGTGGCGCGGGAAGAACTCCTTCTCCAGGACCAGGACCCGTCGGCCCTGCATGGCCACCAGTGCGGCCAGCGTGGACCCGGCGGGTCCTCCGCCGACCACCACCACGTCGAATTGCTCGGAATCCGGCAAGGTCATCCCTCTCCCCTTTCCCCGGCCGGAGAACCGAATGCCTCGGCACCCGCCCGGAGAATCCCGCTGCCCCAATTAATTTCTGATGCTCAATCGAGTCTGAAATCGCCGGGACGGGGCGTCAAGGCTGTCCATCCGTCAATGCGGGGACGGCCTTCTTTTCCGGACCGCGCGGGGTTTTCCGCTGCTTCCTGCGCTGGGTCAGGTACAGCAGAGGACCTGTCATGAAGGTGGTGACCAGAGCCACCAGCACGAGAACGGTGAAAAGGGCGGGACCGATGATCCCCGCGTCCAGAGCGACGTTCAGGACGATGAGTTCCGTGAGCCCGCGGGTGTTCACCAACGCGGCCACGGTCGCCGACCGGTAGGCGTCCAGGCCGCTGATGCGGGATGCCGCGTACGCGGGGCCGAGCTTGCCGAGGACCGCCACGGCGAGGATCAACAGGAGCAGGAGGCCGGCGTCCCCGTCCAGCGCGCCCAGGTTGAAGGACAGCCCTGTCGTCACGAAGAACAGCGGGAGCAGCAGGTCGGCGGTCTGCTCCAGCGGCCGCAGCACATCGGCGTCCGGCACACCGCCCGTGCGGGGCATCGTGAGGCCGGCGAGCAGCCCGCCGAACACGGGGTGCAGGCCGAGCTCCGCGGTCACCCAGGCGCTGCCCAGGGCGAGGCCGAGCGCGATCGTGAGCTGGTTGGCCGACGCCGCCCCGGAGCGCCGCAGCCACCACCCGAGCGCCGGTCGCACCGCCAGGAACAGGGCGGCCACGAAAAGGGAGATCAGCAGCAGCGACAGCTGCCACGAGCGCCCCGTGGCGTGCCCGGTGCCGGCCAGCGCGGCGGCCAGGACCAGCCAGGCGACCACGTCCATGAGGGCGGCCGCGGTGGTGGCCACGGTGCCCTCGGGGGTGCCCGCGAGCCCCCGCTCACGGACGATGGCCGCCAGCACGGGCAGCGCGGTGACGGAGACCGCCACGGCCATGAACAGCCAGAACGCCCTGCCGTCCGCGTGCCCCGGCTGGACCGCGTCGAACGCCCCATGGAACAGCCCCACCGAGCCGACGCCCAGAGCCGCCGGGACCAGGAAGGCGCACAGTGCCACCGTGGCCGCCGCTCTGCCTCCCTGGCGCAGCTGCCGCCAGTCCATCTCGTACCCCACGACGAACATGAAGATCACGATGGCGATCTGCGAGAGGACGGTCAGGAACGGCAGCACCTCGGACGGGAAGAGCCGCGAGGTCGGGTCTCCGGGCAGGCGGCCGAGGAGCGTCGGGCCCAGGGCGACACCGGCGACGATCTGACCGATGACCACCGGCTGGCCGCAGCGGCGGGCCAGCGCTCCGAGGAGGCGGGAGGCGATGAGGATGACGGCCACATCGCCGATCGCCACGGTCACCAGCGACTCCGTGTCCATCTACGGAGCCGCCGTCTCGTTCCTGCTCATGTCCGCGACGAGGCTCTTCGGGCGCATGTCCGTCCAGTTCTCCTCGATGTACGTGAGGCATTCCTGCCGGGTGCCCTCGCCGTGCACGGTGGTCCACCCTTCGGGGACCTCGGCGAACGCGGGCCACAGGGAATGCTGCCCCTCGTCGTTGACGAGAACCAGGAAGGTGCCGTTTTCGTTGTCAAAGGGATTCGTCATCGTTCGGTCTCCTTTTCAGCTGCTGTGCTCCGGTCGGGATTCTTTTCCGTGGTGCCGAGTTTCCTTGCGATCACGCGCGTAATGCGCGAGAGGGCCTCGGGTTTGAGCATGTCGTAATGGCCGACGGGTACTTCGTGCGATTCGATGTCGCCCTGGACGTAGGGCCGCCAGCTCGCGACGGCCTCCGTCACGGGCCGGTCCTCGCTCCGGTCGGCGGCCGCCACGAAGAGCAGCAGGTCGCCGCGGGACGGGCGAGGCGTGTGGTCCGGTGCGAAACCCGACATGTTGCGGACGACCGTCTCCAGATTGGCGAGGGCCTGCTCGCTCATGCCGGACGACCGGTAGAGGGAGGCCACGTCGGCACCCTGCGCCTGCCCCCCTTCCTGCCCCTCCCCCTGCCGCAGCACGCCGTAGCCCTCGGACTCCTGCCCCTCCTCGCCGCGGAACCGCGACTTCGCCGCGCCACTGCCGGGATAGGCGTCGAGCAGCGCCAGGAGCGCCACTTCCTCGCCCAGTTCTTCCAGGCGCGCGGCGACGGCCTGGGCGATGGTCCCGCCGATGGACCAGCCCAGGAGGTGGTAGGGGCCGACGGGCTGGACGCTGCGGATCTCCTCCGCGTAGTCGGCCGCCATCTCCTCGACGCTGCCCGGCAGTTGCTCGGACCGCGCGATGCCGCGCGCCTGGACGCCGTACACCGGAAGATTTTGCGGAAGGTGCGGCAGGAGAGCGGCGTAGGTCCAGCTCAGGCCCATGCCGGTGTGCAGGCAGAACAGCGGGGAGCGGCTGCCTTCCGGGCGCAGGGGCAGCAGGACGTTCAAGTCGCCGCGCTTCCTGCCCAGTCGCCGCCCCGCGCCGGCTCCCCGCGTCCGTCCCTGGTCTGCGGGCTGTACGGCGACGCGGCCTTCGTTCGTCCGCTTCGCCCGTTCCCCGGTACGGAACATGTGCTCGCCCGCGGAGCCGAAGGGGCACGCGACGAACCGTTCACCCGTGCGTCGCGGGTCGCCCGCGTAGCCGCGGGCCAGCGTGGTGCCGGCCAGGTAGAGGTCGCCCGTGACGCCGGGCGGCACCGGGCGCAGGCGTTCGTCGAGCACGAGAGCCCGGGTGTTCGGTACCGGGTCGCCGGTGCGCGGCTCCCACGCGGCGGCCGCCCCGGACCCCGGCCGGTGTTCCAGCCAGACCCCTGCGGTCTCGGGCACTCCGTAACCGCACGTCGGCGAAGGCGAGGGGTGCCGCTCGAACCGGTCGCGCAACTCGTCCAGGGCACGCGGCCCGCCCGCCAGGTCCACGACCAGAGCCTCCGGTGCGGACTCGAACAGCTCGGGGATGGTGACCACCAGGGTCCCGGCCTCCGCCGCTTCCGGGTCCTGGCCGGGCAGGCCGAGCCGCACGCTCCCTCCCGCACAGAGTGCCGCGAGCAGCGGCGTCACGAGCGCCGCGAACGGTGCCATGGCATCCAGCAGCGGTGCCGCTCCCAACGCCGGGGAGGCATGCATGCGGTGCGTCGTGTGGGAGGCGAGCGTGCGGTGTTCCACGACGGCGCCCGCGATGACGAGCGCCGAGTGCCCGGCAAGGGCGGGTCGGAGAGTTCCGGTATGCGCTGGTGCCACATCCGTCCCGGCATCGAGCACCACGACCGGAACCGTGGTGTCGGCAGGCAGCGACGCGGCGAACGCCGTCGAGCAGACCAGCATCTTTCCGGCCGCAAGGCCGTCACCCTCCATCGGCATCGGTCGGGCGGAATCTTCGGGTGATTCGACGAAGGACGCCGCCGCACCGGCTTTCAGCACCCCGAGCAGGGCGACGACCGACGCGGTGCCGGTCGGCCGGGCCACCACGACCACGTCCTCCGGGCCTGCTCCGCGTGCGGTCAGCCGCCGCGCGAGGCGCTCCGCCGCGGCGTCCAACGCCTCGTACGTCAGTGAGCCCTGGGTGTCCGTGACGGCGACCGCGTGGGGCGTACGTGCCGTCTGCTCGGCCAGCATCTCCACCACGGAGCGCGTCGGGCGCTCCGCCGCCGCCCCGGTCACGCCCGCCGCGAGGCGACGGGCCTCGTCGGCGTCCAGCAGCACGTCCACCGCGCTCAGGCGCCGCTCCGGATCGGCCGTCACCTGGTCGAGCACGCGCACGAACCGTCGCGCGAGCGTCTGCGCCGTCCCGTGGTCGAACAGCTCGGTGGCGTAGCGGAGTCGGCCCCGGATGCCGCCGAGGTCACCGTCGGGTTCGTACTGTTCGGTCAGGCTGAACTCCAGGTCGAGCTCGGTGGCCTGCGTGCCGGCATCCAGGCGTGCGGTGCGCAGACCCGGCAGCTCCCAGGGGTCCCACGGCTCGGCGACGCTGTCGTCGACCTCCAGGAGCACCTGGAACACCGGGTGGCGCGCGAGCGAGGGCGGCAGCTCCAGGGCGTCCACGAGGCGTTCGAACGGCACGTCCCGGTGTTCGTGTGCTTCTTGGTTCGCCGCGAGGACCCGGCCGAGGAGCTCGCGGAACGTGGGGTCGCCCGACGCGTCCGTACGCAGGGCGAGCGCCCCGGCGAAGGGCCCCACCAGCGTTTCGAGACCGGACTCGTCCCGTCGCGGGATCCGCGTGCCGATCGTGACGTCGGTGCCCGCGCCGAGCCGGGCGAGCAGCATCACGAGGGCCGTCTGCACCACCATGAACGTGGTCGTCCCGTCGTCGTCGGCGAGGTCGGCGATACGGCCGTGCGCCTCGACGTCCAGACCCAGCGGGACGGTGCCCGCCCGGTGCGAGGCGACGGACGGCCGCGTCCGGTCGGCGGGCAGTTCGTTCTCGACGACGATGTCCGCCAAGGTGTCCTTCCAGTAGGCGAGTTGATCGTTGACCAGGCTCTCGGGTTCCTGCTCGCCCTGGAGAAGCTGCCGCTCCCAGAGCGCGTAGTCGGCGAACTGGAGCGGCAAGGGGGCCCGTTCCGGCACCCGGCCCTCGCGGCGCGCGCCGTACGCGGTCGCCAGGTCACGGATCAGAACGTCCAGCGAGGCCTCGTCGGCGGCGATCCGGTGCACCACCAGGAGCAGCACGTGTTCGGTGTCCGAGAGGCGGAACAGCGTCTGCGTCCACGGCACCTCCTGGCCCAGGTCGAACGCGTGCCTCGCCCGGGTGGTCAGCAGCTCCGCCAGCTCCGCCTCGGTCGTCCGCAGCATGGCCGGCGCCGGGCGAGACGTGGCGGCGTCGAGCACACGCTGCCGCAGGGCGCCACCGCGTGCGCCGTCGAACGTGGTGCGCAGGATCTCGTGCCGCGCAGCCACATCACCGAGGGCCGCCCGCAACGCCTCCTGGTCCAGCTCGCCGCTGAGCCGCAACGCCACCGGGATACGGTCGGTCCCTGCCTCGTCGTCGAGGCGGGACATCAGCCAGGTGTGCAACTGGCCTGCCGTGACCGGTACTTCGTCACGCCGCTCGACCGGCTGGAGCACGGGCCGCGCCTTGGTGGCGAGCAGCCGGGCCACCCCCACCGGCGTCGGCGAGCCGAAGAACTGCCGGATGCCGAGCTCGGCGTCGAACTCCTCGCGGACCCGTCCCGCGAGGCGCATCGCGAGCCCCGAATCGCCGCCCAGGTCGAAGAAGCTGTCGTCGGGCCCGACCCGCTCCAGGTCGAGCACCTCGGCGAACAGGCGGCACAGCGTCTCCTCGGCGGCTGTCCGGGGCTTGCCGCCGGAGACGCGTTCGGCGAAGTCGGGAGCGGGCAGGGCCTTGCGGTCGACCTTGCCGTTGCGGGTCACGGGCAGGGCACCCAGGGCCAGTACGGCGGCCGGGACCATGTAGCCGGGCAGGGTCTCGGCGGCGTGGGCACGCACGAGCTGGGGGTCGAGGGCCGCCGTCCCCTCGGGTACGACGTAGCCGACAAGCCGCCGCTCGCCCGGGCCGTCCTCACGCGCGACGACCACGGCCTGGGCGACGTCCGGGTGAGATGCCAGAGCCGCCTCCACCTCGCCCAGCTCCACCCGGAAACCACGGATCTTCACCTGGGCGTCCGCCCGCCCGACGAAGACCAGCTCCCCGCCCGAGGTCTCGCGCACCAGGTCCCCGGTGCGGTACATCCGCTCCCCCGGCGCGTACGGGCACGCCACGAACCGCTCGGCGGTAGCACCGGACCCGCCCAAGTAGCCCTGCGCCAACCCAGCACCCGCCACGTAGAGTTCGCCGGTCACCCCTGGAGGCAGCGGCCTGAGGAACGCGTCCAACACGAATGCCTCACGCTGAGGCAGCGGGCTTCCGATCGGCAGTACGGAGTCCATCGCATCGCCCGGCTGCAACACGTGCCAAGTCGCGCACAACGTCGTCTCCGTCGGCCCGTACATGTGCCGGACAGTGACGTCCGGGCAGGCCTCACGCACCCGGGCCACCGACGCGGCCGGGACGACATCCCCGCCGGTCAGCACCTCACGCAACCCGGCGAATGACTCCGGCGACTCCTCGGCAAGCACCCGGAACGACCCGGCGGTCAGGTGCACCGCCGTGACACCGCCCTTAACGTGCTCGCGCACCTGCTGGGCGTCGACGACGCCAGGCTCGGCGACCACCACGCGGGCACCCGCGACCAGCGGAACCCACAGCTCGAAGAGCGAGGCGTCAAAGGCGTGCGGCGCGTGCATCAACACCGTGTCCGCGGGGCCGACCGCCCACTCCCGCTCCCCCACCAGCGACGCGACGCTTCCGTGCGGCACCGCCACGCCCTTGGGCGCACCGGTCGAACCCGACGTGTACATCACGTACGCCACGTCCCGCGCGTCCACCGGAACGATCGGCGGCTTGTCGGTTCCGCACGCCGCCAGTGACGCGCGCACCTGCGGGTCGTCGAGGACCACGAGACGCGCGGCGTCCCGCTCCGGCACCAGGTCCCGGCACTCCGGCGCGCACACCACACGCACCGGAGCGGCGTCCGCCAGCACGAAGGCCACGCGCTCCCTCGGCCAGCCCGCGTCCACCGGCACGTAGGCGGCGCCCGCGCGCCAGATTCCCAGGAGCAGCGGCACCAGGTCCGCCGAGCGTTCCGTCACCACCGCGACACGGTCGCCGCGCCGCACTCCCGCGCCGGCCAAGTACTGGGCCCAGCGTCCGGACTCCGCCCACAACTCCCCGTACGAGAGCTCCCGTTCGCCCTGCACGGCCACCGCACCCGGCGACGACACCACGCGTCCGGCGATCAGCTCCGGCACCACCTCGCGCGGGGGCCGGACCACCGCCGCACGTCCGGCCTGCGCCATCGATCCGAGGCTTCCCACCACCGCCGCGGGATCGGCGGCCACCTGTTCGAGGACCCCCACCAGCGAGGCGAGCGCCGCCACGGCGACATCGCGGTCGAACAGGTCCGGGCGGTACTCCAGCTTCAGGTGCATGCGTTCGCCGGGGCCGACCACCAGGGTCAGCGGATAGTGCGCGGCCTCGCGGGTGAACCCCGCCGGCCTGAGCGAGAGGCTCTCGCCGACTGCGGCAGCCTCTGAGGAGGCGGCAGGGGGCTGGGGGAAGCTCTCGAACACCAGGAGTGTGTCGAAACCCGCTCCGGGGCCCGCGGCCTGCTGGATCCGCGAAAGACCGAGGTGGTGATGCGCCATCAGGGTGGACTGGCGCTCCTGCAGGGCCCGGAACATCTCCATCACCGGCTGCGCGCCGTGCAGTTGTACGCGTACGGGCAGCGTGTTGATGAGCAGCCCCACCATCGACTCCACGCCCGGCAGCTCGGGGGGACGCCCCGCCACCGTCGCGCCGAACACCACGTCCGTGCGCCCCGCGAGCCGCGCGAGGACCATCGCCCACGCGCCCTGCACGACGGTGTTCACCGTCAGGCCGTTGGCGCGGGCCAGCTCCACCACACCCCGCGTGACCTCCTCGGAGAGGTCTTCGCTCACGTTCTCGGGGAAGACGGGGAGCCGGTCAGGGACGGCCGGTGCCACCAGCGTCGGTTCGTCCGCACCCGCGAGCTCCGCCCGCCAGGCTTCCTGCGCGGCTTCCCTGTCCTGGCGTTCCAGCCACTTCAGGTACGCGCCGTAGGAGGTCGTACGGGGAAGGCGGGAGGCGTCGCCGCCCGCCGCGTAGAGGGCGGAGAGTTCACCGATGAGGATCGGCGCCGACCAGCCGTCCATCAGGATGTGGTGGCTGGTGATCACCAGGCGGTGCCGCTCTTCGCCGACGCGGACCAGGAGGAGGCGCAGCAACGGGGGCGCCCCCAGGTCGAAGGGCTCCGCCCGCTCGCTCTCCGCAAGGCGCTTCAGCGCGGCGGGCCTCTCGGACCCGACGAGGTGCGACACGTCTTCCGTGCGCCAGGGCAGTGCCACCTCGCGTGCGATGACCTGCACCATCTGCGCGCCGCTCACCTGCCGGAAGCAGGCGCGCAGTGCGGCGTGCCGGGTGAGGAGCGCCTCCCACGATGCCCGTAACCGGCCCGCGTCCACGGGACCGTCGATGTCGAGCGCGGACTGCACGGTGTACACGTCCGGGCCCTGGTCGTCGAAGGCGGCGTGGAAGAGCAGTCCTTCCTGGAGCGGCGACAGCGGCCACACGTCCTCGACCGGTGATCGGGTCATCTCTTCTCTCCTCGGAGCTTCGGAGCCTCGGAACTTCGTGTCAGAGCGGACCGAACCCGGCTTCGAGCTCCTCGATCTGGCTCTGCGCCAGGCCGAGCAGGGGGAAGTCGGAAGGTGTGTGGCCACCGGCCGTGGGATCGGTGGTGTGGGCGGCGAGGCCGCGGAGCATGTCCAGCCAGAGCCGCCCGACACGTTCGGCGTCGGCGCTGTCGACCGCGTGGCCCGGCCAGCTGAGCGAGACGGTCAGCTCGGGCCCGTCAGCAGTGTCCACGATGGCCGCGCCCGCTTCCAGGGCGTGCATGGACGGCATGTCCGGGTCGGCCGAGCCGCCGATCGCCGTGTCGCCGGCCATCTGCCAGGCAGTGACGGTGCGGCCGTCGGCCGGGTCACCGGCGGTGAACCGGCCCAGGTAGTTGAAGCCGATCTGCGGCCTGGGCAAGGCGGCGAGGACGGGGGCCGTCTCGGGGTTCAGGTGGCGCAGCAAGCCGTGTCCGAGGCCGTCGCCGGGCACCGCCCGCGCCTGTTCCTTGACCGCCTTCAGGAGTGCTCCGGCCGCCGGTCCGCCCTGTGCCGCCTCGGTGAGATCCACGTCGGCGACGGTCAGGCGCAGGGGGTGCGTGCCCGTGAACCAGCCGATGGTGCGTGAGAGTTCGACGCCTTCGACCGGTTCGCGGCCGTGCCCTTCCACGTCCAGGAGTACGGGCCCGTCCTCGCCGCGCCAGTGCGTGACCGCGCCCGCGAGCGTAGCCAGGAGCACTTCGTGGACCCCGCAGTGGAACAGTGCGGGGGTCCGGCCCGCCAGCGTGGCCGCTTCCTCCCGTGGGACCTGCCAGGACGCCCGGCGCGTCGTCTCGGCGGTGTCCAGGGCGGGATCGAGCGCGCGTCGGCCGAGGAGCGGTTCCGTGCCGTCCAGGAGTGCCGTCCACGCGGGGAGCTCCCCCACTCGGTCGGGTCCCGTCGCCTGCGCGGCAAGGAGGTTCGCCCAGCGCCGGAAGGAAGTCCCCACGGGGTCGAGCACGGGCTCCTGTCCCGCCGCCGCGGCCTCGCAGGCGAGGGCCAGGTCGGGCACCAGAATCCGCCAGGACATTCCGTCCACGGCCAGGTGGTGCACCATCAGGACCAGTCGGCCGACACGTTCCGGACCGGCGTCCACCCACACGACCTGGAACATCGTCCCCGTCGCCGGATCGAGGCGTCCGACGGCCTCTTTCGCCGCGTGTTCCGCGATCTCGTCCAGGGCTTCGGCTGCCGCGTCTTCGGCGGCCACGCGGGTCACCACGGCCTCCGGGTCCACGGACCCCCGTTCGCCGACGACTAGCAGCGGTGCGGTGTGGTCGTCGGCCGCCGTGACCACGCGTGCGCGCAGCATGTCGTGGGTGTCGAGGAGCGCGGCCACACCGGCCAGGAGTACGTCGTGTCCGAGGCCCGCAGGGGCGCCGACGACCGCCCACTGCGCGAATCGCGGCCGGCGTGCGGGCTCGCCCAACTCCCGCATCACCGGGGTCCAGGGCACCTCACCCACGCCGATGTCCTCGACGGTGTCGTGCCCGCCGCCGTCGGTCGTCTCCGCCACTGTCGCGAGACGCTCGGGAGTCTTCTCCTCGAAGATCTGCCGGGGCGTCACCACGAGGCCGGAGCGGCGGGCGCGGGAAGCCAGCTGCATCGAGGAGATCGAGTCGCCGCCCAGCTCGAAGAAGCCGTCCGTGACACCGACGCGTTCCAGACCGAGCACCTCGGCGAACAGACCGCACAGCAGTGCCTCGGTCTCCGTCCGCGGCTCCCCTCCCGAGACCTTCCCCGCGAAGTCGGGGGCGGGCAGCGCACGCCGGTCCACCTTCCCGTTCGGGGTCAGGGGCAGGCGTTCCAGCGGGACGTACGCCGAGGGAAGCATGGAGGCGGGGAGCCGCTGAGCGGCGAAGTCCCCCAGCTCGGCGATGAGTTGATTGGTCGGCCGTGGCTCGGAGGTATCGGTGACGACGTACGCCACCAGTTGGTGCTCGCCCGCCCGCCGGTCGTCGCGGGCCACGACCACGACCTGGGCGACCCCGGGATGCGCAGCGAGGGCCGCTTCGACCTCGCCCGGCTCGATCCGGTGGCCCCGCACCTTCACCTGCGCGTCCGCGCGCCCGATGAAGACGAGTTCGCCGTCCTCGGTCCAGCGCACCAGGTCGCCGGTCCGGTACATCCGCTCGCCGCTCGCGTAAGGGCACGCCACGAACCGCTCGGCGGTCAGACCGGGCCGCGCCCAGTAGCCGCGGGCCACACCCGCGCCCGTGACGTACAGCTCGCCCGGCGTTCCCGGTGGTACGGGCTGCAGGAAGCGGTCCAGCACGAACACCTGGACGTTGGCCATCGGGCGGCCGATCGGCACCGCGTCCCGGTGTGGCCGGTGTGTTCCCTCCCCCGCCGTCAGGGGCGCGCTCATGGCCGCGCACACCGTCAGCTCGGTGGGCCCGTACGCGTTCACCATGCGCCGCCCCGGGGACCAGCGGTCCACGAGTGCCGGAGGGCAGGCCTCTCCCGCGACCACCAACGTCGTCAGTTCTTCGGGGAGTTCCTCCTCCACCGCGAGCACGCTCGGGGGCACCGTCACATGGGTGGCGTGCCAGGTGCGGAGTGCTTGCCCGAGCGGCACCTGCGGCGGCAGGGCGTCCGCGCCCGGCACCACGAGCGTGCCTCCCGAGAGCAGCGCCATGCACAGTTCGGACACCGCCGCGTCGAAGCTCGGTGACGCGAACTGAAGGACCCGCGCGTCCGGCCCCACCGCGAACCGCTCGATCTGCGCCCGCGCGAGGTTGGCGAGCCCGGCGTGCGGGACGACCACGCCCTTCGGCGTCCCCGTCGACCCCGAGGTGTAGATCACGTAGGCCGCGTTGTCCGGTCCGAGCGGCCCAAACCGTTCCCCGGGGCCGACGGGACCGGCGGCTCGCGCGGCGACGTCGGCGACGACCTCCGGGTCGTCGAGGACGATCAGGCGGCCCGTGAACCCCTCCGGCACCGAGGCACGCGTCTCCCGCGTGCACAGCAGCACCGCCGGGTCCGTGTCCGCGAGCACGAACGTCACCCGCTCCGGCGGGTATCCCGGGTCCACCGGCACGAAGACCCCGCCCGCCATGGACACCGCGAGGAGAGCGACCACCGTCGCCGCCGACCCCGGGGCGAGGACGGCCACCCGGCGCTCGGGCCCCACGCCTGCCGCGATCAGGCAGCGCGCCCAGCGCCCGGCCTCGCCCGCCAGCTCTCCGTACGTCAGCGTCCGCTCGCCCGACACCAGGGCGGCGGCATCCGGCGACCGCTCCACCTGTCGCCGGAACAGCTCGGGCAATGTCTCGGCGGCCACCGGGACCCGCGTACGGTTCCACGCGCGCACGACGCGCTCGCGGCGCGCCCCGTCCAGGACGCCCACCCGGGCCACGGGCGCCGACGGATCGGCGGCCATGCCTTCGAGCACATGGCCCAGTGACGCCACCATCTCCTCGGCCCAGGCGCGGTCGAACACGCCGGGCCGGTAGATGAACTCGCCGTGCAGGCGCTCGCCGGGCACCGCGATCAGCGTCAGCGGGTAGTGGCCGGTGTCCTCCGGTGTGCCGCCGGGGCGGATGGACAGGGTGTCGGGTGAGGGCTCCCGCAGGG
Source organism: Streptomyces sp. NPDC050439 (assembly GCF_040655335.1). Classification (NCBI taxonomy): domain Bacteria; kingdom Bacillati; phylum Actinomycetota; class Actinomycetes; order Kitasatosporales; family Streptomycetaceae; genus Streptomyces; species Streptomyces sp. NPDC050439. Next base: position 852,903 of record NZ_JBFAJT010000001.1, read on the forward strand.
GTGGGCGCGGGTAGTTCTCGTACACGACGAGGGTGTCGAAGCCTGCGCCCGGTCCGGCGAGGCCACGGATCTCGGAGAGGCCGATGTGCTGGTGGGACATGAGCGACACCTGCCGCTCCTGGAGGCCGGTCAGCATCGCGGCGACCGACTGCTCCCCGCGCAGGTCGACCCGTACGGGAAGCGTGTTGATGAACAGGCCGACCATCGACTCCACGCGGGGCAGCTCGGCGGGCCGTCCGGCCGCCGTCGCCCCGAACACCACGTCCGTACGCCCCACGATCCGGGCCAGGAGCAGCGCCCAGGCGCCCTGCACGACGGTGTTCACCGTCAGGCCGTGTCCACGTGCCAGTTCGACGACGCTCCGGGTGAGTTCCTCACCGAACTCGAAGGGCAGACGTTCGGGCACGGCCGGCGCGACCGACGGGTCGTCCGGCGCCGCCAGGGTGGGTTCGTCCGCGCCCGTGAACTCCGTGCGCCAGGCCGCGCGGGCCGTCTCCTTGTCCTGGCGTTGCAGCCACGCCAGATATTCGCGGTACGAGGTCGCGGGGGGCAGGGTGTGCCCGTCGCCGCCCGCGGCGTAGATCGCGGACATCTCGGCGATGAGGACCGGCAGCGACCAGCCGTCCGTGACGATGTGGTGGTTGACGACCACCTGGGCATGCCGGTTCTCGCCGAGGCGGATCAGCAGCAGGCGCAGCAGCGGAGCCGCCGTCACGTCCAGTCGGCGGGCACGTTCTTCCCCGACGATCCGGTCGAGTTCGGCACGTGCCTCGGCGGCCGGGAGTGCCGACAAGTCGACCTCGCGCCATGGGAGGTGCACTTCCCCGGCGACGGCCTGCACGGCCTGGCCCGACGCGCGCCGGTGGAAGCTCGCCCGCAGGATCGGGTGCCGGGCGAGGATGGCCTCCCACGAGGCTCGCAGCCGGTCCACGTCCAGAGGGCCGTCCAGGTCCAGGACACGAAGCCCTTCGTAGAGATCCGGTCCCTGATCGTCGAACCCCGCGTGGAACAGCAGCCCTTCCTGCAGGGGCGAGAGCGGCCATACGTCTACCAACTCGGGTACACCGGCTTCAAGTTCGTCGATCTCATGCTGTGCGAGGTCGAGGAGAGGGAAGTCGGAGGGGGTGTGCCCGCCCGCGGTGGGGCTGGTGGCGGAGCCGGGGGTGGGGCTGGTGGCGGAGCTGGGCTCGGGGGCAGTGGTGTGCGCGGCCAGACCTTCGAGCAGGTCGAGCCAGGTCCGGGCGAGCCGCTCCGCCTGCGCGTCCTCCAGGACGCCGGTGGGCCACGTCAGCGTGACCGTCAGTTCCGGCCCTGCTGGCGTGTCCTGTACCGCGGCGCCCGCCTCCAGGGCGTGCAGGGCGGGCATGTCCGGGTCGACCGAACCGCCGATCGCCTCGCCGCCCGCCTGCTGCCAGGGGGCGACCGGGCCCGCCGGAGCCTCCGCCCTGAACCGGCCCAGATAGTTGAAGCCGATCCGCGGGGCCGGCAGAGCCGCGAGGGCCGGCGCGGTCTCGGGGTTGAGGTGGCGCAGCAGCCCGAAGCCGAGCCCGTCGCCGGGTATCGCGCGCGCCTGCTCCTTGACGGTCTTCAGCAGGGCGCCTGCCGCTGGTCCGCCGGTCCGCGCCTCGTCCAGGTCGATGCCGCTCGCGTCCAGGCGAACGGGGTGGGTGGCGGTGAACCAGCCGACCGTGCGCGACAGTTCGGCGCCGGCGAACGGCTCCCTGCCGTGGCCTTCCACGTCGAGGAGTACGTGTCCGCTAGCTTTTCCGCCCCCGAGTCCGCCCTCATGTCCGCCCTCACCGCGCCAGTGCGTGACCGCGCCCGCGAGCGTCGCCATGAGCACCTCGTGGACCCCGCAGTGGAACAGCGTCGGCACCCGGCCCGCCAGCGCGTCCGCGAGGTGCGGCGGCAGGGTCCAGGACCGGCGCCGCATGGTCGCGGCGGTGTCCAGCGCGGGGTCCAGTTCCCTTGCGCCCAGCAGCGGTTCGGGCGAGGCCGGGCCGGCCGGGGCCGGGCCGCCGAGCAGAGCCGCCCAGTCCGCGAGCTCGGCGGTCCTGCTCTCGCCGATGGCTTGACCGGCGAGGATCTCCGTCCACTGTTTGAACGACGTGCCCACCGCGTCGAGCTCCGGCGGCCGCCCGGCCGCCAGCGCCTCGCACGCGGCCCGCAGGTCGGGGACGAGGAGGCGCCACGACAGTCCGTCGACCACCAAGTGGTGCACGATCAGCGCCAGTCGGCCGGTCCGCCCCGGCCCTGAATCCACCCAGACGACCCGCAGCAGCGCCCCCGCCGAGGGATCGAGCAGCTCGGTGGCCGCACGGGCCGCGTCGTACGCGAGGCCGTCCAGCGCGTCGTCCAGCCGGTCGTCCGGCAGGTCCGACGCGTCGACGCGCGTGACCAGGGCTGTCGCGTCGACCGAGCCACGCGGACCCACAGTCAGCTCGAACCCCTGCTCACCGGGGTCATCGGCCGCGCCCGTCATGGCGCGGGCCCGCAGCATGTCGTGCGTGTCGAGAAGGGCCGCCACGCCACCGATCAGCACATCCCGGCCGAGCTCCGCCGGGGCGCCGACGATCGTCCACTGCGCGAACCTGCCGCGCAGCCCTCGCTCGCCCAGCTCCCGCATCACGGGCGTCAAGGGCATCTCACCGACGCCCGACTCCGGGGTGGCCGGTCGTACGCCCTCGTGCCGGGCCACGGCCGCGAGGCCCGCGGGCGTCTCGTGCTCGAAGACGTCCTGCGCCGTCAGGAGCAGGTTCGCCCGGCGCGCGCGGGCGACCAGTTGCATCGACATGATCGAGTCGCCGCCCAGCTCGAAGAAGCTGTCGTCGGGCCCGACCCGTTCCAGGCCGAGCAGCTCGGCCGTCAGCGCGCACAGGACCGCCTCGGTCTCCGTGCGCGGCTCGCGCCCGGTGGCCTTCCCCGCGAAGTCCGGGGCGGGCAGGGCGTCGCGGTCGACCTTGCCGTTGCGGGTCACCGGGAGGGCGTCCAGGGTGAGCACGGCCGCGGGGACCATGTACTCGGGCAGCGTCTTCGCGACGTGGGCACGTACGAGCTCGGGATCCGGCGGCGCACTTCCGCCGTCCGGCACGACGTAGCCGACCAGGCGGCGCTCCGCCTGCCGGTCCTCGCGGGCGACGACGACCGCCTGAGCCACGTCGGGGTGCGCGGCCAGGGCCGCCTCCACCTCGGCCAGCTCCACGCGGTAGCCCCGGATCTTCACCTGCGCGTCCGCCCGACCGACGAAGAGCAGCTCCCCGTCCTCGGTCCAGCGCGCCAGGTCGCCGGTACGGTACATCCGCTCGCCGGGCAGGTACGGACAGGCCACGAACCGCTCGGCGGTCAGGCCGGGACGGCTCCAGTAGCCCTGCGCCAACCCGGCCCCGGCGCCATCCCCGGTCACGTACAGCTCGCCGGTCACGCCCGGCGGCAGAGGCTTGAGGAACGCGTCCAGGACGTAGGTACGCCGCGCGCTCATCGGGCGCCCGATCGGCAGCGCCGCGCCCATCGCGTCGCCCGGCCTCAGCACATGCCAGGTCGCGCAGAGGGTCACCTCGGTCGGCCCGTACATGTGGCGGACGGTCACGTCGGGGCACGCCTCGCGCAGCCGGGCCACTGATCCGGCGGGGACGACGTCGCCGCCGGTCAGGACCTCTCGCAGGCCGGAGAAGCAGTCGGGTGTCTCCTCCGTCAGCGCCCGGAACTGGCCCGCCGTGGCATGGACCGACGTCACCCCGCGTTGCACGAGTTCGCGCATCCGCCGAGCATCGACCACACCGTGCTCGGCCATGACCACGCGGCCACCGGCAGCCAGCGGCACCCACATCTCGTACAGCGACACGTCGAAGGCGTGCGGGGCGTGCATCAGCACCGCGTCGTCCGGGCCCACGGACCAGCCGTGCTCCCCCACAAGTCCCGCCACACTCCCGTGCGGCACGGCCACACCCTTCGGTGTGCCGGTCGAGCCAGACGTGTACATCACGTACGCCATGTCCCGCGCTGTCAGCGGGACGACCGGCCGCTCGCCGTCGCCCTCGGCCCGCGCCGCCCGCACCCGGGGGTCGTCAAGGACCACGACGGGCACGGCGCCTCCAACCGGCACGGTTCCACGGCTGTCCGACGTGCACACCAGGGCCGCTGGTGCCGCGTCGTCCACGACGAAAGCGGTCCGCTCCACCGGCCATCCGACGTCGATCGGCATATACGCGGCTCCGGCCCGCCAGATCCCCAGGAGCAGCGAAGGCAAGTCGGGCGACCGCTCCATCACCACCGCCACCCGGTCACCCCGCCCCACACCGAGCCCGGCCAGGTACGCGGCCCACTGCCCCGACTCCGCCCACAACTCCGCGTACGACACCTGCCGTTCGGCTTCGATCGCCACGGTGTCCGGCGACGAAGCCACCCGCCCGGCGATCGACTCGGGCACGGTCACACGGACGGCCTGCGCCCCCGTGGCGTTCCACTCCTCCACGACCGTCGCGCGGTCACGAGCGCCCAACGCGTCCACCTGCGCCACCAACAGGTCGGCATTCGCCACCAGTTGCTCCAGGACCCGTACGACCTCCCGTGCCGTGCGGAGGGAGTTCTCCCTGCCGATCAGGTCCGGCCGGTAGGTCACCAGGACGCGGAGCCGCTCGGCGGGGACGACCCCGACCGCCAGCGGGTAGTGCGTCCCGGCCAGGGTGTGCAGCTGGGTGATCGTGACCTCGTCGGCCGCGGGGCCGCCGGCCGGTCCAGCCGGTCCAGCCGGTCCAGCCGGTCCAGCCGGTCCAGCGAGCGTGGCCGCGTTCCGCGGATAGTTCTCGAACATCAGCATGGTGTCGAAGACCGCGCCGGGGCCCGCGAGCTGCTGGATCTCCGACAGGCCCACGTGCTGGTGGGCGATGAGCGCGGCCTGGTGTTCCTGCAGCTCGGCGAGCATCTCCAGAACCGGCTGATCCGCGTCGAGCCGCACGCGCACCGGAAGGGTGTTGATGAAGAGGCCGATCATCGACTCGGCATCGGGCAGCTCCGGTGGCCGCCCGGCCACGGTGCCGCCGAACACGACGTCCGTGCGCCCGGCGAGGCGAGCGAGGACCAGCGCCCACGCGCCCTGCACCACGGTGTTCACCGTCAGACCATGAGCGCGGGACAGCTCGGTCAGCGCCCGGGTCTCCTCCCGGGAAAGCTCCGCCGAGCTGACTTCGGGCAGCACCGGTGGCCGGCCCGGGTCGGCGGGCGCCACCAGCGTCGGTTCGTCCGCACCGGCCAGCTCCGTCTGCCAGGCGGCGTGTGCGGCTTCCGCGTCCTGCTGCCGCAACCAGGCCAGATAGTCGCGGTAGGAGGCGGTCGGCGTCAGAGGCCGGGCATCGCCGTCTGCCGCCCGGTCGCCTGTCGCGTACAGCGCGGACACCTCGTTCAGGATGACCGGCATGGACCAGCCGTCCACCAGGATGTGGTGGCTGGTGACGGCGAGGCGGTGCCTGTTCTCCCCGAAGCGGATGAGCAGCAGGCGCAGCAGCGGGGCCCTCGTCAGATCGAAACGCTGCGCCATCTCACGCTCGGCCAGCCGCTCCGCCTCGGCCTGCGCGTCGGCCTCCGCAAGCCCGGACACGTCGGCCATACGCCAGGGGAGCTCCACCCGCCGAGCGACGACCTGCACCGCCTCACCCGAACCGGGCCGATGGAAACTCGCCCGCAGTGCCGCGTGCCGGGCGATGAGCGCCTCCCATGACGCGCGCAGCCTGTCCACGTCCAGCGGGCCGTCCAGCGCCATGAGCCGCTGGCTCTGATAGACGTCCGGCCCCTCTTCGTCGAACGTCGCGTGGAACAGCATCCCTTCCTGCAACGGCGACAGCGGCCAGACATCCTCCAACTGCGGTTCCACTGACTCCAGTTCCGCCACGGTGTGCTGCGCGAGGTCAAGGAGAGGGAAGTCGCACGGCGTGTGCCCGCCGGCGGCCGGATCGTCGGCCGTGTGCGCGGCCAGACCGCCGAGCGCCTGCTCCCACGCACGGCCGAGCTCCGCCACGTCGGCATCGTCGAGGAGTGCGGAGGGCCAGCTCAACGTGACGGTCAGCTCCGGCCCTTCGGGAGTGTCCTGTACGACGGCGCTTGCTTCCACGGCATGCAGCGCGGGCGTGTCGGGATCGATGGAGCCGCCGACCGCCTCACTCCCGGCCGGTTGCCAGGCACCCACCGTGCTCTGCGCCGTGTCGGCAGTGAAGCGGCCCAGGTAGTTGAAGCCGATCTGCGGGCGAGGCAACGCTGCCAGAACGGGTGCGGTGTCGGGATTGAGATGCCGCAACAGACCAAAACCGAGCCCATCCCCCGGCACCGCCCGAGCCTGCTCCTTGACCCGCTTCAACAACACCCCGGCAGCCGGGCCACCGGCCACCACCTCACCCACATCAATACCGCCCACATCCAGCCGGACCGGATGCACGCTCGTGAACCAGCCCACCGTCCGCGACAAATCCACCCCACCGTCGGATCGGCGACCATGGCCCTCCACATCCACCAGCACACTCGGAGCCCCCTCCGGTCGCCAATGGGCAAGCGCGCCAGCCAACGCCGACAACAACACCTCATGCACACCACAGTGAAAGACCACCGGCGTCCGACCCACCAAGGTCGCCGCAAGCTCAGCCCTCACCACCCACGAACGACGCCCCATCGACGCGGCAGTATCACGACCCGGGTCCAACTCCCGCCCACCGAACGGCGTTTCAGCACCCTCCAACAGCCGCACCCACGCGCCGAGTTCAGCAACCCGCCCCTCACCAGCCGCCTCCGCCACCAACGAACGCGACCAACGCCTGAACGACGTCCCCACCGCATCCAGCCGCGGCTCCCCACCCGCAGCCACCGCCTCACACGCCACCCTCAGATCAGGCAGCAAAACCCGCCACGAAACCCCGTCCACCACCAAGTGGTGCACCACAAGAACCAGTCGGCCGTCACGCTCCGGCCCGGCATCCACCCACACGGCCTGGACCATCACACCCGCGGCCGGGTCGAGCCTCTGCACCGCCTCGCGCGCCGCCCGCACCGCCACGTCATCCAGCAGGTCCGCCGACGTGACCTCCGCGCCGACTCGGACGACCAGGCTCTCGGCAGAGACCGAACCCCGGCGCCGTACGGACAACTTGGGCTCGCCCCCGTCGGCCTCCACCCGTGCCCGCAGCATGTCGTGCGCGTCGAGGAGGGCGCCCAAGCCGCCCACCAGCACGTCCCAACCGAGGCCGGCCGGGGCGCCGACGATCATCCACTGCGCGAACCCACCGCGCAGACCGCGCTCACCCAGCTCCCGCATCACCGGCGTCCAGGGCACGTCACCCAGCGCCGCCTCCCGCGAAGATCCGACGCCGCGTGCCCCTTCGGCGGCATGCCCGGCACCCCCCGCGCCCCCGGCTTCCGCCCCCACGCGTGCCAGCCGCTCGGGGGTCTTCTCGTCGAAGACCTGCCGAGGCGTCATCACCAGGCCGACGCGGCGGGCTCGTGCGACCAGTTGCATCGACATGATCGAGTCGCCGCCCAGCTCGAAGAAGCTGTCCTGCACGCCGACCCGCTCCAGACCGAGCACCTCGGCGAAGAGGTCGCAGAGCGTCGCCTCGGTCTCCGTGCCCGGTGCGCGCCCCGTCGCCCGTGCCGCGAAGTCGGGGGCGGGCAGGGCGTCGTGGTCGACCTTGCCGTTACGGGTTACGGGGAGTTCCGCCAGGGCGAGCACGGCAGTCGGGACCATGTAGTCGGGCAGTGTCCGTGCCACATGTGCGCGGATGACGGAGGGTTCCACGCCGTCCGGCGTCGCGGGCACGACGTAGGCGACCAGTCGGCGCTCCCCCGGCCCGTCCTCACGGGCGGCCACCACCGCCTGCGCCACCGTCGGATGCGCGGCGAGCGCGGCTCCCACCTCGCCGAGCTCGACGCGGAAGCCGCGTACCTTGACCTGCGCGTCCGCACGCCCGACGAAGAGCAGTTCACCGGTGTCGGACCAACGCACCAGGTCCCCGGTGCGGTACATGCGCCCGGCAGGCACGAACGGGCAGGCCACGAAGCGTTCCGCCGTCAGCTCAGCGCGGCCCCAGTACCCCTGCGCCAGGCCCTCGCCCGCCACATACAGCTCCCCGGTCACGCCAGACGGCACCGGCTGGAGGAACGCGTCGAGGACGAAGACCCGCCGGTTACCCAAGGGGCGGCCGATGGGCAGCACCGACCCGATGGCGTCCTGCGGTCCCCAGAGCCGCCAAGTGGCGCACAGGGTCACCTCGGTCGGCCCGTACAGGTGCCGTACGACCACATCGGGGCACGCCTCGCGCACCCGTGCCACCGCCCCCACCGGGACCACGTCCCCACCGGTCAGGACCTCGCGCAGCCCGGTGAAGCACTCGGGCGACTCCCCCGCGACGACACGGAACGAACCCGCGGTCAGATGCACCGAAGTGACCCCGCGGCCCACGTGCTCCCGCACCTGCTCGGCATCCACCGCGTCCGGCCCGGCGACGACCACGCGGCCGCCCGCCGCCAGCGGGACCCACACCTCGAAGAGCGATACGTCGAAGGCGTGCGGCGCGTGCATCAGCACCGCGTCGTCCGGGCCGACCGCCCAGCCCCGCTCCCCCACCAGCGCCGCGACACTGCCGTGCGACACGGCCACGCCCTTCGGCACGCCCGTGGAACCCGAGGTGTACATCACGTACGCCACGTCCTCCGCACCCACGAGGACAGGCGAATCGTCCGCGGCGTCCACGGCGAGCACAGCCCTCCGCACACGCGGGTCGTCCACCACGATCAGCTCGGCACCGCCGTCCGGTACGACGGCCCGGGTCTTCTCCGTGCACAGCACGACGACCGGAGCCGAGTCCGCGAGGACGAACCCCACGCGCTCCGGCGGAGAGCCCGCGTCGACCGGCACATAGGCTGCGCCCGCCCGCCACACTCCCAGCAGCAGTGGCAGCAGTTCCACTGACCGCTCCATCACGACGGCGACGCGGTCACCGCGCCGTACGCCCGCGTCCGCGAGGTAGTGGGCCCAGCAGCCGGAGGATTCCCACAACTCCCGGTACGAGAGCGTCTGTTCGCCCACACCCTCGCCCTCCACGGCAGGCGCGCCCGGTATCGCCGCCACGCGTCCGGCAATCAGCTCCGGGACCGGGCCACTCGGCACCTCGCCCGCCGTGCCGCCCCAGCCCTCAACGACCAGGCCGCGCTCGGGCGCCGCGAGCACTCCGATCCGTCCCACGAGGACCGAGGGGTCCGCCACCAGCTGTTCGAGCACCCGCACCAGCCAGGCGTACACCGAGTCGGCGGTCTCGCGGTCGAACAGGTCAGGGCGGTAGTCGAGCTTGCAGAGCATCCGTTCGCCGTCAGGCGCGATGACCAGCGTGAGCGGATAGTGCGCGGTCTCCTGGCCCACAGCGAGACGCACGCCGAAGGTGTCCCGCGTCGGGCGCTCGGCGGGCGGGCTCGGGTAGTTCTCGTACACGACGAGGGTGTCGAAGACCGCGCCACCGGAATCCGCGAGCCCCTGCACCTCGGGCAGGACGATGTGCTGATGTTCCATCAAGCACGCCTGGCGCTCCTGAAGTTCGGCCAGCATGCGGGCCACCGGCTGCCCGGCGTCGAGCCGGACGCGCACCGGCAGCGTGTTGATGAACAGGCCGACCATCGACTCGACGCCCGGAAGTTCCATCGGCCGCCCGGCCACGGTGGCACCGAACACCACGTCCGTACGCCCAGCGAGCCGGGCCAGAACCATCGCCCAGGCGCCCTGCACCACGGTGTTCACCGTCAGGCCGTGGCCTCGGGCGAACCGCACCAGGCCCTCGGCCAGCGGCGCGGGAAATTCGTCGATCAGACTTTCCGGGGGCAGCGGTGAGCGTCCCGCGGCCTCGGGTGCGACCAGCGTCGGCCCGTCCGCCCCGGCGAATTCCGCCTGCCAGGCGGCTCGCGCCGCGTCCTTGTCCTGCCGGCCGAGCCAGGCCAGGTACTCCCGGTACGAGGTCACTGGCTTGAGCCCTGAAGTGCCGCCGCCCGCCGCGTAAGTCGCCGTGAGTTCGTCGAGCAGCACCGGCATGGACCAGCCGTCCATCAGGACGTGGTGACTGGTGACCACCAGGCGGTGCTGCTCCGCGCCGAGCCTGATCAGCAGCAGCCGCAGCAGCGGGGCCGCCGCCAGGTCGAAGCGCTCGGCCCGCTCCTGGCCCACGAGCCGGTCCGCCTCGGCCGCCGCTTCCGCCGTGTCGGCTTCCGCGAGCCCGGTGAGATCGGCCGTACGCCACGGCAGCTCGACGTCACGCGCGATGACCTGCACGGCCTCGCCCGTCTTCCGCCTGCGGAAGCTCGCCCGCAGGGCTGCGTGCCGGGCGAGGAGCGCCTGCCAGGAGGCCCGCAGCCGGTCCGCGTCCAGCGGGCCGTCCAGTTCGAGTACCCGCTGCCCTTGATAGACGTCGGGCCCGTCGCTGTCGAAGGCGGCATGGAAGAGCAGCCCTTCCTGCAGTGGCGACAGCGGCCACACGTCCTCGACAAGGGATCGGGTCATCGCTTCTCTCCTCAGAGCGAGTTGCTGCGTACGAGATCAGGGCCAAACCGGCGCAAGGGCAGAGACAGGGACAGAGTTGGAGGGGTGGGGGCCGAATGCAGGGCCGGGACTTGGCGGCTACGTGATGTTGTCGGCGAAACCGGCTTCGAGCTCGTCGACCTCGTCCTGCGCGAGGTCCAGGAGCGGGAAGTCGGAGGTCGTGTGGCCACCCGAGCCGGGATCGGCCGTGTGGGCGGCCAGACCGCCGAGCACGTCGAGCCAGAGCCGGCCGAGGCGTTCCGCCGCCGCCTCGTCGAGGAGCGCGGCGGCCCAGCTCAGCGTGAGGGTCAGCCTGGGCCCCGTGGCCGTGTCGACGATGCGCGCGCCCGCCTCGATGGTGTGGGTGGCGGGCATGGCGGGGTCGAGCGAGCCGCCGATCGAGGTGCCCGCCGTGTCGGCGGTGAAGCGGCCCAGGTAGTTGAAGCCGATCTGCGGCCGAGGCAACGCGGCCAGAACCGGTGCGGTGTCGGGATTGAGATGCCGCAACAGACCAAAACCGAGCCCATCCCCCGGCACCGCCCGAGCCTGCTCCTTGACCCGCTTCAACAACACCCCGGCAGCCGGCCCACCGGCCACCACCTCACCCACAGCAATACCGCCCACATCCAGCCGGACCGGATGCACGCTCGTGAACCAGCCCACCGTCCGCGACAAATCCACCCCACCGTCGGATCGGCGACCGTGCCCCTCCACATCCACCAAGACGTTTGGAGCCACCTCCGGTCGCCATTGGGCCACCGCACCAGCCAACGCCGACAACAACACCTCATGCACACCACAGTGAAAGACCACCGGCGTCCGACCCACCAAGGTCGCCGCAAGCTCAGCCCTCACCACCCACGAACGACGCCCCATCGACGCGGCGGTATCACGACCCGGGTCCAACTCCCGCCCACCGAGAGGCGTTTCAGCACCCTCCAACAGCCGCACCCACGCCCCGAGTTCAGCAACCCGCCCCTCACCAGCCGCCTCCGCCACCAACGAACGCGACCAACGCCTGAAAGACGTCCCCACCGCATCCAGCCGCGGCTCCCCACCCGCAGCCACCGCCTCACACGCCACCCTCAGATCCGGCAGCAAAACCCGCCACGAAACCCCGTCCACCACCAAGTGATGCACCACAAGAACGAGACGACCGACTCGACCCGGCCCCGCGTCCACCCAAGCCACCTGCAGCATCACGCCCGCCGACGGGTCGAGGCGCTCCGTGGCCTCCTGTGCTGCCTCGTCCGCGATGTCGTCGAGGGTGCCTGCCACCGCGTAGGTCGCGTTCACGCGGGTGATCAGCGCACCGGCATCCAGCGATCCCTGCTCGTCGACGTGCAGCCGTGGCCCCGTCCCGTCCATGAGCACCCGGGAGCGGAGTACGTCATGGGTGTCCACGACGGCGCTCAACGCGGCGGTCAGGACGTGCCGTTCGAGCCCCGACGGAGCGCTGACGATCGCCCACTGGGCGAACCTCGGGCGTACGGCATGCTCACCGAGGTCCCGCATCACCGGCGTCCAGGGCACATCGCCCACGCCCACGTCCGGCGACGACGGTGCCTCGCCCGTGAGCAGGCACACGGCCGCGAGCCCGGCAGGTGTCTCGTGCTCGAAGACATCCTGCGCCTTGAAGAGCAGGTCGGCGCGGCGGGCCCGCGCGGCAAGCTGCATCGACATGATCGAGTCGCCGCCCAGCTCGAAGAAGCTGTCCTCCACGCCGACCCGCTCCAGACCGAGCACCTCGGCGAACAACGCGCACAGCGTCTCCTCCGCCGCGCTCTGCGGCTCGCGGGCCGAGACCCGTTCGGCGAATTCGGGGGCAGGCAAGGCGGCGCGGTCGACCTTGCCGTTGCGGGTCACCGGCAAGGCGTCCAGGACGAGCACGACGGCAGGCACCATGTAGTCGGGCAGCGTCCGGGCGATGTCCTCACGGAGGGCCAGGGGGTCAAGTGTCCGACCGTCCGCGACGACATAGCCGACAAGCCGCCGCTCACCCGGCCCGTCCTCACGCGCGACGACCACGGCCTGGGCGACGTCCGGGTGGGATGCCAGAGCCACCTCCACCTCGCCCAGCTCCACCCGGAAACCACGGATCTTCACCTGGGCGTCCGCCCGCCCGACGAAGACCAGCTCCCCGTCCAAGGTCTCGCGCACGAGGTCGCCGGTGCGGTACATCCGCTCTCCCGGCGCGTACGGGCACGCCACGAACCGCTCAGCGGTCAAGCCCGAGCCGCCCCAGTAGCCCTGCGCCAACCCAGCACCCGCCACGTAGAGCTCGCCGGTCACCCCCGGCGGCAGCGGCCTGAGGAACGCGTCCAGGACGAATGCCCAGCGGTGTGGCAACGGGCTTCCGATCGGCAGTACGTCGTGCATCGCATCGCCCGGCTCCAGTAGGTGCCATGTCGCGCACAACGTCGTCTCCGTCGGCCCGTACATGTGCCGGACAGTGACGTCCGGGCAAGCCTCCCGCACCCGGGCCACCGACGCGGCCGGGACGACATCCCCGCCGGTCAGCACCTCACGCAACCCAGCGAATGTTTCCGGCGACTCCTCCGCGAGCACCCGGAACAAACCCGCGGTCAGGTGCACCGCCGTGACGCCATCGTGAACGTACTCGCGCACTTGTTGGGCATCGACGACGCCGGGCCCGGCAATCACCACGCGACCACCGGCCGCCAGCGGGACCCACAGTTCGAAGAGCGATACATCGAAGGCATGCGGGGCATGCATCAGCACCGCGTCCCCCGGGCCGACCGCCCAGCCCCGCTCCCCCACCAGCGACGCGACGCTTCCGTGCGGCACGGCCACGCCCTTGGGCGCACCGGTCGATCCGGACGTGTACATCACGTACGCCACGTCCCGCGCGTCCATCGGCGCGGCGAACTCCGTGTCTCCCACGGCCGCCAGCGCCGCGACGACCTGTGGGTCATCTGCCACCACCAGCCGCCCCGCAGCCGGGAGCACGCGCCGGCTGTCCGACGTGCACACCACCACCGCCGGAGCCGCGTCCGCCAGTACGAAGGCCACCCGATCAACGGGTGAGCTCACGTCCACCGGCACATATGCGGCACCCGCCCGCCAGACGCCCAGGAGTACGGCCGCCAGGTCCGCGGACCGTTCCATCACCACCGCGACACGGTCACCCCGTCGCACACCCCGGGACTTCAGATACGCCGCCCAGCGCCCCGATCGATCCCATACCTCCGCGTAGGTCATTGATTGTTGACCCTCGACCGCCACCGCGCCCGGTGCTTGCGCCACCCGGTCCGCGATCAGCTGCGGCATCGACGTACCCGTCGAGAGAACCGCCGAGGAGGTCGGCACAGCAACCGCCGCAGGTGCCTCAGGCCCGCGTACGGGCAGCGCGCTCGTCACGCCGATGCGGCCGACCGTCGCCGACGGATCCGTCACCATGCGTTCCAGCACGCGCGTCAGCAATCCGCCCAGCGCGTCGCCCACCGCCGCGTCCACCAGGCCGGGTTGATAGGTCACGTCCACCCGAAGGCGCTCACCGGGGGCGATACCGATCGACAGCGGGTAGTGGGTCGCCTGGCGTGACTCCACTGTGGCGAGGGTGAGCGCGTCGGGTGCGGGGGCCTCTCCGGGCGGCCGAGGGTAGTTCTCGTACACGAGCAGGGTGTCGAAACCGGCTCCGGGACCGGCCAGTTGCTGGATTTCCGGGAGGCCGAGGTGTTGGTGGGCAAGGAGCGCTGACCGGCGTTCCTGCAACGCGTGCAGCATGTCGAGCAGCGGCTGCGAACCGTCGAGCCGGACCCGTACGGGCAGCGTGTTGATGAACAGGCCGATCATGGAATCCGCGCCCGGCAGCTCCGGGGGGCGTCCCGCCACCGTCGCGCCGAACACCACGTCCGTGCGTCCGGCGAGCCGGGCCAGAACCATCGCCCACGCGCCCTGCACCACGGTGTTCATCGTCAGGCCGTGAGCGCGCGTCAGGGCCGCGAGCGCCTCGGTCGTCTCCCCGGTGAGGTGGGAGGAGCGTTTCTGCACAGGAGTGTCGCCGTGGGCCGGGTGTGTGGGGCCCACTACCAGCGTCGGTTCGTCCGCTCCAGCCAGCTCCGCCTTCCAGGCGGCGCGTGCGGCTTCCTTGTCCTGGCGGGAGAGCCAGGCCAGGTACTCGCGGTAGGACGTGACGGGCGTGAGGCCCGAGGCGTCGCCGCCGGCCGCGTAGATCTCGGCGAGTTCATTGAGCAGGACCGGGGCCGACCAGCCGTCCATCAGGATGTGATGGCTCGTCATCACCAGGCGATGCGTGCGCTCGCCCGTACGGATCAGGAGCAGACGCATCAGTGGCGCGGCCGCCGGATCGATCCGGTGTGCGCGCTCGTCTTCGGCCAGGCGTTCCGTCTCGGCCTGCGCCGCGGCCTCGGGGAGGTCAGAGACGTCGGCCTCGCTCCATGGCAGGACGACCTCGCGGGTGATGAGCTGTACGGCCTCGCCCGTCTTGCGCCGCTGGAAGCTCGCCCGCAGCGCCGCGTGCCGGGTCAGCAGCGCCTCCCAGGAGGTGCGGAAGCGGTCCGCGTCGAGAGGACCGTCGACCGCCAGGATGTTCTGCACGGTGTAGACGTCGGGGCCCTGGCCGTTGAAGTCGGCGTGGAACAGGAGCCCTTCCTGGAGCGGCGACAGCGGCCAGACCTCCGCCAGCGCCGAGCCCTTGGCCCGGGGTGCCGACGGGCGGGCGGCGGGCGCGTGCCCCGTGGCGGGGGTGGGTGTCTTCACAGCGAATGCCCTCCTTCGAGCTCTGCTGCCATCGCTTCGAACTGCTCGACCTCGTCCTGGGCGAGCTCGACGAGGGGGAAGTCGGACGGGGTGTGGCCGCCCGCCGTCGGATCGGTGGTGTGTGCGGCGAGGCCCGCGAGCAGGTCGAGCCAGAGCTCGCCGATGCGTTCCGCTGCCGCGTCGTCGAGCAGCGCCCTGTGCCAGCTCAGGGAGAGGGTCAGCTCGGGTCCCTGGGCGGCATCGCGGATGGTGGCACCGGCCTCGAGGGTGTGCGTCGCGGGCATGGTGTCGGCGGTGGAGCTTCCTATCGCCTCTTCGCCCGCCGGCTGCCAGGGCGTTACGGCGTCCGTCCCGGTGGCCGCGGGAAAGCGGCCCATGTAGTTGAAGCCGATCTGCGGGCTCGGCAGTGCGGCGAGCACCGGTCGCGTCCCGGGGTTCAGGTGACGCAGGAGCCCGTATCCGAGGCCGTCGCCCGGCACCGCGCGCGCCTGCTCCTTGACAGCCTTGAGGAGCGTGCCGGCGGCCGGGCCTCCGGCTGCCGCGCCGGTGGCGTCCATGCCGGACAGGTAGACGTCGGACAGGTCGAGGCGGATGGGGTGCACGCTGGTGAACCATCCGACGGTGCGCAGCAGATCCGCGTCACCGACCGGCTTGCGTCCATGTCCCTCGACGTCGATCAGGAGCGTGCCGTCGGTGCCTCGCCGGGCTCGGACGACCGCTCCGGCCAGCGTGGCGAGGAGCACCTCGTGCACACCGCAGTGGAAGAGCGCCGGTGTCGGTCCCGCGAGCGTGGCCGCCTGCTGGGGCGGCACTGTCCAGGTGCGGTGGCGCATGCCGGCCGCCGTGTCCCGTGCGGGGTCCAGGGGCCGTACGCCGAGCAGTGGGTCCGGACGGTCGCCGAGGAGGGTGATCCAGTCGTCGAGTTCCGCCGTGCGGTGCCCGCCGTTCGCCTCTTCGACCAGGAGGCCGGCCCAGCGCCTGAAGGACGTCCCCGCGGGGTCGAGTTCCGGCTTCCCCCCGGTGGCCGCCGCCTCGCACGCCGTGCGCAGGTCAGGGGCCAGGATGCGCCACGAGACGCCGTCCACCGCCAAGTGGTGGATCACCAGGGCCAGTCGGCCGACGCGCTCCGGGCCCGCGTCCAGCCACACGGCCTGGACCATGACTCCCGCGAAGGGGTTCAGGCGCTGAACCGCGTCGCGCGCCGCGTGCCCCGCGAGCATGTCCAGGTCGCCGGTCGCCGCCTGTGTCGCGTCGATTCGGGTGATGAGGTCCGCCGCGTCCACGGTGGAGCGCCGGCGGACCACCAGGCGTGGCCGCGTGTCGTCGTCGTGCACGGCGTGGGCGCGCAGCATGTCATGGGTGTCCAGTACGGCGTCCAGACCCGCCGCCAGGGTTTCGGCGCCGAGACCCGCGGGAGTCCCCATCACCACCCACTGGGTGAAGGCACCGCCGAGGGCCCGCTCGCCCAGGGCCCGCATCACGGGCGTCCAGGCCACTTCGCCCTCGCCCACGTCAGGCCCCGAGGCGCGCCCCGCATCGAACCTGACCACCCGGGCGAGGCCTTCCGGCGACCCGTGCTCGAACACGTCCTGGGCGCTGAAGAAGGCACCCGCCCCGCGGGCACGGCTCACGAGCTGCATCGAGCTGATCGAGTCTCCGCCGAGCCGGAAGAAGTTGTCGTCGGCGCCGACCCGATCCAGGCCGAGGACCTCGGCAAAGAGCGCGCACAGGGTTTCCTCCGCGTCGCCTCGCGGCGCCCGGCCGACGGCGTGGTCGGCGAAGTCGGGGGCGGGCAGCGCGGGCACGTCGATCTTGCCGTTCGGGGTGACCGGCAGCGCGTCGAGGGCGAGCACGGCAGCGGGCACCATGTAGTCGGGCAACGCTTTGGCCACGTACTCGCGTACGGATGGCCCGTCCACCGCCTGGCCGCGGGTCCGGGAACCGGCCCGGGAGCCGGTGCCCACCACGTAGCCGACCAGGCGGCGTTCCCCTCGCCGGTCCTGCTTGAGGATCACCACGGCCCGGTCGACGGCGGGATGTCCGGTGAGCGCCGCCTCGATCTCGCCCAGCTCCACGCGGAAACCGCGCACTTTCACCTGGGCGTCGGCCCGTCCGGTGTAGACGAGGTCTCCGGTGCCGG
Organism: Streptomyces sp. NPDC050439; assembly: GCF_040655335.1. Classification (NCBI taxonomy): domain Bacteria; kingdom Bacillati; phylum Actinomycetota; class Actinomycetes; order Kitasatosporales; family Streptomycetaceae; genus Streptomyces; species Streptomyces sp. NPDC050439. The sequence continues at coordinate 870,323 of NZ_JBFAJT010000001.1, forward strand.
TCCTGCGCACCAGGTCCCCGGTCCGGTACATGCGCTCGCCGTGGGCGAACGGGCTGGCCACGAAGCGCCGCGCCGTCAGCCTCGTCCGCCGCAGGTATCCGCGCGCCAGGCCGGCGCCCGCCACATACAGCTCGCCCACCGTGCCCGCGGGCACCGGCCGCAGAAACGCGTCGAGGACGTGGGCGGAGGTGTTGGCGACCGGGCGGCCGATCGACGGCTCGTCGTGCGCGCCCAGGGCGTGGCTCACGGTCGAGGCGACCGACGCCTCGGTGACCCCGTACTCGCTGTAGATCTCGCGGTTCGCCGACCACTGGGCGCGCAGTTCGTCGGAGGCGGGTTCGCCGCCGATGACCAGCACGCGCAGGGCGGGCAGTTCCTCGGGCGGCAGTTGGGCGAGGAGGGTCGGGGTCATCGCGACGTGCGTCACGCGCTGCGCGCGCATCAGGTGGACCAGTTCCTCGCCGGACGCGCGGCGCCGGGCGGGTGGTGCCAGGACCAGTCGGCCGCCCGCGCACAGGACGGGCCAGATGTCCGACATGGAGACGTCGAAGCTCGGCGAGACGAGTTGGAGCACGGCGCTGTCGGCGCCGATCCGGTAGCGCTGGATGCGGTCGGCGACGAGGTTGCGCAGGCCCCGGTGGGGCACGATCGCGCCCTTCGGGACGCCGGTCGATCCGGATGTGTAGATCACGTACGCCGCGTGGGACGCGCTCAGTGGTGTGTGCCGCTGCGCGTCCTGTGGTGGCCCGTCCGCATCCGCGGCCAAGGCCCGGGAGGGCAACGGATCGTCCAGGACCAGCAGTTGACCGGTGTAGTCGTCCGGCACCGCGCGTCGGCTCTCCCGCAGGCAGACCAGGACCGGCGGTGCCACGTCGTCGAGCAGTGTGCGCAGCCGCGCGGCGGGCAGGCCCGGATCCACGGGGACGTAGACACCGCCCGCGGCGGACACCGCCAGAAGCGCGGTCACGAGTTCCGCCGAGCGTTCCGCCAGGACGGCCACCCGTGTCTCCGAGCTCACGCCCATGAGCGTCAAGTGCCGCGCCAAAGCCTTGGCTTGGGCTGCCAGTTCGCCGTACGTCAGCGAACGCTCGCCGTCCACCACCGCCACCGCGGCGGGCGTGGCCGCGGCCTGCTCGGCGAAGAGTTCCGGTGCGGTCCTGCCGGGGGCGCTTTCGGGCTCGTGCCGGGATGCGGGCGGGAGGTCGGGACTGAGAGCGGACTCGGGAGAGGTGTCGATCCGTCCCACCGGCGTCGCGGGGTCCGCCACCAGCTGCCCGAGGACGCGGTGCAGCGAGGCGATCACGGCCTCCGCCCGGTCGCGTGCCACCACGTCCGGGCGATGCACGAGAAGCCCCCGCAGCCGGGTGTCGGGGACCACGATCAGCGCCATCGGGTAGTGGCCCCTGTCCTCGGGCTCCCCGAAGGGCTTGATGGACAGGACGGTGTCGCCGCCGGTCCCGGCCGGCGTACGGGGGAGGTTCTCGAACACCACGAGCGTGTCGAAGTCCGCGCCAGGTCCGACCAGTTGACGGATCTCGCGCAGCCCCAGGTGCTGCCACGCCATCAGCGAGACCTGTTGCTCCCGCAGGTCCGCGAGCATCCCGGCGACCGGCTGGTCCGCCGTCAGGCTGACGCGTACGGGCACGGTGTTGAGGAAGAGGCCGACCGCCGACTCGACCCCCGGCAGCTCCGCGGTCCGGCCCGCCACCGGAGTGCCGAACACGACGTCGGTGCGCCCCACGAGCCGGGCGAGGAGCAGCGCCCAGGCGCCCTGCACCACGGTGTTGACGGTCACACCTTGAGAGCGGGCCAACTGCGTGACTCCGCGCGTGAGTTCCTCGCTCAGCTCGAAGGGCACCGGGTCCGGCACGACCTGTGCCGCGCCCGGCTGCTGCTCGGGCGCCATCAGCGTCGGCTCGTCCGTCCCGGCGAACGCGGCGCGCCAGGCTTCACCGGCCGCTTCCTTGTCCTGCCGGTCGAGCCAGGACAGGTACTCGCCGTACGACGTCGTGGCGGGCAGCGCTCCGCCGTCGCCGCCCGCCGCGTACACCTCGGACAGCTCCGCGAAAAGGACGTCGGTGGACCAGCCGTCGACCAGCGAGTGGTGGACGGTGACGATCTGGCGATGCCGTCCGGCGCCCAGACGTACGAGCAGCAGCCGGAGCAAGGGAGCCGCCCGGAGATCGAACTTCTCGGCTCGTTCGGCCCGGGCGAGGCGTGCCACCTCCGCGGGCACGTCGCCCTCCGGCAGCATCGAGAGGTCGGCCTCGCTCCAGGGCAACTCGGTCCCGGCCGCGATGACTTGCACCGTCCTGCCGGAGTCGCGCTGGTGGAAGCTCGCGCGCAGCACGGCGTGCCGGGCGAGCAGCGTCTGCCATGACGTGCGCAGCCGGTTGACGTCGAGGGGGCCGTCCAGGGCCAGGGTCCGCTGGCTCGCGTACACGTCCGGACCACCCTCGGTGAAGCTCGCGTGGAAGAGCATCCCTTCTTGCAAGGGCGACAGCGGCCATACGTCGGCCATGCCGGGCACCTCGGCCCGCAGCCGACCGGCCTCGGCCTGCGTGAGGTCATCCACGAGCGAGCCGCCGAAGCGCTCCCCGCCAGTCGGCTCGTGCGGTTCCTGCGGCTCTTTCGGCTTCCCGAGCCGGGCGACCGCGGCCAGTGCCGCGGGTGTCGTGTGCTCGAAGACCTCCTCCGCCCTGAAGAACAGGTGGGCGCGGCGAGCCCGTGCGGCCAACTGCATCGACATGATCGAGTCGCCGCCCAGCTCGAAGAAGCTGTCGTCCGTGCCGACCCGTTCCAGGCCGAGCAGCTCGGCCATCAGGTCGCACAGGAGCGCTTCGGCCTCGGTGCGCGGTGTGCGCCCGGTGACCTTCGCCGCGAAGTCGGGCGCGGGCAGGGCGTCGCGGTCGACCTTGCCGTTGCGGGTCATGGGGAGGGTGTCCAGGGTGAGTACGGCGGCGGGGACCATGTACTCGGGCAGCGTGCTTGCGAGATGGGCGCGTACGGCCCGGGTGTCCAGGACTTCCGGCCCCTCGGCCACCACGTGACCGACCAGGCGGCGCTCGCCGTGCCGGTCCTCACGGGCGACGACGACAGCCTGGGCCACGTCGGGGTGCGCGGCCAGGGCCGCCTCCACCTCGCCCAACTCCACCCGGTAGCCCCGGATCTTCACCTGCGCGTCCGCGCGGCCGGCGAAGAGCAGCTCACCGGAGGCGGTCTCGCGCACCAGGTCGCCGGTGCGGTACATCCGCTCCCCCGGCGTGTACGGGCAGGCCACGAACCGCTCGGCGGTCTGTCCCGACCGGTTCCAGTAGCCCTGCGCCAGGCTCGGTCCCGCCACGTACAGCTCCCCGACGGTGCCGGTGGGCACCGGCCGGAGAGCCGTGTCCAGGACGAAGGCCCGGCGGTGGGGCAGCGGGCGGCCGATCGGGAGCACGCGCCCCGCCGTCTCGCCCGGCCGCAGCACATGCCAGGTCGCGCACAGCGTCGTCTCGGTCGGCCCGTACAGGTGGCGGACGGTCACGTCCGGGCAGGCCTCGCGCACGCGGGCCACGGACCTGGGCGGCACCACGTCCCCGCCGGTGAGCACTTCCCGTAGACCGGTGAAACAGTCCGGGGTCTCCTCGGCCATGACGCGGAACGAACCGGCTGTCACGTGCAGGGCGGTCACGCCGCTCCGCACGTGCTCGCGCACCCGGCGGCCGTCCACCACGCCCGGCCCCGCGATCATCACGCGGCCACCTGCGGCGAGCGGCACCCACACCTCGAACAGCGTGACGTCGAAGGAGTGCGGGGCGTGCATGAGGACCGCCTCGTGCGGGCCGGCCGCCCAGCCGTCCTCACCCTCCGGACTCGTCGGAGCCACCAGAGCCGCCACGCTCGCGTGCGGTACCGCCACGCCCTTGGGCGTGCCGGTCGAGCCCGACGTGTACATCACGTACGCCACGTCCTGCCCGTCCACCGGCACACGGGCGTCCCGGCCCTCGCAGGCAGTGACCGCCGCCCGCACCCGCGGGTCGTCCACCACCTGCACGGCCGCGCTCTCCGGGAGCACGCTCCGGCTCTCCGCCGTGCACAGCACCACCGCGGGAGCGGCGTCCGCGACGACAAAGGCGACGCGTCCTGGCGGGGAGCCCGCGTCGACGGGGACGTAGGCGGCGCCCGCCCGCCACACCCCCAGGAGCAGCGCCACCAAGTCCGGCGACCGCTCCATCACCACCGCGACACGGTCACTGCGGCCGACACCCAGCGCGGTCAGGTACGCCGCCCACTGCCCCGACTCCGCCCACAACTCCCCGTACGAGAGCGTCCGTTCGCCCTCGATCGCCACCGCGGCGGAAGACGACTCCACCCGCGCGGCGATCAGCTCCGCCACCACCGACGACTCCACCACGTTCCCCCTCAAGGCAGGCGCTCAGCGCTCGTCCGGATCGGCGCCGAGGCGCAGGATGTGCTCGGCGCCCACCGCGGGCGGCGGGCCGCCGCCGAGGACCGGCCCGTGCAGCACCCGCTCCTTGTGGGCGTCCGGCGCCGCTCCGTTGGTGCCGGGGCGGTTGAACTGCGTGTGGTACAGCTCGGCGTAGAGCCCTCCTGCCGCGAGGAGTTCGTCGTGCGTGCCGCTCTCGCGGACCTCGCCCTCGTCGATGACGAGGATCTGGTCCGCCTCGCGGATGGTGGACAGACGGTGGGCGATCACCAGCGAGGTCCTGTCGCGTAACGCGGTGGTCAGCGCCTGCTGGATGGCCGCCTCGGACTCGGAGTCCAGGTGGGCGGTGGCCTCGTCCAGCACCACGACGGAGGGCGCCTTCAGGAGCAGCCTGGCCAGGGCGAGGCGTTGTTTCTCGCCGCCGGAGAGCCGGTAACCGCGGTCGCCGACCACGGTGTCGAGGCCGCTGGGCAGGGAGCGGATCAGGTCGCCGATCTGGGCCGCGTCGCACGCCCGGAGCAGGTCGCGCTGGGTGGCGTCGGGGCGGGCGTAGGACAGGTTCACGCGGATCGTGTCGTGGTAGAAGTGCGCGTCCTGGCTGACCACTCCGACGACGTCGCGCAGTGAGTCGAGGCTGACGTCGCGGAGGTCGTGGCCGTCGACGCGGACACTTCCCGACGTCGGGTCGTAGAGCCGGGACACCAGGTGGGTGGTGGTGGTCTTGCCGCCGCCCGACGGGCCGACGAGGGCCGTGAGCTTGCCCGCGGGCACCCGGAAGGTCATCCCGTGGAGGACCTCCGCGGTCTCCTTGGCCCGCTCGGCCGCCGACAGGGCGTTGGATTCGAGCGAGGCCAGGGAGACGTCGCTGGCGCGCGGGTACCGGAAGGACACCTGGTCGAACTCGATCTCCGGTGCGGGGCCACTGCCGGGTGCGGGGAGCGCGACCGGGTCCGGCTTCTCCTCGATGAGGGGCTTGAGGTCGAGCACCTCGAAGATCCGGTCGAAGCTGATCATCGCGGTCAGCGCGTTGGACTGCAGGGCGGACAGTTGCGTGATGGGCCCGTAGAGCCGGCCGAGGAGCGCGGCCAGGGCGACCAGTGTGCCGATGCGGAACACGTCGTCGAGCACGAGACGGCCGCCGATGCCGTAGACGAGGGCGGTCGCCAGGGACGCGATCAGTGCCATGAAGATGAAGGAGAGCCTGCTGTAGACGGTCCAGACGACACCGACCTGGCGCACCTCGCCCGCCCGTGTCTCGAACGCGGCCGCTTCCTCGCGGGGGCGCCCGAAGAGCTTGGCGAGCATCGCCCCGCCGACGTTGAAGCGCTCGTTGATGATGCCGCCCAGCTCGCCGTTGGCCTGCATCTGTGCCCGGGAGTAGTGCTGCAGGCGCCGGCCGACGTAGATGCCGGGCACGATGAACAGCGGCAGCATGGCGACGGCGATCAGGCTGATGAGCCAGGACAGGTAGAACATCTCGGTGAGGACCAGGAGCACGGTCAGCACGCTGGTCGCGGAGACCAGCATCGTGGTGAGGGCCTGCTGGGCGAGCATGACGTCGCCGTTGAGGCGGCTGGCGAGCAGCCCCGTCTGGGTCCGGGTGAAGAACGCCATCGGCTGCCGCTGTACGTGCTTGAAGGCCTCGACCCGCAGGTCGTGGCTGATGCCCTGTCCGATGCGCCCGGAGAAATAGCTCTGCACGAGTTGTGCGACCGCGTCGACGACGGCGAGTCCGGCCACGACGAGGGCGACGGCGACAATGACCGACGAGTCGTCCTTGAGTATTCCGTCGTCGATGATCTTTTTGAGCAGCAAGGGTGTCGACACGACGATGACGGAATCCACCACGGTGGTCACAAGGAGAAAGGCGAACGCGATTTTGTGCGGCTTCATGTAGGACATTGCCCGGCGTACTGATCCCGGCCGGAGCGATTGCTTCTGGGCCCCGGATTGCGGCCCTCCGACGGTAGGTCCACCAGGTCCTTGGGTGATCAACACGCGACGGAATCCTCCTGCTTCGGCGTTACGGAATTAAGTCCGCTGATATGGCACGCAATTCACTCACCCGCAGGACGATACCTTTCGGGATTCCTGCCATCCAGGCCCGCAATTGGGCACCGTATTGGGCGCGTTGCGGCGCGAGTTCGGCGTCCAACCGGGCAATCTGCTCGGTTGGACGCCAGGGCCGTCGCCTGTCCTATGCGGTCTCGGCGACCTTGCGCTGGACGCGCACGGCGACCTCCGCCCACATCTCCGCGCACTCGTTGGCCAGATGGGCCACGATCCGGCCGCAGTGGGGCGGGGTCCTGTCGATGATCTCGTCCCACTCCTCCGCGCTGATCGTGTGGATGTTGAGCAGCCGCAGCAGGATGCGGCCGGTCTCGCTGAAGCGCAGCGCCGGGTCCGCGCTGAGTCGCTTGAGGACCGCGGTGCGGTCCTGGGTCGCGTCGCGGTCGGGCACGGCGGTGGGCCCCGGCCCCTGGCCGCTCATGGGGGCGCTCGTGAGGCCGTCGCCGGCACCGCGTTTCCCGCGCCGCGGCAGCGGGTCCTCGCCCCGCATCATCCGGTTGCGTACGTCGCGGACCGTCTCCGGGGAGATGGCCGCGACGCGTGCGATCTGCCGCAGGGACAACTGGGGGTTCTCGGCGATGAGTTCGCTGGCCACCCTGCGTCCCTCGGTCCCGTCGACCGGGCGCACCCGCCCGTCGTGGCCGATCCTGCTCGCTTCGCCGGCCCGGTCGGCCGGGTCCCGTCTGCGGATCTCCGCCACGGTTCCCGGGGCGAGGCCGCTGACGGAGGCGATCATCCGGTCCGACCACTGCGGGTGCGAGGCGATGATGCGCCCGGCGGCACGCTTCCGGTCGGCCGTGGTCAGCGGCAGGCCGTGCGTGACGTTGGACTCGACGGCCAGCACGAAGGCGTCGGCCGTGTCCCCTTCGAAGAACCGCACCGCGATCTTGCGCCGGCCCCGCAGCTCGGCGGCCCGCACGCGGTGCAGTCCGTCGATGACGCGCATGGTCGGGCGGTGCACGGTGATGGGCGGCAGCGGGCTCTGCACCACTGCGAGCGCCTCCACGTGTTCCTGGTCCATTCCGGAGATTCGCGGTGAGTCGGCCGTCGACAGTGCGTTGATCTCCACTTCGACGACCATGAGTTGGTCGATCTGCGCATGCCCGGGTATTGCCAACTGAAATCCCCCTAGTGATCTGATGTCTCCCGTGCTCGCTCGACCACCCGCTGGTCAGGAGCGGCGCAGTTTCCGGGAGAGATCGACCATGAAGTGAAAGGTGTGGCGCGCCGAGAAGACTGGTTCGCCCGATGTCCGGGCGATGAACGAGGTGCGCGGAAATACGTCACCGTCATGCGGTGACGAGCCCGAGCCGCACATCTCTCGTCGAATCGCGGAACTGCACCCGCACGTGGCGCCACTTCCCCTCCGTCGGGGTTCCGTTCCGTTTCTGAGAGTGGAGCGGAATCCCGCTGGCCGAACCACGTTCACCCTAACAACGCGCTTATGGGCCTGGTACCCCTCACTAGCAGAATTGATCTAGGGCGGGAAACCCCTATTCACCCCTATCGGGCACCAGGTCCCGCCCCGGCCCGCGCCGGCGGCTGCGTGAGGGTGCGGCCCATCAGCGGAGACAGGACCGCGGCGGTGTCGGCGAGCTCTCCGATCTCCGCCCGCGTGACGGCTTGTTTGCCGTCGCAGAGCGCCGTCCTGGGGTCGGGATGCACGTCGATCATGACGCCGTCGGCTCCGACGGCGATGGCGGCACGGGTGAGGGGGGCGACGAGGTCGCGGCGGCCTCCCGAGTGCGAGGGGTCCACGATCACCGGCAGGTGGGAGAGGCGCTGGACGACCGGCACCGCGCTGATGTCCAGGGTGTTGCGGGTGGCGGTCTCGAAGGTGCGGATGCCGCGTTCGCAGAGCACGATGTCCAGGTTGCCGCGCTGCGCGATGTACTCCGCGGCCATCAGCCACTCCTCGACCGTGGCGCCGAAGCCGCGCTTGAGGAGAACGGGTCGGCCGGCCGCGCCCACCGCCTGCAGGAGCGCGAAGTTGTGCATGTTGCGGGTGCCGATCTGCAGCATGTCCGCGTAGGGGGCGACCAGTTCGACGCTGGCCGGGTCGATGACCTCGGTGACCACCGGCAGTCCGGTCTCGTCCCTGACGTCGGCGAGTATCCGCAGCCCCTCCTCGCCGAGCCCTTGGTAGGCGTACGGGGAGGTGCGCGGTTTGAAGGCTCCGCCGCGCAGCAGGGAGGCCCCGGCCGCCTTGGCCAGGTGCGCGGCGGCCAGGGTCTGTTCGGGGCTCTCCACCGCGCACGGGCCCGCGATCACCGTGAGGGTGTCCGGTCCGATGGGCACGCCGCCCACCCTGATCACGGACCGGTCGGGGTGGTGCTCGCGGCTGACCAGCTTGTACGGGACCGAGATCCGTACGACGTCCAGGACGCCCCGGCGGTCGGACAGGTTGAGGGCGTCGAACGCCTCCACGTCTCCCACCAGACCGACGATGGTGCGGGTCACGCCGCGGCTGACGAACGCGTCGCCGCCCGCCGCCCTCACCAGTTCGACGACCGTGTCCACGTCCTGCTGTGTGGCCCCGGGGGCCATCACGACGACCATTGGGTTTCCTCCCGTTGCTGGGGACGGCTTCGCCATGTCCGGCGGCTCATGCGGACGGGGGGATCCGGCAGGCGCCGCACCAACGGTAGGAGTTCGCGGTCCGCCCCTCAACGGATGGCCGGGGCATCGTCCAACTGCGCAGCGTTCGGGGCAGGTCGGGAAACCGGCGACCGGGGCGGGAAGGAGACCTCCACCACGAGGCCGCCGCCGGGGCGGGCGTGCGCGCTGATCACGGCGTCGTGGGCGACGGCGATGGCGCGGACGATGGAGAGGCCGAGCCCGTGATGGCCGTCGCCTGCGGTGCGGCCGAGCCGCTGGAAGGGTTCGAAGAGCTGCTCCACCTGCTCGGGCGGCACCTCGGGTCCGGTGTTGGCCACGGTGACGACGGCCCGCCCGGCATCGGTGCGGGTGGTGACCTCCACGTGGCCGCCGGGGGTGTTGTAGTCGGTGGCGTTGTCGATGAGGTTGGCCACCAGACGCTGGACGAGCGCGGAGTCGCCCGAGGTGTCGGCGGGCCCGATCGTGGTCTCGACGCGCAGCTCCCGCCGCCCCGTCTCGGTGCGCGAGGCCTCCACGACCTCCTCGGCGATGACCGCGAGGTCGAGCGGCTCACGATGGTCCAGGCCCCGCTCACTGCTGGACAGGGTGAGCAGCGATTCGAGCAGCCGGGCCTGCTGCTTGCTGATGTCCAGGAGCCGCTCGAAGTTGGAGCGGAACGACTCGCGGGTGGCATCGCGGTCGATGAGGGACTCCTCCAGGAGCGCGTGCTCCAGGGTGAGCGGGGTGCGCAGTTCGTGCGCCGCGTTGGCGACGAAACGCTTGTGGGAGTCGAGGGCCGTCTCCAGGCGGCCGAGGAGGCCGTCGACGGTGTCGGCCAGGTCCTTCAGTTCGTCGGCGGGGCCGACGACGGCGAGGCGCTCGTGCATGTTGCGGGCCGAGATGCGCTGGATGGAGCCCGTCATCGTGCGCAGCGGTCGCAGGACGCGCCCCGCGACCACCCAGCCGAGGCCGATCGCGATCACGGCCATGATGGCCAGCGCGATGCCGGACTGGACCAGCAGGTGGTCCATCTCGATCTCGTGCTGCCGGATCGCCTGGTCGCGCAGCTGCTGGGTGATGTCGTTGAGCTGCACGGAGGAGTTGGACTCGGGGTAGCCGAGGTAGAGGCGGCCGTCGGCGCCCGGTTCGAGCACGGGTTCGCCGCCCCGGTTCTTGACGAGGACGAGGTTCGCCGGTGAGCGGGCCACGAGCAGATTGGTGATGGCGAGCAGCACCACGCCCGAGGCGACGAACAGCACTCCGTAGAGGAGTGTCAGGCGGACGCGTACCCGGCGCGGCAGCAGCCGGCGGGTGAGTCCCGGTGCCAGGGCGAAGGGCGTGAGCAGGCGCATGGGCATCTCAAATCCGGTAGCCGCCACGGGGAACGGTCTCGATCACGGGCGGGTCGCCGAGCTTCGGGCGCAGACGGTTGATCGTGGCCTTGACCGTCGTGGTGAACGGGTCGGCCGCCTCGTCCCACACCCGTTCCAGGAGTTCCTCCGCCGAGACCACTCGGCCCTGGGCCGCGAGCAGGTACTCGAGTACCGCGAACTCCTTGGGAGTCAGCGCCAGACGCACGCCTGCGCGCGAGGCCATCCGCTGCGCCGGGTCCAACCGCAGGTCTCCCTGGACGAGGACCGGCGGCAGCGCGGGCTGCGAGCGCCGGGCCAGCGCCCGGATGCGGGCGACCAGTTCGGCGTACGCGAAGGGCTTGGGGAGGTAGTCGTCCGCGCCGAGGCTGAACCCCTCCACCCGGTGGGCGATCGTGCCGGACGCGGTGAGCATCAGCACCCGGGCGTGCATGGGCTGGGCGGCCAGGGCGACGCAGACCTGGTCCCCGTGGACTCCGGGGAGGTCCCGGTCGAGCACGACCACGTCGTACTCGACGACCGTCGTGCGTTCCAGCGCGTCCGAGCCGTCGTAGACGACGTCGACCGCCATGCCCTCGCGGCGGAGCACGCGCGCCACCGAATGCGCCAGCTCGGCGTGGTCCTCGACCACCAGTACCCTCATCGCCCACCCCTCGCAGGGCGCGTCACGAACGGAGGGGAGGGATCGCGGGCCGGGCCGCGGCAGAGGCTGATCATGCGGCACCACGTTGCCCGATCCCACGTCACGCACCGGTCACAGCTCCGGCGACGACCCCCCGTCGACGCGCTCTCGTGTCCGACCTGCTGCTGCCGAAAGCGTACCGCCGCGGTGGCGGATCCTCCGGTCACAGCTTCACGGACCGCAGTGTGACCGGCCGCCGCGTAGAAACGGAGAGCGCATGAACCGCATGCGGAGCACCTGGTCCGGGAGAGGAGATGCAGGCCGTGGTCATGAGCCCGCGCGACGACCTGCACCTCCGGCACCGTCTACACCACGCGCAGCCGGTTGTGGGCCCCGCTGTCGTTCCGGCCATCCCGGCGCCCTTCCCGTCCGCCCTCCCGCCTGCCGGGGCCCGCGACCGGTACGGGAACGGGGCTGAGTTTCGCCGCCAGGTCGGCCCGGCGCTGGACGGCGAGCTTGCGGTAGGCGCGCGTGAGGTGCTGCTCGACGGTGCTGATCGTGATGAACAGCTTGTCGGCGATCTGCCGGTTGGTGTGGCCGCGGGCCGCGAGCGTCGCCACGCGCAGCTCCGCGTCGCTGAGGTCGTCGGCCTTGCGGCGGGGGCCGGAGGACCACTGCTGATCGGCGGGGTGCGAGCGCGCGGTGTCGGCCACCGGCAGCACCCTGGGGACGGGCACCCCGCACTCCCGTCCCAGTTGCTGCGCCTTGCGGGCCAGGGACCGTGCCTGACCGCTGTTGCCGAGCTCGCGGTGGGCGCGGGCCAGTTCGTCCGTCGCGCGGGCCAGCTCCACGCGGTGGCCGCGCTCCCGCAGGATGTCGATGGCCTCGCCCAGGAGCACGAGACGTCGTCCGGGGCTGAGCGCGCTGGCGAGGACCCGCAGCGAGACACCGCGCGTCCCGGCGTGCCCCGCGCTCGTGGCGTCGACGAGGGCCAGTTGCTCCTGGGCGAGCGTCCTTGCCCGGTCGTCGTCACCGAGCAGCAGATGGGCCTCGGCCGCGTCCGTGCGCCAGGGGACCAGGGCGGGCAGATCGAACCCCCACCGGGTCATGAGGTCGCCGCAGGTGTGGAAGTCGTCGAGCGCGGCGTACGGGCGCCCGGCGGCGAGGTAGTAGTGGCCGCGCGCCCGGAGGTGGAGCAGTCCGTCGGGGGTGTGGAACGCCGGCTCGGGCACGGGGACGGCGAGTTGGGCCGCTGCCTCGTCGAGACGGCCCATGGCGGTCTTGGCGAACACCGCGGTGGCGAGCGGCGAGGCGACCGCGACACCCCAGCCCTCGGGCGGGACCATCGTGAGGGCCGAGTGTGCCGACTCCTCCGCGGCGGCGAGTGCGCCGATCCTGAGCTCGACGCGCGCCTTGGTGGCGGTGAGCAGGGCCTGCCACATGGGTGCGTGCCGTTCGGCGGCTTCCGCGCACAGGGTCTCGCACCAGAGGGCCGCGGTGTCCAGCCGGTCGGCGAGGACAAGGGAGTTCAGCGCGACGACGAGCGCGGTCAGCGTGTTGTCGTCGAGGCGTGTGCTCTGCAGGATCTGCTCCGCCCGGACCACGACGTCGTCGCCCGCCCCGTCGAGCACCGCTCTCATCAGGGTGGCCGCGCGCTGATGGGGACTGCGCGCGGGCGTTCGCGCGCACCGCTCGGAATCGCCGTGCCGGGCGCGGGCGCGCGGGGAGCCGGGGAGCCCCGGATATGCGTACGCCGTCCAGGACCGGACGCAGTCGATCGGACGCCCGGCTTCCGCGGACGGCTGCCCGCAGGCCTCGGCGCCCGTGCCGTCCCGTTCGGCGGCGTCGAGTATCTCCAGGGCCGGGCCGGTCTGACCGAACCAGAGCAGGTGGCCGACGAGTTCGGCGGTCTGCCGGTCGCCGAGTCCGCCGTCGAGCGCGTCGCCGGTGAGCTCCGCCAGGTGCCGGGCGACGCTGGCCGGGTTGAGCCGCCAGCCGGCCCGGGTCAGTGCCTCCCTGATGGCCGTGGACCCGCGGGGGTCGGTGCAGGTGTCGCGGGCGGCACGCAGGCAGGTGAGGGCCAGTTCGGCCTCGTCGTCGGCGAGCGCCCGCTCGGCCGCCTCCAGGAGTGTGCCGAGCGCCCACGGGGCGTCGATGGGCTCGGCCGCGATCAGATGCTGGACCACCACGGTCGCCGCTTCGCCGTGCTCGTGCAGCACTTGGGCGACGCGGGCCTCGAGGCGGGCGCGATGTGCGGGCTCCATGCTCCGCAGGACCGCGGCCCTGCCCGCTTCGTGGCGGAACCAGCCGGAGTCGAGCAGTCCGGCGTCGTTCAGGGCGCGCAGGCTGCGGTGGACCGACTCCCGGCTGGTTCCCAGGACTTCCACCAGCTCGGCGAGCGGCACGTCCTGGCCGACCACGGCCAGCGCCCACGCCGTGTGCCGCGTCGACACGTCACTGCGGTACAGGCCCGTGGCGACGGCCTGGGCGAAGGCTTCGCCCGGCACCGGACCCGCGGCGCCGAACCCGCCGTCCTGCGAGGCACGGTGGTCCTCGATCAACGCGCGGGTCAGGAGGGGGTTTCCGCCGCCCACCCGGTGGAGCTGGGAGACGAGCCGGCGCGTCCCCCACCCCTCGCCACCGAACCCGAAGATCATCTCGGCCACTCCGTGCCGCTCGAGCGGTCCGAGCCTGATATTGCGGCAGCCCGGAAGGCGCAGCAAATCAACGTGTAATCGCGGATTGCCGGCCAGAAATCCGCTGTTCTCTCCCAGGACCACCAGAATGCGGCTGGCGTCGAGCCGGCGCGCCAGGTACAGGACGCATTCCAGGGAGTGGCTGTCGGCATGGTGCACGTCGTCGATGCTGAGAACCACCGGCCTTTCCCTGGCCTGTTCCAGGACAATCCCACAGAGCTTGGGAACCTCATTCATCACGACGGCGGGCAGCACCCCCTCGGCCCGCCGAATCTGCGCGGCCACCGCCATCAGGTCCACGAGGCGGGCCGCCCGCTTGGCGTCGGCCCCCGGCAGATCCGCGCCGAGCAGCAACTGTCCCATTACGCCAAGAGGCAGGTCACTCTCCGCCTCCGACGCCGTGGCCTGCAGGAACAACGCCCCGGCAGCAGTTGCCCGTTCACCGAAAGCCTGCAGCAGGGCGGTTTTCCCGCTGGCCACCGCGCCGCTCACCAATAGCACTCCGCCATGCCCCGCCAAAGAGGCGTTGAGCATGCCGTCCATGATCGTGAATTCTTCCCTACGGTCCACCAAGTCCATGTGCCGACTTCTCCCCCGCGCCTGACGGCTGATCCCAGAGCGGCCGGACGGTCAGCCGGATCGCCCCTTTCGACTTGCCCGGCCACTTGCTTGAATACTCTGCCATATCTGAAAATCAACCACCAGCGCCATTTGACTCAATGATGTCGAATAACCGTCGCGAACGCGCCACTTGGCCGAAGACCGGACTTCCCTGTTCCATATCGCCGGGAAACGCGCACGGTATTGCCGATGATGCGGAAACCAATGGAAATTCGGAAGGTTCTCCAGGGGCCGCGCGAAGAGACGGCAGAGGCGGCCGCGCACACCCGTGACAGCTGAACCGACGGGACGAATGGCGCGAACGGCACGGCTCGGCCGCGCGGGGTGTGACTGATTCATCGCCCTCGCGCGCCCGACCCCAACACCCCATGCTCAAGGTGATGTTGCTGTGGCAGACTGCGGCGATCCAAGCGTCTCGCAGCAACGGAGTACGTCATGACCGCAGGTGCGCCCAAGCCGACGATCGACACCAGCAAGCCGCATCCCGCGCGTGTCTACGACTGGTTGCTCGGCGGCAAGGACAACTACCCCGTCGACGAGGCCGTGGGCGAGAAGCTGCCGCCCGAGGCGAAGGACGCCGCGCGGCAGAACCGCGCGTTCATGAATCGTGCGACCGCCTGGCTCGCCGCCGAGGGCGTGGACCAGTTCCTCGACATCGGCACCGGCATCCCCACCGCGCCGAACCTGCACCAGATCGTCCAGAAGGCGGTGCCGTCGGCACGGGTCGTCTACACCGACAACGACCCCATCGTGCTGGCCCACGCGGAGGCCCTGTTGGTCAGCAGCCCCGAGGGGATGACCGACTACATCCAGGCGGACGTCCGCGACCCGCTGGAGATCCTCGGACACGCCCGCGGGCTCCTCGACTTCGACCGTCCGATCGCCCTCTCCCTCATCGCGCTCATGCACTTCCTGCCCGACGACCAGGACCCGTACGGCATCGTGCGCACGCTGGTGGACGCCCTGCCCTCCGGCAGCCACCTGGTGCTCTCGCACGCCTCGTCGGACATCTTCCCGGAGCTTGCCGAGCAGGTCACGGCCGAGTACGCGAAGGGCGGCATCAAGCTCGGCTTCCGCAACCGGGCCGAGGTGGCCCGCTTCTTCGACGGTCTCGACCTCGTCGACCCCGGCCTGGTGACGGCCACGGAGTGGTTCAGGGGCGACGCACGCCCGGAGGCCGAGGACAGCGGAATCTACGCGGCGGTGGCACGCGTCCGGTGACGCAGCAGGGTCACTTGCCGGCGAACAGGTCGAGCAGGCCCTGGGGGGCGTCCTGGCGGAAGCAGCGGACAAGACCGTCGGCGGACTCGGCGGCGGTCTTCTCGCTGCGCGGGAACAGCGCCTCTTCGTAGGAGGCCAGTGCCGCTTCGACGTCTCCGGGGTGCTCCGCGAGGGCCGCCCCGAGTTCGGCACCGTCGAGCATGGCGAGGTTGGCGCCCTCCCCCGCGAAGGGGGACATGAGGTGCGCCGCGTCGCCGAGCAGCGTGACGCCCGGGACGCCGTCCCAGCGGTGGCCGATCGGCAGGGCGTGGATGCGCCGGGGGATCAGCGCTCCGTCGGCGTCGGCGACCAGCGCCTGCAGGCTCTTGTCCCAGTCGGCGAAGTGCTCCAGCACGCAGGCCTTGGCGAGGCTCGTGTCGTCGGCGGTGAAGTCGATGGTGGAGATCCACTCCTCGGGGGCCCTGAGCGCGGTGTAGATGTGCAGGCTGCCGTCGGACTCCCGGTGACCGAGGAAGCCCTTGTCCTCGCCGAGCGCGAAGAGCATGCCGCCGCCCACGACCGCGGCGCTGTCCGGGTGGCGTACGTCGGCGTCCAGGAGGTCCACCTCGACGAACGAGATGCCGGTGTAGGCGGGCACGGCGTCCGAGACCAGCGGGCGGATGCGGGACCAGGCACCGTCCGCCCCGATCAGCAGGTCGGTGGTGAAGGCGGAGCCGTCGGCGAGGGTCACCTCGTGGCGGCCGCCACCGAGCGGGCGCGCCCCGGTGGTCTTCGCGCCCCAGTGCACGGCACCGTCGGGCAGCGAGCCGAGCAGCAGGTCACGCAGGTGGCCGCGGTCGACCTCGGGGCGGCCGCCGTCGCCGTCGTCCGCCTCCTCCATGCGGACCGCGGCGTCCTTGTCGAGGACGCGCACGGCCTCGCCACCGGGGTGGACGAGCGCGCGGAACTCCTCGTACAGACCGGCGGCGCGCAGGGCGGCCTGTCCGGACTCCTCGTGGATGTCGAGCATGCCGCCCTGGCCACGGGCGGCCGGTGAGGCCTCCAGGTCGAACAGGGCCGCCTCGACGCCGTTGACGTGCAGGACGCGGGCGAGCGTGAGGCCTCCGAGGCCCGCGCCGATGATGGCTATGGGGTGGTGTGTGGTCATGGTGGTGCTCCTCGTGCGTGGTGCGGGCGGTGGTCGTGCTGTCGGGTCTCGACTGCGGGAGGGCTCAGCCCTGGGCTCCGTCGACCGGGACGGGCGTGCCGACGATTCCGTTGATCAGCGCCCGGAAGCCCCAGGAGATCCGCTCCTCCGGCCGGCCTGACACGAGATCGCCGGCGAGCCGGGCGACGTGCGGGTGCGTCCGGTCCGACGCGTCCCGCAGGGCTCCGGCGAGCGCGTCCCACTCCTCCTTGGCCTCGGCGGCCCGGTCGGCCGGGGAATGCTCGGCGGGGGAATGCTCGGCGGCGGTCGCGGTGGCGTACTGCAGCAGCAGGTCGACGCCCCAGGCGGCCTGGCCGGGCGGGACCCCGCCCTCGTCCAGCAGGGCGAGCAGGGTGTCGACGAGGCGCAGGTAGTGCTCACCCCGGGGCCGTGCCACGAGCGCGGCCTTCGCGAGGCCGCGATGACGGAAGAGCACCGCCGTGCAGGAGGTGAGGACCCCCTCCAGGCGCTCCCGCCAGTCGCCCCCGACCGGCGGTGCCTCGACCGCCCCGAGGAGTTCGTCCAGGATCGCCGCGTGCAGCTCGGCGGTGTTGCGGACGTAGACGTACAGGGAGGCGGGCCCGGTGTCGAGCTCCTGGGCGAGGCGGCGCATGGTCACCTTGCCCAGGCCCTCGACGCGCATGATCTCCACCGCGGTGGCCACGATCCCGGCCCGGGAGAGGGCGGGCTTCGCGGGGCGCTCGCGGCGGCTGCGCGGGGCGTCGGAATGAGCTGTCATACGACCAGTGTAACGAACATGTTCGTTACGAGCACGTTCGGAGCGAACATGTTCGTCGAGTAGCAGGTCACAGCCTTTGAGGGCCCGGTACCAGCCCCACGCCCAGGCACTTGGTTGGCGATCAGCAGAGGCGGGCATGAGCGTGGACAGCACCGGCCGCGCATGACAGGGCGTGGCCCCGGCGAGCGGAAGTCGCCGCGAGTACGCCGGTCGTCCCAGGGGAGGGAAGTGAGTTGCCATGCGTGCGCACCAGCGCGCCCATCGGCACGTCGCCCGCGTTGAGTACGCATTGCCGCAGGAAGCCGCATCGGCCGGCCGGGCGCGGAAGCTGACCTCCGCGTTCCTCACCAGGCCCCGCCGGCAGCTGACGGAAGTGGATGCCGAACGGGTGGACGATGCCACGCTGATCGTGTCCGAACTCGTCGCCAACGCCACCGAGCACGGACGCAGTCCCTGCCGTCTGCGCCTCGAGGTATCCGACCACCATGTGACCGTCGAGGTGCACGACGCGAGCCCCGACGGCCCACGCGTGCTCGCACCGAGCACCGAACGGGACAGCGGGCGTGGCCTCGCGATGGTGCGTCACCTCGCGGCGCGGCTCGAGGTCGTCGGCAGCGGCAGGCGCGGCAAGGCGGTCCGAGCGGTTCTCGCCTGACGCAGGGCACGGTGCCGCCGGCCGCATCCGCATCCGTCCGCGACCGCAACGTCCTCGCAACGTCGCCCGCAGTTGACTGGGCGGCAGTGACAGTGACAGTGACGGCGACGGTGACCGAGGAGCGGCAGCCCATGACCGATACTCCACGCGTGGAGCTGACCCCTGCCGCGGCCGATCTGGTGCGGCGGCTGCGGGACCTGCACGGTCCGCTGATGTTCCATCAGTCCGGCGGCTGCTGCGACGGCAGTGCACCCATGTGCTATCCGGAGGGCGAGTTCCGTACCGGCGGCTCCGATGTGCGCCTGGCCTCGCTGGCCGTCGAGGGCGTGGCGGAACCGGTCGCCTTCTGGATGTCGCGCAGCCAGTACGACGTGTGGAGCCACACTCGGCTGATCGTGGACGTCGTGCCCGGCCGTGGCAGCGGCTTCTCCCTCGAAGCCCCCGAAGGCGTACGTTTCCTCATCCGTTCCCGTTTGGTCGGCACCTAGCCACTGGCCCTGCACCCGTCCGGCGCTGCCCTCTGGTGCACTTTCTGACCGACCCTCAGACTGGTGCGATTGGTCGGCAGGAGACTTCAGGGGGCATGGGTGGCAGCACGACACCGGCACATCTTGGGACGGTTCAGAACGGCGAGAGCGGCGCTCTCGGCCATGACGGCACTCGGCACGCTGGCCGGTGCGGCTCTGCTGGGAGCGGCACCGGCCGGCGGCGTGGAGGCGGACGGGAAGACGGCCGCCTCGCGGATCGCGCCGGGCGTGGAGTACCGGCAGTTCGACATCGCGGCGTCGCACGGCAAGGCTCGCGCGCATGTCCTGGACGTCGATCTGCGGAACAAGAGCACGAGCGTCGGCCTGCTCTATCCGGGCGCGGTGGGCGCCCGTTCCGTCGTCTCCGCGCTCGCGGACGGGGCGGGGGCGGTCGGCGGGATCAACGGCGACTTCTTCAACATCTCCGAGACCCAGCATCCGGGCGTCGAGGCCACCGGCGCGCCGGTCGGACCCGCGGTCGCACGCGGCCGGGCCCTCAAGGCGGCGGTGCCGAACGGGCAGCGCTTCGGCCCCGCGATGCCTCCTGGTATGACCACCCAGGCCGTGCTCGGCGTGGGCTACGACCGGCGGGCCCGCCTGGACAGCCTCCGCCTGGAAGGTGAAGTACGCACCCAGCAGACCCGGCTGCCGCTCGGCGGGCTCAACCAGTACGCCCTGCCCGTGGGTTCCGTCGGCGCGTTCACCAGCGACTGGGGCAGCACCTCGCGGGTGCGCTCCACCTGCGGCACCGACACCAACCGCGGCGCTCCCTGCAGCACGGACACCCATGAGGTGACGGTGCGCGGCGGCCGCGTGGTGGCGTCCGCGGCGACACCGGGCAGCGGTCCGGTGGCCGGCGGCACCACGGTTCTCGTCGGGCGCGAGGCGGGCGCCCAGGAGCTGCGCAAGCTCTCCGTCGGCGACCGGGTCGGCGTCAAGCACCGGCTGGTGGCGGCCGAGTCACGCAGCCCGTTCCGCTTCGCGCTCGGCGGCTTCCCCGTCCTGCGCGACGGCGCCCCGCTGCCCGGCCTCGACACCGCCACCTCGGCCGTGCGGACGGCCGCCGGGATCTCCGACGACGGCCGGCGCCTCCTGCTCCTGTCCCTGGACGGCTCCCCCGAGTTCCGTACGGGACTGACCATCGCCGAAGTCGCCGACACCTTGCGGGCGTTGGGCGCCCAGGACGGCTTCAGCCTGGACGGCGGCGGTTCCTCCACCCTGGTCTCCTCCGCGACGCTGGTCGCGAAGCTCCCGGGCGCGGACGAAGTGACCGTACGCAACAACCCCAGCGGCGGCGTGGAACGCCCGGTCCCGAACGGCATCGGCGTCTTCTCGGGCTGACCGGCGCCGGGGCGCGAACGCAGATGCGGGTGCTCGACAAGTAGGGGGTGAGACCGCCGACCGGCGGTACGGATACGGAGGTCCCGTGACCACGGACCTGGACGACGACGAGCTGCTGGCCCGCACCGCGCGGGACCCGGCGGCCTTCGAACCGCTGGTGGTGCGCCACTCAGCGGCTCTCCACGGCTACTTCGCCCGCCGGGCACCCGCTGCCGCGGACGATCTGGTCGCCGAGCTCTGGCTCCAGGCGTACGCGGCCCGGCACGGCTTCGACCCGGACCGCGGGCCCGCGCGGGCCTGGCTGTTCGGTGTCGCCCGCAACGTGCTGTCGGCGCACTGGCGGCGGCTCGACCGGCAGCGCACCGGCCCGCCGGGCGTCGGCGGTGACGACGACCCGTGGGAGGCGGTGGACGCGCGCCTCGACGCGGCGGCGGTCGCGCCGCACCTGCGCGATCTGCTGGCCGGACTTCCGGCGGAGGAACGGGAGTTGCTGCTCCTGGTCGCCTGGGAGCAGCTCACGCCCGGCGAGGCCGCCGCGGTCGTCGGCATCCCCGCGGGGACGGCCCGCTCACGGCTGCACCGCGCCCGTACCCGGCTGCGCGCGAGCGCCCCCCTGAAGCTGACTGGAGACCTGTCATGACCGAACGCGGTGACCTTCTCGACTTTCCTGGTGCCGAAGAGCTGATCGCGGCGGGTGAGGTGGCGCCGCCCGCTCCCGAGGTGGTGGCGGCGTCCCGCGCAGCGGTGGCCAGGGCAGCGCGGCGCGAGAGGGCCGTGGTCCCACTGCGCGACCGCGCCGTCCCGCGCCGCCGCAGGCTGCTGGTCGCTGCGGCCGCGGTGGCCGTGATCACCGCGGGCGCCGTGGCGTACCCGGCCCTCGATGTGGGCGGAAGCCCGGCGGCCACCGCGTCGGCGGCCCAGTTCCTGGACGACATGGCGGGCGTCGCGGCGCAGTCACCGGCCGCTGCCACGTCCCCCTACTGGAAGGTCCGCATGGAGACGGTGAACCAGGACGACGGGGAGGCGACGACGACCACCTACTTTGACCGGGCGGGCCGCATCTGGACGGTGGACGCGAACGGCACGGTCCACGGTCCCGGCAAGGGGAGCAAGACCAAGAAGTGGCCCGTGGGCAGCAAGTGGCTGACCTGGCCCGCGCTCGACAAGCTGCCCACGGGCCAGAAGGCGCTCACCGCGCTCTTTCCCAAGGACGCCGAGAGCCGCCGCCACCAGGTGACGGCCCTGCTCGAGGACTCACCCGCGAGCCCCGAACTGCGTGCCGCCCTCTTCCGGGTCCTCGCGGACTCCCCCGGCGTGAAGCTGATCGGTGACGTCAAGGACAGCAAGGGGCGCGCGGGTGTCGCCTTCGAGATCAGGTGGTCGACCATCGGGTTCTCGACCGGTCCCGGCAAGGACGTGAAGTACCGGATGACGGACCGCTACATCGTCGACCCGGACACCGGCCTTCTCCTGGAGACGACGCACAAGAACCACGGCGAGGGCGGCTCCGCGGCCCGCTACACCTGGCTGGAGGTGGGCCCGGCAGACCGTGTCGGCTGAGCCCGGACCTCCGTCCGGTGCGGGACGCCCTCACTCGGTGTCCCGCACCGCCACCAGGCCGTTGAACACGCCCACGTACGCCGTGCCGTCCGGGCCCAGGGTGACCGGGGCCCAGTTGTTGTCGTACGCGATGCCCGTGCCGGCGAGGCGCTTCCACTTGGTCTCGCCGGTGCGGAAGTCGACGGCGGTCAGGTACCAGGCGTCGACGCCGAGGCTGTTCGGCTCCTTCGTGTAGAAGTACAGGAGTCCGTTGGCGGTGGACAGTTTGGGCACGTTCGACGGAGCGCGGACGTCGCTCTCCCACACCATGTCGCAGCCACTGCCGTCGTCGCGTACGTCGATCCTGCTGACGCCGCCGACGACGCTGCGCCCGAAGGTGAGCGAGGTGATGTTCTCGTAGCCGTAGTTGTTCTCGACGACGAGGCTGTTGCCCCAGGTGATCAGCGAGTTGTCGGTGGTGGACGCGCCGGAGCGGAAGACGGGGACCTTGCAGACGAGCCGCTTGTCGTCGGCGATGTCCGCGCCCCTGCGGTAGACGAGGACGTTCATGCGGTCGTCGGCGTTGTCGGTGATCGCCACGTAGTCGTCGTCGCCCCGGCCGAAGAGGTCGGGGGTGGTACCCGAACCCTGGTTGACCGAGCCGGGCTTGGTGCCCGTGCCCCGGTCGTACGTCTGGCGCCAGACGGCCTTCGGGGTGCCGTCCGCGGCGGCCCGGAAGCTGTAGAGCGCGTGGTCGGAGACGATCGACACGCCGTCCTCGGCGACGGAGAAGGAGTTCTGGATCTCCTCGCCTTCGAGGCGGACGGAGCGGACGTCACCGGACTTGGGGTCCACGGTGCCGACGCGGCCCTGCCGGGTCACCCACCAGATGCGGCCCTCCCAGTCGGGCATCACCGACGTGACCGGGTCGCATTCGCCGCTCGGGTAGAGATTCGACCAGGACACGCAGTCATGCGGGACGTGTGCCGTCAGGTCCCAGTCCTTGTCGACGACGAAGCGCCAACTGCCGTCCGCCGTCTGCTCGTGCGCGAGCCTGATGATGTGCTGCCGGGAGTCGGCGAGGACGAGCCGGTCCTCGTCGTCGAGGTAGGAGTAGGCGCCGCCCGATGTGTCCTTGAAGATCTTGGAGAAGTCCAGGCGTGTGATGGCCTCGACGGTGGAGGGACGCTGCGGGAGCTTGTACTCGGCGAGCGTGGCCATCGAGTCCGGGTCGAGCAGCTTGACCAGGAAGCCGGTGAACGTGCCGCAGACGGTGACGATGCGGCCGGCCTTGTCGAAGGTGACGGTGGCGCACTCACCCCCGAGCGCCGCCATCTTCTCGCTGCTGACCCGGGGCTTCTTCCCCAGGGGCCCGTTCCAGGGGTACGTGCCGCTGCCCGCCGCGTCCGCGTGCATCCCGCTGCGGCCGTTGGCGGCCATGTACGGGTGCTGGGGCGGCTGTTCGCCGGGCAGCGGGCGGGCGTCGGCGGGAGCGCCGGTGTACTGGTCGACGAGCCGGTGGCCCGGCGCCTTCGGTATGTCGTCCGCCTGGGCGGCGGGTGCGAAGGACGCGGCCGAGACCGTGAAAGCGGTCAGGGCGAGGGCACTGCTGAGGGTTCTGCGACGCGGCATGGGCCGAAGCTAGGGGCAGCGCCTTGAAGTGTCCATGGAAACGTGACAGTTGTTCATGAACACGCAATGACCATGGCGGGACGGTCAGGGCTGCAGGCCGCTGACGATGTCCGCGGCCGCCGTGACCCCGTTGTGGATGGTCGGCGCCATGCTCGAACTCGCCAGATAGAAGCCGAGCAGCGCACACACCACCGCGTGCGAGAACTTCAGTGCGCCGTTGCGCAGAAAGACCACTGCCAGGATCACGAGCAGCAGCACCACAGAGACCGAGACGGCCATGGGGACAACCTCCTCCGCCACGTCAACATCGCGGCTTTGGGCCGAGTGTGGCGCAGCGGAGGGACCGTCCGGGCGACCGGCATGTCCTCCGAACGGGTGTTATGTGCCGGGACGTTGCTTCGGCCGGGCCGGGGCCTACTGCCCGTGGGCGTCGAGGAAGGCCTCGAGGCCCGCCAGGTCGTCCGTGTTCAAGTGGTCGACACCGGCGGCGAGGAGCTCGCCCCACACCGCGTCGCGCGCCGGACCCGCCAGGTCGGGCGTCGCCCAGAAACGGACCCGCTGGCCGCGCTTGTGCGCGGTCGAGACGATGCCGCGCAGCTTGGCGCGCTCGGCTGCGGGGATCGCGCCCACGCCCTGCCAGCTGAAGTTGAGCGTCCAGTTGTCGCTGATCAGCGGGATGAGCGAGGCGGGCGCCGCGCTGCCCAGGTCGGCGAGGCGGCCGTCGTAGAAGGCGCGGCGCACGCGCTGGGCCTCCATGGGCGCGCGGGCGGCCCGGTCGCCGGATATCACCGCGGTCACGGGACCGCGGCGCACCTTGCCGTGGGAGTACGTGGTGAACAGGTGCCGGTAGCGCCGCAGGTGCCGGTCGAGTTCCAGGTAGGTCGCCGCGCCCTCGGTCTTGATGTCGACGAGGAGCTGGAAGGGGGTGCGGTGGTAGCCGCGGTACACGGAGCCGTGGTGGGCGCGGACGCGGGCCGCCAGGGGGTCCAGGTAGAGCGATTCGAGGGTGCGGGCGGGGTCGAGGTCGATCGGGTCGTGCGCGACCAGGAGCTGTCCGTCGACGAGGTAGATGTCGGCCTCGACGCTGCCGAAGCGGTGGTCGAGCGCGTCGAGCAGAGGCCGGGGGTGCTCGTAGTCGTTGTGCGCGTGGGCGCGGACCAGAGGGCGGGGGTGGTGCCCTCGCTCGCTTGCCTGGGCGTACGCGGGGACAGCCGCGGTGCCGGCGAGTGCGGCACCGATGGTGAGGGCTCTACGACGGGTGATGAGTGCCACGAGGACTCCCGGAAAGGGCATGAGGACGACGGGCGGGCCTCAGTGAGTATGAGGCCATGCTCGCGTCAAGAAACCCCTTGGCGACGGGAGTTGGCGCTATCGACGCCCCGCGTTCACCGCGAACGCATCACGCGTCCCGCAGGGCCTCCCGTGGGGTCTCCCCCACCAGTTCGGTCCAGTGGACGGTCCGCTCGCACCACCGCTCGAGGAGCACCCGGTCGTGGCCGACCGCGAGCAGTCCCGCGTCGTTCTCCCGCCGGTACTCCTCCACGGCGTGCACGAGTGCCGCCGTCGTCGAGGCGTCGAGCATCGCCGTCATCTCGTCGCAGATCAGCCAGCGGGGGCGGAGCACCAGAGCGCGGGCCAGGCAGGCACGCTGCAACTGGCCGTCGCTGACCTCGTGCGGCCTGCGGCCCAGGAGATCCTCGCCGAGGCCGACGGTGGCCGCCAACTCCCGTACCCGCGCTGTGGCTTCGCTTCCACGCCCGGTCGCCCGCAGCGGCTCGGCGATCAGGTCCGTGAGGGTGAGGCGCGGGTCGGCGGAGAGGCGGGGCTGCTGGAAGACGACACCGAAGGCGGTCCGCTGGGCGCGGGGCGCGCGGTGCCGCCAGCCGCGGGCGGGCTCGCCGTCGATGACGACGCGGCCCGCGTCGGGCTTGTGCAGCAGCGCGGCAACCCGGGCCAGGGTCGACTTGCCGCAGCCGCTGGGGCCGAGGAGGCCGACGGAGGCGCCGGGCTCAAGGGTGAGGTCCACGCCGCGCATGACGGGGGCGCGGCGGTCGTATCCGGCGGTGATCGACAGGAGTTCAAGCACGGGGTGCCTCCAGCACGGCCGCCGTACGGGGGTGGTGGCAGGCGACCCCGGCCACGGCGCGCGGCACGGTCTCGCAGGTCTCGTCCGCCCCGGCGCAGCGCGCGGCGAACGCGCATCCCTGCGGCAGCGCGGAGAGTTCGGGCGGCATGCCGGGGATCGGCGTGAACTCCCGCTCGGGGAGAGCGTTCAGGAGGCCGCGGGCGTAGGGGTGTCGGGGTCCCGGGGTGCCGAAGAAGTCCTCGGCGTCGGCGAGTTCGACGATGCGGCTCGCGTACATCACGGCGACGCGGTCCGCGATGCGCTCGGCGGCGGCCAGGTCGTGGGTGATCAGGAGCAGCGCGCGGTCCTCGCCGACGTGCTTGCGCAGTTCGTCCACCGTGCGGTCGACGAGGTCGCGGTCGAGGCCCGTCGTCGGTTCGTCGGCGAGCAGCAGCGGCGCGTCGCCGATGAGCGCGAGCGCGGTGGCGGCGCGCTGGGCGAGCCCGCCGGAGAGTTCGTGCGGGTAGCGGTCCAGGTGTCCGGCGGGGAACGCTGCGCGCTCGGCGGCGTCCTCGGCGGCCTTGCGCAGCTGCGGGCGGCGCACGTCCGCAAGCTCCCGCAGGGTCTCCTCCAGCTGGGCGCGGACGGTGCGCACCGGGGTCAGGTGCGCGGCCGGGCTCTGCGGCACGAGGCCTACGCGCCGTCCGCGGACCGTGCGGGCCAGGGTGCGCTCGTCGGCGGTCAGCAGGTCGACGTCGCCGATGAGCGCGGACCCGGCGGTCTCCGCGTTCTGCGGAAGGAGCCCGAGCAGCGCCGAGGCGAGCACGGACTTGCCGCAGCCGCTCTCGCCGACGAGGGCGAGGCACTCCCCCGCCGCGAGGTCGAAGTGGGCGTCGGTGACGGCGGAGACGAAGGTGTCGCCGCGCATGCGGAAACGTACAGAAAGGCCCTGCACGGAGAGCACGGGAGTCACAGCATCAGCTCCGATCGGCGCCGGGGGTTGATCCGTTCCCGCCAGGCGCCCGCGAGGCCCGCGATCGCCAGGGTGGGCACGATGATGAACAGGCCGGGGAAGAGTGTCGGCCACCAGTCCCCGGCGAGGAGCGAGCCGCGCGCGCTCTGCACGAGGGTGCCCAGGCTCGCCTGGTGGGTGGGCAGTCCGAGGCCGAGGAAGGACAGCGCGGACTCGTGCCAGATGGCGTGCGGCACCATCAGGACGGCGGCGAGTCCGGCCTGCGGGAGTACGCCGGGCAGCAGGTGGCGCACGGTCACGCGCATCCGCGACGCACCGCCGGAGATGGCCGCGTCGACGTACGGGCGTGACCGCAGCGAGAGCACCTCGGCGCGCACGATGCGAGCCGTGGACAGCCAGTGGGTGAGCGCCACCGAGACGACCACCGGCCAGACACCCGGCCGGAACATCGCCACGATGAAGATGCCGAGCAGCAGGTGCGGCACGGACGAGAAGACGTCCACGAGCCGCATCACGATCCGGTCGACCCAGCCGCCCGACGCGGCGGCGAGCGCGCCCACTGCGGTGCCGATGACGGTCGCGACGACGGCCGCCACCACGCCCACGAGGAGCGAGACCCGCAGCCCGTACACACAGCGCAGAAGCAGGTCGCGGCCCACGTCGTCGGTGCCGAAGGGGTGCTCCCAGGAGGGCGGTCGCAGCTTGGCCGCCAGGTCGACGGCCTGTTCGTCGAGGTTGACCAGCGGTGGCACGACGAGGACGGCGAGGACCACCGCGGCGACGATCACCGCTGAGGAACGCACCCGCCACGCGCGCGTGGAGCGAGTCTTCGAGGCGCTCCCTAGGGAGGCGCGCCAGGTCGTCGTCTCAGCCATCGAATCCCACCCTCGGGTCGGCGAGGCCGTACAGCAGGTCGGCCAGGAGGTTGCCGAGGAGCACCGCGGCCGTGGCGAGGACGGTGAGCGCGGCGAGCAGCGGGAAGTCCACGGCGGTCGCGGCGGACACGGTGGCCGCGGCGATGCCGGGCCAGCTGAAGACGGTCTCCACCAGGAGCGCCCCGGTGATCAGTTCGGGCACGCGGGAGCCGATCAGTGTGAGCACCGGCAGCATGCCCGAGCGCAGCGCGTGCCCGAGCAGGACGGTCCGTTCCGCGAGGCCACGCGCGCGTGCGCCGCGGACGGGGTCGTCGCCGAGCGCGTCGCCGACCCCTTGGCGTACGTAGAGCACGAACCACGGGAGCTGCGAGATAGCCAGGACGGCGGCGGGCAGCACGAGATGGCTCGCGACCTGCCCGGCGGTGACGACCGAACTGGCGGTGTCCGTGAGCCCGCCGGACGGCAGCACCCCGAGCTTCAGGGCGAACAGCCAGACGGCGAGCAGGCCGATCCAGAACGGCGGGGCGGCTTCGAGGGTGTATGCGAGCGAGGTCACGGCACGGTCGAGCCAGCCGCCGGGGCGGCGCGCGGCGAGGACACCGAGCGTGGTGCCGACGAGGATCGCGAGGAGGAACGCGGTGGCGGCGAGCAGCACGGACCAGCCGATGCGTTCTCCGATGACGTCGGAGACGGGCTGGCGCAGGGTGCTCGAATCGCCGAGGTCGCCGTGCACGGCCGACGTCAGCCAGTCCCACCAGCGCTGTGTGAGCGGCTGGTCGACGCCGAGGTTGCGGCGCAGCTGGTCGAGGTTCTCCTGCGACGCGGTGAGCCCGGCCGTGCCCGCGTACGCCTTGACGGGGTCGAAGGGGGACGCGGCGGCGATGGCGAAGACGCCGAAGGTCACGGCGAGCAGGACCGGGACGGCGAACAGGGCCCGCCGTCCCGTCATGCGCGCCATCGGCCCCCAGGGGAGCTTCCGGAGCGCGGTGATCACTGCTTCGGCTGCCAGTCCTCGACGTTCCACCACGGACCGGACGCGAGGCCGTGGTCGTGCGGCTCGATCTGGGTGGTCAGGTCGCCGAAGCGCTTGTCGACGACGTAGAGGTGGTCGATGTGGGTGAGGAAGGTGTAGCCCGGGTTCTTCACCAGCTCGCGCTGGATGGTGTCGTACGCGGCCTGCCGCTTGGCGTGGTCGCCGCTCTCGCGGGCCTCGTCGAGGGCCTTGTCGACCTTGGGGTTGTCGTAGTGGGCCATGTTGTTGAAGCCGTCACCGGCGAGCGAGGACTTCAGGAGGGTGTACTGGTCGAAGTCCGGGTCGGCCGGGGAGCCGCCGCCCGCGAGGACCGCGTCCTTGGGCATGCGCGGCTGGATGACCTCCCACGTACCTGCCTGCACCTGCACCTTGATGCCGATCTTCTTGGCGTCGGAGGCGTAGGCGAGGGCGTGGTCCTGGCGGAGCTTGTCGCCGGAGAGGTACCAGAGCGGGAACTTCGCCTGGACGCCGTCCTTCTCGCGGATGCCGTCCTTGCCCGGCTTCCAGCCCGCCTTGTCGAGGATCTTCTTCGCCTGGGCGAGGTCGTGCTTGCGCTCCGTGCCCTTGGTGAACCACGGGCTGTCCGTCGGGACCGGCCCGTAGGCCTCCTTGCCCGCGCCGTCCAGGATCGAGTCGACCATGGCCTTGCGGTCGACGCCGGTGTCCAGGGCGCGCCGGATGTCGGTGTCCCCGGCGACCTTGTTGCCGGTGGGCAGGGTCACCACGCGGTAGTCGAAGGTCGTGGCGGCGTACGACTTCTTGTTGCCGTCGCTCTCATACTTCTTGGCGAGGTTGGGCGGCAGGATCGCGCCGTCGAGCTCACCGGCGTCGAGCCGGGTGGCGCGGATGTCGTCGTCCTTGATGATCGCCATGGTGAAGTTCTTGACCTTCGGCGCGCCGCCCCAGTAGCCGGGGTTGGCCTTGAAGGTGAGCTTCTCGCCCTTGGACCACTTCACGAGCTTGTAGGGGCCCGTGCCGACCGGCTCGGTGGTGAACTCACCGGTGTTGACGTCCTGCTTGCCCGCTATGTGCTCGGGCGCGATCGGCAGGACGGTGCGCTCGGCGAACGGCGCGTAGGGGTACTTGAGGTGGAAGACGACGGTGTCGTCGCCCTTGGCCTCGACGTTCTTGACGGCGTCGAGCTCGGTCTTGGCGGCGTTGTTCGTCTTCTTGTCGAGGATCGTCTCGTACGTGAAGACGACGTCCTTGGACGTGAAGGGCTTGCCGTCGCTGAACTTGACGCCCTTGCGCAGCTTGAAGGTGTAGGTCTTGCCGTCGTCGCCGACCTCGGGCAGCTCGGCCGCGAGGGCCGGCTTCAGCTTCATGTCGACGTCGTGCGTGAGCAGACCGTCGAAGATCTTGGAGTTGCCGTCCTTGCCGTAGCCGAGGAGCGGGCTCAGGGTGTCCGGCTCGTACGCGATGCCGACGACCGCGGAGTCCTTGGCGCCGCCCGCGTTCTTGCCGTCGCCCGGCGCCGAACAGGCCGATGCGGCGACCGCCAGTGAGGCGGCCGCCGCTACCGCGCCCGTACCCCGTATCGATCGGGCCCTCATGCTCCACACCCCTACTGAAAATCAAACGTTATTGCGAACGGGTCGCAATTATGCCTCATGTAATGGGTGGGTAAAACGTGCGGTCCATACCGAGTGGATCACGGTGCGCGGGCCGCCGAGAGGGGTCAGGGAGCCGGCAGATGCACGCGCGCGGCCAGCTCCTCCCGGTGGCGCCCCACCGTGCCGAGCGCGATCGAGTCGGCCTTGGCCCGCTTGAGGTAGAGGTGGACGGGGTGCTCCCACGTCATGCCGATGCCGCCGTGCAGCTGGAGCGCCTCCTCGGCGATGTGCACCGTGGCCGGTGACGCGTAGGCCTGCGCGAGAGCCGCCGCGACATCGGCGTCCTCGTCCTCGGCGGCGAGGGTGTCGGCCGCGTTGCGGGCGGCGGCGCGGAGGTTGACCACCTCCAGCCAGAGCTGGGCCAGCCGGTGCTTGAGCGCCTGGAAGGACCCGACGGGCCGGTTGAACTGGTGCCGCTCCTTCGTGTGACGGACCGTCTCGGTCAAGCACCAGTCGGCGAGGCCCAGTTGCTCGGACGCAAGCAGCCCTGCCCCCGCCCGCAGACCGTGCCGTACCGCGGGTCCGGCCTCGGGACCGACCACGCGCGCGCGTGCCCCCTCGAAGGTGACCGTGGCGAGCGGCCGTGTCAGGTCGAGCGAGGTCTGCGGCGCGACGCTCACGCCTGCGTCTTGCGCGTCCACCGCGTACAGCCCGGCGCCCGTCGGGACGAGAAACACGTCGGCGGCGACGGCGTCGGCGACCCCGGTGACACTCCCGTGCAGGGCGCCGCCCGCCACACGTACGTCGGGCAGGGCGCCGCCGGGAGCGGTGGTCAGGGGCACGGCGAGCACGCCGACCGTGCGTCCCGAGGCGAGCGCGCCGAGGAGTTCCCCCGCCGCCTCGCCGTCGCAGGCCAGCAGCGTCTCGGTCGCGATGACGGCGCTGGTCAGGTAGGGCACGGGCGCCACCGCGCGGCCCAACTCCTCCAGGACGACGGCGGCTTCGCGGTGCGTGGCGCCCTGACCGCCGAGGGCCTCGGGCACGAGCAGGCCCGCGAGGCCCATGCCGTCCGTGAGTGCCTTCCACAGCTCGCGGTCGTGCGGCTCGGCGGACTCGGTGCGGGCGAGCACGGCGGTGGCGTCGCAGTGGTCGGCCAGCAGGCCGCGCACCACCGAGCGCAGCGCCTCCTCCTCTTCGGAGTACAGCAGGTCGCGCTGGGCGGGCTGCGAGATCTGTGCGGGCTGCGTACTCATCGGGCGAGGTCCTTCCAGGCGACGTCCTTGTCGGTGCGCGGCTCGGAGGGCAGTCCGAGCACGCGCTCGGCGACGATGTTGAGCAGCACTTCGCTCGTGCCGCCCTCGATGCTGTTGCCCTTGGCCCGCAGATAGCGGTAGCCCGCGTCACGGCCGACGAAGTCGACCTTCGCGGGCCGCCGCATCGTCCAGTCCTCGTACAGCAGCCCCTCCTCACCCAGGAGCTCCACCTCCAGGCCGCTGATCTCCTGGTTCAGACGGGCGAACCCGAGCTTCATGCCCGAGCCCTCCGGGCCCGGCTGCCCCGCGACGAGCTGCTGGCGCAGACGCTCTCCGGTGACCCGGGCGACCTCGGCCTCGACCCACAGCTTGAGGAGCCGCTGGTGCAGATCGTGCGTGCGCAGCTCGGGGCGGTCGCGCCAGGCCTCGACGACCGGGCCGATCATGCCGCCCTCCCGCGGGATGCGGCTGCCGCCGATGGACACGCGCTCGTTCATGAGGGTGGTCTGCGCGACCTTCCAGCCGTCGCCGATCTCACCCAGGCGGTGCGCGTCAGGGATGCGTACGTCGGTGAGGAAGACCTCGTTGAACTCGGCCTCGCCGGTGATCTGCCGCAGCGGCCGCACCTCGACGCCCGGGTCGGTCATGTCGCAGACGAAGTAGGTGATGCCGCGGTGCTTGGGCACCTCGGGGTCGGTGCGGGCGATGAGGATGGCCCAGCGGGCGGCGTGCGCGCCGGACGTCCACACCTTCTGCCCGTTGACGACCCACGTGTCGCCGTCACGGACGGCTCGTGTGCCCAGGGCGGCGAGGTCGGACCCGGCGCCGGGCTCGCTGAACAGCTGGCACCACACCTCGTCGCCGACCCACAGCGGACGCAGGAAGCTGCGCTTCTGCTCCTCGGTGCCGAAGCGCAGGATGGTCGGCGCGGCCATGCCGAGGCCGATGCCGATGCGGCGCGGGTCGTTGTCGGGCGCGCCCGCGGCCTCCAGCTCGGCGTCCACGACGGCCTGCAGGGAACGCGGGGCGCCGATCCCGCCGAGGCCCTCCGGGTAGTGCACCCAGGCGAGTCCCGCGTCGAAGCGGGCCTTCAGGAAGGCCGGGCGTTCCGTCGTGGCGGGAGGATTCGCGGCGAGGAACTCCTGGGTACGGCTGCGCAGTTCGTCGGCATCCGTCATGCGTCGCCTCCCCCGGGGACCACGGCCACCCGGCCCGTGGTGACGCCGTCCGCGACCCGCTGGACGGCGGCGGCCGCGTCGCTCAACGGCACGCGCTCGCTGATCAGCGGCTTGATGGCGCCCTTGGCCGCGAGCTGGGTGAGCTCCTCGTGGCAGCGGAGGATCGCCTGGGGGTCCTTGGTGTTGTAGAGGCCCCAGTGCAGGCCGAGGACCGCGTAGTTCTTGACCAGGGCGTGGTTGAGCGCGGGCGTCGGGATGACGCCGCTCGCGAAGCCGACGACGATGATCCGCCCCTCGAAGGCGACGCACTTCGTGGACTGTGTGTACGCGTCACCGCCCACGGGGTCGTAGACGACATCGGCGCCACGGCCGCCGGTGGCTTCCTTGACCGCGCCGATGACGTTCTCCGTGCGCCGGTCGATGACCAGGTCGCAGCCGAGTTCCCGCGCGACCTCGGCCTTCGCCGCGCCGCCGACGACGCCGATGACCTTGGCGCCCGCCGCCTTGCCGAGCTGGACGGCGGCGCTGCCGACGCCGCCTGCGGCCGCGTGCACCAGGAGGGTCTCGCCCTCCTGGAGGTGCGCGCGGCGGTGCAGGCCGAACCAGCCGGTCTGATAGCCGATGTGCAGCGCGGCGGCCTCGGCGTCGTCCAGGGCGTCGGGCGCGGGCAGTACGGCCGCGGCGTCGGCGAGCGCGTACTCGGCGAAGCCGCCGTACGGAAGGGCGGGGTTGGCGATCACGCGCCGCCCGTCCTCGGTCTCGCCGCAGATCTCCACGCCGGGCGTGAACGGCAGCGGGGGCGTGACCTGGTACTGCCCGCGGCAGAGCAGGGCGTCCGGGAAGTTGATGTTGGCGGCGCGGACCTTGAGGAGCAGCTGTCCTTCGCCGGGCACCGGCCGGTCCACGTCTTCGAGGCGCATCACCGCGCTCGGCTCGCCGTTCTGGTGCACTTGCCATGCCTGCATGCGGGGCCTCCACGGGGCTTTCGTAGACCGGGCTCCGTCGCATACTAAGCGGTCGCTTGCAGGCAGGGGAACCGTCTCGTCAGTCCGTTTCGCTCTTCTGCCGGGAGGGCCGCGCCCGTACGTGCATCCGCTCGCCCTGCGGCCCGAACAGGCTGAGGAATTCCGCGGACCCTTCCCCCGTGGACCCGAACCAGTGCGGCAGCCGGGTGTCGAACTCCGCGGCCTCGCCCGCCGTGAGGACCACGTCGTGGTCGGCGAGCACGAGCCGCAGCCGGCCGGACAGCACATACAGCCACTCGTATCCCTCGTGGGTCTTGAGGTCGGGCTCCGAGGACCGCTGGGGTTCGAACACCTTGTACGCCTGGAGACCGCCGGGCTGGCGGGTCAGCGGGACCATCGTGCGGCCGTGCCGGACGATCGGCTTGGCCCGTACCCGCGGGTCGCCGACGGGCGGGGCGCCGACCAGCTCGTCCAGGGGGACCTGGTGGGCGCGCGCGATGGGGAGCAGAAGTTCGAGGCTGGGCTTGCGCCGGCCGGACTCCAGGCGCGAGAGGGTGCTCACGGAGATCCCGGTGACCTCGGCGAGGCCCGCGAGCGTCGCGCCCCGCTCCTTGCGGATTCTCCGCAGGCGGGGGCCCACCTCGGCGAGCACGCCGTCGAGATTTGCGCCGTCGTCATCGTTCTCTGTCGCTGTCATCTCTCTATTGCAGTATCGGCAAACTTGATTGTCAATCCCGCAGGTTCGGCGGGGCGGTCTCCATGAAGGTGGTCACGACGGAGAGCAAGCGGGAGGGACGCCGACATGAAGTCTCCCTACGGGCATGGAGCTTTGAAGCGTTCCGCGGTATCGATGCGCCCATGACGGACGATGCAAGCGAAAGCATGCTGCCGGGCCTCCCTGCCCCCGCCCCGGCCGGCACGAGCGCCCTGCCCGAGGGGACGTACGACGGATCAGTCGTCCTCGTGACCGGCGGCGGCAGTGGCCTCGGCAAGGCGATCGCCACGGAGTTCGCACGGCTCGGGGCGGATCTCGTCATCGCCGGCCGCAAGGAGGAGCGCCTGAAGGCCGCGCGGGACGAGCTCGCGGGCCTCGGCGGGCGGGTGGCGGCCACCCCGTGCGACATCCGGGACCCGGACCGCGTCGCCGAAGTCTTCGACGCCGCACAGGAGGCCTACGGCCTGCCCGACGTCCTGGTGAACAACGCGGCGGCGAACTTCCCCGTGCCCGCCGAGGACATGTCCCCGAACGCCTGGCGCTCGGTCGTGGACATCACGCTGAACGGAACGTTCTTCATGACGCGGGAGTTCGCCCGCCGCCATCTCGCGACGGGCACGCCCGGCTCCGTCATCAACATCGGGGCGTCGTACGCGTGGACGGGCGGCCCCGGCTTCGCGCATAGCGCGGCGGCAAAGGCGGGCGTGAAGAGCCTCGTCGAGAGCCTGGCGGTGGAGTGGGGCCCGTACGGAATCCAGGTCAACGGCCTGGTCCCGGGTCTGATGCCGCACGAGGACATGACCGCCGACATCCGCGGCAACCTCGACCGGGCCGCGACCACGGAGGAACGTGAACCAGGCATTCAGCGGCGGGAGTTGGGATCGCACCAGCCCGCCCTGCGCGTCGGCGCCCCGCGCGAACTGGGCTGGGCCGCGACCTTCCTGGCCTCGCCCTACGCCCGCTTCATCACCGGGCACACCCTGGTGGTCGACGGCGCGAACTGGCAGCGGCGGGGGTTGGTGAGCCCGGAGGTGGTGACGGTGCGGGAGCAGATGGGGCGAGGCCGATTCGGGGGATAGCGAGCCCTCTCAGCCCGGGCCCTCCCCCGTGACGGCGAGAGGGGCTGGGGGCCCGGGCTGGGGCCCCTCTCCTCCCCGCCCCCTGCGGCCCCACTCCCTGCTCGGCCCTGCTCCCTTCGCGGCAGCGTGGCCGTCACTTGCCCTCGAACTGCGCTGTCCGCCTCGCCCCCTTCGCCGCGTATCCGGCACGCGAGTCCTCGGACGTCAGCGTGATCGCCGCGTTCATCGCGACCCGGTCGAGAGCCGCGTCCATCCCCGCGTCCGCGTACGCGTCGATGCCCCGCTTGATGCCCTGGACGGCCAGCGGGCCGTTCGCCGCGACTTCCGCGGCGATCTCACGCGCCGTCTTCGTCACCTCCTCCACGGGCGTGACGAGCTGGACGAGCCGCAGCCGTTCGGCCGTGGCCGCGTCGATGCGGCGCCCGGTGAGCGAGAGCAGCTTGGCCCAGCCCGCACCGGCCTCGCGCGCGATGCGCAGATCGCCGCCCGCGTCCACCGCGACACCGATCTGCGCCTCGGGAAGCGCGAACACCGCGTCGTCGGACGCGACCCGTACGTCCGCCATCAGCGCGAGTTCGAAGCCGAACCCGAGGCAGTACCCCTGCACGGCGGCGACGATGGGCTGCGGAAGGCCGGCGAAGGTACGGAAGCGTTCATGGACCCAGCGCAGGGCCTCGTAGTAGTTGCGCGTGCGCTCGGAGCCCGAACGGCCCTCGACGGCGCCGCCGACGTGCGCGGTGACGTCGATCCCCGCGCAGAAGGCGCGCCCCTCCGCCCGCAGCAGCACCGCCCTGATCGAGTCGTCGAAACGGATCCGGTCGGCGAAGATGCCCAGCTGGCGCGTGGACTCCCAGCTCCACGCGTTGAGCTTCTTCGGGTGGCAGAGGGTGAGGATGCCGAGACCGTCCTCGATGTCGAGGCGCAGCCGCTCCTCACCCTCCGGGATGTCCGTGCCGATGGTGTCGATCATCCAGCACCAGCTCCTGCCTGCACTTCTGACGGGTCGTCAGTAATGTGACGCGCCGTCAGCTTAGCGGCGGGGGCCCGGCGCCTGAAGACCTCGTCAGCACCTGAAGACCCGTCAGCGGCTGAAGACCTCGAAGGACACCGCGGGCTTCCCGCCGAAGCGCGGCGCCACGCTCTGTGCGTTGCCGGTAAGGAACTCCCGGCAGTACTTCTCGGGGTCCTCCTGGGTCAACCCCTCGATGTACGTGCGGTGTTCGAGGAGCGAGCGCACCGAGCGTTCGAGCCCCGCCGTGGCGTCCGCGGCGTGCGTGGGCGACGAGGAACCGGCGACGGCCACCCAGCGCACGCCGTTCCAGGGTTCGAGCGCGTCCTCCTCGATCAGCTCGGGGAAGATCCAGCGGTTGCCCGCGTCGGCCACGGCGTCCAGGGTGGCGCGGCCGACGGCGACGTGGTCCGGGGTGTTCCAGGCGACGCCGCCCCAGGTGTCGCGGTGGTTGAGCGTGATCACGAGCTCGGGCCGGTGCCTGCGGACCGCGGCGGCGATGTCCCGGCGCAACTGGATCCCGTACTCGATCACGCCGTCCCTGTGGTCGAGGAACTCGACGGTCGACACGCCCACGACGGCCGCGCTCGCCCGCTGCTCGCGCTCGCGCAGGGGGCCGCACGTGGCGGGGTCGAGGGTGTCGATGCCCGCCTCACCGCGGCTGGCCAGGAGGTAGGCGACCTCGCGCCCGCCGTCCGTCCACCCGGCGATCGCGGCCGAGCAGCCGTACTCCAGGTCGTCGGGGTGGGCGACGACGGCGAGGGCCCGCTGCCAGTCCTCGGGCATGGGCGTGAGCTGGTCGTTCTCGTTCAACGGCTCTGTCATGCCCGCAGCCTAGCTTCGCGGGACCCCGTCGCGGAGGGCTCAGGCCTCGCCCCTCGCGAGGGCGAGGAGCCGGTCCAGGACGCGCGGCGGACCCACCCGGAGCCCGTCGTGCTCGTACTCGTCGGTGACCCAGGACCGCAGGCCGCGGATGGAGCGGGCGGTGCGCAGCGAGTGGCCGGTGTCGACGTACATGTCGTCGTGGTAGATGGCGGCGGCGGCCGGCACCTCGTTCGCGGCCAGCCGCGCCGTGTCGTACAGGGGCGCCCAACCGGTGCGCGCGGCAAGGAGATCGGCGGTCTCCCGCAGCGGCCGCAGAGCCGGGTCGCAGTCGAACTGCCAGCGCTGGACGGCTTCCCCGGTGAAGAGGAGCGGCGCGTCCCCCGCGAGCGCCTTGCCGGGGTCGAACTGCGGGAACTCGCCGCGCATCCGCTGGGCCGACCAGTCGGTGGGCCGCTCCCCCTGGCCGTAGATGGTCTCGTGCAGGAGGGCGAAGAGCGGGTGCGCACGGTGCGAGAGGGCGGTCTGTACGGCTTCCCGGAAGGCGTCGGAGAGCGTGTGGCCCGCCGGGGTGCGCACGAAGGCGTCCTCGAGGAGGTAGTGGAGGCGGTGGCTGCCGTCGCTCATGCCGAGCAGCATGCCGAGGGACTGGAACGCCTCGACGGTGAGCCGGTAGCCGCCGTCGAGCACCGTTTCGTGCTCGGCGAGGTGAGCGGCGATGCGGCGGGCGCGCTCGACGTCCTGGGGGTAGCGGGCGTAGTGGGCGCGGGTCTTGCGCTCCATGCGCGGATACGCGGCGCGGTAGACGTCGTCCGCGTGGCCGTCGAGTGCGGGCAGACCGCCGGTGATGAGGGCGGTGTGCAGTCCTTCGGGGGCCGCGGAGAGGTAGTGGGTCGCGCAGAAGCCGCCGAAGCTCTGGCCGAGTACGGTCCAGGGGGCGCCGCCGGTCAGCTCGCGCCGGATCAGCTCGCAGTCGCGGACGATCGAGTCGGCGCGGAAGTGCGTCAGGTAGTCGGCCTGCTCGCGGGGTCCGCCGCGCAGCGGGAGCGTCTGGCGCGTCGCCGGCGTCGAGTTGCCGGTGCCGCGCTGGTCGAGGAGCAGCACCCGGTAGTCCTGCAGGGCCCTGCCCAGCCATGCCTCCTTGCCCACGAACCGGTTGGCCCCGAATCCCGGGCCGCCCTGGAGGTAGACCAGCCACGGCAGGTCGGCACCGCGGTCCCCGCGCGCGCTCGCCACGGCCTCGCGGGCGAAGACCTCGATCCGCTCCCCTGCCGGGTCGTCGTGGTCGAGGGGCACGGAGAAGCGGTGGTCGGTGAGGACGACGCCGGGCTGACGGTAGGAGGCGGTGGCGCTGGCGGCGGGGGTCAAGAGAGCTCCAGGGCGGATGCGGAACGGGACGCTTCGCCCCAGTTCAGCACACCCGCCCCAGAGGCGGTCAGCGGGCCCCGGAGGCGCTCAGCGAGGCGTCAGGCTGGAGCGCCGCACCACGAGCTCCGGCTGGAGCACCACCCGCCGGTGATCATGGTCGTCGGCTTCGGTGTCCGACTCGGTCTCCTCCAGGAGGAGTTCCGCGGCCATCGCGCCCATCTTGATGGCGGGCTGGCGCACCGAGGTGAGCGGGACGACGGCCGCGGCGGCGAACTCGATGTCGTCGTAGCCGACGATGGCGATGTCCTCGGGCACGCTCACCCCTGCCGCGTACATCGCCTGGAGCACCCCCAGGGCGAGCAGGTCGTTGGCGCAGAAGACGGCGGTCGGCCGCTCGGCCAGGCCGAGGACACGGGCGCCCGCGTCACGCCCGGCGGCCACGTCGAGGCGCTCGGTGGGCAGTTCCCGCAGCGCCGCGGCGGGCAGACCCGCCTCGGCGAGGGCTTGCAGCGCCCCTTCCCTGCGGTCCTTGACCTGGTTGAGTCCGGGCGGGCCGCTCACGTACGCGATGCTGCGGTGCCCCGTGTCGAGGAGATGGCGCACCGCGAGGGCCCCGCCCATGACGTCGTCGACGGAGACGGAGCACTCGGTGGCACCCTCGGCGACCCGGTCGACCAGGACGAACGGGATGTCGTGCCTGCGGAAGGCCTCGATGTTGCGGCCCGTCGCGTCGGCCGGGGTCAGCAGGACACCGCGTACCCGCTGTTCGGCGAAGAGCGCCAGGTATTCGGCCTCTTCGGAGGGGCTCTGTCCGCTGTTGCACATCATGACGCGCAGCCCCGCGTCGCGCGCGGCCCGTTCGGCGCCGCGCGCGACGTCCACGAAGAAGGGGTTGCCCATGTCGAGCACGAGCAGCGCCATGATGCGGCTCTGGCCCGCCCGCAGCTGCCGTGCGGACTCGCTGCGGACGTAGCCGAGCCGGTCGATGACGGACTGCACCCGGTGGCGCGTCTCTTCGGAGACGACGTCCGGACGGTTGATCACGTTCGACACGGTGCCCACCGACACGCCGGCGTGCTTCGCCACGTCTTTGATGCCGACCATGCGTCCCCTTGTTCCGTTGCGCGTGCGGTGCATTGTGCACCGACGCGTGCGATCCCCTCAGAATTTGTACTGGTCGATGTTCTTCTTGTCGAAAACGGTCGGTTCGCCGAGATCGACGACTCCCTTGTCACCGATGGTGAAGCTGCCGAGATCGCCGGCCTCGAACTTCTCGCCCTTCTTGCCGGTGATCTGGCCGGACTTGAGGGCCACGGCGGTGTGCGCGGCGAGCGCGCCGAGCTTGGCCGGGTCCCACAGCTCGAAGCCCTCGACGGTGCCGTTCTTCACGTACTGGCGCATGTCGTTGGGCGTCCCCAGGCCGGTGAGCCTCACCTTGCCCTTGTACTTCGATCCGGAGAGGTACTGGGCGGCGGCCTTGATGCCGACGGTCGTCGGCGAGATGATCCCGGCCAGCTTCGGGTGCTCCTGCAGCAGTCCCTGGGTCTGCTGGAAGGACTGCTGGGCGTCGTCGTTGCCGTAGGCGGTCTTGACCAGCTTCATGTTCTTGTACTTGGGCTTCTTCAGCTCGTCCTTCATGTAGCGGATCCAGGTGTTCTGGTTCGTCGCGGTCTGGGCGGCGGAGAGGATCGCGATGTCGCCCTTGTAGCCGAGCTGCTTGCCGAGCAGCTCCACTTGGGTGCGGCCGAGCGCCTCGGCGCTGGACTGCGAGACGAAGACGTCACGGCACCCCGGGTTGGTGTCCGAGTCGTACGTGACGACCTTGATGTCGTTCTTCATGGCCTGCTTGAGGGCGGTGCACAGGGCGCCGGGGTCCTGCGCGGAGACCGCCATGGCGTCGACCTGCTGCTGGGTGAGCGTGTTGACGTAGGAGACCTGCCCGCTGGTGTCGGTGGCGCTGTTGGGGCCCGTCTCCTTGTACGAGGACCCGAGGTCCTT
Organism: Streptomyces sp. NPDC050439; assembly: GCF_040655335.1. Lineage (NCBI taxonomy): Bacteria > Bacillati > Actinomycetota > Actinomycetes > Kitasatosporales > Streptomycetaceae > Streptomyces > Streptomyces sp. NPDC050439. The sequence goes on from NZ_JBFAJT010000001.1 coordinate 910,455, forward strand.
GAGCGCCTTCTCGCCGCCCTTGTCGGCGACGGTGAAGTACGGGTTGTTGACCTGCTTGGGCAGGAAGGCGACCGTGAGGCCCTTCTTGGTCGGCGCGTTCGGGTCGGCCTTGGCGTTCGAGGCCTTGGCCGCGTCGTCGTCCTTCGAGGACTCCTTGGTGGTGCCTCCGCAGGCGGTGGCGGTGAGCGCGAGCGAGGTCACGGCTGCCAGGGTCACGCAGGCGCGGGTGAGGGCGGAGCGGCGGGGAGATCGGCGGGGAGAGAGCATCGTTGGTCCCTTTCGGACGTGCGGACGGTACGAGGGGTCAGCGGGCGGGAGCGGCCGCGGCGGCGCGGCGGCCCGCTCTGGCGACGGCGATCTGGCGGGCCACGCGCGGCCCGAGCACGGACACCACGAGCAGCACTCCGGTGACGACGATCTGCGACTGCGCGGAGACGTTCAGCAGGCTCATCGCGTTCTGCAGCGCGCCGAGCAGGAAGACTCCGGCAATGGCCCCGCCGAGCGTTCCCTTGCCGCCGTCGAAGTCGATGCCGCCGAGCAGGACGGCGGCGACGACGGACAGTTCGAGCCCGGTGGCGTTGTCGTAGCGGGCGCTCGCGTAGTGCAGGGCCCAGAAGATGCCCGTGAGCGAAGCCATGAGCCCGGTGGCGACGAACAGCCACAGCTTGTGCCGCTTGACGCGCACCCCGGCGAACCGCGCCGCCTCCTCGTTCGCGCCGATGGCGAAGAGCGAGCGCCCGAAGGGCGTGGCGTGCAGGACGAGGACGGCGATCGCGAGCAGCGCGAGGAAGGGCAGGAACGCGTACGGCAGGAAGGTGTCGCCGATGCGTCCGGCCGCGAAGTCCAGGTACTGCGTGGGGAAGTCGGTGACGGCGTCCGAGCCGAGGACGATCTGTGCGATGCCCCGGTAGGCGGCCATGGTGCCGATGGTGACGGCGAGCGAGGGCAGCCCGAGCCGGGTCACCAGGAGGCCGTTGATCAGGCCGCAGACGACTCCGATGAGGAGCACCAGCGGAATGATCGTCTCGATGGCCATGCCGCCGTTCCACAGCGCGCCCATCACCGCTCCGGAGAGCCCCGCCGTCGAGGCCACCGACAGATCGATCTCTCCGGAGACGACGAGAAGCGTCATCGGCAGGGCGATCAGCGCGATGGGCAGCGTGTTGCCGATGAGGAACGACAGGTTGAGGGCGTTCCCGAAACCGTCGACAAAGGAGAACGACATCAGGAGGAGCACGACAAGGAGAGCGCCGACAACGGTGTCCCAGCGGATGGCGCGCGTGAGAGTGAGCCGGTTGGAGTCAGCCATGGCGAGCGTTCCTCTTCTTCAGGGCCTTGGCGACGCGCAGGGCGACGATCCGGTCGACGGCGATGGCCAGGACGAGCAGCACGCCGTTGATGGCGAGCACCCACACGGAGCTCACGCCGAGCGCGGGGAGCACGCTGTTGATGGACGTCAGGAGCAGGGCGCCGAGCGCCGCTCCGTAGACGCTCCCTGAGCCGCCTGTGAAGACGACGCCGCCGACCACGACGGCGCTGACGACCGTGAGTTCGTAGCCGTTGCCGGTGGCGGAGTCGACGTTGCCGAAGCGGGCCAGGTAGAGCGCGCCCGCGAGCCCGGCGAGCGCCCCGCACGCGGTGTAGGCGGCGAGGATGCGCTTGCGGACCGGGATGCCGGCGAGCCGTGCGGCCTCCGGGTTGGAGCCGAGCGCGTAGAGCTCGCGTCCGCCGCCGAAGTGCCGCAGGTAGTACGCGACCACGACCAGGACGGCGAGCGCGATCAGCCCCAGGTAGGGCACCGCCGAGATGCCGCCGGAGCCGAAGTCGACGAAGCCGTCCGGCAGGTCGGACGCGGTGATCTGCCGGGAGCCGACCCAGATGGAGTCGATGCCCCGGATGATGTAGAGGGTGCCGAGGGTCACGACGAGCGCGGGCACCTGGCCGAGGCTGACGAGCGCCCCGTTGAGCAGCCCGCAGCCGACGCCGAGCGCGACGGCGAGCAGGATCGCGAGCGTGGAGTTGCCGCCGCCCTGGAGGTAGTTGCCCGCGGCGAAGGCGCTGATCCCGAGCGTCGAGCCGACCGACAGGTCGACGTTGCGGGTGATCACGACGAGGGCCTGGCCGGTGGCGACCAGGACGAGGATGGTCGCGTTCAGGAGCAGGTCCTTGATGCCCTGCTCGGAGAGGAACTCGCTGTTGCCCGCCTGGGTGATGCCGATCATCACCAGGAAGACCAGCAGGATGGCCAGTTCGCGCATCTTGAAGACGCGGTCGACGAGGCGGGTCGCCCCGGCCTTCTCCGGGTCCACGGCGGGTGCCGGGCTCTGGGTGGTCACGCTCATGCCGTCCTCCCGGTGGCGGCCGCCATCACGGACTCCTCGGTGGCCCGCGCGCGCGGGATCTCGGCCGTGAGCCGGCCTTCGTGCATGACGAGGACCCGGTCGGCCATGCCGAGGATCTCGGGCAGGTCGGAGGAGATCATCAGGACGGCGACCCCGTCGGCGGCGAGTTCGGACAGCAGGCGGTGCACTTCGGCCTTGGTGCCGACGTCGATGCCGCGGGTCGGTTCGTCCACGATCAGCACCTGGGGCCGGGTGGCGAGCCACTTGGCGAGGACGACCTTCTGCTGGTTGCCGCCCGACAGGGTGCCCACGGCGTCGGCGATGCGCGCGTACTTCACCTGGAGCCGCACCGCCCAGTCGAGCGAGCGGCTGCGCTCGGCGCCGCGGTCCATCAGGCCCGCGCGCACCGTCGTACGCAGCCCCGTGAGCCCGATGTTGCGCTCGATCGACATGTCCATCACCAGGCCCTGGGCGCGCCGGTCCTCGGGGACGAGCGCGAGCCCGGCCGCCATGGCGGTGCTGGGGGCTCCGTTGATCAGCTCCTTCCCCTGCACCTCGACCGTGCCGGCGTCCCACCGGTCGACGCCGAACACGGCCCGCGCGACCTCGCTGCGCCCGGCTCCGACGAGTCCCGCGAGCCCGACGATCTCTCCGCGCCGCACGTCGAACGAGACGTCGGTGAAGACGCCCTCGCGGGTCAGCCGGCGGACGCTGAGGGCGACGTCGCCCACCTGTGTGTCCTGCTTCGGGTAGAGCTCGTCGAGGTCACGGCCCACCATGCGGCGCACGAGGTCGTCCTCGGTGAGGCCTTCGAGCGGCTCGCTCGCGATCAGGCCGCCGTCGCGCAGCGTGGTGACGCGCTGGCAGAGCTCGAAGATCTCCTCCAGGCGGTGCGAGATGAAGAGGACCGCGGCGCCCTGTTCGCGCAGGGTGCGGACGACGCCGAAGAGGCGGGCCACCTCGCTGCCGGTGAGCGCCGCGGTCGGCTCGTCCATGATCAGGACCCGGGCGTCGAAGGAGAGCGCCTTGGCGATCTCGACGATCTGCTGGTCGGCGATGGACAGGCCGCGGGCGGGCTGTTCGGGGTCGAGGTCCACGGCCAGGCGCTTGAAGAGCGCGTCGGCCGCGGCGTGCACGGCCTTGTGGTCGACGCGGCCGAAGGAGCGGCGGGGCTGGCGCCCCATGAAGATGTTCTCGGCGACGGAGAGGTCGGGGAAGAGCGTCGGCTCCTGGTAGATGACGGCGACGCCCGCGTCCCTTGCGTCTCCCGGTCCGTGGAAGACGACCGGGGACCCGTCGAGCGACAGCTCCCCCGCGTCCGGCCGGTGGACCCCGGCGAGGGTCTTGATGAGGGTGGATTTCCCTGCGCCGTTCTCGCCCGCGAGGGCGTGCGCCTCACCGGCATGCAGCTCCAGGGAGACGTCGTGAAGGGCTCGCACGGCCCCGAAGGACTTGCTCAGGCCCTGCACGGCAAGGACGGGGGGCTCTCTCATAGGTAGCACCGATCGGTCACGAAGGGCATGCGGCTTCTGGCGTGGGGGCTCAGGCGTCGGGCGGCCTCGGAGGTCATCGGGAGTCACCCGCCGGACACTTGGCGTGAAAGGTTTCAATCAATTTTCGAGGAAGCTAAACCCGTGCCAACTACGGCGTCAATGGGCAGGACTTGAAAATCCTGTCGAGACTCGTTGCACCAAGGGGCATGGAGCTCTGGGCTCTTGACAGCGGACGGCGCGCTCCCTAGCTTCGCCTCTCGTGAAACGATTCATCGTCGAGTCGTTACGGAGTCGAGTTGTGATCAGCAGAAGACGACTGCTCAGCACCACCGCCACGGCCGCCCTGGGAACGGCGATGGCCGCCGGCCCCCTTCCGACGGCCCATGCCGCCCCCTCCGCGGGCGGCCGGGCCCTGCGCGTGACCAGACCCACCGTGGAGTACGTGAGACACCCGCTCGGTCTCGACGTGCCGCGTCCGAGGCTGAGTTGGCCCCTGACGTCATCCGAGGAGGGCCAGGCGCAGAGCGCCTACCAGGTGCGCGTGGCCACCGCCGCGAGCCGCCTTCCGGAGCCCGACGTATGGGACAGCGGCAAGGTCGCGTCCGGCGACTCCGTCCTGGTCCCGTACGCGGGCCCCGACCTCAAGTCCCGTACGCGCTACTACTGGTCGGTCCGCGTCTGGGACACCGCGGGGAAGGCCTCCGGCTGGAGCGAGGCCTCCTGGTGGGAGACCGGGCTCGTGGCGGCGAAGGACTGGACGGCGAGGTGGATCGGCGCACCCGCGTCCCTCGTCGGGGCGCCCGCCCTGGACGACGCCTCCTGGATCTGGTTCCCCGAGGGCGACCCCGCGACCAGCGCTCCGGCCGCCACCCGGTGGTTCCGCGGAAGCGTCGATGTCCCCGAAGGGGTGACCCGCGCGCGGCTGGTCATGACGGCCGACGACGGCTACACCGCGTATGTGGACGGCACGCGCGTGGCGCACACCGAAGCGGACAGCGCCGCCGACAACTGGCGCCGCCCCACGGTCGTCGACGTGACCGACCGACTCCGCGCGGGCGCCACGGTCATCGCCGTGTCCGCCACGAACGCCACCACCGGGCCCGCCGGTCTGCTCGGTGTGCTGGAGCTGACGACCGCCGACGGCGTACGCACCCTCACCACCGACGCCACCTGGAGGACCACCGACAAGGAGCCCGCCGGCGACTGGCAGTCTCCGGGATACGACGACGCCTCATGGCCGGCGGCCAAGGTCGCCGCGGCCTGGGGTGCGGGCCCTTGGGGGAAGGTCGCCGCCAACCATTGCCCCGCCGCCCAGTTGCGCCACGAGTTCCGCCTGCGGCCGGGGAAGAAGGTCGCCCGGGCCCGGCTGTACTCCACGGCCCTCGGCCTCTACGACGCCTGGCTGAACGGCGAGCGGGTCGGCGACGACCGTCTGGCGCCCGGCTGGACCGACTACGACAAGCGGGTCCAGTACCAGACGTACGACGTCACCAAGCAGCTCAAGACCGGTGCCAACGCACTTGGTGTGACGGTCGCGGTCGGCTGGTACGCGGGCAACGTCGGCATGTTCGGTCCGCACCAGTACGGCGAACGCCCGGCTTTCCTGGCCCAGTTGGAGGTCACGTACACCGACGGCTCCACCGACCGTGTGCTGTCCGGCACCGACTGGCGCGCCGCCACGGGCCCGGTCACCGCCGCGGACCTCCTGTCGGGCGAGGACTACGACGCCCGCCTGGAGACCGCGGGCTGGACACGTGCCGGGTTCGACGACTCGAAGTGGGTCGCCGCTGACGCCGTCGACAAGGTCGAGGCCGCCGTCGTGGCCCAGATCGACGGGCACACGCGCGTGGAGAGCGAGATCTCCGCCCGGAAGGTGAGCGAGCCGAAGCCCGGTGTCTTCGTCTTCGACCTCGGTCAGAACATGGTCGGCGCGGTCCGGCTGAAGGTCTCCGGGAAGGCCGGCACGAAGGTCCAGCTGCGTCATGCGGAGGTCCTCAACCCCGACGGCACGCTCTACACCGCCAATCTGCGGTCCGCGCGCGCCACCGACACGTACACGCTCAAGGGCGGCGGCAAGGAGACGTACGAGCCGCGGTTCACCTTCCACGGCTTCCGCTACGTGGAGGTGACGGGCTACCCGGGCACGCCACCGCTCGACGCCGTGACGGGTCGCGTCATCCACACGTCGGCGCCCTTCACGATGGACTTCGAGACGAACGTCCCCATGCTCAACCAGCTGCACAGCAACATCACCTGGGGCCAGCGCGGCAACTTCCTCTCCATCCCGACCGACACCCCCGCGCGTGACGAGCGGCTCGGCTGGACGGGCGACATCAACGTCTTCGCGCCGACCGCCGCCTACACGATGGAGTCGGCGCGCTTCCTCACGAAGTGGCTCGACGACCTGCGCGACGGGCAGCCCGAGGACGGCGCGTTCCCCGATGTGGCCCCGTTCGTCGGCACCGTCGGCAAGGGCGTGGCCGGCTGGGGCGACGCAGGCGTGACCGTGCCCTGGGCGCTGTACCAGGCCTACGGGGACAAGCGCGTCCTGGAGCAGTCCTGGTCCTCGATGCTGAAGTGGCTCGACTATCTGGAGAAGCACAGCTCCGGATATCTGCGTCCCGCCGAGGGCTACGGCGACTGGCTCAACATCCAGGACGAGACCCCCAAGGACGTCATAGGCACCGCCTACTTCGCCCACAGCGCGGACCTCGTGGCGCGGGTGGCCGAAGCACTGGGCAAGGACCCCGCGCCGTACAAGAAGCTGTTCGGGAGCGTCCGTGAAGCCTTCCGTGCGGCATACGTGACCGGCGGCGGGCGGGTGAAGGGCGACACGCAGACCGCGTACGTCCTGGCCCTGTCCATGGACCTGCTCACCGACGGCGACCGCGCACCGGCGGCCGCCCGCCTGGTGGAGCTCATCAAGTCCAAGGACTGGCACCTGTCGACGGGCTTCCTCGGCACACCACGCCTGCTCCCCGTCCTGACGGCGACCGGCCACACGGACGTCGCCTACCGCCTCCTCGTCCAGAAGTCCTTCCCCAGCTGGGGCTACCAGATCGACAAGGGCGCCACGACGATGTGGGAGCGCTGGGACTCCATCAAGCCGGACGGGAGCTTCCAGGACGCCGGCATGAACTCCTTCAACCACTACGCCTACGGCTCGGTGGGCGAGTGGATGTACGCCAACATCGCGGGCATCGCACCGGCCGACCCGGGCTTCCGCAAGATCCTCGTCCGTCCGCGGCCCGGCGGCGGCGTGACCGAGGCCCGAAGCAGCTTCGACGCGCTCTACGGCCCGGTCAGCACCCACTGGAAGACGGACGACGAAGGGTTCCGTCTCACCCTGACCCTGCCCGCCAACACCACGGCGGAGGTGTGGATCCCCGCCGACAAGCGCACACAAGTGACGCATGACGCGGCGGAGTTCCTGCGGATGGAAGACGGCTGCGCCGTCTTCGCCGTCGCCTCCGGCACGCACCGATTCTCCAACTGACCGACCTCGACCGCTCTTTCGGAAGGCTGCGCGATGACCGCCGGAACCAGCAAGGACGCCGTGAAAGCGGCACTCACCACCCAGGCCCTGGAAACCCCGTCCTGGGCGTACGGCAACTCCGGTACGCGCTTCAAGGTCTTCGCGCAGCCAGGTGTCCCCCGCACGACCCGGGAGAAGCTGGACGACGCCGCCCGCGTGCACGCCCACACGGGCGTGGCGCCCAGGGTCGCCCTGCACATCCCCTGGGACAAGGTCGACGACTACGCGGCGCTCGCGGACTACGCGGCCGAGCACGGCGTGACGCTCGGCGCGATCAACGCCAACGTCTTCCAGGACGACGACTACAAGCTCGGCTCGGTCACCAACCCGGACCCGACGGTCCGGCGCAAGGCACTCGACCACCTTCTCGAGTGCGTGGACATCATGGACGCGACGGGCTCACGCGACCTGAAGCTGTGGTTCTCCGACGGCACCAACTACCCGGGCCAGGACGACCTCGGGGCCCGCCAGGACCGGCTCGCGGAGGCCCTGCGGACGACCTATGACCGGCTCGGCGACGACCAGCGCATGCTCATCGAGTACAAGCTCTTCGAGCCCGCCTTCTACGCGACGGACATCCCGGACTGGGGCACTGCCTACGCGCACTGCCTGAAACTCGGTCCGAAGGCGCAGGTGGTCGTGGACACCGGCCACCACGCGCCCGGCACCAACATCGAGTTCATCGTGGCGACCCTCCTGCGCGAGGGCCGCCTGGGCGGCTTCGACTTCAACTCGCGCTTCTACGCGGACGACGACCTGATGGCGGGCGCCGCGGACCCCTTCCAGCTCTTCCGGATCATGTACGAGGTCGTCCGGGGCGGCGGCCTGGACTCGGACATCGCGTTCATGCTCGACCAGTGCCACAACATCGAGGCGAAGATCCCCGCGATCATCCGCTCGGTGATGAATGTGCAGGAGGCCACGGCGAAGGCCCTCCTCGTCGACGGGGACGCGCTGGCCGAGGCGCAGCGGACCGGCGACGTGCTCGCCGCCAACGCGGCCTTGATGGAAGCGTTCAACACCGACGTCCGTCCCCTACTGGCAGAAGTCAGGGAGGACTCGGGGCTCGACCCTGATCCCATGAGGGCCTATCGGGAGTCAGGCTGGCAGGAGCAGATCGTCAAGGACCGCGTGGGCGGCGAGCAGGCCGGATGGGGGGCATGAGCGACATGACACGGCACGAACGGATCACCGAACTCCTCGACCGCGCGCACCGCTTGGGCGCCGACCCGCGCAACACCAATTACGCGGGCGGCAACGCGTCGGCGAAAGGCACGGCTCCCGACCCGGTCACGGGCGCGGACACGGACCTGATGTGGGTCAAGGGCTCGGGCGGCGACCTGGGCACCCTCACCGAGGAAGGCCTGGCGGTCCTGCGCCTCGACCGCCTGCACGCGCTGAAGGAGGTGTACGCGGGCCCGGACCGTGAGGACGAGATGGTCGGTGCCTTTGACTACTGCCTGCACGGCAAGGGCGGCGCGGCACCTTCCATCGACACGGCGATGCACGCCTTGGTGGACGCTCCGCACGTGGACCATCTGCACCCGGACTCGGGCATCGCCCTGGCCTGCGCCGCGGACGGCGAGAAGCTGACGGCGGAGTGCTTCGGCCCCACGGTGGCCTGGGTGCCTTGGCGGCGCCCCGGTTTCCAGCTGGGCCTGGACATCGCCGCCGTGCAGGCCGCCAACCCCGACGCCATCGGTTGCATCCTGGGCGGTCACGGCATCACGGCCTGGGGCGCCACGGCACAGGAGTGCGAGCGCAACTCGCTGCACATCATCCGCACGGCGGAGGCGTTTCTCGCCGACCGTGGCAGGCCCATGGCGTTCGGCCCGGCCCTGGAGGGGTATGGCCCGCTCCCCACGGCCGACCGCCGCGACCGTGCGGCCGAACTGGCCCCGCACATCCGCTCACTGGCCTCTCAGGACCGTCCCCAGGTCGGCCATTTCACCGACACGGACGTCGTCCTGGACTTCCTGGCCGCCACAGAGCACCCGCGTCTGGCGGCCCTGGGCACCTCCTGCCCCGACCACTTTCTCCGCACGAAGATCCGGCCCCTGGTCCTGGACCTGCCGCCGACCGCCCCGCTCCCGGAGGCCGTCGCCCGCCTCAAGGAGCTGCACGCCGCCTACCGCGAGGAGTACGCGGCCTACTACACCCGCCACGCCGACCCGGCCTCTCCCGCCATGCGCGGCGCCGACCCGGCCATCGTCCTCGTCCCGGGCGTGGGCATGTTTTCCTTCGGCAAGGACAAGCAGACGGCCCGGGTGGCAGGCGAGTTCTATGTGAACGCCATCAACGTCATGCGTGGCGCCGAGGCGGTCTCCACGTACGCCCCGATCGACGAGTCGGAGAAGTTCCGCATCGAGTACTGGCCGCTGGAGGAGGCCAAGCTGCAACGCCTCCCGAAGCCCAAGCCTTTGGCCACCCGCGTCGCCCTGGTGACCGGGGCGGGCAGCGGCATCGGCAAGGCGATCGCGCACCGCCTGGTGGCGGAGGGCGCCTGCGTCGCGGTGGCGGACCTCGACGCGGAGAACGCGACCGCGGTGGCGGACGAGCTGGGCGGGCCGGACAAGGCCGTGGCCATCCCCATGGACGTCACGTCCGAGGAACAGATCAAGGCCGCCTTCAAATTGGCGGCCCTGGCCTTCGGCGGAGTCGACCTGGTGGTGAACAACGCAGGCATCTCCATCTCCAAGCCCCTGCTCGACACCACGGCCCGGGACTGGGACCTCCAGCACGACATCATGGCCCGCGGCTCCTTCCTCGTCTCCCGCGAGGCGGCCCGCGTCATGCGGGACCAGGCGCTGGGCGGCGACATCATCTACATCACGTCGAAGAACGCGGTGTTCGCGGGCCCGAACAACATCGCGTACTCCGCCACCAAAGCGGACCAAGCCCATCAAGTGCGGCTCCTGGCCGCCGAATTGGGCGAGCACGGCATCCGTGTGAACGGCATCAATCCGGACGGCGTGGTCCGCGGCTCGGGGATCTTCGCCGGCGGCTGGGGCGCTCAGCGCGCGGCGACGTACGGGATCAAGGAGGAGAACCTGGGCGAGTTCTACGCCCAGCGCACCCTCCTCAAGCGCGAAGTGCTCCCCGAACATGTGGCCAACGCGGTCTTCGCCCTGACGGCAGGCGACCTGACCCACACGACGGGCCTGCACATACCGGTGGACGCGGGCGTCGCGGCGGCATTCCTCAGGTAACCACCGAGCCCCTGCCGGTATGCCGGCCCGGAGCACGGTTCGCGGCGCTCCGGGACCAAAGCGTCCCGGCGGCCACCGGACGATGGCGAGGACGCCATACCGGCACGGCCCCGCACCCACGAGCCACGACGCGCCCACCGAACATCGGCACAGGCAAACGCACCCCCACGCGCGCCCGCACCCACCCCCGCGCCACCCGCCCTTCAACCCCTGCGAGCCCCCATGCCCAACCTCAACCCCGACCCGCACCACACGCCCCGCGCCCGCGCACCCCGCGCACAACACCGCTTCGCCGCCATCGATCTCGGTGCCTCCAGCGGACGCGTCATGGTGGCCGAGGCGGGCCCCGACACCCTCACCCTCCAGGAAACACATCGCTTCCCCAACCGCCCCGTCCGTACCGCCGGCACCCTGCACTGGGACGTCCTGTGCCTGTACGCCGGGGTCCTGGGCGGCCTCCGCGCCGCGGGCTCCGTCGCTCCTCTCACCTCCATCGGCATCGACGGCTGGGCAGTCGACTACGGCCTCCTCGACGCGGACGGCGCCCTCCTCGGCAACCCGGTGCACTACCGCGACACCCGCACCGAAGGCATCGCGGCCAAAGCGTGGAACACGGTCCCGGCCACCGAGCTCTACGCCGCCACCGGAGTCCAGTACGCACCTTTCAACACCCTGTACCAGCTCCTGGCCGCCCAGGAATCGGCCCAACTCGCTGCCGCCAAGCGCCTCTTGCTCATCCCCGACCTGTTCACGTACTGGCTGACGGGCGAGCTCGGCACCGAGCTGACCAACGCCTCCACCACGCAGCTCATGGACCCCGGCACAGGCGAGTGGTCCCACGAGGTGGCGGCGCGGCTCGGCATCGACCTCAGCCTCTTCGCCCCCGTCCGGCGCCCAGGCGCCCCGGCGGGCCACCTGCTCCCGCAGGTTCTCGACGACACCGGCCTGACCGCACCCACCCCCGTGACGACCGTCGCCTCGCACGACACCGCGTCGGCCGTCGCCGCCGTCCCTGCCACGACCGATGACTTCGCCTATATCTGCACCGGCACATGGTCTCTGGCGGGCCTGGAGTTGACCGCGCCCGTCCGAACCGAGGAGAGCCGCAAGGCCAACTTCACCAACGAGCTCGGCATAGACGGCACGGTCCGCTATCTGCGCAACATCATGGGCCTGTGGCTGCTCCAGGAGTGCCTGCGCACCTGGAACACGGACGCAAGCGTCCCCGGTCTGGAAGCGCTGCTGCTCGAAGCGGCCGCCGTTCCCGCCCTGCGCTCGCTCGTCGACGCGGCTGACCCCGCCTTTCTGCCTCCCGGCAACATGCCGCACCGTATAGCCGACGCCTGCCGGGCCACCGGACAGCCCGCTCCCGGAACCCCCGCCGAGACGACCCGCTGCATCCTCGACTCCCTCGCCCTGGCGCACCGCCGGGCCATCGAGGACGCCCAACGCCTCGCGGACCGCTGCGTGGACGTGGTGCACATAGTCGGCGGGGGCGCGCGCAACGCTCTCCTGTGTCAACTGACCGCGGACGCCTGCGGGCTGCCCGTCGTCGCCGGCCCGGCGGAGGCGGCGGCGCTGGGCAACGTACTCGTTCAGGCCAGGGCGCACGGCGTGATGGGCGACGACCGCCACAAGATGCGCGCCCTCCTTGCCCGCACCCAGCACCTGACGCGCTACGAGCCGACCGGTGACCCGGCGAGCCGCGCGGCGTGGGACGCGGCGGCACGACGCGTCCAGGCCTCATGACACGTCCCGGCGTCATGACTCCCGCACAGCGCGCGTAGCGCTTACGCTGCATCCATCCGATGATCGACGAGGAGGAACCCGCGATGCGTGTCGCTCTGTTCCTGACCTGTGTCAACGACACGCTCTATCCGGACACGGGCCGAGCGGTGGTGAAACTGCTGACCAGGCTGGGAGTTGAGGTCGACTTCCCGATGGCGCAGACCTGCTGCGGGCAGGCGCACTACAACACGGGCTACCGCCACCAGGCAGAGCCACTCGCCCGTCATTTCTCCGATGTCTTCGGCTCGGATGAGTACGACGCGATCGTGACGCCGTCGGGTTCGTGCGGGGCGATGGTCCGCGAGCTGTATCCGCGCATGGGAGAGCGAGCTCGTTCGGAGGGCCGTGGTGGCGGTCTGGCGGCGACGCTGGCACCCGTCGTGCCCAAGACGTACGAACTCACCGAGTTCCTGGTGGACGTCCTTGGTGTGACGGATGTCGGGGCGTACTACCCGCACACGGTGACGTACCACCCGACCTGCCACGGCCTGCGCAGTCTGGGCCTCGGCGATCGCCCCACGCGACTGCTCCAGGCGGTCAAGGGCCTGGAGCTGCGTGCGCTCCCGGGCGCGGACGAGTGCTGCGGATTCGGCGGCACCTTCGCCATGAAGAACTCCGATGTCTCCTCGGCGATGGGCACGGACAAGGTGCGCAACGCCGAGTCGACGGGCGCCGACGCCCTGTGCGCGGCGGACAACTCCTGCCTGATGCACATCGGGGGCACGATGACCCGCCTCAAGAGCGGTCTGCGCCCGGTCCACATCGCGGAGATCCTGGCGAGCACGGAAGAGGAGCCCCTGTCATGAGCGGCACGAGCGGCACCTTCGTGGGCATGCCCGCCTTTCCCGTCGCGGCCCGCGAGGCCGTGGGCGACAAGACCCTGCGCGCCAATCTGCGGCACGCCACGCACACCATCCGCGACAAACGGGCGCGCGCCGTCGCGGAGTTGGACGACTGGGCGCAGCTGCGCGAGGCCGGAAAGCAGATCAAGGACCGCACCCTATCCCGTCTCGACCACTATCTGGTCCAGTTGGAGGAGTCGGTCACGGCGGCGGGCGGCATCGTGCACTGGGCCGCCGATGCCGACGAGGCCAACCGCATCGTGACCCGCCTCGTCCAGGAGACCGGCGAGACGGAGGTCGTCAAGGTCAAGTCGATGGCCACGCAGGAGATCGGCCTCAACGAAGCGCTCGAAGAGGCGGGCATCCACGCGTACGAGACCGACCTCGCCGAACTCATCGTCCAGCTGGGCAAGGACCGCCCCTCGCACATCCTGGTGCCGGCCATCCACCGCAACCGCGGTGAGATCCGCGAGATCTTCGCGCGCGAGATGAGCGAGTGGGGCCGCCCCGCCCCGGACGGCCTCACCGACACCCCCGCCGAACTCGCCGAGGCCGCCCGTCTGCACCTCCGGGAGAAGTTCCTGCGCGCCAAGGTCGGCGTCTCCGGGGCGAACTTCATGGTCGCCGAGACGGGCACCCTGGTCGTCGTCGAGTCGGAGGGCAACGGCCGCATGTGCCTCACGCTCCCCGAGACGCTGATCTCGGTCGTCGGCATCGAGAAGATCGTGCCGAGCTGGCAGGACCTGGAGGTCTTCCTGCAGACCCTCCCCCGCTCCTCGACGGCCGAGCGGATGAATCCGTACACGTCGATGTGGACCGGCACCTCCGAGGAGGACGGCCCGAGCACCTTCCACCTCGTGCTCCTCGACAACGGCCGCAGCGACACGCTCGCCGACGAGGTGGGCCGCCAGGCGCTGCGCTGTATCCGCTGCTCCGCCTGCCTCAACGTCTGCCCGGTGTACGAACGCGCGGGGGGCCACGCGTACGGCTCGGTCTACCCCGGCCCCATCGGAGCGATCCTCAGCCCCCAACTGCGCGGCACCCAGAGCGAGATCGACGCCTCTCTGCCGTACGCGTCGTCCCTCTGCGGGGCCTGCTACGAGGTGTGCCCGGTGGCCATCGACATCCCCGAAGTCCTCGTCCATCTGCGGGAGCGGGTGGTCCAGGGCGGCGAGGTGACCCGGCACGGTTCGAAGGTGACGCTCCGGCCCGCGAAGGGGCACGCCGCCGAGCGGGCGGCGATGCGCGCGGCGGGCTGGGCGTTCGGCCGTCCCGGGGCGCTGCGGGCCGGACAGCGTCTTGCGTCCGGGACCCGGCGCGTCCATCCGCGCACGCTTCCCGGACCCGGGCGGGCGTGGAGCGGGACACGGGATCTGCCGAAGGTGCCCGCGGAGCCGTTCCGCGACTGGTGGCGGCGTACGTCCGGCGACCGGACGCAGAAGGGCGGCGAGAAGTGAGCAGCAGGGACCAGATCCTGGGCCGCGTACGGCGGGCACTGGCCGACGTACGCGATGCCGACAACGCACCTGTCCCCCGCGACTACCTGCGCGAACACGGCCACCGCGGCACCGAGCGGACCGTCGGGCTGCTCGCGGAGAACCTCGCCGACTATCGCGCGCTCGTGCACCGCTGCGCATCCGAGGAGCTTCCGGAGCTGCTCGGGCGGCTGCTCGCGGATCGCGGTGCGCGGACCGTGCTCGTGCCGCCGGGCCTCCCGCCGGGCTGGCTGCAGGCCTCCGACGCGACCCGTGTCGAGGACCGTGCCGCGAGCACTGCGCACGAGCTCGACGCGGTCGACAGCGTCGTCACCGGCTGCGCGGTCGCCGTCGCGGAGACGGGCACGATCGTCCTGGACGGCGGCCCCGACCAGGGCCGCCGCCGCATCACGCTCGTCCCCGACCACCACATCTGTGTCGTTCGGGTCCCTGACCAGGTGGTCTCCTCCGTACCGCAGGCACTCGAACGGCTCGACCCCGCCCGCCCGCTGACCTGGATCTCGGGACCGTCCGCCACCAGCGACATCGAACTGGACCGGGTGGAGGGCGTGCACGGCCCGCGCACCCTTGAGGTGGTGCTGGTGAGCGGAGTCCGAGGGCCGCGGTTAGCGTGAGTGCATGATCCGGTTCGAGCAGGTGAGCAAGCGCTATCCGGACGGCACGATGGCTGTGGACGATCTGTCCTTCGAGGTCGCCGAGGGGGAACTGGTCACCCTCGTCGGACCGTCCGGCTGCGGCAAGACGACCACGATGATGATGGTGAACCGGCTCATCGAGCCGACCGCGGGCCGCATCTTCGTGAACGGCGAGAACATCGCGGACGTCGACCCGGTCCGGCTGCGCCGCCGCATCGGCTATGTCATCCAGCAGGTGGGACTCTTCCCGCACCGGACGATCCTCGACAACACGGCGACCGTGCCCGCACTGGTCGGCTGGAAGAAGGCGAAGGCGCGGGCGCGGGCGGCCGAGCTGCTCGACCTGGTGGGCCTCGACCCGAAGACGTACGGCTCCCGCTATCCCGAGCAGCTGTCCGGCGGCCAGCGGCAGCGGGTCGGCGTGGCACGCGCCCTGGCCGCGGATCCGCCCGTACTCCTCATGGACGAACCGTTCGGGGCCGTCGACCCGGTGGTGCGCGAGCAGTTGCAGGACGAGTTCCTGCGGATGCAGGCGTCGGTCCGCAAGACGGTTCTCCTGGTCACGCACGACATCGAGGAAGCGGTCAGGCTCGGTGACCGGATCGCGGTGTACGGGCAGGGGCGCATCGAGCAGTACGACACTCCGGGTGCGGTGCTCGGCACCCCGGCGACGCCGTACGTCGCCGGGTTCGTGGGTGCCGACCGGGGCCTGAAGCGGCTGTCGGTCACCGAGATCCAGCCGGACGACCTGGAGCAGCCGACGGTGGTCCGGCTCGACGAGGCCGCCGCGCACGCCGCGGCACGGTTGCGCGAGGAGGACGCCCGCTGGGGCGTGGTCCTGGACGCGGGCGGCGATCTGCACGGCTGGGTCGGCATCGACGAGGTGGCGCTGGCCGGCGAGGGCGGCAGGGTCGGCGATCTGGCCCATCGCATGAAGGCGTGGGTGCCGGTGGGCGCCCCGCTCAAGCAGGCGTTCGGTGTGATGCTGCAGCACGATGCGGGCTGGGTCGCTGTCCTCGACGGGGCCCGCTTCCTGGGGGTGCTGACCCCGGCGAAGCTGCACGAGGCCCTGCGCCGCTCGGTGGACGCGGACGCGCAGGGCGTGCCCCGGGATCAGGTGGAGTTCGACTCGGTGGCCGACGCCTGAGAGCGCACGGCCCGCAGCTAGCACCGCACGGCCCGCGTCACAGCAGCCCCTTGTCCTCCAGGAACGTCCGCGCCACGTCTTGCGGCAGCCTGCGCCAGCTGTCCACCTGTTCGTTCATGGAGGCCAGGTCCGCCGTCGTCAGCACGGAGTTGAGGCGGCCGAGCGCTTTCGCGACGCCCTCGCTGCCCGCACGGGAGCGGTTGACGACCGGGACGATGTAGTCGGCGTTCTGGAGCTTCTTGTCGTCCTTCAGCAGGACGAGGCCGAAGTTGTCGAGCGTGGCGTCCGTGGACGTGGTCAGGACCATCTGGTCCTGCCCGCTCTGCACGGCCTTCTTGGCCTGGGTCGTGCCCACGCCCTTGGGGTCGACGGAGGTGATGTCGATGCCGTAGACCTTCTTCAGACCGGGCTCGCAGTACGGGCGTTGC
The DNA here is from genome assembly GCF_040655335.1 of Streptomyces sp. NPDC050439. Taxonomy (NCBI): domain Bacteria; kingdom Bacillati; phylum Actinomycetota; class Actinomycetes; order Kitasatosporales; family Streptomycetaceae; genus Streptomyces; species Streptomyces sp. NPDC050439. The sequence continues at coordinate 927,370 of NZ_JBFAJT010000001.1, forward strand.
ACGCATTCGTCGCCCGCGGCGAGGCGGACCTTCAGGCCGGACTTGCCGAGGTCGCTCAGGGTCTTGAGGTGGTGCTTCTTCGCGAAGGACGCGGTGACGGCGAACGCGTTCTGGTCGACGGCTTTCCCGGGATCGAGGACGGTGAGGCCGCGCGGGGTGGCGAGGCCGCGCAGGGCCTTCATCGTGGCATCCAGGTCGGGCGAGCCGACCGGCTTCGCGTCCGCGCCGTTCTTCTTGGCGTTCAGCCAGTCGGCGAAGGTGGCCGCGTACTCGGGGACGACGTCGATCTGGCCGGACTCGAGGGCGGGTTCATACAGCTCGCGGTTGGCCACGGAGAGGATCTCGGCGCCGTATCCGGCCTTCTGCAGGAGCAGGGAGTACATCTGGGCGAGCAGATCGCTCTCGGTGAAGCCCGCGGAGCCGACGACCAGGTGGTGGCTGTCGCCGGGTGGCGCGGTCACCTCGCCCTGGGTTTCCAGGGACGGCCCCGAAGAGCACCCGGCCAGCAACAGGGCGACCCCGGCAGCAGCCGCACCACGCACCGCGCCCCGCCTCATCCCGTCCGCCCTCTCCCCCGCGCCCAGCCGGGAGCGAGCCGTTCGCCGATCTCGAAGAGTCCCTCGACGATCAGGGCGAAGACGGCGACAAGCACCGCACCCGCCACCACCTGCGGGGTGCTCGCCAGGTTGAAGCCGGCCGTGATGATCCGGCCGAGCCCCCCGCCTCCCGCGAGGGCCGCGATGGTGGCGGTGGCCACGAGCTGCACGGCCGCGATCCGCACCCCGCTGAGGACCAGCGGCATCGCGAGCGGCAGTTCGACCCGCCACAGCATCTGCCGCCCCGTCATCCCCATGCCGCGCGCGGCCTGGACGACGCTGCGGTCGACCCCGCGCATCCCGACGTAGGCGTTGGTGAGCAGCGGCGGCACCGCGAACAGGACGAGCGCCACCACCGTGGGCCCCTCGCCCCACTGTCCGACGGGGGTGAGGAGCAGCAGGACGAGGACCGCGAAGGTCGGCACCGCGCGCCCCACGTTGGAGATGTTGACCGCGAGCGCGCCGCCCTTGCCGAGATGGCCGAGGACGAGGGCGACCGGCAGCGCGATCAGGCAGCTCAGGATCAGGCACACCACGGTGAGCACCAGGTGCTGGGTGAGGCGGTGCCAGATGCCGTCGTCGCCCGCCCAGTGCGCCGAGTCGGTGAGCCACTGCCAGGCATCGCTGATGGTGTTCATGAGCGGACCGCCCTCGTCCACGGGGTGAGGATCCGCTGCACGCCCAGGAGCAGCAGATCGGCCAGTACGGCGATGACGACGCACAGCACGGACGCGGTGAGGACCTGCGCCTTGAAGTAGGTGTTCATGCCCGCGTAGATCAGGTTGCCGAGCCCACCGAAGCCGACGATCGCGCCGACGGTGACGAGGGAGACCGCGGAGACGGTGGCGATGCGCAGTCCGGCCATGGCGGCGGGCAGCGCGAGCGGCAGTTCGACGGTGAGAAGGAGCCGGATCGGTCCGTAGCCCATGCCGCGGGCGGCCTGCCGGGTGTCCTCCGGGACGGCGCGCAGGCCCGCCAGGATGTTGCGGACGAGCAGCGTCAGTGAGTACAGGACGAGTCCCGCGACCACCAGGGACGCGGAGAGGCCGTACACGGGAAGCAGCAGCGAGAACATCGCGAGCGAGGGGATCGTGTAGAGGACCGTCGTCAGCGCGAGGACGGGACCGGCCGCAAGGGCCCAGCGGCGGGCGACGACGGCCAGCGGCACGGCGATGACGAGCGCGATGAGGATGGAGACGGCGGTCAGCTCCAGGTGCTGGAGGACCGCGTCGACGATGATCTGGCGGCGGGTGCTCAGATACTCGCCGCAGATCCACTCGTTGCGCGCGAGGCAGTCGTCCGGGGGCGCGGTCACTCGTCCATTCCAGCGGGCGGGGCGTGCGACGGCGCGTTCTGGTCCCCCGTACGGGCGGTGACCGGAAGCTCACCATTCGCCCACGACTACGCATAAAGAAAAAATAAGCGCAGAATGGATGTGTGCGACATCCCGCCGCGCGAGGTCATCAGGCCTGCACCGAGCAGAGGAGACGAGTCTCATGGCCGACGTCTCACACAGGGGAGACATAGCCGCTCACCCTGACGTATCCGAGATGCGGGATCGATACGCCCGCGTGCTCGGTGGGAAAGATGTGGCGCTCGTGGACGGACCCGTGTTCCTCACGGGTCTTTTCTGCGCCATCTCCCCCTGGGTGGTCCACTTCACCACCAGCCAGCCAGTCCTCACGACGCACAACCTCATCATGGGCATCGCGATCGGCCTGCTGGGCCTCGGATTCACCGTCGCGCCCGCCAGGATGTACGGCCTGAGCTGGGCCATGTGCGCCATGGGCGTATGGATGATCGTGTCGCCGTGGGTCGTCGGCACGAGCCCTGACATGGGCGTCATCCTCACCAACATCATCATCGGCGGACTCACCCTCCTGCTCGGCCTCGTGTGCACCGGCGCGGCGGCGAAGGAGGGCCGCAAGGTGAACACGACCTGACACGGGAGGGCGGAGCCACACAAGCGCGGCGGCCCCCGGATCGGCGGAGAGCCGGGAGCCGCCGTCAGCCGCGTGCGGGTCAGGCCGCGCGGCTCACCTGCCCCTGGTGGCCGCGGATGATGTCGGCGTAGCGCAGCCCGCTGCCCTTGACGGTGCGGCGCTGCGTCTCGTAGTCGACGTGGACGAGACCGAACCGCTTGTCGTAGCCGTAGGCCCACTCGAAGTTGTCGAGCAGCGACCACGCGTAGTACCCGGCCAGGGGTGCTCCCTTGCGGGCCGCGCTCGCGCAGGCGGCGAGATGCCGGACCAGGTAGTCGGTGCGCTCCGGGTCGTCGACCGTTCCGTCGGGGCGTACGACGTCGGGGTAGGACGAGCCGTTCTCGGTGACGTACAGCTTGCGCGCCCCGTACTCGTTCGTCAGGCGCAGCAGCAGCGTCTCGATGCCGTTCGCGTCGATCTCCCAGTCCATGCCGGTGCGGGGCACTCCCTCGCGGCGTACCTCGTGGGCGTAGGGCGCGGGGCCCGCGGGGTCGTCGGAGACCACGGCCGGGAAGTAGTAGTTCAGGCCCAGCCAGTCGAGCGGCTGCGCGATGGTCGCCAAGTCACCCGCCCGCTCCGGCAGTTCGACCCCGTAGACCTCCTGCATGTCGGCGGGGAAACCGCGGCCGTGGACCGGGTCGAGCCACCAGCGGTTGGTGTGGCCGTCCACCCGGCGGGCGGCGGCGACATCCTCGGGGCGGTCGCTCGCGGGCTCGACCGTGGAGAGGTTGTTGACGATGCCGATCTGCGCGCCGGGCGCCGCGGCGCGGATGGCCTGGGTGGCCAGGCCGTGCCCGAGCAGCAGGTGGTACGAGGCACGCACGGCGGCGGTCAGGTCGGTCAGGCCCGGTGCCATCCGCCCTTCGAGGTGACCGATCCAGGCCGAGCAGAGGGGTTCGTTGAGCGTGGCCCACTGGGTGACGCGGTCGCCGAAGCGCTCGGCGGCGATGGACGCGTACGCCGCGAAGTGCTCGGCGGTCTCCCGCTCGGGCCAGCCGCCGCGGTCCTGGAGCACCTGCGGCAGGTCCCAGTGGTAGAGGGTCACCGACGGGGTGATGCCTGCTTCGAGCAGACCGTCGATCACCTGGTCGTAGAAGTCCAGGCCCTTGGCGTTGGCCGGCCCGTCGCCGCCGGGCACGACGCGCGGCCAGGCGAGGGACAACCGGTAGGCATTGGTGCCCAGTTGCTTCATCAGCGCGATGTCCTCGCGCCAGCGGTGGTAGTGGTCGCAGGCCACGTCGCCGTGGTCGTCGTTGTCGATCTTTCCGGGGGTGTGCGAGAAGGTGTCCCAGATCGAGGGGGAACGGCCGTCCTGGGTGACGGCTCCCTCGATCTGGTACGCCGATGTGGCCGTGCCCCACGCGAAGTCGTGCGGAAGTGCGGCAAGGTCGATGAGCTCGGACACGGACGTCCTCTCAGACGTAAGGGGATCAGGTGTGAGGGCAGAGGTCACTTGACGGCTCCGGCGGTGAGGCCGGCGACCAGATAGCGCTGGAGCAGGAGGAAGCCCGCGACCACCGGCACGCTCACGACCAGCGACGCGGCCATGATCTGGTTCCAGTAGACGTCGTTCTGGGTGGAGTAGCCCTGCAGGCCGATGGCGAGGGTGCGGGTGGCCTCGTTCGTCATGACGGAGGCGAAGAGCACTTCTCCCCACGCGGTCATGAACGCGTAGACGGCGACCGCGACGATGCCGGGGATCGCGGCGGGCACGACGACCCGGAAGAGGGCGCCGATCGGCCCGCAGCCGTCGACGAGTGCCGCCTCGTCCAGGTCGCGCGGCACCGAGTCGAAGTACCCGATCAGCATCCAGATCGAGAAGGGCAGCGAGAAGGTCAGATAGGTGAGGATGAGCCCGGCCCGCGAGCCGAACAGGGCGATCCCCGTGGCGTTGCCGATGTTGACGTACATCAGGAACAGCGGGAGCAGGAACAGGATGCCGGGGAACATCTGGGTGGACAGGACCGTCACCGTGAAGACGCGCTTGCCGCGGAACTGGTAGCGGCTGACGGCATAGGCGGCGAAGACGGCGATCACCACCGAGCAGACGGTGGCCGCCCCCGCCACGATCAGCGAGTTCATGAAGTACTCGGCCAGCGGGACGGTGTTCCAGATGTCGATGTACGGACGGATGGTGAGCCCGCTCGGCATCCAGCGGAACTCGCCCGACACGTCTTCGAGGGGCTTGAGCGAACTGGACACCATCACGAACACCGGAAGGAGCACGAAGCCCGTGAGCAGCGTCAGGAAGATCCGCCGCGACCAGAGGAACGAGCGGGGCGCCGCCATCGGCGACCGGGGCTGCTTGACGGCCCCGCGGGGCCGCACGGCCATGCGGGCGCTAGACATGAGCGGACTTCCTCTCGCGCGATGTGACCCACAGATAGACGCCCGTCACCACGAGCAGGAACAGGAGCAGCAGGACGGACATGGCGGAGCCGGTGCCGAAGTTCCAGGTGACGAACGAGGACTGGTAGATGTGGATCGAGACCAGGTCCGCGGCCTCGGGCGCCGACCTGCCGAACAGGACGTACGGCGTGTTGAAGTCGTTGAACGTCCACAGGAACAGGACGAGCACGAGGACCTGGTTGACGGGGCGCAGGGACGGCAGCGTGATGCGGCGGATCTGCTGCCACATGCCGGCGCCGTCGAGTGCCGCCGCCTCGTACATGTCCTTGGGGATGTTCTGCAGTCCCGCCATCAGGATGAGGAAGGCGAACGGCCAGCCCTTCCACACCGAGACGGTGAGCAGCGCGACGAAGCTGTTGTCGCCGATGAGCCAGAACGGCGCGCTGTCGGTGAGGCCCAGCTGATCGTGGAGCACGTGGTTGATGAGGCCGTTGTCACGCTGGAACATGAAGCCCCAGGTGATCACCGCGGCGTACACGGGCAGTGCGTACGGGATCAGGAAGAGCGCCCTGAGGAAGCCCCGCCCCTTGAACGTCTCCTGCAGATAGATCGCGGCGGTGGTCCCGATCAGCCAGCACAGGCCGACCGAGAGCACCGTGAACGCGCAGGTGACGAGGAACGAGTGCAGCAGCGCCTCGCCCACCGGCGCGTCGAAGTCCACCGCGATCTCGTAGTTGTCCAGGCCCGACCAGGGCGCGGCGCCCCAGTCGCGGATGAAGAACTGGGTGAGCTCCTTGAAGCTCATCGTGATGCCGACGACGATCGGCAGCAGATGGACGAGGAGTTCGAGCAGGAGGGCCGGGAGCAGCAGCAGGTAGGGCAGGCCGATGCGGCGGAGCCGTCCGGGACGGCGGCGCGGGCCGCCCTCCTTCTCGGGGGCGGTCGCGGACGGCTCCTTGGCGCCCTGCACGATGGTCGTGCTCGTGGTGGTCACGGACGTGTCGCTCACTGCTGGGACATCTGCTGCTGAGCCTTGACCAGTTCGGCCTTCACCGACGCGGTGGTCACCTCACGGCCGGCGGCTGCGTTCGCGAAGAGGTTCTTGACGGCGGTGCCGACCGCGGTCTCGAACTGCGACTCGTTGGCCACCTGGGGCAGGGGCGCGGCGCTCTTGGCGAGGGTGTCGCGCAGGACCTGCAGCTCGGGACGGTCGAAGGCGGGATCCTCCTGGGCCGCCTTGACGGGCGGCACGGAGCCGTAGGACTCGCAGAGGATCTTCTGCTCGGCGTCGCTCGTCATGAACTTCACGAACTTCAGCGAGCCGTCGATGTTCTTGGTGTTCTTGAAGACGGCCATGTTGATGCCGGCGACCATGGAGTTGGTGGCCTTGCCCTGGCCCGGCGCGCCGGACTCGACGGGCACGGGCGCCACGCCCCACTCGTCGTCGCTCATGCCCTGCGACTTGAAGGTGGTGGCCGCGGCCTGCCACAGCACCATCGCCGTCTTGTCCTTGGCGAAGTCGCTCAGGGACTGGTTCTGCGCGTACTCGGCGTTGCCGGGCGCGATGATCTTGTCCTTGCCCATCATGTCGACGTACTGCTTCACGGCCGCGACGGCGCCGTCGGAGGTGAAGTCGGGCTTGCCGTCCTCGGTGAAGAAGTCGGCGCCGTGCTGCTTGCCGAGCGCGAAGGCCTGGTGGATGTTGTTGGAGAGGTTCGCCCCCTCCGCGCCCAGGGCCCACTTGCCGCCCTTGGAGATCTTCTTGCCGTCCTCGACCAGCTCGTCCCAGGTGGCGGGCGGCTTGTCTATGCCGGCCTCCTTGAACATCTTTTTGTTGTAGTAGAGGGCGTAGGCCATGGAGTACAGCGGTACGGCGGCCGGGTCCTTGTCCGCCGCCCCCGTCGAGCCGAGCGCGGACTCCACGAAGCGGTCCTTGCCGCCGATCTTGTCGAAGTTCTTCTCGTCCCAGGGCAGCAGGGCTCCGCTGGCCTGCAGTGACGCGCTCCAGGTGTTGCCGATGTTCAGGACGTCCGGCCCCTGACCCGATGTCGTCGCGGTCAGGATCTTGTTGAGCAGCTCCGACCAGGGGATGACCTCGAGCTTGACCTTGATGCCCGTCTTCTTCTCGAACTTGTCGAGTTCGGGCCTGAGGATCTTCTTGTCCGCCTCGATGTTGGGCCCTTGGTTCGACGCCCAGTAGGTCAGCGTCTTCGGCGAGTCGTTGGACCCCTCGCCGCCCGTCGTCGAACCGCCTCCGCAGGCGGTCGCGGTGAGGGCGAGCGAGAGGGTGGCGGCGCCGACGGAGGCGGCGGCTCGGAATCTGCGCATGGCTCCAGGTGTCCCTTCCGGAGGGAGTCATGGGGCGGATGGCCCAACACCGGACCGAACCGGCGCTGTGTTCAACTCTTGAATGACCTCATGACTTAATTTAGGACGTGAGTTAAACCGGCAGGGAAGATACCGTCAAGGGGTCACACAGAACCAACTTCGAGGCAGGACAGGCCGGAAGGAACCACATGGCTGGGCAGCGCAACGGGCGCACGGTGCACGACCTGCGGCGGGAGAACCGCGCCGCCGTACTGCAGCGGTTGTACTTCGAGGGGCCGATGAGCCGCTTCACGCTCGGCCCCGCCACCGGACTGAGTTCAGGTTCCATCAGCAATGTCGTCGCCGAACTGGTGGCGGAGGGGTGGGTGGAGGAGGCGGGCAGCGTGGAGTCCGACGGCGGTCGCCCGCGTACGCTGCTGCGGGTCGCGCCCGGCCGTGGTCAGCTGATCGGCGTGGACGTCGGCGAGACCCGCGTACGTGTCGAGCTCTTCGACCTCTCCCTGTCCGAACTCGCCCGCGCCGAGCGGCCGTTGACCCTGAAGGGCCACGACGTCGGCGGCATCACGGAACTCATCCGCGACGGGATAGGAGAAGTGCTCGGCGCCGGCGGCGTCACCGAGGAAGGCCTCCTTGGCGTCGGGATCGGCGTCCCCGGGATCGTCGCGCGCGACAGCGAACTCGGCGCCGTCGTGCACGGCCAGACCATCGGATGGAACGCCGTCCCGCTGGAATCCCTGCTGCGGGAGACCGGCTCAGGCGTGGCCCAACTCCCCGACTCCGTGCCGTACTTCATCGACAACGGCGCCAAGACCCTCGGCCAGGCGGAGATGTGGTTCGGCGCGGGCCGAGGGACGCGCAACGCCGTGGTGGTCCTGTTCGGTTCCGGTGTCGGCGCGTGCGTCGTCACCGAGGACGTGGAGCAGGGCCGCGCCCTTGAGTGGGGGCACCTCACGGTACGGGTGCAGGGCAGACGGTGCCGGTGCGGGGGCCTGGGGTGCCTGGAGGCGTACGCGGGCGCGGAGGCGCTGCTCGAACGGTGGCAGGAGGCGGGCGGGCGGCCGCCCGGGGGCACCGACGAGGAGAGCGCGCTCACCGCCATGCTCGACGCCGCCTATCCCGAGGGCGGCGGGGCGGCCGATCCGACGGCGCTCGCGGTGCTCGAAGAGACCGCCGAATACCTGGGCGCGGGCCTCGCCGACCTGATCAACCTCTTCCAGCCGGAGCGGATCCTCGTCGGCGGCTGGGCCGGACTCCAGCTCGGGCAGCGCTTCCTGAGCGCGGTGAAGCGGTACATCCCGACCTACGCCCTGTCCTACCCGGCGGGGCGCGTCGCCATCGACCTGGGCCGCCTCGGCCCGGACGCGGTGACGGTCGGCGCCGCGACGCTGCCGCTTGCCGACTTCTTCGCCCGGGGCGGACGCCGCGCCGCACCGGCCCGGGAGGCCGAACTGCCGGGCTGGCAGACGGCGTTGGAGGGGCGCACCCCCTCCTAGGACTGCCCTCCCCCTAGGACTGCCCTCCAAGGACGTGGGAGGCACACGGGGCATCCTCGGCTCCCACGCCCTGCCCGAGGAGGGTCACGGCTGGCCTCCCCCGGACAGTTGCGCTCGGCCGTCATGGGCGACGCGCTGTTCGGCAAGGGGAGCTGGGCCCTGGCCGACGCCCACGCCGAGCGGTCGTCCGGCGCCACGTACAGCTACCGGTTCGACTGGCGCTCCGGTGCCTTCGGCGGATTGCTCGGGGCCACCCACACGATGGAACTCCCCTTCGTCTTCGGCCTCGACCCGGCCCGACTGACCCAACTACGAGGCCCTGACGCCCTCTTCGGCCCCGGCAGCCCACCTGCCGACCTGGCTCCCCGCATGCACGCCGCCTGGATCCGCTTCGCGCGCGACGGCAACCCCGGCTGGGCTCCGTACGACACCCGTCGCCGGATCACGAGGGTCATCGACCGCCGCTGGACGGTTCAGGAAGATCCCCGCGGTGGCATCCGCCGGGTCTGGAGGCGGTGAGCGGGAGCCGCACGCGGGTCGGGCGGCGGCCCGTGTCTGCCGAAGAGACGGTATGAACTCATTGCTCGACCGGGCCGCCGTCCTCCTCTTCCCCGACACCGAGGGTCACCACGGCGTGCTGCCTCCGCTCCTCGTCGTGCTGACCTTCGTCACGGGCCTGGTCGACGCCGTCAGTTATCTGGGCCTCGACCGTGTCTTCGTCGCCAACATGACCGGCAACGTGGTCTTCCTGGGCTTCGCGCTCGCCGGTGACGTGCAGCTCTCGGCGACCGCGTCACTCCTCGCGGTCGGCGCGTTCGTGGCGGGGGCATGGGCGGGCGGCCGGATCGCGCCGCGGGTCGCTCGGCCGCTGGGGCTGTTCGCGCTCCTGGTCGGCGCGCACGCCGTGCTGGTGGCGGCGGCTCTGCTGCTGGACCTCGCGGCCGACGCGCGGCACGCCCTGATCGTGCTGCTCGCGCTCGGCATGGGGCTGCAGAACGCCGTGGTGGGCAAGCTCGCCGTACCCGACCTGACCACCACCGTCCTCACGCGCACCCTGACCGGCCTGGCCTCGGACCGGCTCGGCCCGGCGTCCGTACGAAGGTCCGTATCGGTCGCGGCGATGTTCGCGGGCGCCCTCGTGGGCGGGCTGCTGCAGATCCACCACGGCACGGTCGCCGCGCTTGCGCCCGCACTCGCGCTGCTCGCCGCCGTGACCCTGGCGGCGGCCCTGCCCGGCGCGACCGCTCCGCGTGCGGGCTGAGCCGTTACCGCGCCTTCTCGACGATCCGGGCGAGGTTCGCCAGCGCCATGCGCGTCCCCGTCTCGTTGTCCACGGCGGGGACGCTGTCGGGGATCCCCTCGTGCAGGACCAGGACATCGGTACCGCCGCCGACCGCGTCGGTGAGCGTGGTCGTCATCGTCATCGTGCCGCCCATGCCGGGGTCGTCGGTCTCGAACGCGAGCACCTCGACCACCTGCTCGTCCGGTACGAGCTTCGCGAAGTGGCCGTGGTACGTGTCGGTGTGCGAGGCCGATTTGCCGGTGCCCGACTGCCCGTCGTAGGTGAGCGAGACGCGGAAGCGCCCGCCTTCGCGGGCGTCGAAGGCGTGCACGTGACTGCTCATGCCGTCCGGGACGCGCCAGCGCGCGACGGCGTCCGCGTCGAGGAGCGCCCGGTAGACGGCCGCACGCGGGGCGTTCACATGTCCGGACACCTGGGTCGAGTACATGAGGGCCAATCTAGGACGCCGGCCGCTCGCACGGGAGGTCGTCCTCCGCCGGCAGCCCGCGCCCCAGGCGTGCCAGCGGGGACAGGGCCATGAACAGCGGGGACAGTGCCAGACAGACGGCCGTCAGGATCAGACTCGTGCGCAGGCCCCACACACCGGCCAGGAATCCGCCGAGGAGTGATCCGACGGGCGTCAGGCCCATGCCGACGAAGTTGATGGTCGCGACGACGCGTCCCTGCATCGGCACGGGCGTGACCGCCTGTCGTACGGCCATGAGCGTGACGTTGACCAACTGGCCGAAGACACCGAAGACGAAGTTGATCGCCATGAGCGAGGCGATGGTGACGGCCGTGGAACCGTGCAGGGCCGGCACGCAGAGCATCACGCCGTCGGCGAGCACCGCCGAGGCCACCACGACCCTGCCGTAGCCGAACCTCTCCGGAAGCCTCGCCGCGAGCAGCGAACCCACCACCGCTCCCGGCCCCATGGCGGCGAGCGCCAGGCCGACCGCGAGGCCCGACAGGTGCAGTTCGCGCGGCAGGAAGAGCAGGTAGACGGTCATCACGGCCGCGAACGAGAACTGGAAGAGGGCCGACGCGAGCCCCACGGACCGCAGCGACGGATTGCCGACGACGAAGCGGAGACCTTCCTGGATCTGTCGCCGGACACCCGCGGGCCTGTCGGACGGGGGCGCGTCGGACGGAGTCCGCGGAGGCAGCACCTCCTGGTGGCGGATGCGGCGGATCGACACGAAGGACACCGCGAAGGCGAAGGCGGCGGCCAAGGTGGCGACCGGTGCGGAGAACAGCGACACCAGGGCGCCGCCGAGCGCAGGCCCCCCGATCTGCGCGGCGGACCTGCTGCCTTCGAGCGCGCTGTTGCCGCGCAGCAACTGGTCGCGCCTCAACAGCCGTACCAGCGATGCCTGATAGGCCACGTCGAAGAACACGCTGAGGACGCCGACGAGGAAGGCGACCACCAGGAGCGCCGGCATCCCGAGCACTCCGAGCAGGTACGCGAGGGGGATGGCGGCAAGCGCGACGGCACGCCCGAGGTCGGCGACGACCATGACGTCGCGGGCACGGCGCCGGTCCACCCACGCCCCGGCGATGAGCGAGAAGAGCAGGATCGGCGCCTGTTCCACCGCGCGGAGGGCGCCGAGCTGACCGGCTCCTACGTCGAGCGCCAGCACGGCGACGAGCGGCAGCGTCACTTGACCGGCCTGCGCCCCCAGCTGCGAGGCGGTCTGCCCCGACCAGAGTCTGCGGAAGTCGGCGTCACGCCACAGGCCGGATGGGGGGCGCGCGGAAACGGCACGAGAAGCGGACGGCACAGAGAGCCCCTTGAGGCAGAGAAGGTGACGCAGTGCCGCAGCTCACGGGCAGCACGCGATGACGGGTCGATGACGACCCACGACGTCAACGCGCGCTTCGGCGACCGGGCATCTCAACTCCCCAAGGGGCAGGCGGTGTTCGGCAGGCTACCCGTCGGGCACTCCGCCACGGAAACGCTTTTCCCGGGGCTCCGCGTACCCTCGGCGCATGACCCGCCGCACGCCGCCGCGTCCCTTGGACGTGGAGCAACTCTTCCCCGAGGTCGTGCGCTTCAAGAAGGAGGCGGTGCGGCTCCATCCGCGCGCGGGCGACCCGACGTACCGCGAGAGCTCTGTCGGCGGTCCCTTGCTCTGGCCCGCGCGGGAGCCATGGCCGGTGTGCGACGAGCACGGCGGGGCGCCGATGGTGGCCGTCGCGCAGATCTACCGGGCCGACGTCCCGGACGTCGTCGCCTTCCCGCAGGGGTGCGATGTGCTCCAGGTCCTTTGGTGCCCACGGCGGCACAGCGACGGCGGCCCGTGGGTCGTCCCCCGCATCCACTGGCGGGCGGCGGCCGACGTGCGCCAGGTGCTCGACGCTCCGCCGGTTCCCGCGCAGCGGCACGAGCACTACGTGCCGCGCCCCTGTGCCGTACATCCGGAGCGGGTGACGGAGTACCCGAGCTGGGACCTCGCGGACACGCTCTGGGATGCGCTGGAGGGGCGGTTCGCGCAGGTGGAGAAGGAGAGCGGCTGGGACTACCAGTACCACCTGTCCACCGCGCCGGGCACGAAGCTGGGCGGATATCCCGGCTGGGGCCAGGACCCGCAGCCCGCGGTCTGCACGCGGTGCGGCCGGCCGATGGAGCACCTGCTGACGTTCGAGAGCGCCGAGGGCGACGCCGAGTCGTCGCGGGCCTGGACTCCTGTCGAGGACCGCGAGGTGCGCGTCGAACACGCGGGGATGATGTTCGGCGACATGGGCGGGGTCTACCTCTTCGAGTGCCTCACCTGCCCGGACCGGCCGCACACGCACCGCGTCGACTGCGCGTAGCCCCGACCGGGGGCGGACCCGGTCGGGGCTGTGCGCGGTCGGGCCGGAGATGTCAGGCAGCGACAGTCGTGGCCTGCTGGGTGAGGTGGGTGACGACCTCGGTGAGGGCCGTGACCACCTCGGTGTCGTCGGCCGGGTGGATCTCGGCGAAGCGGGTCAGGGAGGCGGGGATGGACAGCTTGACGTCCTCCACGACCACACCGCCCGCGATGCCCGCGGCCTTGCGTGCGTCGTCCTGCGCCCACACGCCGCCGTACTGGCCGAAGGCGGTGCCGACGACGGCGACCGGCTTGCCGGAGAGCGCACCGGCGCCGTACGGGCGGGACAGCCAGTCGATCGCGTTCTTGAGCACGGCGGGCATGGTGCCGTTGTACTCCGGCGAGAAGAGGAGGAAGGCGTCGGCGCTGCCCGCGACCTCGCGCAGGCGGGCCGCGGCGGCCGGGACGCCGCCCTCGACGTCGACGTCCTCGTTGTAGAAGGGCACGTCCGCGAGACCCGCGAACAGCTCGACGTCCACGCCTGCGGGCGCGTGCTTGGCGGCGGCCTCGGCGAGCTGGCGGTTGTGCGAGCCGGCGCGGAGGCTGCCGACGAGGGCGACGATGCGTACAGACATGGCGGAACTCCTGAAAAGTGGGGGCGGGACTCTCGGATACGGATAACGAATCAAGCGGACCGGGGTCCGTTTAAAGTTGTACCACCAATCCGGACCACGGTCCACTTAGCGCCTGGGGGCGCTACGCTGGATTCATGACCGGCTCCGTTCTCCCGCCCCTCCCCTCGCCCGACAGACCGGGCGGGTCGACCGAGCTCGCCCTCACCGCGGTGGGCGAGCCACCGTCGCTCAGGGCCGACGCGGCACGTAACCGCACGCGGCTCCTCGAGGCCGCCTCACAGCTGATGGCGGGGTGCGGCGCCGCGCAGCTGACCATGGACGCGGTGGCCACGGCGGCAGGGGTCGGCAAGGGGACCGTCTTCCGCCGCTTCGGTGACCGCACAGGGCTCCTGGTCGCCCTGCTCGACCACCGCGAGCAGCAGCTCCAGGCCGCCTTCCTCTCCGGACCCGCCCCGCTGGGCCCCGACGCCCCGCCCCTGGAGCGCCTGCACGCGTTCGGGCCCGCGCTGATCCGTCACGAGCGCGACCACCACGAACTGCTGCTGTCCTCACGGACCGACCCGCTGCGCACCTACGCCGTCCCCGCGAACCGGCTGCGGCTCACGCACGTCACGATGCTGCTGCGCCAGGCAGGCGTCGCGGGTGACGCCGAACTCCTCGCGCACACCCTGCTCGGATCGGTCGACGGCGTACTCGTGCACCACCTCACCGTCGAGCGCGGCATGCCGCTCGACCGCCTGGACGCCGGGTGGCACGACCTCGTCACCCGGCTGGTGACGTCACCGGCCTCATCCGCCTGATTCCGCCGCCCCGTAGAGGGCGTGCGGCGCGCCCGTGGCCAAGGCCCAGTAGCGGTCTCCGTACGACCAGTGCCACCACTCGGTGGGGTAGTTGACCAGGCCCGCCTCTCGCAGGGCCGCTCCGAGGATGTCGCGGTGGCGACGGGCCGCGGCGGTGATGTTGTCGGCCTCGGTGTAGCAGGCGCCCTCGCTCTCCTCGGGGTCCGCGTTCATCCGGGTGCCGAGGTCGAGTTCGTGTCCGTCGGTCCCGGCGAGGGTGAGGTCCACGGCGGAACCCGCGCTGTGCGGTGCGATCTCGGGCGGGGAGACATAGCGGCTCGCCGCCGCGCGGAGGCGTTCGGCGGGCCACGCGGGATGCAGGGCCCGGAGTTGGCCCTCGTACTCCTCGAAGTAGCCGCGTTGCAGCCACGGCGGCCGGTAACCCTCGACGAACAGCAGGCGCAGCCCGTCGGGCAGCAGCGTCTGGGCGTGCAGGAGGCGGGCCAGGACGCCTTCGCGCAGCCGGGCGAAGGCGTCCTCGGGGTCCTGGGCGCGGGTGTCGACCAAGAGCGTGCCCTCGTGGCGTACGTCCACAAGGCGCTCGCCGCATTCCCTGACCGGTACGGCGGCCACCTTCGGGTCGGACATCAACGTGATCTCGCTCAGATTCATGAAGTGATCATCGTCTACACGCCGATCGCGCCGTCGATCCGCTCGCGGAGCAGGTCGGCGTGGCCGTTGTGCCGGGCGTACTCCTCGATCATGTGGATGAGCACCCAGCGCAGTGACACCTTGCCGCGCCACCCGTCGTCGCCCTCGATGTCGAGGTCGGGCGCTTCGGCCACCAGGCGGTCGGCGAACGCCACTTCGGCACGCCAGGCATCCCACGCGGCGGCGATGACGGCCGGGTCGGGGACGGCGCCGTCGAAGTCCTGGTCGGGGTTCTCCTCGGAGCCGAAGAGGAGGGGCGCTTCCCGTCCCGCGAGCACGCGCCGGAACCAGCGGCGCTCCACATCGGCGAGGTGCCGGACGAGACCGAGCAGCGAGAGCGTGGAGGGTTCCACGGACCGCAGGGCCAACTCGGCTGCCAGGCCCGCGCACTTCAGCTCCAGCGTCGTGCGCTGGGCCGCGAGGACCTCGACGAGCATGCGCCGCTCGTCGCCGGTGGTGGGTCCGGCCAGCCTGCCGTCCCGCTCTTCGTCCACGAACAGTTCCGCACGTCTGCGTCCGGTGGTCATGCCCGCCATCCAATCCCGGTGTCATGTCCGGGGCCAGCCCTTTTCGGCGGCCGTGCGGTCGTCCGTGCGGTCGTGCGGGCATGCGGTTGTCCGGTCGTGCGGTCATGCCGACGTGGCGAGGAACTGGGTCGCCGCCAGTTCCCCGTACAGCGGATCGGCCGCCACCAACTCCGCGTGGGTGCCGGACGCGCGGACCCGCCCCGCGTCCATCACCACGATCCGGTCGGCCAGCGTCACCGTCGAAAGGCGGTGCGCCACGACGAGGACCGTCACCTCACGCGACACCTCGGCGACCACGTCACGCAGCGCCAGTTCGTTCACCGCGTCGAGCTGCGAGGTCGCCTCGTCGAGGAGCAGGAGACGGGGCTTGCGCAGGAGCGCCCTCGCGATGGCCACGCGTTGGCGTTCGCCGCCGGACAGCTGGGAGCCGCGGTGTCCGACCAGCGTCTCAAGGCCGTCCGGCAGCCGGTCGACGAGGGCGTCGAGCCGCGCCCGCACGAGAACCTCCCGTATCTCGTCGTCGGTCGCGCCGGGCGCCCCGAAGAGGAGGTTCTCGCGCAGGGTGCCCGCGAGGACGGGCGCGTCCTGCTCCACATAGCCGATGACGGAGCGCAGTTCGGCGAGCGGCCACTCCCGCACGTCGCGGCCGTCGACCAGTACGCGGCCGCCCGTGACGTCGTAGAACCGCTCGAGCAGGCCGAAGACGGTGGTCTTGCCCGCGCCCGAGGGGCCGACGAAGGCGGTCATGCCGGGGCCCGGGATGTCGAAGCTCACGCCGTGATGGACGTACGGAAGCGTCTCCCGGTAGCGGAAGGTCACGTCCTCGAAGGCCACGGCGGCGGGACCGCGCCGACCCGCGTCCGCGGCGGGCTCGGTGACGTCCTCCGTCTCCAGGCGTTCGGCCCGCACGATCCGCGCGATGGCAGCGGAGCCGACCTGGTACTGCGAGACGCCCTCGACGAGCCGGGAGACCGGGTCGATCAGGTAGAAGAGGAAGAGCAGGAAGGCCACGAGCGTCGAGACCGAGATGGCGCCGGACGCGACGCGGGCGCCGCCGATGCCCAGGACGGCGAGGAAGGAGACCTGCACGGCGAAACCGACCGAACTCCACGCCACGGCCTGCCACTTGGCGGAACGTACCCCGTGCCGCCAGGCCTCTTCGGCGGCGTCCTGCACGGCTGCGGTCTCGCGCTCCTCGGCGCCCGACGCCTTGAGCGTGCGGAACGCGCCGAACGCCCGCTCCAACGCGGTCGAGATCGTGCCGACCGCTTCCTGCGCCCGCTCGGTCGCCCGCGCGATCTTCGGCATCACCAGGGCCACCGCGCCGCCGATGAGCACGATCACTCCGAGGGTGACGCCGAGCAGGACGACGTCCATGAGGCCCATCATCACGACCGTCGCGATGAAGGTGAGTCCACCCGCGACGGCGGACACCACGGACTGGGTGGTCACCGCGCGCAGCAGCGTCGTGTCCGAGGTGATCCGGGACATCAGATCGCCGGGCTGGGTGCGCTCCACCTCCGGCAGGCGCAGGCGCAGGAGCCGTCCGATCAGGGTGCGCCGGGCGGCGAGCACCACGGATTCGGCGGTGCGTTCAAGGACGTACGCGCCGATCGACTCGATGGCGGTGCCGAGCACCACGAGCGCGGTGAGCAGGACGATGATCCCGGTGATCGAGTCGTCGCTGCCGAGCCGGTCCACCAGGGCTTTCGCGGCGAGCGGCTGGGCGAGGCCGGTCGCGGCGCCGATCAGCGTGCACAGGGCGCCGAGCGCGACGACCCAGCGGTGCGGGCGGAAGTAGCGGTACAGCGCCCGCCAGGTCTCCCCCGCGGAAAGCCGCTCCTGCCCAGGTCTCTCTGACACCGACTTCTTTTGGGCCGACTGCTCCGGCTCGTTCACTGTCACATGGGACAGGACGCCGATGACAGCTGATCTACCTGAGCGTGCACCCGGACCTTCGCCCCGCAATCCGCCCCGTAACCCAGATCGGGGCCCGGAGTTAGAGGATCTGGCGAATTCATTGCAGAGACGATTCTGCAGGGCAGTGTGGCGTGGGGC
The DNA here is from genome assembly GCF_040655335.1 of Streptomyces sp. NPDC050439. Lineage (NCBI taxonomy): Bacteria > Bacillati > Actinomycetota > Actinomycetes > Kitasatosporales > Streptomycetaceae > Streptomyces > Streptomyces sp. NPDC050439. The sequence continues at coordinate 944,902 of NZ_JBFAJT010000001.1, forward strand.
GGGCGGCATGGCTCGCGGCAGGGAAGGGCCCGGGCATGACGAGGACGGCAGGGCGAGTGCGTGTGCGAGGGGGTGGCCTGCTCGGCCGGGCCGACGAGCTGTCGGGACTGCGCCGCCTGCTGGCCCGGAGCAGGCTGGTGACGGTGACGGGCGGCCCGGGTGTCGGCAAAAGCATGCTCGCCGCACACGCCGCGGCGGCGGTGAACAGCCAACTGACGGACGGCGTGATCATCGTGCGCTGGTGGGACGGCGGGCCCGCGCGGGGGCAGTCGGTGGCACGAGCGGTGCTCGATGCGATGGACGGGGAGCCGGGCGGGGAGTCGGGCGGGGCGCCGGATGAAGAGCAGGGCGGGGCGCCGGCTGGGGCGGCGCGCGAAGTGCCGGACGGGAAGCCGGGCGAAGTGCCGGACGAAGAGCCGATCCAAGAACCTGGTGGGAAGCCGGACGGGAGACCAGGCTCGAAGCCGGGCAGAGGGCGCGACGAGGTGCGAGACGGAGAGCCGATCCGGAAGCCGAGCAGAGTGCCGGACGGAGAGCCGGACAGCGAGCCGAACCGGAAGCCCGACGGGAAACCGGACGGGAAACCGGGCGAAGTGCCGGACAGCGAGCCGAGCCCGACGCCCGGCGGGAAGCGGCACGGGAAACCGGACGGAGCGTCGGACGAAGTGCCGGGCGGAGGGCCGGGCTTCGCTGGGCATGTGTTCGGTGTGGTCCCTGGCGGTGGCGGGCCGAGGGTCGGGGCGGCACGGGCCACGGTCGGTGAAGCGGAGCTTCTTGCGCGGGTTCGGGGGCGGCGGGTGCTTCTTGTGTTGGATGATCTCGATCCCGTACGGGAGGAGTGCGTACGGCTCGTGCAGACGTTGCTGTTGGGTGCGCCCGGCGTGCGCGTTCTTGCCACGGGGCGGCAGCCGCTGGGCCTCGGGCAGGAGTTGGTGCTGCACCTCAGGCCGCTCCCCGTAGGTGTAGGCGCGCCCGGCACGGAGGAAGGTCCCGGGCCCGCGGTGGAGCTTTTCTTGGAGCGTGCGCGTGGAGCCCGGCGGCGGGCGGACCCGGGCACCGACCCCCACGCCCGGCCCTCGGCCGCCGCACCCGACGAAGCCGAACTGCGCGCCGTGCGCGACATCTGCGCACGGCTCGAAGGCGTACCGCTCGCCGTGGAGCTCGCCGCCGCGCAGACCGCCCTGCATTCGCCGGCGCGGCTCGCGCCCATGCTGCGGCTCACCCAGGGCTGGCTCGGCCGACCCCAGGCTCCCGTACGGCGCCACCGGTCCCTGCGGGCCGCCGTGGGCGCGAGTTACGCCCTGTGCGGGCAGGACGAGCGCAGCGTCTGGGCGCGGCTCAGCGTGTTCCCGGGCGAGTTCGACGAGGACGCCGCCGTCCACGTGTGCGCGGGCGGCGGACTGGACCCGGCGCGGGTGCCGTCCTGCCTGGCCCGCCTCGCCCTGGCCTCGGTCCTGGAACCGGTGCGTGACCCCGGTGGCGTGCTGCAGCCCCGCTACCGGCTGCCCGCGGCGGCCCGCGGCTTCGGCGCCGAACGCCTGGAGTCCGCGGGCGAGTCCGCCGCCGCGGCAGCCCGCCATCTCGACTGGTACCGCACCGTCGCCGCCACCGCCCACCAGTTGTGGAGCACCGGACGGCACGAGCAGGCGACCTTGCTGCTGCGCGACGAGGAGCCGAACCTCCGCACCGCCCTTGAGCGGGGTCCGGACAGCGCCGACCGGTGTGCGACCGCCCTCGGCATGGTCGTGGACCTGTGGTTCTGGTGGGCGGTCTGCGGACACGCCGCCGAGGGCCGCGAGCATCTGCGGCGGCTGCTGCCGCTCGGGCGCGCGGACACCGTGGACGGGCCATCGGACACGGCCCGCGGCCAGGCCCTGTGGCTGGCCGGCTGGCTCGCGGCCTGCACGGGCGCGCCGGAGGCCGAGGAACTTCTCGGCCAGGCCTGGCGGGCCGCCATGCTCTCCGGGGACGACGCGACCATCGGCCGGGTCGCCCACGTACAGGGCGTCATCGCGTTGCGCGACGGCCGGACGGAACGCGCCATCGAGCACTTGCGGGAGGCCGCCCACACCGTCCCCGTCCACGCCGACCACGGCCCGCCCGCCGCGGTCAGCTGGGCCGGCCTTGCCGTGGCGCAGGCGCGCGTCCGCCCGGCCGACGCCCTGCACAGCGTCCGCCGCGCGTCGGCCGGCACGCAGACGCGGCACGACATATGGGCGCGCTCCATGACGCAGTACGCCCACGCCCTCGTCGAGCATCTGCGCGGCCGGCCCAGCAGGGCCTGGCGCCGGGCGCACAAGGCACTGGCCGGAGTCGTCTCCGTGGCCGGGCCGCTCGGTGCCGCATCGGTCCATCAGCTGATCACCGCGATCGAGCAGGGCCCCGCGCCGGGCGCGGTCGAGTGGACGCCGCCGTGCGGGTGGGATCCGCCGGGCGCGTGAGGCACTTGGGTCAAATTACACAAAAGACGCCTCTTCATCTGATTCGTTCATCTTGCCGCGGTCTACACATGGTTCGACCAGGAAGCGAGCCCCCGCGCAGCCGGGTCCGAGCGGGATTTCAACGGACAGATGGAGACGAGAAGTTGACCGTTAACCGGTTGAAGCCGACGTACGCGTCGGTGAAGTACATGTCAGTGGCGGGCATCGCGGCCCTGGCCGTCCTGGCGGGCCCCGCGGCGGCCGGTGCCGGCGCCGTGAGCCCGCACATCTCCCCCGTGTCCGACGCCGCCGCCACCGCGGCCCCGCGCCCGACACTGACGGCGAAGTCGACCACGGCCAAGGTGCGCGCGTGGCAGAACTTCTACATCTACGGAGTCGGCCGCAACATGAAGGCCGGTACGCGCGTCACGCTGCAGCAGAAGCAGGGCAAGCGCTGGGTGTCCCTGCCCGCGTCGGTCTACACCGCGCGCAAGGGGAACTACAAGATGCGGGTCAAGCTCGGCCTCAAGGGCCGCAACGCCCTGCGCATCGTGGGCGGCCGCGCCATCTCCCCCGTCGTCTTCGTGACGGTGCGCTGAGCGCGGACACGCGCGAGACGGGCCCTCCCACGGATGGGGAGGGCCCGTCCCGGCTCATGTCAGGGCCGCACCCCGCCTTCCCAGACCGGTTCCCGGCGCGAGCGCGAGCACGCCGACCTTTCCCGTGTGGCGGTTCGTCTGGACGAGGCGGGCGGCCTCGGCGGTGTCCTGGAGGTCGTACGTCACCGACAGGGCAGGCCGGATGTGTCCGAGGTCGAGGAGGCGGGCCACCGCGGCCTGTTCCTGGAGATTCGCGCCGTGGCTGCCGATGACGCGCTTGAGGCGCATCCAGAGGTAGCGGTTGTCGAACTCGTGCAGATAGCCGGTGCTCGATCCGCAGGTGACGACGGCGCCGCCCCGGCGGACCACGAAGACCGACACCCCGAAGGTCGCACGGCCGACGTGCTCGAACACGATGTGCGGGTCCTCCCCCACCTCGGCGCGGATCCGCTTGCCGAGCTTCTTGCCGACCGCCGCCGGATCGGCCGGAGCCGTGCCGGTCAGCCCGATCTCGGCGCGGTTGATCACCGCATGGCAGCCGAAGGCACGGGCGCGCTCCGCCTTGTCCTCGCTGCCGACCACGCCCACCGCGATGCCGCCGCCGTTGCGGACGAGCTGCGCCGCGTACGCGCCGAGGCCGCCCGCCGCGCCCCAGATCAGCACGACGTCGCCCTGGGTCATCCGCGCGCCGCGGTCACTGACCAGCATGCGGTAGGCGGTGCCCGCGCACAGCGGACTCGCGGCCGCCTCCTCCCAGGTCAACCGGTCCGACTTGCGCAGGAGTTGACTGGCGCGGGCCACGCAGTAGTGGGCGAGGCCGCCGAAGTTGGTCTCGAAGCCCCAGGCGAGCTGTGCGTCGCCCAGCATGCCGTCGGCGTGGGTCGCCGGTTCCTCGTCGTCCACGTAGGCGGGGCTGACCACGACCTCGTCGCCGATGTTCCAGCGCCGCACCCCGGCCCCCGTACGGACGACGACACCGGCCGCGTCCGAACCCACCACGTGGTAGGGCTGGTCGTGCCGCTCCGCCCATCCTCCTTTCGCACCGAAATGCCGCAGGAAGGAGAAAGTGGATAACGGCTCGAACATCGCCGACCACACGGTGTTGTAGTTTATCCCGCTCGCCATGACGGCCACCAGGACTTCGTCCGGGGCGAGTTCCGGCATCGGCACCGGGCCGACATGGAGCGTCTTTCGGACATCCTTGTCCGCGACCCCCGTGAAACTCTCCACGTCCTCCCTCCGCAGATGCGCGGCGGTGAATTCGGCGGGTACGGGAAGTCGGCGCAGCTCGTCCGCCCCGGCTCCCGCGACGACCGCTTCTGCGAGCACATCCATGAGGTTCCTCCTTCGGCACAGTTGTCCAATGGGTCCATACAGTGCGGCGGAACACCTGCTCTCCACAAGCAGATCGGCCGCAATTCACCGGGATCGCTAGTCCGACCCGGGCCCTGTCATCACTTTCCGAGTAGAGGCCTCCGTAATTCCGTCGCTAATGTCCGGCTCACCCGCACTGAAAGCCCGCACTGAAAGGTGAGCAAATCTCATGGAACAAGAGAGCGTGAACGCCGCTCGGGGCGAAGGCATGGGCACAGCGGACCGGATCGTCGTGGGGGTGTTCGTCGGAATTCCCTTTGTCGCGGTGATCGCGTCGGTCGTCGTGCTGTGGGGGTGGGGGGTCACCTGGCACGACCTGGTGATCGGCGCGGTGATGTACGCCGTCGCCGTGCACGGCATCACCATCGGCTACCACCGCCTGTTCACGCACAAGGCGTTCAAGGCCGCCCGTCCCCTGAAGATCGCCCTCGCGGTGGCCGGGACGATGGCCGTCGAGGGTGACGCGATCACGTGGTGCGCCGATCACCGCCGCCACCACCGGTTCGCGGACCAGCCGGGCGACCCGCACTCCCCCTGGCGGTTCGGGACCTCCGTACGCGCCCTGCTCAAGGGCATGGTCTGGGCGCACGTCGGCTGGACCTTCAACAACGACAAGACGGACCAGCGCAAGTACGTCCCCGACCTCCTCGCCGACCGTGACCTGGTCATGGTGGCGCGCTGGCAGCCGCTGATCGTGCTCTTCTCGTTCGGCGCGCCCGCGGTGGTGGGAGGTCTGTGGGGTGAGGGTGCCTGGGACTCCGGCGCCGCCTGGTCCGCCTTCTTCTGGGCGGGTCTCGTCCGCATCGGCCTGCTCCATCACGTCACCTGGTCGATCAACTCGATCTGCCACATCAGCGGGGACCGCCCCTTCCGGGTCCGGGACCGCTCGGGGAACGTCTGGTGGCTCGCGCCGTTCTCCGGCGGCGAGTCCTGGCACAACCTCCATCACGCCGACCCGACGTCCGCCCGCCACGGAGTGCTGCGCGGACAGCTCGACTCCAGCGCCCGGCTGATCCGCCTCTTCGAGCTGGCCTCATGGGCGAGCGCGGTGCGCTGGCCCGACGAGCGGCGCCTGGCCCGCATCTCCGCCGACGTCAGGACGCCGGCGCGGGAAGCCCAAGGCCCGCCGCCAGCGTCGGCCAGGAAGCCTTGAACTCCCGCTGCCAGGACGGCCAGGCGTGCGAGCCGCCACGGTAGAAGTTGACCGTCGCCGGGACGCCGGCGCGGTCCAACTGCCGTGCGAACGCGTGCGCCTGGCTCCACAGCGTGCCCTCCAGGATCGCGCCCTCCAGGTTGCCGAAGTCGCTGCTGGGGACACCGCTGCCCTGCGAGACATAGAGCCGGGTGCCCGCCAAGTGCTTGGCGAGCGCGGCGGGGTTGTGGCGGTTCCAGTTCTCGCGGTGCAGGAAGGGGCTGCCCCAGAGGGCAGAGGGCAGCTGGAGCTCCCGGGCGACGATGGCGTTCATCACCGTCGGCATGCCGAGGGCCGTGGTGTCCAGGACGCCGCTGTACGAGGCCGCCGCACCGAAGGTGCCGGGGTGCCGGGCGGCGAACGCCATGGCGCCGTAGCCACCGGTGGAGACTCCGGCGACGGCGCGGGTGCCGTTGGCTCGGTAGGTGTCGCGCAGAAGTCCCGTCAACTCCTCGACCTGGAAGGTCTCGTAGTCCGGGGCGGTGGGGCTGCCGTGGTTCCACCAGTCGGTGGGGATGCCGGTGGGGCCGGACGCCGGGATCACGGCGATGACGTCCTTGTCGGCCAGGAACTCCTCGACGTCCGTCTCCCGGGTCCAGGACGTGTAGTCGTCGTGGGCGCCCTGGAGGAGGTAGAGCACGGGCCAGGTGCGGTCCGGCTGCTCCTTGAAGCGGGCCGGCAGGATGACGCGTACGGGCAGCTGCTTGCCCACGGCGGGTGAGTCCACGGTGAGGTCGACGGTGCGGGAGTCGATCCACTTCTCGCCGACGACGCGCGGGCCGTCGGCGGCGCGGACCGCCGCCGGGGCCGCGGTCGGCGTGCCCAGGGCGGTGGAGGTGCCCAGGGCACCGCCGGTGGCGAGGAGCGCGGTGGCCGCGGCGATGGCGGCCAGCTTCCTGCGTGGTCTCCGGTGTTTGTGCGGCATGGGCGCGGTCCTCTTCTCGGACGGGCGGACGGGCGGACGGTGGGAGGTGCGAACGGTCAGGTGTCGCGCAGGTCGCGGGCCAGGAACTCCGCGAGGGTGTCCACGACCGGCGGGTCGAGCAGGGCGAGGTGGTGTCCCGGCAGCGGGGTCACCGCGAGGTCGGTGCAGTGGGCGTCCCACCCGAGGCTTTCGTCGTCCCGCTCGTAGCGGATGTCGCGCACGGTGTGCGGGGCCGGTTCGGTCGCCCGGTAGAGGAGGGTCCGGCCCGCGTAGGGGCCGGGCCTGTGGCGTTCGCCGCTGCGGAGGTCGAGGGCGGAGGTGCGCTGATGGTCGAGGACCGCCTGGGGGAGGTCGACGGCCTGTTCCAGGAGTTTCATCACGAGGGCGATCTGCTCGGCGTCGTCTCGCCGCGCCAGCTCTTCGTAGGGCAGGGCGAGTTGGGCGCGATAGATGCGCTCGATGTACGCGGCGAAGTCGGCGTAGCGGCGGTGCGCTTCCTCCACCGGGGTCAGGCCCGGGGGAACGGGCAGGGGCAGTACGGAGTCGAGGAGCACCAGGGCGCGGACGGCGCCGTGCGGCGCGAGGAGCCTCGCCGCCTCTTGGGCCAGCAGTCCGCCGTAGGACCAACCGCCCATCAGCCAGGGCCCGTTGGGGCTCACGGCACGGATACGCGCCGCGAACTCCGCCGCTCGGGGCCCGACGTGCTCCGGGGTCGTCAGCCGGTCGAAGCCGTACACGGGGCGGGAGTGGGACAGGCGGTCGGCGAGGCGTGCGTACACCTCGGAGGTGCCGCCCGCGGCGTGCGCCAGGAAGAGGGGGGTGCCGGGTCCCGTGTCGGCCAGCACCCGGAGCGGGCCCTCCCTGCGCCCCGGCCTGGGTTCCGCCCGAACTTCCCCGATGCCGTGGTTCTCCGGCAGCAGTTCCGCGACCCCTCTCAGCGTCGCCTGCCGCAGCAGCACGCCGGGCTCCAGCTCCACCCCGAACTCCCGCTCCACCGCGGTCCGGATGCGTGCCGCGCTGAGCGAGTCGAGCCCCAGGTCGGTGAGGGGGGTGTCGGCGTCGATGCGGTCCGGGGTGTAGCCCATGACGTCGGCCACACAGCCGCGGAGACGGTCGAGCGGGCCCGTGAGGCGGGCGGGAGCCGGTGTATGGCGTGGCGTCTCGTGCGGGCCGGGTGCCTCCCCCGCCCAGAAGCGGCGGTGCCGCCAGCGCGGTGTGGGGACGTCGACGACGCGTGCGCCGGGATGCAGGGCCCGCAGGGGCGCGGGCCCGCCGGCACCTCGTACGAGCAGCGTGGCCAGCGAGGTGCGGAAGGTGACCGGGTCGTCGGTGCCGCGGCGCAGGGTCGGCAGGATCAGCGGGTCTTTGGCGCCCGCTTCGCGCAGCGTCTCGGTCAGCGGGTGCAACTGCGTGGGATGCGGGGCCACTTCGACGAACAGGCGGTGACCGTCGTCGGCGGCGGCACGCACCGCCTGGGTGAAGCGGACGGGACGGCGCAGGTTGGCGACCCAGTAACCGGCGTCGCAGGGTGCCGGGTCGCGCGGGTCGGCGAGGACGGTGGAGTAGCGACGGCAGCCGGGCCGCGCGTGGCGCACGGTGCCGAGTTCCCTGGCGAACTCGCCGAGCAGCGGGTCGACGTGGGGCGAGTGTCCCGCCCCGGTGACGCGCAGGGAGCGGGCGAAACCGCCTTCCCCGGTGACATGGTCGATGAGTCCGCGCACGTCGTCCGCGGAGCCGGTGACCACGCTCTGCGCCGGGGAGGCGTGCACGGCGACCTGGAGCGTGCGGAAGTCGGCGGCCAGGGCTTCGATGTGCTCGCCGGGCCGGTCCACCACCGCCATCGCGCCGCCCGTGAGCCCGGCGAGGAGCCGTGAGCGGATCGCCACGACGCGCGCGCCGGTGGCCTCGTCGAGGGCGCCGCAGGTGACGGCCGCGGCGATCTCCCCCATCGAGTGGCCGATCACTGCGGCGGGTTCGAAGCCGTGGGACCTCCACAGCTCGGCGAGGGCGACCTGCATCCCGTAGAGCGCGGGCATGACGACTGCGGGTGAGGACAGATCGGCGCCGGGGTCCATGCACTCCCGCAGCGAGATGCCCGCCTGGTCTCGCAGCAGCGGCTCCAGACGGTCGACGGCGGCCGCGAACTCCGTTTCCGTGGCGAGCAGTTCGCTGCCCATGCCGGGCCACTGCGACCCGTACCCGGAGAACACCCACACGGCCCCGGGATCGGCACCGGTCGCCTGCGCTCCTGCCCCGGGCAGTCCCAGGACCACCCGCGCGTCGGGCTCCCGCCCGGCCAGATGGGCCAGTGCCGTGCTCAGCTCCTCCCGGTCGCGGGCGACGACCGCCGCCTTGTGGCGGCCCCTCCCCACCCGGCCGGACAGGGTGCGGGCCAGGTCCGCGGGGCGCACGGAGCGACTGTCCGGCCCCGCGAGCCACTGGGCGAGCTCGCCCGCGTACGCGCGGACGCGGTCCTCGGTGACGCCGTCGAGCAGGGCCACGGCCGCTCCGGTGGCCGCTGTCCGTGGGCCGCGCGGCCCACGGTGTTCGGCGAGGACGACATGCGCGTTCGTGCCGCCGAAGCCGAACGCCGAGACTCCCGCGCGTGCGGTGCCCGAGTAGCGGGGCCACGGCTCGGGCCCCGTGACGACGCGCAGGCCGAGCGCGTCGAGGTCGGCGTGCGGGCTTGGGGCGGTGAAGTGCAGGTGGGGCGGTATCTCGTCGTGGTGCAGGGCGAGCACCGTCTTGATGAGCCCGGCGATGCCCGCCGCCGCCTCCAGGTGGCCGATGTTCGTCTTCACCGAGCCGATGAGCAGCGGCTGGTCGGCGGCCCTCCCCTGCCCCGCGCCGAGCGCGGCCGAAAGGGCGGACGCCTCGATCGGGTCGCCCAGCGCCGTGCCGGTGCCGTGTGCCTCGACGTAGTCCACCGAGGCGGGCGAACCGGCGGCATGGCACTGCTCCAGGAGCGTGCGCTGGGCGTCGGCGCTGGGGGCCGTGAGTCCGTTGGAACGGCCGTCGGAGTTGACCGCGGTGGACTCGATGACCGCGAGGACGCGGTCCCCGTCGCGTTCGGCGTCGGCGAGACGCTTGAGGACTACGACTCCGCACCCCTCGCCGCGCACCATGCCGTCGGCCGACGCGTCGAACGCCTTGCACCGGCCGTCGGCGGCCAGCGCCCCCGCGCGCTGGAACCCGAGCGTCACCGCGGGGGAAAGCAGCAGGTTCACCCCGGCGGCGAGCGCCATGTCGCTCTCCCCCGCGCCGAGGCTGCGTACCGCGTGGTGCACGGCGACGAGCGAGGAGGAGCACGCCGTGTCGACGGCCATGCTCGGACCGCGCAGGTCCAAGACGTAGGAGAGACGGTTGGCGGCCACGCTCAGGGCCGCGCCCGGCGGGGTCCAGGCCCCGACCGACTCCGGGTCCGCGGTGGTGAGATGGGCGTATTCGTTGCCGCTGATGCCCACGAAGACCCCGGTACGGGTGCCCGCGAGGGACGGCACGGGCAGGGCCGCGTGGTCGACGGCCTCCCGGGTGACCTCAAGGAGCATGCGCTGCTGCGGGTCCATGGCGGTGGCCTCGTCCGCACCGATACCGAAGAACTCGGCGTCGAAGCCCCCCACGCCCTCGACGCTCCCGTCCCCCAGGACACCGCCGTGCCTGCTGAGGTCGTCCGGCAGGCTCCTCCCCGCCCGGACGAAGGGCGCCCAGCGGTCCTCGCCGACCGTGCCCACGGCATCACGGCCCTCGCCCAGAAGCCGCCAGAAGGCGGCGGGCGAGGTGACCGCGCCGGGCAGCCGGCAGCCGATGCCGATGACCGCCACCGGGGTGTCGCCCTGCGCGGGAGACGCTGCCCTCCCCGCGCCCGTCTGCTTCGACGGCGCACCACCGTGCTCCGGTTCGCCGCGCACCACCCGCTCGGTGAGCGCGCCGATGGTGGGCGCCTCCCAGAGCAGCGTCGCGGGCAGCCTGGTGCCGGCCACGTCGCTCAGCCGTGCCGTCAGGACGACCGCGTCACGTGAGGTGAGACCCAGCTCAGCCAGCGGGCGGTCGTCCGCGATCTCCTCGGCCGCGAGCCCGTACCAGGCGCTCAGGCTCTCGACGACCACGGCCCGGATCTCCGCGAGGCCCACCTCCCTCATCGCGTGTCCTCCGCGCCGCTCCTGCCGCCCTCGCCGAAGGCGCCGAGCAGATGGCGTGCCCGGGTCGCGGCTCTGGCGACCTTGCCGCTGCTGGTCCTCGGCAGTGAGCCCGGCGGGATGAGGAGGAGTTCGGCGAGGCGCAGTCCGTGCCGGGCCGAGACGGCGGCCGTGGCGGTGCGCAGGGCGGCGAGCGCCTCCTGTTCGGTGGGTCCGGCGCCGCGCCGGTGCTCGGCTACGACGATCAGGACATCGGTCTCGGTGCCCGTCCAGGGGGCGCTGAACGCGGCGAGCCGGTCCCTGCGCACGAGGTCGACGGCCGACTGCACGGTCTCCTCGATGTCCTGCGGGTAGTGGTTGCGGCCGTCCACGATGATCAGGTCCTTGAGCCGGCCGGTGACGTGGAGCCGCCCGTCGTGGAGCGCGCCGAGATCGCCTGTGCGCAGCCATCCCGCCTCGCCGGCTTCGCCGTCCTCACCGTCCTGGCCGGTCGCGCCGGGTGGGCGGAAGCCGAAGACCTCCTCCGAGAGGCCGTTCCGCTTCCAGTAGCAGAGGCCGACGTTGGGGCCGCGCAGCATGATCTCGCCGACCTCGCCCGGCTGGAGTGCGGCGCCGGTCGCCGGGTCCGCGATGCGCAGCTCCTGCCCTGCCGGAGTGCCGCAGGCGACCAGGCGTGTCGCCTCCGAATCCGTCGACTCCACTGCCTCCAGGCGCCCTTCGGACAGGGCGAGCGGATCGCAGGCCACGACAGTGGGCGGCGCGGCGAACGTGTCGGTCGTCACGAACACGGTGGCCTCGGCGAGGCCGTACGCCGGGCAGTGCGCCTCGGGCGCGAGTCCCGCGTCGGCGAACGCGTCGCGGAAGCGCTCGACGGTGCCGGGGCGCACGGGTTCGCTGCCGTTGATGAGGACCTTGACCCGGTCGAGGCGCAGCTCGGCGGCCTCGTCCCGGTCGACCCTGCTGGCGCAGTAGTCGTACGCGAAGTTGGGGGCCGCGCTGATCGTCCCCGGGTACGCGGCGAGCAGCCGCAGCCAGCGCACCGGGTGCTCCAGGAAGGCGACCGGGTCCATGAGGACCGAGGGGAAGCCGCCGACGACGGGTGCGGCCACGCTCAGGACGAGGCCCATGTCGTGGAAGAGGGGCAGCCAGCCGACCGTCGTGTTGGCCGCCGCTTCGGCCGCGAAGGCGTCGATGGCCTGGCGGGCGTTGGCCACCACGTTGGCGTGGCTGATCACGACGCCCGCCGGGCTGCGCGTGGAGCCTGAGGTGTACTGGAGGTAGGCGATGTCGTCCGGTTCGGGCCGCTCGGGCAGGGTGGCCTGAGACGCCTCGCCCGGCCTGTCCACCTGGACCACGGGAACCGGCGGCAGCCCTTGCCCGGCCATGAACCGCTCCACCCCGGGAGCCGTCGCCGCCTCGGCCAGCACGCACGCGGGCTCGCAGTCCGCGAGAACGGCCGCCAACCTGCCCTCGTGGCCGGGCAGTTCCGGGCTGAACAGCGGTACCGCGATCACCCCCGCGTAGAGACAGCCCAGGAACGCCGCCGCGTAGTCGAGGCCCTGCGGAAGCAGCAGGGCCGCCCGCTCACCGGGGCCCGCTGTCGCCGCTATGCGCCCGGCGATCGCGCGGGCCCGCACGTCGAGCCCCTGCCAGCCGAGGGTGTGGTGCAGACCGGGGGACGACGGTTCGGGGAAGTCCACGTAGGTGAAAGCGCGTTGGTGCGGCCTGGCGGCGGCCCAGTGCGCCAAGTGGTCGGTCAGCAGCGGGCCTTCGGACGGCCGGCGGGTCTGCGTGGTGGACATGGCGGCTCCAACTGGACGGCGCGGGGGCCGGGGACGGGCCTCGCGGGGACCGGGACGAGCGTCGTGAGGGACCGGGACGAGCGGTGCACCAGGTTCCGCCCGGATGTGACCCATGAGTAAGACGGGCTGCTGACAGATCGTCTGACAACCTCTGTCACTTCACTGACAAGCCGCCGCACCCGATTCGGCGTCACGGGCAGCAGCGACGCCCGCCGCGGGACCGGAGAATCCACCGGCGGGACGGCATCGCGACCGAGGGGAGCCGCACGTGGGCCGTGGCAGGCTGACCGCTCTCCTTGCGATGCTCGCCCTCGCGGGTTTCATCACGACGCTCGACAACACCGTCATCAACGTCGCGCTGCCCACCGTGCAGCGCAAACTCGGCCTGAGCGTCACGGACTTGGAGTGGGTGGCCACCAGTTACGTGCTGAGCTTCGGCTCGCTCCTGCCGGCCGGTGGCAGGCTCACGGATCTGCTCGGCCGCCGGGCGGTCCTCGCGGCGGGGATCGTCGTGTTCACCGTGGCCTCGCTGGCGGCCGCACTCGCGGACAGCGGCGGGACACTCATCGCGGCACGCACCGTGCAGGGTGTGGGCGCGGCGCTCGTCATCCCGGCCTCGCTCGCAGTGGTCGCCGCCGATCTGCCCGCCCGAAGGCGCGCCATGGCTGTCGGCCTGTGGACGGCGGCGCTCGCTGTCGCGCTCGCGCTCGGGCCGGTGGTGGGCGGCTTCGTCACCGAACGGTGGGACTGGAGCTGGGTGTTCCTGCTCAACGTCCCCTTCGGTGTCCTTGCCCTGCTGCTGGTGCCCGCGGTGCCCCGGACCGTCACGCGCGTGCGCCGCGGCCTGCTGCCGCTCCTCGATCTGCCGGGCGTCGCACTGTCCACGACCTCGCTCTTCCTTCTCACGTACGGCCTGGTCAGGGGCGGGGAGCACAGTTTCAGCACGCCGCCCGTGCCGCTCTGCCTGTGGCTGTCGGCGGCCACCGGGATCGCGTTTCTCGTCGTCGAGTCGCGCACGTTCCTGCCGCTGGTGGATCTGCGTCTGCTGCGCAGCCGATCGCTCAGCGGAGGCGCGGCGGCCCAAGTGCTGTGGGGCATCGGCGTCAACGGCGTGTTCTTCTTCACCGCGCTCTACCTCCAGCGGGTGCTCGGCTTCTCCCCCACCAAGGCGGGGCTGGCCTTCCTGCCGCTGGCGGGCGCGCTGCTCGTGACGACGCCGTTCGCCGAGCGGGCGGCGAAGGCGGTGGGGGCGCACTGGTCGATCGCCGGGGGGCTCGTCCTGGTCGCGGGCGGCCTGGTGTGGGTGTCGGGGACGGGGCTGCACGCGCAGTACTGGGATCTGCAGCCGGGGCTGCTCCTGATCGGCGCGGGGTCGGCCCTGACCACTCCGCTGACGGTACGTTCCGTCGCCGATGTCCCCGCGACGCGCACCGGCATGGCTTCGGGCCTGGTGAGCGCGGCCCGTGAGATCTCCGGGGTCTTCGGGGTCGTCCTGGTCGGCGTGGTCCTGACCCGGACGGAGCGCACGGCGTTGCGGGACGGCGCCGATCCGCGCAGCGCCTTCCTGGACGGCTACGACACCGGGCTTCAACTGGCGGCCCTGTGCGTCCTGTTGGGGGCCGTCGTCACTGCGGTCACCCTGCGGCGCCCCGCCCGGCACCGGCGGCCGGGAGCGCCTTCCGGCGCCAGGCGGGACCGCCGTCCGGTGCGTCAGTGAGGGGCTGATCGGCAGTCGGGGGCCGCTCGTCGGTGACGTACCGATGCAGAAGGCCCGATGCGGCGAGCATGGCGGTCGAGCGCGTGGCGACGCCCGCGATGCGCCCGGGGGACGAGCCCACGACCGGTCTGTACGCCGCCGGCACCGCACGTCTGCTCGGCGTCCTGCAACGCCTCGTCGACGCGGGCAACACCGTCATCACCATCGAGCACGACCTGGACGTCATCCGCGCCGCCGACCGGGTCATCGACCTGGGACCGGAAGGCGGTGAGGCGGGCGGCGAGATGGTGGCCGAGGGGACGCCGAAGGAAATCGTGCGGGCGAGCGGCTCACGGACGGGGGCGTTCCTGGAGAGGTGACGCGGGGGCCGGGGCATCCTCGAAGCCCCCGGCGCCCGGGTTGCCGAGGACGGTCACATAGCCGTCCGGACTCAGGACCGCGATGTCGCCCGTACGCAGCCACCCGCCCGGCAGCAGGCGCCGCGCGCTCTCCGCCGGGTCGCCCCAGTAGCCCGCGCACACCTGCGGCCCCCGGACCAGGAGTTCACCCGCCCGCCCCGGGGGCAACTCCACGCCGGGGGCGCCCTCCTGGCCGATGCGGACCTCCGTGCCGGGCAGGGGCAGGCCGGCGGTGCCGGGGCGGGCGTTGGCTCCGCGCGGGTTGGCGAGGAGGGCGCCCGCGGCCTCCGGGAGGCCGTAGCCCTCCACGAGCACCGCGTCGACCGAGGCCCGGACGCGGTCGGCTGCCTCGGCGTCCAGGGGCCCGGTCAGCCAGGTCCGCACCGTGGCGAGGGCCTCCAACTCGTGGGCGGGGCGGCGGAGAAGACGTCGGCAGTCGGCGGGTTCGGCCGCCAGGAGGGTCACTTTCCGGCGGCGCGCCGTACGCAGCAGTACCTCTGGGCCGGGGTCCGGCAGGAGGACCGTACGCGCTCCGGTCAGCAACGGCGTGATGAGGCCGAACAGCAGGCCGTGCGGACGCCAGAGGGGTGTGACGGCCAGGGCGGTCTCGCGCCCGCCGCGCAACCGCGTTTGCCACAACGCCTGTTGATGGGCGGCAGCGACCAGGTTGGCGTGCGTGAGCATCGCCGCGGGCCCGTCGGCGGTGACGTGGGCGAGGACGGCGAGGTCGCCGGGCCGCGGCCCCTCGCCTCCCGTCTTCGGCCGGGGCGCCATGCGTATGTGACCCCGCCCCGGCCACTCCCCGTCGATCGGGACGGTGATGACCTCCCGTACGAACGTGTCGACGCGGGCGGCGTCGAGCCGCTCCCTCACCGCCGCGCCGGCGACGACCAGCACCGCTCCTGAGTCGCCCAGTTGGTGCCGCAGCACTTCGCGGGGCGCCGCCGGGTCGATCGCCACCACGACCGCCCCGAGCCGCAGCACCGCATGCCACGCCACGGCGAACCAGGGGCAGTTGGGCAGCACCAGCGCCACCCGGTCGCCGTGCCGGATGCCGAGTGTCCGCAGCGTGTCGGCGCATTCGCCCACGGCGCGGTGCAGCCCCCGGAAGCCGGACCGGCCGCCGTGGCGCCGGGCCGCAGCGTCGAGCAGCTCGGGAAGCGTGACATCGGGGACGTGCAGGCGGTGCGGTACCCCGGCGGCGTAGAAGCGCAGCCACGGTCGTGGGTCCTGGGCCGTCACCTGGGGCTCGGTCATGCCCTGATCGTCGCGCAGGAGGGCGTGCCGCCACTTGTCCCCGGCGCACAGTTCCGGCCCGGCGGGCTGTGGCTCCGCTGACTATCTGCGCCGGATTACCGCTCCGTAACTTCACGGCGTGCACAGCTGTCCCCCCATCCACCCCCCTCGGACGAACTCGAGACGAAGGAGCACCCGTGCGCAGGCCAAGAGCGAAACGTAGGAAGAGACTGCTGGCGCTGACCTCGGCCGTCGCCCTGGCGGGCCTCGGCCTCGGCGTGCCCACCCTGACGGCGGGCGCCGCCACGGCCCCGGACGCGTCGGCGGCGTGTGACGCCACGGACGAGCGGATCTATCAGGTGCCGGGGGCCGTCCCGAGCAATCCCGGCAGCGTCATCGCCTGCCGTTCGACCGCGCTCCCGCACGTGCCGGGCAACGTCCCGATGCGCGCCTGGAAGGTCCAGTACAGCTCGAAGGACAACACGGGCAAGCCGGTCGCGGTCTCCGGGACCGTCGCCGTACCGACAGCGGAGTGGGAGGGGCGGGGCAGCCGGCCCGTCGTGGCCTTCAACCCCGGCACGCTGGGGCTCGGTTCGCAGTGCGCCTTCTCCAAGCAGCTCGCGGGCGCCTTCCAGGACGAGTACGAGGGCGAGAACATCGCGGCGCTCCTGAAGGCCGGCTACGCCGTCGCCGCGACGGACGGTGCCGGCTACCTGGACGGCCAGACCCACCCGTACGTCTCCGGGACCGACGCCGGGCATGCGCTGCTCGACATGGCGCGCACCGCCCCGGCGATCCCCGGCAGCGGCCTCGACCCGAAGACGAAGATCGGTCTGTGGGGTTACTCCGAAGGCGGTGCGGCCAGCCTGTGGGCGACGCAGCTCGCGGCTTCGTACGCCCCTGAACTCGACATCGTGGGAGACGCGTCCGGCGGTGTGCCCGGTGATCTGAAGGTGGTCGCCAAGTCGCTCAACGGCGGCCCGTTCGCGGGTTTCCTGGTCGACGCCGTTCTCGGTCTGTCGTCCGCGCACCCCCGGATGCCGTTCGAGGAACTTCTGAACGACCAGGGCAAGGAGACCGTCAAGAAGGCCAGGTCGCACTGCCTGGCGGGGACCATCTCGACCCTCGCGGGCCAGAAGCTCGAGAACAACACCAAGGGCGGCCTCAGCTTCGAGCAGCTCTACGCGCTCAAGGGCACGGACGGCAGGACGTGGGGCCAGGTCGTCGACGCGCAGAAGCTCGGCGTCGGCATCGGCCGCCCCGGATCGGGAGCCACGCACGAGATCGACTTCCCGGTCCTGCAGTACCGCGGCGCGCTGGAGGAAGTCGTCCCGATCGAGACGGAGGACGCGACGCGCGCGGCGTACTGCAAGGCAAGGATCACCACCCAGTGGAAGGTCTATCCGGGCGAGCACCTGACGACCGACCAACTGGCGAAGGACGACACCGTCAAGTGGCTCGGCGACCGGTTCGCGGGCAGACCGGAGTTCGGCAACTGCCCCCTCACGTGAGCTAGTTCGCACGCGCTGCCTCTTGTCACGGGGGTGACGGGAGGCAGCATCATGTCTGTCCGTCCCCGACGGGCCGCCACGGACCCGTGGCGGCGTCTTCACCACACCTTTGTCCCCCCGTGCGCAGAGGGAGCACCCCATGGTGAACGGTTCGGCACTGCCCGCAGGCATACCCCAGGCGGGCGCCCCCGCACCCGCGGGCACCCCGGCAGAGGAGTCGTACGCCGCGTTCAGGGCCTTTCCCTCGGGTCTCCACGATCACGTGCGGCCGTTCCTCGACGACATCACGTCGGAGGTGGTGCGGGCGATCCGCACGGAGATACCGGAGTACGCGCGCCCGACCGACGACACGTACATGCACGTCGTGAACCGGGGCGTGGAGCAGGCCCTGGAGGGGTTCCTGGCCCGGATGGCCCACCCGGACACCGACTGGGTCTCGGTGAAGGCCACCTACCAGAACATCGGCAGGGGCGAGGCCGACGAGGGCCGCAGTCTCGACTCCTTCCAGTCCGCACTGCGCCTCGGCGCGCGCGTCACCTGGCGCCGGGTCAACGCCCTGGTCGACGCCGACCTGCTGCCGCGGCACGTGCTCGCCGCCTTCGGTGAGGCCCTCTTCCTGCACCTGGACGAGATGGCCGCGGCGACGACGGCGGGCTACACGGAGGCCAGGCTGCACGCCGCGGGGGAACTCCAGCAGCGACGCGCCCGCCTCATCGACCTGCTGACCGCCGACCCTCCCGCGTCGGCGGAGGCCATCGCCGATCTCGCGCAGGCCGCCCAGTGGCCCATCCCGCGCGAGGTGGCGGTGGTCGTCATCGACCACACCCTGACCCCGGAGACCGTCAGCCCCATCGTGCCCCCGGAGTTCCTCGCGCGCTTCTCCGAGCAGCCCGGCCGCATCGTGGTGCCCGACCCGGAGGGGCCGGGGCGGGCCCGCTCGATCGCCGCCGCGTTACAGGGCCTGCGCGCGGTGATCGGCCCCACGGTCGCGCTGCACGAAGGCGCGCGCTCGCTGCGCTGGGCGCTCGACGCCCTCGACCTCTCACGGCGCGGCATCTTGCCCCGCGCGGGTCTGCTGCACTGCGCCGACCACCTGGCGACACTGCTGCTCTTCCACGACGAGGCGCTGATCGACGCACTCGCGCAGCGGCATCTGCTGCCCCTGGAGGAGGTGCGCTCACCGCAGCGCGAGCGCCTCGCCGAGACGTTGCTGTGTTGGCTGCGGTGCGGGCACAACGCGAGCGAGGTCGCCACGCGGCTGGCCGTGCATCCGCAGACGGTCCGCTACCGCCTGCGGCAGCTGGACGAGGTGTTCGGCGACCGGCTGCATGATCCGGCGGCCCAGTTCGAGATGCAGTTGGCGCTGCACGCGCTGAGCCTGCGGCCGGCCGCGGGTGAGGGGATCGCGGCGCGCTGAACCGGCGCGCCGCGGTGTGCCGCGCGCGTCATCTCCTACGTCACCCGGACGCGCCGTGAGGGTGGCCGCTCACGGCCGTTATCGCACCGTAATGTCCCCTTCGCCCCAACTCCCAGGCGAAGGAGAGTTCTTACGTGCGTGCCCACCCCATGGCCGTACCCGAAGTACCCGACGTGACCGTCCTGCCGAAGCGGGCCCCCTTGGTGCGGCGGATCCCCCCGCGGCTCCTCCCCCGCCTCGTCGTCCTCTTCCTCCTCCCCCTCCTCACCACCCTCAGCGGCACCCTGCTCGCCCCGGCGCACGCCCACACGGACGCCCTGGTGCGGCACACCCCCTCCGCCACCAGCCTGCTCGCCCCGCCCCCCGCGTCCGAGGAACCGTGCGCCAGCAAGGACCCGGCGGTCTGCCTGATCCGGCAGATGAGCCCGGAGGAGCGGGAGCGGGCCCGTGAGGTGCGGCTGCGCTACCACCACCTCCTGGACACCATGGAGCGCGTGGCGGACCGTATGCACGAGGAAGGCCGCTCCGACGAGGAGATCGCCCGCGTCCTCGTCGACATGCGCAACGACGCCAAGGACATCACCCGCGCCGGGATGACCCCCGAGGCGGTCGAGGCCCTGGAGCAGCGGAACATGAAGAAGTACGGCAACCCCCTGGGCCCGACGGCCGACCAGCAGTTCGCCAAGTACGGCAGCTGGGCCGCGGTCATCAAGGCGGCGACCCGCACCAGCGCAGCCGTCGACCGGGAACTCGGCATTCCACCGCGCTCGTGATCACCTGACGTCCATGCTGCTCCAGGACTACGACCACCACGGCCGGACGTGGGCCCTCGACCCCCGCACGGGGCTCCTGGCCCCCGCGTCCGGCCGCTGCCACGGCTTCGTCCACCTCGGCGAGGCAGGGACGGCGGCGCTGTACGCGGACCCTTCCGACGAGGCGGCGACCCTCTGGCTCCAGATCGGCCGGCGCCGCTGGGACTGCGACGCGGTGACCGTCCGGCAGTCCACGGGCCCCGACGCCACCCGCCGCTTCACGGTCGAGGACGCGCGGGGCACAGCCCTCGCACTCCGCTACCCCGCACCGGACCCCGGCCCCTTCGACCCGACGTACGACTGGATGGACGCGGAGGCCGACGACTTCTTCCTCTGGGCCGCGGGCCGTCTGAGCGACGCGGACGCGGACACGTCGGCGCGTACCACACTCCTGGCGCACTTCCGGGCCGGGTTCGTCCCCACCTGAGAAGACAAGTAGCCTCGCGGAGCGATGAGTTGAGACAGCCCACGGGGTCTTAACCCACACAAGGAAAAACCGCGAAAGACCGGGCCGCGCGCAAGGGCCGCGACCCCCACCCGGAGGTACGCCATGTGCGCCCACCAGCCCCAGTGCCCGCCCGCCGACAGCCCCGACCACCTCGCGGCCAGGATTCTCTCCGCCCACCCCGAACAGGGCTGGAGCCTGCTGTGCAACGGCACGATCGTCTTCGACGACACCGGTGAACTGCTGCCCGACGGACGCGTGGTGGCCGCGGCGCGGCCCCTGGCCATGGCCGCCTGACCGCGATCACCCTCAGGGTGCGATCGCGCCCATCAGCGCCCTCGCGCACAGGTCCCGTACCTGTGCGCGAGGCAGCTGTGCCGGCTCTTCGAGCCACTCCAGGCAGACCGTCACCATGAAGGCGAGCCAGCCGCGCACGGCCAGGCGCAGTGCGGGCAGTTCGTGCGGGGTGGACGCCGCCTCGGGGTCCGCGGCGAGGGCCTGCAGGATCTGGTCCTCGTGGGCCGCCAGACCTTCGCGGTAGATCCTGCGGACCGTGGCGTCGCCCGTCTCCTCCGCCCGGTGGAAGGCGCGGAAGCCCTCGGCGTGCGACTCGACGTACGCGAGGAAGGTGTCGAGGCCCGTGCAGATCTGATCGCGGACGGGGACTCCGGGCACGGCCGCGGTCAGGCGCAGCATGCGCCTGCTCTCACGCTGCACCACGGCGGCGAAGAAATCGCTCTTGGTCGGGAAATAGTGGTACAGCAAGCCACGCGACACTCCGGCGATCTCCGCCACCCGCTCGACCCAGACGTCGTCGTACGGATTCTGCGCGAAGAGCCGCGCCCCGGCCGAGAGAAGCTGCTCCCTGCGCTCCTCGGTGCTGAGCCTGCGGCGCGTGCGCTCCTGCGGGTTCGCGACCATGGGAGCACCTTACTTGACGTGGATTCAACAGCGGCACCAGACTGATGACCCTTATTGAATCCGCGTACAACAGGCTCAACGGGTCTGCGGCTCAAGGGAGATGGCACACATGGCGCAGGTGTCGCAGACATCGCAGGTCGCGAAGGGTCCCGGGACTCCCCCCAAGGGGTTCCGCAGTGCCGAGCACGGATGGCCGCGGCTCGACCTCATACCGCACCCGCCCCGCCGCCTGCCCCTGATCGGCGACGTCCTCGGCGCCCATGTCCGGACGCCGGTGCAGGATTCGATGCGCATCGGCGGCGGCCTCGGGCCCATCTTCCGCCGCAAGGCGTTCGGCAAGGAGATCGTCTTCGTCTGGGGTGCCGGGCTCGCGGCGGAACTGGCCGACGAGTCGCGGTTCGCCAAGCATGTCGGCCTGGGCGTGGCCAATCTGCGGCCGGTGGCCGGCGACGGCCTGTTCACCGCGTACAACCACGAGCCCAACTGGCAGCTGGCGCACGACATCCTCGCGCCGGGCTTCAGCCGCGACGCGATGGCCGGCTACCACCCGCTGATGCTGGACGTCGCCCGGCAGCTGACCGCCCGCTGGGACGAGCGCGAGGAGACCGGCAGGTCAGTGGACGTGCCCGGCGACATGACGAAACTGACCCTGGAGACGATCTCCCGCACCGGTTTCGGGCACGACTTCGGTTCCTTCGAGCGGTCCCGGCCGCACCCCTTCGTGTCGGCCATGGTCGGCACGCTCTCCTACGCCCAGCGCCGCAACGTCGTGCCGCCCGCGCTCGCCCCGCTCCTGCTGCGCGGCGCCACCCGGCGCAACGCCGCCGACATGGCCTATCTCAACCGCACCGTCGACGACGTGGTCGCGGCCCGCCGCGCCGCCTCGGGCCCCGGCGACGGGGACCTGCTCGACCGGATGCTGGAGGTCGCCCATCCCGAGACCGGCGAGCGGCTCTCCGCCGAGAACATCCGCCGCCAGGTCATCACCTTCCTGGTCGCGGGCCACGAGACGACATCGGGCGCACTGTCCTTCGCCCTGCACTACCTCTCGCGCTCCCCCGAAGTCCTGGCCCGCGCCCAGGCGGAGGTCGACGCGGTCTGGGGTGACGCGGAGGAGCCCGCGTACGAGCAGGTCGCCAAGCTCCGCTACCTGCGGCGCGTCCTCGACGAGTCGCTGCGGCTGTGGCCGACGGCGCCGGGCTTCTCCCGCCAGGCCCTCCACGACACGACGCTCGGCGGTGTGCACCCGATGCGCGAGGGGGCATGGGCGCTCGTCCTCGCCACGCTGCTGCACCGCGACCCGGAGGCATGGGGCGAGCGGCCCGAGGAGTTCGATCCCGACCGGTTCGCCCCTTCGGCGGTACGGGCGCGGCCCGCCCATGTCTTCAAGCCGTTCGGCACGGGCGCGCGGGCCTGCATCGGCCGTCAGTTCGCGCTGCACGAGGCGACGTTGGTCCTCGGCCTTCTCCTGCGCCGCTACGACCTGCACGCCGACCCCGCCTACCGGCTGCGGGTCGTCGAGCGCCTCACGCTCATGCCGGAGGGCCTCACGCTGCGGCTCACCCGCCGCGCCGCGACCGCCTAGAGCCCGATTGTCAGACCCGTGCGCAAGAGTGGAGGGTCCACCGGTGCGAGCCATCGGTCCTTGTGACCCCGCGCAGAGGAGCTCCCGACATGACCAGCACGCCGAACCCGGAACTGGCCGCCGCCCAGGCCTGCTTGCGGCTGCTGCACACCGCACGGGCAGCCCTGTCCGGCCCCTCACCGGCAGCGGCGGCCTCGCTGCTCGCCGGGCCCATGGCGGAGGCGGACGAAGCGCTGCGCCGCGCGGGCCTGACGGGCAACGAGGCCGAGCTCCTGAACAGGATCTACGACCTGGAGCCCGACCGCCCCGATCCCCGGGCCTGCCCCGCTTCGGCAAGTCCGGCCTCGTCGATTCCCTAGGCCCCGCGGGCCGAGTCAGGCTCTCCGGGCCTCCTCGGACTCTCCGGGCTCCGTCGTTTCCTTCGGTTTCCAGGTGAACTTGTCGCCGCCCACCCAGCGCACCTGATCCGGGTCGTCCACGTCGTGCACGACGTGACCCGCCTGAGCGGCCACCTCCAGGACGTCGACAAGTTCCCTGGCCTCACCGACCACCTCGCCGTCGAGCTCGACGATGCGAAAGGGCGGCCGGCCGGGGTTGACACCAAGGACCGTGATCCGAGGGTTCGCCATGTAGAGGTATGCGCTTTCGGTCATGTGTGGAGGCTTCCACGCTCCGGCTCCCTCATGACCATCACGACCTGCGCGTTCGGCCGCTCGGGCTACGGACCGGTCGCCTCGACGGCCTTGAGGACCTGACCGGCGCCGTCCTCCACCCCCATCCGGCGGGCAACCGCACCGGCGGCTTCCTTGTACGCGGACTCACCCACCGCGCGCCTCATCTGCTCGGCGAGGCGATCCGCCGTGAGCTCCTTGAACGGGATGGGCGCGGTGCCCGCGCCGAGACCGGCGAGCCGCGCCGCCCAGAAGGGCTGGTCCGCCATGACGGGCACGGGGACCGCGGGCACCCCGGCCCGCAGCCCCGCCGCCGTGGTGCCCGCGCCCGCGTGATGGACCACGGCAGCCATCCGCGGGAACAGGGACGCGTGGGGCACCTCGCCGACGGTCAGGATGTCGTCGCCGTGCGCCATCAGCCCCGCCCGCCCCTCCTGAAGGACACCGCGCAGCCCGGCCCGGCGCAGCGCGGCGACCGCCAACTCGCCGAGCGGCGCGCCGTCGTCCGCGGCCATGCTCCCGAACCCGATGAACACGGGCGGCGGCCCGGCCCGCAGGAAGTCCTCGAAGAGGGCGGGCAGCGGGATGCCCGGGTCATGGTGCGGCCACCAGTTGCCGACGACGTCGAGTCCGTCGCGCCAATCCGCGGGCCGGGACACCACGGCGGTGCTGAAACCGTGCAGGACCGGCCACCGGGCCTCCTCCTGGCGCCGCCGGACGGCACCCGGTGTGGAGCGCGGCAGTGAGAGGCGCGCCCGCAGGTCCGCGACCGCTTCGGCGTAGACACGGTCGGCCATCCGCAAGGAGAAACGGCCGAGCGCCCGGTTGCCGGGACCGCCGAGCGACCTGCCGCCGGACACCACAGGGGCGAACTCCCGTGTGGGGTGCGTGGGTTGCAGGTAGACGCCGATGGACGGGATGCCCATGGCCTCGGCCAGCTGCCAGCCGAGGGGCGCCGTGGTCGTCGAGAGCAGCAGCACATCGGCGCCGAGTTCCGCGGCCTCGACCAGCCCGGCGCCCAGCTTCCGCACGAACGCGGCGGCGGTGCGCATCAGCTGACGATTTCCGCCGCCGGCGCCCGTATCGGCGGGCAACGGACGAAAGTCGAGCCCAGCCTCCCGCACGAGCGGCGCGAAGGTCTCCTGCGTGGCGAGGGCCACGTCATGCCCGGCCTCCCGCAACCGGGCTCCGAGGCCGGTGTACGGGGCGACATCTCCGTACGACCCGGCAGCTGCCATCAAGATCTTCATCGGTCTCCCCCGTCGCTCGCGGCCTGTTCCACGTTGGCCCGCACCGCGGCGTGCAGGAATGCCGCGAGGCCTGGCCGCTGCTCCGAGGCCGGGACGACGAGGGCGAAGGCGCGGGGGTCGTCGGCGAAGTCGTCGGCGATCCGGAGGTGCATGGCCGGCGGGCAGGGCGTGAACCAGCGGATGAGGTGCTGCCGGTGTTCCTCGGCGAGGGCCGTGGCGCGCTTCCCCTCGGCGGGCTCGCCCTCGTCGAACGCCTTGACGAGTTCGGTGCGCCAGGCCGCCGCCTCACCCATGATCCGGGCCCAGTCCTCCTTGGAGTGGGAGCCCGCGCGGCTCATCGCCTCCTGGTGGCCGGGCGTGTTCTCCCACTTGAGGCCGGCCTCGGTGGCGTAGCTCAGGTCGAAGGTGATCTCGCCGAACACCTCGAACCGCTCCTGCGGGTCGAGCCGCACGCCGGTCTGCTGCACCTCCATGGCCCGCTCGGCGACCTCCACCAGGCGGCCCAACTTGCCGATCTGCTCCACCAGCGCCTTGTGCCGGGCCCGCAGCAGATCGAGCGCGTCGGCCTGCGGCCCCGCGAGGATCTCCGCGATCTCTTCCAGGGCGAAGCCGAGTTCGCGGTAGAAGAGGATCTGCTGCAGGCGGGCCAGGTCGGCCTCGCCGTACAGGCGGTACCCGCCCGGGCTGCGCTCGCTGGGCACGAGCAGCCCGGACCGGTCGTAGTGATGCAGCGTGCGGACGGTGACCCCCGCGAACCCGGAGACCTGCCCCACCGTGTAACTCATGGACCTCGCCTTTCGTCATGCACAGCCTGCAGCCTGACGCGAGGGGAGGGTCAAGTCAGCCGTGCTCCACCGACAGCGGCGCGAAGGCGACCCGGGTCACGGAGTCGTCGTCGGTCCACCGCACCTCGATGGTGTCCTCCGTCGCCCTCACCAGGGTGGCCGTGTCCGCCAAGGACGTGGGCTCAGGTTTCGCGGTGAGTGTGGCCAGGGCCGCGTACACCGCCGTGCCCTCCGCTTCGGCCGTGAGGCGCGGGAGGCGGGCCCAGCGGGTGAAGGCCGTGCCCTGGGGGGCGCGCTGTTCGTCGTGGCCGGTCCAGCCGTGCAAGGGGTGGAGCGCCGAGTGCAGGGGCTCTTCGGGGCCCGTCGCCCAGCCCGTGTGGGTGACGCGCGCGCCGTGCGGCGCGCCGACCACGCGATGTATGCGCAGCTCGTGCCGCCCCTTGGCCACCGTGACGCTCTCCACGCGCAGCCCCGGCACCATGGGCGCGCCGCTCACGAAGGCGGGGGTGTGCCGGGACGCGGCCCAGCCCCAGCCGTCGCCCTGACCGGCGCCCAGCGGGTGGATGCGGGTGCGGGCACTGCGTACTCCCGCCACCTCCACCGCGACATGGTTGTCCGGGATGTTGCCGCGTGCCGTGGGGCCGGTCCGTGTGGAGTAGGCGTGGCGGGCGTAGAGCGGGTCCTCGTGGGCGGCGACCTCGGCCTCGTGCGGGCGGGCGTGGTCGCTGCCGTGGTTGTGCAGCCGGACGATCCCGTCGGCGCGGGTGCTCTGTATGAGGAGGCCGGGAGCGGGCAGCGCGCGGACCGTGTCGCGGCGCTCGCTGGGGGCCGGTTCCTCCGTGGCGGTCCACAGCGGATGGGCGGCCGGTGCCAGGAGGCCGACGAACGCCTTCGACGCCCAGTACGGCGACGCGGGTCCCGAGTAGGTCTGGAGGCTCGCGTCGTGCGGGCCGTGCCAGCCGAGGCTGAGCAGTCCGTCGGCGCCCACGGAGCCGCGGTCAAGGAAGTAGCGCAGTGATCCACTGAGGAGCCTGCGCGAGGTGCCGGGACTCAAGGGGGTGTGGCCGGTGAGCGCGCCGAGAGCCACGGACGCGCCCGCGGCGAACCGGTAGGTCAGGGAGCGGCCGAAGTGGATCGGCGCGCCGTCGGCGCCGAAGAGAAGTCCGAAGCTCTCCAGGTGCTCGTGCAGGCGAGCGCCGTGCCGCCCCAACTCAACCGGGTCAGCGGACAGTTGTGCGTCCAGCGTCGGGTACAGGTGCAGCGCCCAGCCGTTGTAGTGGTCGAAGGCCCGGCCGTCGCCGTCGGCGTACCAGCCCTGGCCCCGGTACCAGGTCTCCAGGAGGTCGAGTGCTCGCTCGCGCGCCCTGGCCGTCTCCGCGTCGCCGCGGCCCACCGACTCCAGGAACCCGGCCACCGTGTAGGGGAAGAGGTACCAGTTGTTGGGCGCGGGGACGTGGCGGATCGCGCCGCGCAGCCACTGCTCCGCCCGGTCCTGTACGTCGGTGTCGAGCCGGTCCCACAGCCAGGGGCGGGTCAGCCGCAGGCCGAGGGCCACGGACGCGGACTCCACCATCGGCTGGCCCTGGACGTGGTGGTCGAGGATCACCGGCCACGACTCGGCGTCGTCGCGGCCGGGCGTGCGGGTACCTGCCGCGAGGCCTTCCGCGTACCGGTCGAGCCAGCCGTGCGGGTCCTTGCCCTCGGCGCCCGCCACGCGGAACGCGGCGGCGAGGAGGGTGCGGGCGTACCCTTCGAGGCCGTCGGACCGTACGCCGGACGCGGAGGGGCGTCCGGGCAGGTCGAGCAGGGCGCCGCGCGGGGTCGCCCACTTCCAGGCGGCGCCCAGGAGACCGTCGGCGGCAGCCTCCCAGTGCTCGCGCGTGTAGCCGGTATGGGGGCTCAACTCCCGGTTTTCTTCGGGCAGTCCGGGGATGCTCATGCGAGGTAGGCCAGCCTTTCGCGTCGTACGGCATGGGCGAGACCGTCGCCCGCGGCCCAGCGGCTGACCTCGGCGACGGCGAGATCGGCGAGCCGCGCCCACTCGTTGCCCTGGGAACCCGCGAGGTGGGGGGTGATCGTGACGTGGTCGCACTCCCACAACGGGTGGTCGTGGGGCAGGACTTCGGGGTCGGTGACATCGAGGACGGCGCGGACACGGCCGGCCAGCGCGGCCTCGGTGAGGGCGTCCTGGTCCAGGACGGCGCCGCGGGCCGTGTTGATGAGCACGGCCTCGTGGCGCATCGCGGCGATCAGCTCACGGCCGACGAGGGCGCGGGTGGCGGGCAGCAGCGGGGTGTGGACGCTGACGACATCGCTGCTCGCGAACAACTCCCGGATGCCGACGGGCCGTACGCCGAGCGCCACGGCTTCCTCGTCGGACACATACGGGTCGTGCAGCAGCACCTGGAGGTCGTAGGGGCCAAGTAGTTCGATGACGCGGCGGCCGATCATCGAGGCGGAGAGAACGCCGACCGTACGGCGGTAGTTGCCCACGCCGTGCGACAGGCCGAGCCATTCGTCGCGGCGCCGGGTGGCCTTGAACTCCCGGGCCCGCTCCAGGACGCGCTTGCCGCTGAGCAGGATCATGGCGACGGTGTACTCGGCGACGGGCAGCGCGTTGGCCGCGGCCGCCGATGACACCTCGATGCCGCGGTCCCAGCACTCCGGGGTGATGTGGCCGCGTACCGACCCCGCGGTGTGGACGACGGCCCGCAGCCGGGGCGCCGCCGCGAGCGCGGCGGCGTCCAGCGGCGGGCAGCCCCAGCCGGTGACCAGGACCTCCACGTCCCGGAGCACGGCGCGTGCGCGTTCCGTGGTGAAGTCGTCCAGGACGGTGTCCGGCACCAGATCGCAGACGCTGCCGAGTGCGGCCAGGGCATCGGGGCCGAGCACGGCCTTGGCCGCGTCCGGGGCCATGGCGAGCGCGGTTCGCGGACGGTGGCTGCCGTTCTTCAACGCATTCCCTTTCACATGGTGCACATGGTTCGCCTGCCTCACTTGACCGAGCCCGCGGTCAGACCGGACTTCCAGAAGCGTTGCAGCAGGATGAAGGCGAGGATCAGCGGCAGCACCGCGAGGAGCGAACCGATGATCACCACGGGGTAGTACTCGGGTGAGACGGTGGCCGAGCTGTTCCAGGTGTAGAGGCCGAGGCTGACCGGGTAAAGCTTCTCGTCCGAGAGCATCACCATCGGCAGGAAGAAGTTGTTCCAGATGGCCGTGAGCTGGAAGAGGAACACCGTGACCAGACCGGGGCCCAGCATGCGCAGGGAGACGCGCACATACGTGGTGAGCTCCCCCGCGCCGTCCACCCTGGCCGCTTCGAGCACCTCGTCGGGCACATATCCCTGGCTGAAGATCCGCCCCAGGTAGACGCCGAACGGGTTGAAGAGGACCGGGATGAACACCGCCCAGAAGGTGTCGACGACGCCCGTGGCCGAGGCCATCAGGTAGAGCGGCAGCGCGAGCACCGTCTGCGGCACCATCACCGCGGCGAGCACCAGACCGAAGACCTTCTCCTTGTGCGCGAAGCGGTACTTGTCGAAGGCGTACCCGCAGGCGACGCTCACCAGGGCGCTGATCGCGGCGCCCAGGACGGCGTAGAGGAGGCTGTTGGTGTACCAGCGGCCGTAGAGCCCGCCGTCCATGGCGAAGAGGTCACGCAGGTTCTGCACGAAGGAGAAGTCCGTCAGCGAGAAGAAGTTGCTGCTGAACAGCGCGTCGCGGTTCTTGGACGCGGCGAGCACCAGCCACAGGACGGGCAGCAGCGTGTAGAGCACCGCGATGCCGACCACGGTGTTCACGACGGTGCGGCCCAGGAGGCGGGGGCGGTGCGCGCTGAGGGTGTCGGCGCTCATCGTGCGGCCTCCTTCTGGGAGCGGTTGGTCCAGCGGGTGACGCCGTAGGAGAGGGCGACCGTGCACAGGAGCAGGATCACCGAGGCGGCGGCCGCAAGACCGTAGTTGTTGCGGGTGAAGGCCGCGTCGTAGATGTACATGCTGGGCGAGAAGCGCGAGTTGACCATCGGGGACGACTGGCTGAGCAGCATCGGTTCGGTGAACAGCTGCATCGCCCAGATCAGGGTGAACATGGCGACCATGACGATCGAGGAGCGCACCAGGGGCGCCTTGACCTGCAGTGCGGTGCGCACCGGTCCCGCGCCGTCGACCACGGCCGCCTCGATCACTTCCCGGGGCACGGCCTGCAGGGCGGCGTAGAAGATGACCATGTTGTAGCCGAGGTTGCTCCACAGGGCGATGTTCACGATCGACGGGAGCACGGTGTTCACGCCGAGGAAGTCGATGTGGATGTCGCCCTGGGCGAGCACGTCGACGACCGGGCTGAGACCGGGCGTGTAGAGGTAGAGCCAGATGAGCGCCGCGATGATGCCCGGTACCGCGTGCGGCAGGAAGAGCCCCAACTGGGCCCAGGCGCGCAGTCGTACGACGCCCGAGTCGAGCAGCAGGGCCAGACCGAGGGCGCCGGCCACCATCAGCGGGATGTAGATCAGGCAGTAGAGCGCGACCAGGCCGAGGCTGCCGAGGAAGGTCGGGTCGGTCAGGACGGCCGTGTAGCTGCGCAGGCCCACGAAGACCGTGCGTTCCGGGCCGAAGCCGAGGCCCGGCTGGTCGTCGCTGAAGAAGCTCAGCCAGACCGCGGTGCCGACCGGTATCAGGAAGACCGTCAGGAGCAGGATCAGGAAGGGGGTCATCAGGACGCCGGCCGCCATGTGTTCGCGGCGTCGCGCACGCCCGGGGGCGCGGCGGTCGGCGACGGGGGTGTCGGCGGTGCGGGGGGCGCGGGCCGGGGGCGCGGTCGTGGTCATCGGGGGTCACCTGCCTTTCTGCTGGTGCTCTGGTGCTCTGGCGCTCGACGAAATACGTGGGCCGCCGGGGCGTCCGGGCCGGTCATGTGCTGTGCTCGGTGGTGGCGAGGCCGAGGGCCCTGAGGTCCGGCATGGTGCCGTCGTGCGCCGCGCGCACCGCGTCGAGCAGGGAGCCCTTGCCGCCGCCCGCGCGGGCGAAGCCGTCCTGCATCACCTTCTGGGTGGCGGTCATCCGCGGCCCCCAGACCCAGCCGTCGCGGATCGTCTCCGCCTGCTCCTCGAAGAGGCGGTAGATGTCCTGGCCCGAGTAGTAGGAGCGGTCGAAGGCCTTGCGGCCCACGGGGACCAGATCGGGGACGGCCGGGTACTGGCTGCTGGTGCCGCTGGAGAGCCGGGCGCGCAGGGCATCGGGGTGCGAGACCTGCCATTCGATGAACTCCATGGCGGCCTCGGGGTGCCGGCAGTCCTTGGTGACGGCGAAGGTGGAGCCGCCGTGGGTGCCGACGACGGGCTGGCCGGGGTCCCACTGCGGGAGCGGCGCGACAGCCCACTGACCCTTCTGGCCGGGCCTCGCGTTCATCTGCGAGCCCGCGTCCCAGGCGCCGCTGAGCCTCGCGAGGACCAGGCCCTCACCGAGCTGGGAGTCGTAGTGCCTGCTTTCGCTGGCGTTGACGAAGAGCAGCTCCTCGTCGATGAGCCGCTGCCAGTACGCCGCGACCTTCCGGGTGGGGCGGTCCGTCAGGGAGACGTTCCAGGCGCCCTCACGGGTGTCGAACCACTGGGCGCCCGCCTGCCAGGCCCACGCGGCGAACTGGGTGCCGCCGTCGGTTGGGAAGAGCGCGATGCGCCGGTCGCGCGCCTTGTCCCGTACGGCGCGGGCGGCCTCGGTGAACTCGTCCCAGGTGCGCGGGACTTCGATGCCGTACCGGTCGAACAGGTCGGAGCGGTAGTGCAGCACCATCGGTTCCACGTCGAGCGGCACGGAGAAGATCCGCTTCTCGAAGGTGGTGAGGCCGAGGGCCTGTGGCAGCAGTTTGGCGCGCAGCCGGTCGCTGACGAGTGAGGTGATGTCCCGGGCTACGCCGTCGATGGCGAAGCCGGGGACCTGGGGGTATTCGAGGGTGGCGACGTCCGGGGCGTTGCCGGCCCGGGCGGCGTTGCTGAGCTTGGCGTATCCGCCCATGGCGCCGGACGGGATCTGCTGGAACTCGACCTGGATGCGGTCGTGGGTCTTGTTGTACGCGTCGACCACTTCCTGGCTTCCGCGCAGTGCGGACCAGAACGTGATGCGTGTGGTGCCGCCCTTGCTGTTCGGTGAACTGCCGGTGCTGCCCGAACAGGCGCTGAGCGCACCTGCCATGGGAACTGAGGCTGTCACGGCGAGCAGGGACCGGCGGCTCGGTCGACCAGGCATGGGTGCCTCCCGCGGCTCTTGTTCGGGACACGGGAATCCTGATCGCGTGAACGGTGCCGGTCAATAGACCGATCAAAAGAAACTGAAGCGGTCAAACGATCCAGATGTCGGTGGTGGAACCGCGGACCTTGAGCTCCGGCAGAAGCTGCACGCGCTGCGCGGGCCCGGCGCCGGGATTCGCCAACTCGTCGAGCCTGCGCAGCAGTAGCCCGGCCGCCGTGCGTCCCACCTCATGCTTCGGCGGGGACACCGCGGTCAGCGGAGTGCTGCCGAGCGCGGCCACCACGTCGTCGTACGCCACCACCGAGCAGTCCTGCGGCACCCGCACCCCGCGGTCCATGAGCTGCTGCACGAGCATCAGCGCGTCGACGTCACCGTGCAGCACGGCGGCCGTCGCCCCGCGCTCGCGCAGCCGCGCCGCGAGGTCGAGCGGCTCGCGCGCCCTGCCGGGTCCCGCGCCCTCGGCGCTCAGCATGACGCTCCAGTCCTCGACCTCGCCCCTGGCGGCGGCGATGTCGGCGAAGGCCGCGCGCAGGGCACGGGCCGTCGGGCTGTCGTCGCGCGCGGCCAGGACGATCCGCCGGTGGCCGAGCCCCACGAGGTGGTCGACGGCGAGGTGGATGCCGTACCAGTGGTCGGTGCAGACGGAGTCCATGGCGTGCAGCGCACTGCCCGCGCGCGGGCGCCGCTCCATCAGGACCGTGGGCACGCCCGAAGCCGCCAGCCAGGCGTAGTCCGCCTCCTCCTCGGCCTCGGTGCGCCAGCGCGGGGCGATGAGCAGACCCCGTACGCCCTCGGCCAACACCCGCTCGACCAGCGGTCGTTCGGCGCCCTCCACCTGTGGGGCGATGTGCAGGGCGACCCGGATGCCGGCCTCGCTCAGGACGCCTCGGGCGCCGTGCATCGTCTCGTACAGGTAGGTGTGCCGCTCCGGCACCATCAGCGCCACGGCCCCGCCGCTCGCCACGGGTTCGGCGGGCGCGGCGCCGCGCCCCACGGGACCGATGGACCGCGCCACCCCGTGCCCGCGCCGCAACTTTCCCTCCTGGGCCAGGTCTTCGACGTCCCGGCGCACAGTGATCACCGAGACCTCCAGGTCGTCGGCGAGATCACTCAGCCGCGCCGCACCCCGCGACTCCACGACCGCGAGTATCCGCTGCCGCCTGACATCCCTCGGCTCCCGCATGCTGCCGGCCCCCTCACGACGTACCCGTCAGGTGTTCGTTTGAGCGTTTCGCTGGAGGATATCGATCGTCGCCCTGTCTGTGTCCAGGTCGGCGATGTTCGTCACTGGCGGCTGAGCGAGCGGGTGATGCCGGCCGCGACCGTGGTGACCAGGACCCACCCCGTGGCGACAAGGAGATACGAGAGCCACTGGTACCAGCCCTCCGGCGCGTACGCCTGCTCCTGGCCGAAGCCGATGATCGGGATGAGCAGGTCGAGGGTGTAGAAGACGGGGTTGAAGTCGGGGGCCTCGTCCGATTTCAGGGCGGGCGGATGGTGCAGGGCGAAGGCGAGGGCGCCGGTGAGCAGCAGGACGAGCAGCCATCCGGCCGCGCGCATCGGCCGGAACCCATAGCCCACCGTCACGTCCTGGAGGTGCCCCCAGACCCTGGCGTACGGGGGCAGGGTCCGCCGGTGGCGGCGGAGCTTGGCCAGCTGCACGGTGCGAGCGGCGGCCTCGTCGCCCACCGTGCGGTAGGCGGCGGCCAACTGCTCATAGCTCTGCGGGAGATAGCCGCCCGCCTCGCGCTCCAGGAGCGGCAGCCGCTGCTCGGCGGGCAGGTGCGGGGCGAGCCTCTGGTACGCGAGGCCGTCCAGCTTCACCTGGCCCGGCCACACCTCGGGAGGGATGTGCAGCAGGTCGAGCTGGGAGCGGCGCAGGTTCACGGTGCCCTGGACCGGGGCGGCTTCCCGCAGCCACAGCTCGCCGATGACGCAACTGCTGGCGCGCAGCGCCGACCCGCCGGGGTGGGAGAGGCGGGCGTAGGCGAGGTTGACGTGCCGCGGGATTCTGGCGCCGCTCAGGTTGAGTGTGCCGTGGGCGCGCAGCCGCATGGCCCGCAGATCGGTGCCGACCGACAAGGTCTCGGCGTGCAGGGCGACTTCACCGGGAGCGCTCAGCTCGGCGGCGTCGAGGTTGACCTGGCCTCCCACGGTGGCGCCGTTCAGCCGGACCTGGCCGTGGGCCACCAGGCCCACGGCCCACAGATCGGTGCCGATGTCCGCGTGGTTCAGCTGCAGCACCGCTTCGTCCGCCACCGCGGGGACCGGTGCGGGTGGCTCGTCCGGGGCGGGCGGGGTGCCGAGCTCCGCGCCGTTGGCGAAGAAGGCCCCGGCTATCTGCGCGCCCGCGAGGCGTACGGGCCCCGTGATGCGGCAGCAAGTGATCCGCAGGACCAGCTCCACCCGCAGGGTTCCCGCCCTCAGCCCCGGCAGGACGGAATCGCTCAGCACCAGGGCGCGGACCTGGGCCCCGTACAGGTTGGGCGTGTCCTCGAAGTGGCAGGACCGCAGGCGTACGGGATGCTCGACCATCCCGTACCTGAGGTCGAGGCGCCCGGTGATGCGGGCGCCCGACAGCTTCATGCCGGCCGTCTCGCCGTCCTGGGTCGGTCCGTTGAGCAGCAGCGCGCGCAACACCTCGGCGCGCACGGTCCGTTCGGGTCCCCAGGAGCCGCCGGACCAGGGATCGTCGTCGGGGCCTTCGCGGTCAGGGCTTTCGCGGAAGTCGACGCCCTCGCCGAGCGGGAACGCCTGCCAGACGCGGCGCTCCGCCGGGGTCAGGTCGGTGATCTCCATCGCCGGGATGCTGTCGCGGCCTCGTCCGGACTGTCAACCACGGCAGAATCGGGGCCCTAATTCGAAATGGGACCCATTTTCATATAGCCTCGGCATCGCACCGCCGAGAGAGGACCCGAACCATGGCCGTACCCAAGCGGAAGATGTCCCGCAGCAATACCCGCCACCGCCGCGCGCAGTGGAAGGCCACCACCCCGCAGCTCGTGCCGATCACCGTCGACGGCTCCGCCTATCTGGTGCCCCAGCGGTTGGCCAAGGCGTACGAGCGCGGGCTGCTGCGCCCCGAGGGCTGACCGCCACCATCC
The DNA here is from genome assembly GCF_040655335.1 of Streptomyces sp. NPDC050439. Lineage (NCBI taxonomy): Bacteria > Bacillati > Actinomycetota > Actinomycetes > Kitasatosporales > Streptomycetaceae > Streptomyces > Streptomyces sp. NPDC050439. Next base: position 979,444 of record NZ_JBFAJT010000001.1, read on the forward strand.
ACCGAGCCGCCACCGCCCACCGGGCAACGCCGCCTCAGCGGCAGCCGCAGGAGTCGCAGCCTCTGCGCGCACCCCCCCTCGTCCGTGTGCCGGGCGAGGGGGTGATGCGTTCCGCGTTCCCGCGTACCCACCCCTAGGCGGGCCTGTTCAGGCTTCCGTCTTCGTCGTCCGGCGTGTCGAGGGCGGCGGGCATGCTGTCCCAGACGGTGAAGCTGCGGTCGAGACGGGTGATGCGCAGCACCCGCCAGACGCGTGCACTGCTGCGGACCACCCGCAAGTTGCGCCGCTTCGCGACGGTTCGGCCTTTGATGCGCACCAGCAGCCGCAGGCCGCCGGCGTCAAGAAACGTGACCTGCCTGAGATCCACCACCACGTCAGCGCCCGGCCGGTCCAGTAACTCCGCTATGCGCGGCGAGAGTTCCAGATCCGCCCAGGCGTCCAGTTCGCCTCGGAACGTCAGAACGATCGATCCGTCGACCACACGGTGGTGCAGCCCAAAGCCCGGGTCGGGCGTGCCCATGGTCCACCCCCCAATTTCCCTACACCCCGCATACGAAGAGTAACGACAACGCGAGCGGCGCGACCCTGAGGCCGGCACCGGACGCCGCCGGGGTCTGGGGCGGCACCGCGAATGGCACCTACATCTTGCCCGCTCAGGGCCAGTTCATACCTCCTAGGGGCATCCCCGGCCACCCCGCGGCGCATATTCACGGCCACAGCGCCGTAGTTACTCTCCGTGTTTCACGCACTGTGCGCGACACCGGTCGCGCGTCGCGTCAAGGGGCACGGACACTCGCCGCCACGATCACGCGCACGAGGAGGGCCTTGCCGCCGGCCGCGACGGTGCCGGTGGTGCGGGCCGGCGCTTCGGCGCCGTCGGCTCGGTGGTCAACCAGTGGGCGCCACCAGGGATTTCATCCGTCAGCGCGAGGCCGACGCGACGGCGCCGGTGCGACAGGACACCCCTCTCACGGGCCGCCGCGCCGAGGCCGGGCGGGGTGGCAGCGAGCTGGAGGACACCACCGGCGGTGTGACGAAAATTGGACACCGGGAGCCCATTCGGAGTCCGGCAGTCGGCGGCCGCATGCGCGGGCGAGCCCCGCGCTGCACGCCGTCAGGGCGCTGACGGAAACCGTGCCGAGGATCGAGGTCGGCAGGAAGAACGGCGTGAACCAGTCGGGTGGAGGGCCCGGCACCCCGCGTTGCACGGGGCGCAACCCAAGATGCGTCCCAAGATGCGCCTCTTGATCATAGGGACTCCGGGCGCCACGCTGTCTGCCACACGCGTCACCCCCGACACACGAGGAGCGGACATGGCGGCAGGCAGGAACACCGGATCCGGCAGCCGGCCCGAGGCGGACGGCTGGGGGCGGCGCGGCTTCATCGGAGCTGTCGCCGCCACCGCTGCCGCCACCGTCGTAGCCTCGCCCGCTTCCGCCTCCGCGTCCTCCCTGTCCCCAGTTCGACCGCCGCGCCGCGACCGGCAGCTGTTCCTCGGCACCTACACCAGTCAGCCCGACGGCGGCGACGGTCTCGGCCTCGCGACGTACGACGAGACGACGGGCCGGATCACGGCCACCGGCACACTGACGGGCGTACCCGACCCCTCCTATCTCTGCCTGCACCCCTCGGGCAAGACCCTCTATGCCGTCAGCGAGCGGGAGCAGGGCGGCGTGAGCGCGATCGCGCTCTCCTCCGCGGGGCCCGAGGTCTTGGGAGCGCGTGACACGGGTGGCGCCGGGCCCTGCCATCTGTCCGTGCACCCGAGCGGACGGTGGCTGCTCAGCGCGAACTACCTCTCCGGGAGCGTGGCCGTCCACCCGGTCCAACCGTCGGGCGCCCTGGGCGAGTTGAGCGATGTGGTCACCCACTCCAGCCCGCCTCCCGGCCCGGGGCAGGAGGGCCCGCACGCCCACCAGATCGTGACCAGCCCGGACGGCGGGCACGTCCTCGCCGTCGACCTGGGCAACGACACCGTCTACAGCTACCGCCTCGACACGAAGAAAGGGAAGCTCACCCAGGCCTCCTACGCCACCCTGCGACCGGGCGCGGGCCCGCGTCATCTCACCTTCCACCCCTCCGGGCGCTTCGCCTATCTGGCGAACGAGCTCGACAACACGGTGGCGGTCTGCGCGTACGACCCCGCGAGCGGGCGGCTCACGCCCGGTGCCCCGCAGTCCACCGGCACGGGCGACGGGACCAGCTATCCGGCGCAGCTGCTCGTCACACGGGAGGGCACCTTCGCCTTCCTCGCCAACCGCGGACACAACAGCCTCACCCGCTACGCGATCGAAGCGGGTGGCGCCCGGCTGCGGCTGCTCGACACGGTCCCCGCCGGAGGGGACTTCCCCCGGCACATCGCCTTCTCGCCGTCCGGGCGCCTGCTGTTCGCGGCCAACCAGAAATCGAGCTCGGTGAGCGTCTTCCAGGTGGGGAAGGACGGCCAACTGCGCCTGACCGGCGAGCCGTTCGCCGCACCGCTCGCCGTGTGCGCGCTGCCGCTCTAATCGAGTCCCGTCGGGACAAGTGTCCCGTTGGGACATCACGGGTGTACAGTCGAAGGCATGAACAAGGCGAAGGAGTCCGGTTCAGGAGCCCCGGCCACTGACCTGGGCGGCGAGGACCGCAGGCAGCGCAAGGCCCGGCAGACCCGGGAGGCGCTCGCCGACGCGGCCATCGACCTGATCCTGGAGCACGGCCTCGCGGCCGTCACCGTGGAGGCCGTCGCCGAGCGCGCCGACGTGACGCGCCGCACCTTCAGCCGCCACTTCGGCGGCAAGGAGGCGGCGGCGCTCGACTTCACCCGTGCCGACGGCGACCGCATCAACGCGGCCCTGCGCACCCGCCCCGCCGACGAGCCCCCGCTGGCCGCCTATCGCGCGGCGGTGCAGGACTGGCTCGCCGACCCGGAGTCCCCCGGCCCGCACCGCAGGGCCCGGAGGCGGGAGCTGCTCGCGCTCGTCGACACCGAGCCCGCCCTGTTCGCCGCGTACGAACGTGTCCGGGTCGACGCCCAGGACGAGTCCGTCCGGATCATCGCCGACCGGCTCGGCACCGACCCCGCCCGGGACCAGCGCCCGGCCGTCGTCGTCGGTGCCGCCGCCGGAGTGCTGACCGCCGCCCTGCGCAGCTGGGCGCGCGGCGGGCACGACAACGACGCAGACCTCGCCGCACATGTGGAGCAGGCCTACGCCGTCCTGACCGGGGAGGCAGCACGCGCCGCCCCCCACATCGGATGAGGAAAGTGAAGAGCACCATGAGCACCACCCCCACCACCACTCCCGCGACCGCCCCCGTCACCGACTACGCCACCGAGTTCGCCGGCAAGACCGCCCTGGTCACGGGCGCCGCCTCCGGCATCGGCCTGGCCACCGCCCGCCGCCTGGGCGCGGGCGGCGCGACCGTCGTCATCGCCGACTTCAACGCCGAGGGCGCCGAGAAGGCCGCCGCCCAGCTTCTCGCGGAGGGCGTCAAGGCCGCCGCGGTGGCCTTGGACGTCACCGAGCCCGCTTCGGTCGAGGCAGCGGTGCGGTTCGCCGTGGACACCTTCGGCGGACTCGACCTCGCGGTCAACAACGCGGGCATCGGCGGGGAGAGCAAGCCGACGGGCGCGTACGACATCGATGTCTACAACCGCGTCATACGCACCAACCTCGACGGCGTCTTCTACTCGATGCGCTACGAACTCCCGGTCCTGGAGGCCGCGGGCGCGGGCGCCATCGTGAACGTCGCCTCGATCCTCGGCTCCGTCGGCTTCGCGGGCTCCCCCGCCTACGTCGCCGCCAAGCACGGCGTCGTCGGCCTCACCAAGACCGCCGCCGCCGAGTACGCGGCGAAGGGCATCCGTGTGAACGCGGTGGGCCCCGGCTTCATCGAGACGCCGCTCCTGCAGAGCATGGACAAGGAGGCGTACGACGCGCTCGTCTCCCTGCACCCGGCGGGCCGCCTCGGTCACTCCGAGGAGGTCGCCGAGCTGATCGTGTTCCTGCTCTCGGAGCGGGCCTCGTTCATCCACGGCAGCTACCACCTGGTGGACGGCGCGTACACCGCCCGCTGAACCCCGTTCGCCGACAGGCGCCTGACGCCTGTCGCCTGGCCTACGGCTTGGTGAAACCGACGTCCTGGGCCCTCGCGACGATCTCGACCTCGTCGCCGAGGGCCCATTCGGCGACCCGGGACACCGTCGCCGCCGGGATCAGGTCGCTGATGCCCTCGGCGGCGGGGATGTCCTGTGTCGCGTGCGCGTCGTGCGGCAGGACCACACGGAAGTCCAGGTCAAGGGCCGTACGCGCGGTCGCCGACACGCACATCTCGGACATCACGCCGCAGAGGGCGAGGTCGCTCACGCCGGACTCGGCGAGGAGTTCACGCAGCGAGGTCCCCTCGAAGCCGTCGTCGACGGTCTTGCGGATGACCACCTCGCCGCGGTCGGCGTCCACCGGAAGGTGGATCTCCCAGCCGGGGGTGCCCGGTTCGTCGTCGGACCCCGGCTCGCCGTCGTTCTGCAGCTGGACCACCAGCGCTCCGGCGGCACGGGCCCGGGTGATCAGGTCGGTCGTCCGGTCGAGGACCCGGGCCGCTTCGGGGACGGCGGTGTCGCCCGTGACGAAGGCGGTCTGCATGTCGACCACGATCAGCGCCTGGACGGGGGGTATGGGGTGTGACGCTCTTTCACTCATGGTCCACCATCTTGCCGTTCGCCATGATCAGCCGTACATCCCCGAGGGCCGCCACGTCCGCGAGCGGGTCGCCGTGCACCGCGATCAGGTCGGCGCGAAAGCCCGCGGCCAGGCGTCCGACATGGTCGGCGATGCCCAGCGCGTCGGCGGCCTCGGTGGTCGCCATGTCGATGACGCGGTGGGGCTCGATCCCCAGGTGCTGGTAGAAGCCGAGGCTCTGGGCCAGGCCGTCGCAGCCCGCGCGCTGGACTCCGGCGTCCGTGCCCGCGACGATCCGCGCGCCGTGCTCCGCCATCGTGCGGACCTGGTCGAACATCGCCTTGGCCCGCTCGGCGCCGAAGAACATGGGCAGCATCCGCCAGTTCGGGCTGATCGTCGGGCAGATCCGGATGCCCTTGTCGACGATGGCGTCCAGGACGTCCTCGCGCAGGTCGAATCCTTTGCGCGTCATCCAGGTGCAGTGCTCGATGGTGTCGACGCCCGCCATCACGGCGGCCACGATCCCCGCCGTCCCGTGTCCGTGGGCGGCGACCGGCAGCCCCGCCCGGTGCGCCTCACGGACGATCACGCGCAGCGCGGGGGCGTCGAACTGTGCCTGCCAGGTGGCGGGGCCGCCCTGGGTGAGGCCGCCGCCGGTGGCCATGACCTTGATGACGTCCGCGCCGAGCTCGGCGTTGCGCCGGACCAGGGCGCGCATCTCGCTCTCGCCCTCGACCTCACCGCCGAGGAACCAGCAGTGGCCGCCCTTGGTGGTGAGCGGCGTCGTGGCGGCCACGATGCGTGGGCCGGGCACCCGGGACGCGGCGATCTCCTCGCGCAGGCGCAGGGTGAGGCGGCCGCGGTCACCGAGATCGCGCACGGTGGTGACGCCGCTGCGCAGGAATTGCAGCGCACGCTCTTCCATGGCCGCCATGAGGGTGGTGTCGCTGTGCGCGTCCAGGACCGCCACGGGGTCCTTGCTCGCGTCGAAGACCAGGTGGACGTGGGCGTCGATGAGGCCGGGCAGCACCGTGGCCTCGGGCAGTGCGTACCGCCGCGACACACCGCGGGCCAGGGGCTCGACCTCGGCCCGGGCGCCGGCGGCGACGATCTCGGCGCCCTCCGTCAGCACGGCGCCGTCCGTGACGTACTGGCCACGCGGCCCTGTCAGAACCCGCCCTGCCGTGAGCAGCGTCTGGCTCATTGGCTCATCTCTGCCTTTCCGGGAAGGAGTTCGAGGAGCTGGCGGTGATGCTGTGAAGCCAGTCTCCATGGTCCGTCACCGGAGGGCAGGAAGTCCGTCACGCGAAAGCGGGACAGGATGTTCGCGCGGCGCCGCGCGGGTACCCATAGCCTGGGCCGAGTGCCCGCACACGACGTCGCAGGACGTGTCAGGACGGAGGTCAGGGTCTGATGAGCACGGAAGTCACGGTCCTCCTTGTCGGCGGCGCGATTCTGGTGGCCGCGACACTCGCGGTCGCGATCGCGCTGCTCGTACGTATGGTCCGCACGCGGCGCACCCTGCGCGCCGCCGGGCTGCCGGTCGAGCGCCAGTGGGTGTTCTGGGGGGCGGTCGCCTATCTCGTCCTGCCGGCCGATCTGCTGCCGGACCCGGTGTTCCTCGATGACATCGGGGTGCTCGTGCTCGCGCTGCGGTCCATGAAATCGGCGAATTCAGGCGTCGGGGAGCGTGGGGCGCAGTAGCGGGCGGCGCAGGTGGCGGGCTTTGGTGAGCAGGACGTGCATACGCTCGGTCACCTGGGTGATGTCTTCGACGGGCTCGTCGAAGTCGAGCCGGACATCCGCCTGGCTGCGGGCTTTCTCCAGGCGCAGCGTGAGGGCGTAGCGGTCGATGGCGAGCGGGCGTACGCGTACGACGCCGTGCAGGCTGTCCGCGCACACGAGCCTGGTCAGCTGCTCGACGGCGTCCTCGTGCGCGTCGGCGAGGTGGGTGAGCAGCCGCGCCTCCGCCTCGGCCAGCGGGTCGGGGGCGGCCAGGGCGAGTTCGTCGAGGTCGATGCCGACGCGGCCGCCGGCCCCGTCGTGCAGCACGGCGCAGGTCGGCGCGAAGATGAATCCCTCCCCGTCGGGCACCAGTGATCCCGAGAGCCACAGCCGGGCCCGGATCCGGTCCCTGACCGGTACGGGGGCGACGTCGGCGAACTCGACCAGGGTGGACGGTTCGCCGCGCGGCGCGCAGATCATCGCGGTGGCCAGCGCGCTGTCCGGGGGCGGTGACAGCAGCAGGATGCCCTCCGGCGTGACGCTGTGCGCGCCGACGAGTTCATCCCTGCCGATCTCCGTGGTCACCGCGCAGGACCAGGCGGTGGTGAGCAGTGAGCGAGCGCGTGCCGCTGCAGTGGGCACGGTCGTGCTGGCGTGACGGACACCCATCCTTCAACCTCCATTAGGTAAGCCTTGCCTAACTTATCGGAGATCGCGGGACAGGGCCAGTACGCGAAAGGCCCCGCGCGGCGAACCACGCGGGGCCGAACAGGTGCGCGTCGTGCGGTCAGTGACCGCGGGCGATCCACTCCTGAAGGTGCGGCGCCTCGGCGCCGACGGTCGTGCTGTCGCCGTGGCCGGTCCGCACCACCGTCTCCGGGGGCAGCGTGAGCAGGCGGTCCCTGATCGAGTCGACGATCGTCGGGAAGTCGCTGAACGACCGGCCCGTCGCTCCTGGGCCACCCGCGAAGAGCGTGTCGCCGGTGAAGACCGTGCCCAGCGCGGGCGCGTGGAGACTGACGGCGCCCAGGCAGTGGCCCGGGGTGTGCAGGACCTTCAACTGCACGCCCGCCACGGTGAGTTCCTGCCCGTCGGACAGCTCGCCGTCGGGGGCGCGGTCGGGGTGGGTCTGCTTCCACAGCTCCGCGTCGGCGGGGTGCAGCAGGATCGGCGCGCCGGTGCGGGCGGCGAGCGCCGGGGCCGCGTCGATGTGGTCGTCGTGCGCGTGCGTGCACACGATCGCGACGACCCGGCGCTCGCCGACCGCCGCCGCGATGGCGTCCGCGTCGTGCGCCGCGTCGATGACGACGACCTCGCTGTCGTCCCCCACGATCCATACGTTGTTGTCGACGTCCCAGGTGCCTCCGTCGAGGGAGAACGTGCCCGAGGTGACCAGGTGATCGATGCGCGCCGTCATCAGAAGACCACCACCGAACGCAGGACGTCTCCGTGATGCATGCGCTCGAAGGCCTTCTCCACGTCGGCCAGGGCGATCGTCTCCGTGACGAACGCGTCCAGGTCGAGGCGCCCCTGCTGATAGAGGTCGATGAGCATCGGGAAATCGCGTGAGGGCAGGCAGTCGCCGTACCAGCTCGACTTGAGCGCGCCGCCGCGCCCGAAGACGTCGAGGAGCGGCAGGTCGATGCGCATGTCCGGCGTCGGCACGCCGACCAGGACGACCGTGCCCGCCAGGTCGCGTGCGTAGAAGGCCTGTTCGTACGTCTCCGGGCGGCCGACCGCCTCGATGACGACGTCGGCTCCATTGCCGTCGGTCAGCTCGCGAACGGCCTCGATCGGGTCCGCCGAACGGGAGTTGACGGTGTGCGTGGCGCCGAGGCTCTTCGCGGTCTGCAGCTTCTTGTCGTCGATGTCGACGGCGATGATCTTCGCGGCTCCGGCGAGCCGCGCACCCACGACCGCCGCGTTGCCGACGCCGCCGCAGCCGATGACGGCGACCGAGTCGCCGCGGCCCACGTTGCCGGTGTTGATGGCGGCGCCGATACCGGCCATGACCCCGCAGCCGAGGAGTCCGGCCGCGGCGGGCGAGGCGGCCGGGTCGACCTTGGTGCACTGCCCCGCGGCGACGAGCGTCTTCTCCGCGAAGGCGCCGATGCCGAGCGCGGGCGACAGCTCGGTGCCGTCCAGGAGGGTCATCTTCTGCTTGGCGTTGTGCGTGTCGAAGCAGTACTGGGGGCGGCCCCGCAGGCACGCGCGGCACTGGCCGCACACCGCACGCCAGTTGAGGATCACGAAGTCACCGGGCGCGACCTCCGTGACGCCGTCGCCGACCGACTCCACGACGCCCGCCGCCTCGTGGCCGAGCAGGAAGGGGAAGTCGTCGTTGATGCCGCCCTCGCGGTAGTGCAGGTCGGTGTGACAGACCCCGCAGGCCTGCACCTTCACCACGGCTTCCCCGGGCCCCGGGTCCGGCACGACGATCGTCTCGATCCGTACCGGCTCGCCCTTCGCGCGCGCGATCACGCCCTGTACCTGCTGCGCCATGAGGTCAGCCCTTCTTTCTTCCGGTCTTGCTCCCGGCGTCACTTGCTCGTCCGGCAGCACATGTTTCTCCCCGCATCCTCACAGACCGGGCCCGCTCGCGACGACCCCGGACGCACGAGTCCCGATCACCGGCGCGGCGCGCCGCCGGAACGGCCCTAGGGTGGGCGGGTGCGTGATCTCGCTGCCGGGGCCCTGCTGCCGGTCAACGTGACGCTCGGCGTGGTGCTCCTTCTCCTGCTGCTCGTCGCCGCCACGGCCGCCGCCGTGTTCCGCCTCTCCCCCGACGGCACGTACGGCAGGGCGCGGGAGATCCTGGTGGCCGGGGTGCGGGCGGCCGTGCAGCTCGGCGTGGTGTCCCTGGTCATCGGCTGGGTGATCCACCACGTCGTGGCGCTCTTCGCCTTCCTGCTCCTGATGTTCGCCGTCGCCGCGCGCACGGCGGGGCGCCGCGTCACCTCAAACCGCACCTGGTGGTGGGCGGCGCTGCCGATCGCGGTCCCGGTCGTGCCGGTGGTGGCGGCACTGACCCTGGCCGGTCTGCTGCCGGTGAAGGGCATCGCCATGATCCCCGTGACGGGCATCCTGATCGGCGGAGCGCTGACCGCGACGGTGCTCGGCGGGCGCCGCTCCCTGGACGAACTCCACTCCCGCAAGGGCGAGTTCGAGGCGGGCCTGGCCCTCGGCCTGCTCGACAGGGACGCCCGCCTGGAGGTGATCCGCCCCGCCGCGTCGGACGCCCTGCTCCCCGGCCTCGACCAGACCCGCACGGTGGGCCTCGTCACCCTGCCCGGAGCCTTCGTCGGCATGCTCCTGGGCGGCGCGTCACCGGTCCTCGCGGGCGCGGTGCAGCTGTTCGTCCTGATCGCCCTCATGGCGGTCCAGACGATCGCGGTGGCCACGACCGTCGAACTGGTCGCCCGGGGGCAGCTGAACCGGACGGAGATAACCTCGGAGTGACGAGGGGGGACCATGTCACTTGCCGACCAACTGCCCGCACTGATCGGTGTCGTGGTGGGCTCCGTGGGGTCCTACGCGGCCCAGAGCCTGACCGAGCGGCGCAAGTGGAAGATCCAGAAGCTGGAGCGTTGGGACGAGAAGCGGTTCGAGACGTACATCCGCTACGGAAACGCCCTCAAGGTGCAGCTCCGGATCGCTCAGCGCATCGGCGCGGCCATGGGGTACACGGACGTGACCGATCCGCTGGAGCCGAGCCACGGGTTCACCGAGCTGGCCGAGGCCGAGTCCCATCGCGCGGCCGAGTGGGAATCGATGCTGCTCGTCGGGGACGCGGCCACCATCGCGGCGGCCCGGAAGTGGCATGAGGCCGTGTGGACCATAGAACTGCTCGTACGGGAGGGCGTCAGCGCGTCGACCGACTGGGCCCGAGCGCATCAGATAGCCAGCGCCGCACGCGATCACTTCTACGAGAGCGCGCGCGGCGACCTCGGCATCGGTGGCGCTCCCCCGCCCTCGGGCGAATGGCCGCGCCAGTGGCGCGCCGAGCTGTCGGAGCGAACGGAACCGCGCCCGTAGCAGGCCGTGTGCCGACCGGAGCGTAGGCTCCGGACCATGTCTGTCTACGACGCGGTAAAGATCGAGAGCCTGCAGGGCGGCCCGGCGAACCTGGACCAGTACCTGGGCAAGGCCGTCCTGATCGTCAATGTCGCCTCCAAGTGTGGGCTCACCCCGCAGTACGCGGGCCTGGAGCGCCTGCAGGAGAAGTACGCGGGCCGTGGCTTCACGGTGCTCGGCGTGCCCTGCAATCAGTTCATGGGCCAGGAGCCCGGTACGTCCGATGAGATCGCCGAGTTCTGTTCGGCGACGTACGGCGTGACGTTCCCGATGACCGAGAAGGTCGACGTCAACGGCGACGACCGGCACGCGCTCTACAAGCAGCTCGTGGACACGGCGGACGCCGAGGGCCACACCGGCGACATCCGCTGGAACTTCGAGAAGTTCATCCTTTCCCCGGGCGGCGAGGTGGTGGCCCGGTTCGCCCCGCAGACCGAGCCGGACGCCCCCGAGGTCGTCGCCGCGATCGAGGCGAACCTGCCGAAGTAGCGTCACGCGCGCACCGAAGGCGCGGTACACCGGCTGTCGCCGGTGTACCGCGCCTTCGTCGTTCAGCGGCCGTGGTGGCCGGCCCGCGCTTCCGCCGCGCTCTTCAGTGCACCCAGCCACCCTTCGAGGCTCTGGCCGAGGATCTCGGTCGCGGCGGGGACGTTCGCCTCGACCTGCTCTCCGGTGTGGGTCTCCTCGGTGCGGACCAGGACGCCGCCCTTGACCCTGGTGAAGGTCCACACGTGGACGCCGTCGATGCGCAGCCCCTCACCGATCGCGGGGCCCGTCCAGCGGATGCACACGTTGCGCTTGAGCTGCTCGACCGTCGAGGTGATGTCCAGGCTGGTGGCGGGGGTCGCCGGGTTGGGCGGTATCGGGGTCGTCCACCGGAACGCCGAGCCCTTGCGCAAGGGGCCGTGGTCGAGACGGTCCGCCGACGTGACGGGGGTCTGCCACGACGGCCAGCGCTCCACGTCGGTCTGCAGCTTCCAGATGGTGCTCAGCGGCGCGTGGATCACGGTCTCGGTGCGGTGGCGGACGAGCACCTCGGGGTCGACGCCCTCGCCGCGGCAGGTGAGGGACGTGCCGTGGCCGGACTGAGGAGTGGCTCCTGCGGGGGCCGCCGCCGTGCCGAGGACACCGGCGGCGGCGAACGGGACGGCGAGCAGTGCGGCGCGGGCGGCGAGGGTGCGCGTTCCGGTCATGGCGTTCTCCTGGCGAGTCGAAGCTGGAGGAAGCGAGCTAGAGGCTCACGTGTTCGTTAGAAGGTATAACGCAACAGAGAACAGGCGGTCAACAGGTTGAGTGATAGCCTCTAACGAAATCTTGAGCCTGTAGCCCCGCGGGAGAGGTGGAAGAGCCATGGCGAAGAGCGAGGCGAGCACTCCGCGCGAGCGCTATCGCGCGCAAGTGCGTGCCGAGGTCAAGGAACGCGCGTGGGAGCAGATCGCCACGGCTGGGGCGTCCGCACTCTCCCTCAACGCGATCGCCAAGCAGATGGGCATGAGCGGACCCGCGCTCTACCGCTACTTCGCCGGTCGCGACGAGCTGATCACCGAACTCGTCCGGGACGCCTACCGAAGCCTCGCCGACACCGTGCACGCTGCCTCCGCCGAAGGCGCCGGCCTGGCCGGACTCGCGCACGTCCTGCGCGACTGGGCCCTCGCGCACCCCCAGCGGTACTTCCTCGTCTACGGCACCCCGGTGCCCGGCTATCACGCGCCCGACGACATCACCGGCATCTCGTCCGAGATCATGGCGACCCTGCTCGACGCCTGCGCGGAACTCCTGCCGGACAGCCCCGCGACACCGTTCGGCAGCCATCTGCAGGACCACCGGGACTGGGCGCAGGGGCACCCCGCGCCGCCGGCCGCCCTGCACCGGGCCGTGTCCTTCTGGACCCGGATGCACGGAGTCCTGTCCCTGGAACTCTCGGGCCACTTCAGCGGCATGGGCTTCGACCCGGCCGAGCTCTTCGCGGCCGAGCTGGACGACCTGCTCACCGAGCCGTCGGCCAGGCCCTGACCGGCCGCGCAACTCCCCGCGGCCACCCCGTACATCCAGTAGGACCAAGCTGACCTGCGGGCTTCGGGACGCGCTCGTACGGTGACTGAATGGTCATCAGGTACCTCCCGCGCTCCTCATCCGTCCGCACCGCGGCCCTCGCGGCAGCCGCTCTGGTCCTCCTGCCCACACCCGCCACCGCGGCCGCCGAGGAGCCCACGCCGCCCAAGCCGGGCCCGGTGTACTCCTCGAACCTCCTGGACCGGCCCGGCGTCCAGGTGCGGCCCGACGCCGGGGCCCCGGCCGTGCCGGGCGAGGTCTCCGCACTCTCCTGGCTGGTGGCCGACGCCCGTTCGGGCGAAGTGCTCGCCGCCCACAACGCGCACCGTCAACTGCCGCCCGCGTCCACCCTGAAGTCGCTCTTCGCCCTGACGGCCCTGCCCCACCTGGACGCCGTGGCCCGGCACCGGGTCACCGAGAGCGAGCTCTCCGAGGTCGGGGACGGCAGCAGCCTGGTGGGGGTCGAGGCGGGGCGCAGTTACACCGTCGCCGACCTGTGGCGTGGGGTGTTCCTCAGCTCCGGCAACGACGCCGTGCACGTCCTTGCCAAGCTCAACGGCGGCTGGCAGCAGACCGTCCGTCAGATGCGCGCCAAGGCCCGCGCCTTGGGCGCCCACGACACCCATGTGGTCTCGCCCGACGGATACGACGCGGCGGGCCAGGTCTCCTCGGCCTACGACCTGGCGGTCTTCGGCCGGGCGGGCCTCGCGGACCCGCAGTTCGCCCGGTACTGCTCGACGTCGATCGCCAAGTTCCCGCACGGCAACTGGTCCTACCCCATCCAGAACACCAACCGGCTGCTCACCGGGGCCGACGGCGTGGGCCGCTACCCGGGCCTGCTCGGCATCAAGAACGGCTACACCAGCCACGCGGGAAACACCCTCATCAGCGCGGCGCAGCGCGGCAGCCGCACCCTCGTCGTGTCGGTGATGAACCCGCAGGCGAGCGGCGGGTACCGCGTGTACGAGGAGACCAGGGCGCTTCTCGACTGGGGGTTCAAGGCGGCGGGGCATGTGCGGCCGGTGGGTTCGCTGGTCTCCGAGAGCGAGAAGCGGGGCACGGCGCAGGGCCCCGCGCACGCCGCGGAACCGGCCGCCCACGCGATCGACTCGGACGGCCCCGCGTGGACCACGATGCTCTTCTTCGCCGCGGCTTCGGCCGCCCTGGTGGTCGGTACGACGCTGGGGGTCCGGCGACGGCGAACGGCCCGCGCCCGCCGCTTCTCGGAGGGCCCGTAGCCGAGGGCCTTTGATCAGATCCCGCCCACGCTCAGACCCCGCCCAGCAACCGGGCGAGATCCTGGTCGAGGCCGAGCCCCTCGGCTTCGCTCCCCGCCCCCACGACGGCGTACGTACGGAGCAGGAACCGCCGCAGCACCTCTCTGTCGAACTGCACCAGGGCCAGACCCTGCGGCGCGTGGAACTCAAGGACCGTGCGCGCCCGCCCGCACGGCCAGACGTGCACGTCACCGCCGCCGGCGGGCGCGCGAAGGCCGTCCTCCAGGAGCTGCCGGGCGAAGATCCACGTGACTTCCGCGCCGTCGAGGGAAGCCTCCGGAGGGAAGACGATCTGCACGGCCAGCGGGTCGGCAGCCACATAGCGCAGGGTCACGGGCAGCGCGCGCTCGCGGCCTTCGCGGGTGATCAGGCGGGCGCGGGCGGGCTGCTCAAGGGTGACGGCCATGATCGGGCTCCTGTTCTGGCGCAGCTGCCGCTGCTCGCACTGCTTTGTTCCGTGCCTGTTCGAGTCCGGCAAGAGGTGATTCATTACGCGGCTCACGGGCCGAGATGTGTGACCTGCGCCACTCCCGGCAGGCGCGTTTCAGGGAGGGCGGCGACCGGGGAAAGGAGAACGCATGCTGCTAGCCCGTCTCGCACACGTATCCGCCACCGTGGCCACCACCCCCGCCCGGTCCCAGAAGATCGCGCTCCTCGCCGATCTCTTCCGTGCGGCCACGCCCGCCGACGCCCCCATCGTCATCCCGTACCTCGCGGGCCGTCTCCCCCAAGGGAGGCTGGGCATCGGATGGAGCCTCCTGAAGGAGGCGCCCGCGGCGGCCGTCGAGCCCAGCCTCACCGTGCAGGCCACGGACCAGGCCCTGACCGCCATCGGCGCCGTCTCCGGACAGGGCTCCCAGGCCGAGCGCAAGCGGCTGGTGGCGGAACTGATGGGCGCGGCGACCGCGGAGGAGCAGCGGTTCCTCGTCGGGCTGCTGACCGGCGAGGTGCGGCAGGGAGCGCTGGACGCCATCGCCGTGGAGGGGCTCGCCCGTGCCACCGAGGCGCCGCCCGCCGCCGTGCGCCGCGCGGTGATGCTGGCGGGGGCGGTGACTCCCGTCGCCGAGGCCCTCCTCGCGAGGGGGCCCGGCGCGGTGGAGGAGTTCCGGCTCAGCGTCGGGCGGCCCGTCCTGCCGATGCTCGCGCACGGCGCCGTCACCGTCACCGAAGGCGTCGGCAAGCTGGGCGGGCCGTGCGCCGTCGAGGAGAAACTGGACGGCATCCGCGTCCAGGTCCACCGGGACGGGGACGACGTACGCGTCTACACCCGCACCCTGGACGACATCACCGACCGGTTGCCCGAACTCACCGCCGCCGCGATGGAGCTGAAGGGCGACACCTTCATCCTCGACGGCGAGGTCATCGCGCTCGACGAGGACGGCAGACCCCGCCCCTTCCAGGAGATCGCCGGACGCGTCGGGTCCCGCATCGACGTCACCACCGCCGCCGCGGGGCTGCCCGTGTCCCCCGTCTTCTTCGACGTCCTGTACGAGGGAGGACAGGATCTGCTCGACCTGCCGTTCGCCGAACGGCACACCCATCTGGCGCGACTCGTCCCGGAGCCGATGCGGGTGCGCCGCGCCGTCGTCGCCGATCCCGCAGACGAGACGGAGATCGGCGCCGCCGAGGAGTTCTTCGCCGACACGCTGCGCCGCGGCCACGAAGGCGTCGTGCTCAAGGCCCTCGACGCCCCGTACATCGCCGGGCGCCGCGGTGCGAGCTGGCTGAAGGTCAAGCCGGTGCACACCCTGGACCTCGTCGTGCTCGCCGCCGAGTGGGGGCACGGGCGGCGAACCGGCAAGCTGTCCAACCTGCACCTGGGCGCCCGGCGCGACGACGGGACATTCGCCATGCTCGGGAAGACCTTCAAGGGCATGACCGACGTGATGCTCGCCTGGCAGACCGAGCGGCTGCGTGAGCTCGCGGTCGGCGACGACGGCTTCGTCGTGACCGTACGCCCGGAGCTCGTCGTCGAGATCGCTTACGACGGGCTGCAGAAGTCCACCCGCTATCCGGCCGGCGTCACGCTCCGCTTCGCCCGTGTCGTCCGCTACCGCGAGGACAAGTCGCCCGCGGAAGCCGATTCCGTCGAGACGGTACTGGCGGAACGTCAGCCCTAGACCCGGGGCGGGACCTCTACCACCAAGTTCTGGCAAAGAACGGGCCTATAGGGTGACCTTAACGCCGTATTGACGCCCATCAGCCAATCAGCAACTAGGGGAAGAGCTGTGTCCGCTTCACGTCTCAGCCAGACGCCACTCCCAGGCATCGGTATCCGGTACGACCTGACCACCCGGGAACACCGCCGGCTCTCGGTCGTCGCGCACCGGGACGGCGCGCGCACCCTCAGCGCCTACCGTGCCGACGACCCCGACGAGTGCGCGCTCTCGCTGCGGCTGAGCTCGGGTGAGGCGGACGCGCTGATCGACGCGCTGATGCCCTCGCACCACAGCCCCAATCTCCTGCACACCACCGACCTCGGTCTGGTCGCCGAGCGCATCGAGGTGGCCGGTTCCTCGCACTGGAACGGGCGCGTGCTCGGTGAGACCCAGATGCGCACCGAGACCGGCGCGTCCATCGTGGCCGTGTTGCGCAGGGCCGAGGCCATTCCGTCGCCCGCACCCGATTTCCGCCTCGCGGGCGGGGACACGCTCATCGTGATCGGCACCCGCGAAGGTGTGGAGAGCGCCGCCGCGATACTCGGGCGGGAGTGATTCGATGCACTCCGCTGTCTTCCTGATCGAATTCGGCGCGATCATTCTCGCGCTCGGGCTGCTCGGCCGATTCGCCGGACGGTTCCGCTTCTCCCCCATCCCCCTCTACCTCCTTGCCGGGCTCGCGTTCGGCGAGGGCGGGCTGCTTCCGCTGGGCGCCAGTGAGGAGTTCGTCGCGATCGGCGCCGAGATCGGCGTCATCCTGCTGCTGCTCATGCTGGGGCTCGAGTACACGGCGAGCGACCTGGTCAGCAACCTCAAGACGCAGTACCCGGCCGGTCTCGTCGACATGGGGCTCAACGCCGTGCCGGGCGCGATCGCCGCGCTCCTGATGGGCTGGGGTCCGGTGGCCGCCGTCGTCCTCGCGGGCGTCACGTGGATCTCCTCGTCGGGCGTCATCGCGAAGGTCCTGAACGACCTGGGCCGCCTCGGCAACCGCGAGACACCCGTCATCCTCAGCATCCTGGTCCTCGAAGACCTGGCGATGGCGGTGTATCTGCCCATCATCACCGCCCTGTTGGCCGGTGTCGGCTGGGCCGCGGGCAGCCTCACCCTGGGCATCGCGCTCGGTGCGGCCGGTCTGGTGCTGTTCCTCGCCGTGCGCTACGGCCGTGTCATCTCGCGCTTCGTGTCGAGCGACGACCCCGAGAAGCTGCTCCTGGTCGTCCTCGGTCTGACCATCCTGGTCGCCGGGATCGCGCAGCAGCTCCAGGTCTCCGCCGCCGTGGGCGCCTTCCTGGTCGGCATCGCGCTGTCCGGCGAGGTCGCCGAGGGCGCGCACAGTCTCCTCGCGCCGCTGCGGGACCTGTTCGCCGCCGTCTTCTTCGTCTTCTTCGGCCTGCACACCGACCCGGCGAGCATCCCTCCGGTGCTGCTCCCCGCGCTCGTGCTCGCCGTCGTGACGGCGTGCACGAAGATCGCCACGGGGTACTGGGCGGCCCGCCGCGCCAAGATCTCCGTCAAGGGACGGTGGCGGGCGGGTGGCGCCCTCGTGGCGCGCGGCGAGTTCTCCATCGTCATCGCGGGGCTCGCCGTCACCGCGGGCATCGAGCCGTCGCTCGGCCCGCTGGCCACGGCGTACGTCCTGATCCTGGTGATCGTCGGCCCGCTGACCGCACGCTTCGCGCAGCCGGTGGCCGCGCTGGTGGGCGGCGCGGTGATGCGCCGCAGGGAGACCGCCGCCCCGGTGGCCCTGCCCTCGCAGCGGGAGCCGGAGCCGTCGGCCGAGGAGTCGCTGGACGGTCAGGAGACGAGCGGCCGGTCCTGACGTCCGCCTTCGGCCGGGTACGCGGTGCGTGACGCCGCGTACCCGGCCGTCTCACGCGGCTTTCACGGATGCGCGTCTGCCGGGTTAGCGCCGTTGCCGGCCGCGGGTCCTGGTCCGTCCTCGCGCAGTTCTCCGCGCCCCTTCGGGCGCTCTCCGGGGCTTCTACCGGCCCACGGCGTACCCCTGCATCCCCCGCGCGTTGGCCGCCGCCGAGAGCACCCCGGTCCGCGGGTCGCGCGCCACCGCGCACAGCCGGCCCTCCGACCAGGGCTCGCCCACCGTCACGTCGTGCCCGCGCCGCCGCAGCTCCTCGATGACCGTCTCGTCCATGCGGGACTCGACCGTGACGCTGCCCGGACGCATGCCGCGCGGGTAGAAGGAGCCGGGGAAACTGTCGTTGTGCCAGTTGGGGGCGTCGATGGCGCCCTGGAGGTCGAGGCCCCCGCGGACGGAGTCACGCAGCGCCACCGCCAGGAAGAAGTGCAGCTGCCACTGGTCCTGCTGGTCCCCGCCGGGCGTGCCGAACGCCATCACCGGTACGCCGTCCTTGAGCGCGAGGGACGGCGTCAGGGTGGTGCGCGGGCGGCGGCCGGGCGTCAGCGAGTTGGGCAGGCCCTCCTCCAGCCAGGCCATCTGGAGCCGGGTGCCCAGCGGGAAGCCCAGCTCCGGGACGACCGGGTTGGACTGCAGCCAGCCGCCGCTGGGCGTGGCCGCGACCATGTTGCCCCAGCGGTCCACGACGTCCAGGTGGCAGGTGTCGCCGCGGGTGGCGCCGTCCGCCGAGACGGCCGGTTCGCCGGGCACGGGTGAGGTGCCGCTCTTGGCGACGGTCGGCTCACCGGCGCCCGCTCCGGGCAGGCCGAGCGCGTCGAAGCCGGGCTCGCCCGCGGCCACCGCGCTCGCATGGGCGGAGATCTTCGCCGTGCGTCCGCCGGGGCTTCCGGGGCGCAGGTCGTGCGACGCCTTCTCGCCGATGAGCGTGCGCCGCTCCTCGTTGTAGGCGGGGGAAAGCAGTTCGGCGACCGGGACCGTGCCGGTGCCGTCCGCGTCGCCGTACCAGGCCTCGCGATCGGCCATGGCCAGCTTGCAGCCCTCGATCAGCAGGTGGACGTAGTCGGCCGAGCCGTAGGCGGGCAGGTCCGCGAGTGCCGAGGGGAGCACGGCGAGCTGCTGGAGGAAGGCCGGGCCCTGGCTCCAGCCGCCCGCCTTGCACAGCGTCCAGCCGTTCCAGTCGTACGTCGCCGGGGCCTCGTAGGTGGCCTCCCATCCGGCGAGGTCGGCTGCCGTCAGCGTTCCGGTGTGCCGGGATCCGCTGGTGTCCATCGTGGGGACGCCGGACTGCCGTATCAGCGCCTCGGCGATGAACCCCTCGCTCCAGATCCTGCGCGCGGCCTCGATCTGCTCGACGCGCGAGCCGGTGCCCGCCTCATCGATCACACGGCGCCAGGTCGCGGCGAGCGCCGGGTTGCGCAGGAGCTCGCCGGGCTGCGGAGACCGGCCCTCCGGCAGGTAGATCTCGGCCGACGACGGCCATTCCGTCTCGAAGAGTTCGCGCACCGTCTCGACGGTCTCGCCGACGCGCTCCACGGGTGCGTGGCCGTCCTCGGCGTACCCGATGGCGTACTTGAGGACGTCGGCGAGGGACTTCGTCCCGTGGTCGCGCAGGAGCACCATCCACGCGTCGAAGGCGCCCGGCACCGCGGCCGCGAGCGGACCCGTGCCCGGCACCAGTTCGAGGCCGAGCGAGCGGTAGTGGTCCACGCTCGCTCCGGCGGGCGCGACGCCCTGCCCGCACAGGACCCGCACCTCGCCGTCGGCGGGGGCCAGGATGATCGGCACCTCGCCCGCCGGGCCGTTGAGGTGCGGCTCGACGACGTGCAGGACGAAACCGGCGGCGACCGCCGCGTCGTAGGCGTTGCCGCCGTCCTCCAGGACGGCCATCGCGGACTGCGAGGCGAGCCAGTGGGTGGAGGACACCATGCCGAAGGTGCCTTGGAGGGTCGGCCTAGTGGTGAACAAGAGTGCTGCTCCTAGCGTGCGGTGCGGGTACTGGGGATCGTACGGAGGGTCGGGGCGGCGGCCGCGTCGGGAGCGGTGCCGTCGTCGGCGACCAGATGGCAGGAGACCTCGCGCCCGCCTTCCCCGGGAAGCGAGCGCAGTCCGGGCACTTCGACCCGGCAGCGCTCGACGGCCAGCGGGCAGCGCGTGTGGAAGCGGCAGCCGGGTGGCGGGGCGAGCGGGCTCGGCAGTTCACCGCTGAGGACGATGCGCTCGCGGGTGCGCTGGAGGACCGGGTCGGGCACGGGCGCGGCGGACAGGAGCGCCTGCGTGTACGGGTGCTTGGGATCGGCGAACAGCTCGGCGGTCGGCGCCTGTTCGACGATCTGGCCCAGGTACATGACCGCGATGCGGTCGGCGAGGAACTCCACGGCGGCCAGGTCGTGCGTGATGAACAGACATCCGAAGCCGCGGTCCCGCTGCAGGTCGGCGAGGAGGTTGAGGACCGAGGCCTGCACGGAGACGTCGAGGGCCGACGTGGGTTCGTCGGCCACCAGGAGGTCCGGGTCGACGGACAGGGCGCGGGCGATGGAGATGCGCTGGCGCTGCCCGCCGGAGAGTTCGTGCGGGTGCCGGTCGGCGTGCTCGGGGCGCAGACCGACCTGGCCGAGGAGTTCGGCCACGCGCGCGCGTGCCGCGTCCCCCTTGGCGATGCCGTGCAGACGCAGGGGTTCGGCGATGATCTGTCCGACGGTCATGCGCGGGTCGAGCGAGGAGGAGGGGTCCTGGAAGACGAGGTGGAAGTCTTTCCGGAGGGGCCGCAGGGCACGGCGCGAAAGGCGGGTCACATCCGCGCCGTTGATGCGGACCGTGCCGCCGGTGGGTTCGTCCAGCCGTACGGCACAGCGCCCCACGGTCGACTTGCCGCTCCCCGACTCGCCGACGAGTCCGACGACTTCACCCCTGCCGACGGTGAGCGTGACGCCGTCGGCGGCCCGCACGAAGCCGCCGGGTGAGGCGAAGTGCCGCTCCAGGCCGACCAGTTCGAGCACCGGGGCCGTCTCGGCTTCGCGAGTCTGCGTGGGAGTCACTGTCCGGCCTCCTGAATGGTGGGCGTGAGAACCGCGGCGTCCTGCGGGTGCCAGCAGGCCGCTCGGTGCGCGGCATCGCCATCGGCGGCACGCACGAGACCGCCAGGTGAAGCGAAGTGCCGCTCCAGGCCGACCAGTTCGAGCACCGGGGCCGTCTCGGCTTCACGTGTCTGCGTGGGAGTCACTGTCCGGCCTCCTGAATGGTGGGCGCGAGAACGACGGCATCCTGCGGATGCCAGCAGGCCGCACGGTGCGCGGCATCGCCATCGGCGGCACGCACGAGACCGCCAGGTGAAGCGAAGTGCCGCTCCAGGCCGACCAGTTCGAGCACCGGGGCCGTCTCGG